>NZ_JBKEDJ010000055.1:0-78657 GCF_047975355.1 Shewanella sp. | reverse complement strand
GTTTAGTTGGGTCTTTACGACCCACTTCAATAAATTGAAAATCGTTACTCATCTGCTATTACCCCGCTTTAACTGCTAGTTCCGGGCTCGATTGCTCTAATTTGAGCAGATCTGCAACGGCGATATTTTTCGGTTTCACTAAAACAAAGCAATCTAACCAGTTGGCAAAGTCGCTTAAGATCATCTTCGCGTGCTCACTGCCGGTCTCGGCCACATGCTCTACAAACAAGCCTTTCAAATGCTGTTTATGGATAGGTGACTCGAGTTTTTGGGTATCGACAAGCTCGTTATTCACACGGCGGTTAAAGCGGCCAAATTGGTCGAAGACATAGGCAAAGCCGCCCGTCATCCCCGCGCCGAAGTTCACCCCGGTTTTGCCGAGCACAACCACGATACCGCTTGTCATGTATTCGCAGCCGTTATCGCCTAAGCCTTCAACTACGGCAATGGCGCCGGAGTTACGAACCGCAAAACGTTCACCCGCTTGACCCGCGGCGAAGAAGCGTCCGCCAGTCGCACCATAGAGACAAGTGTTACCGACAATCGCGCTACGCTCGCTCTGGAACGGACTCCCTAGCGGTGGATAAATCACAATCTTGCCGCCCGACATGCCTTTACCTACATAGTCGTTGGCATCACCGCAGAGCTTGAGTTCAAGTCCAGGGCTGTTCCATACCCCAAAGCTTTGGCCAGCACTACCATTAAAGCTGAGTTTAATCGGTGCCTTAGTGCCTTTTACGCCTAGGGTGGTGGCGATATAGCCCGATAGGCGTGCGCCCACTGAGCGGTCGGTGTTGTTGATACTGTAAGCGGCATCGAAACACTCGCCCTTATCGACCGCACTCTGGCACTCGTTGAGCAGATGTTGGTTGAGTAAGCCTAAATCCGCTGGTGGATTAGTTTCCTGCCAAGTGCGCGAGGTGCTGGCTCTGACCTTAGGCTGATACAGGATTGGCGCTAAATCGAGTCCACGTTGCTTATCTGTCTGGCCTTCTAAGGTATGTAGCCACTCACTGCGGCCTACTAAGTCTTCGAATTTGCTGACCCCTAGCGTTGCCATCCACTCGCGCACTTCCTCGGCGACAAACTCAAAGTAAGTCATCACTCGCTCTGGTAAGCCGTGGTAGTGGTTATCGCGTAGTTTTTTGTCCTGAGTCGCGACACCGGTTGCGCAGTTGTTCAGGTGGCAAATACGTAGGTACTTACAACCTAAGGCAATCATAGGCACAGTTCCGAAACCAAAGCTTTCGGCGCCGAGTAAGGCCGCCTTGATAACGTCGGTTCCGGTTTTTAGGCCGCCATCGACCTGCAAGCGGATCTTATGGCGCAGGCCATTTTCCACTAGAGATTGATGTACTTCTGCAAGGCCGAGCTCCCATGGGCTGCCAGCATATTTTACCGAGGTGATAGGGCTCGCGCCCGTGCCACCATCGTAGCCAGAAATAGTGATCATATCGGCGTAGGCTTTTGCTACACCTGTGGCGATAGTGCCGACACCTGGCTCAGACACTAATTTCACAGAGATCAGTGCCTTGGTATTGATTTGTTTTAAATCGAAAATCAGCTGTGCTAAGTCTTCGATAGAGTAAATATCATGGTGTGGTGGTGGTGAAATCAAGGTTACACCTGGGCGCGCGTGGCGCAGCCCTGCAATTTCTACACTCACCTTATGGCCTGGCAGTTGTCCGCCTTCACCGGGTTTTGCGCCTTGTGCAACTTTAATCTGCAACACATCGGCGTTGACTAGGTAATGGGCGGTTACGCCGAAACGTGCCGAGGCAATTTGCTTAATCGCCGAGTTACGCTCGGTGTTAAAGCGGCGAGCATCTTCACCACCTTCGCCCGAGTTAGAGCGGCCGCCTAAACGATTCATGGCGATGGCTAATGCCTCATGGGCCTCGGGGCTTAGGGCGCCGATACTCATGGCCGCACTGTCAAAGCGCGGGAATAAATGGCTGGCAGCCTCGACCTTATCCAGTTCAATCGCGACTTGGTCAGCCTTAATGCCAATCAAATCCCTTAGGGTGGCAACAGGGCGGTTATCGACTAATTCGGCGAACTTCTTATAAGTCGCAAAATTCTTGTCGATTAAGGATGCCTGCAGCGTATTGACCACATCAGGGTTGAAGCAGTGGTACTCACCGCCATCCACGTATTTGAGTAAACCGCCTTGTGGCAGCGGCACATGGGCACGGTAAGCGGCCTTATGCAGCAACGCTTGATCTTGAGCGATATCCTCAAAGCTGGCGCCTTCGATGCGGCTCACCACGCCTTTAAAGCAGAGTTCAATCACATCGCTGGCAATACCAATTGCTTCAAACTGTTGGCTACAACGGTAGGAGCCGACGGTGCTGATCCCCATCTTCGACATGATCTTACGCAGGCCCTTCTCGATGCCGTAGCGGAAGTTCAGCATTAGCGCCGTGGTATCGGTCAACTGATGACGTTTCGCCAGATCTGAGATTGACTCATACACTAAATACGGATAAATCGCCGTGGCACCAAAGCCGAGCAGTACCGCAAAGTGGTGCGGATCCCGCGCCGAGGCGGTCTCGACTATGATGTTGGTATCGCAGCGCAGGCTCTTACTCACCAGCATTTGTTGTACTGCGCCGACCGCCATGGCCGCCGGGATCACCTGTGCCGATTTATCAATCGCGCGGTCGGATAAAATCAGCAGCGTTGTGCCACTGCGGGCTAAACGTTCGGCTTCCGAGGTGATGCGGCGGATAGCGTGCTCTAAGCCTTCCTTCGGATCGTAGTTTAAGTCGACGATATTCGCGCGATAGTAAGTGCTATCTAGTCCGAGTAATTGATTGAAATCACTGAATAATAGTATCGGTGAGTTGAACATCACTCGATAGGCATGGCCAGTGGTTTCGTTGAAGAGGTTTTGCTCGCGGCCGATACAGGTCGCCAGAGACATCACGTGCTTTTCACGCAGCGGATCGATAGGCGGGTTAGTGACTTGAGCGAATTTCTGTCGGAAATAGTCATAGAGCGAGCGTGATTTTTTCGACAATACGGCCATTGGCGTATCGTCGCCCATGGAGCCCGTCGCTTCTTCGCCTTGTTTTGCCAGTACCCAAATCACTTGTTCAAGTTCTTCACGGGTGTAACCAAATTGCTTTTGGTATTGCAGCAGTTGCTCAGGGCTTAGTTCGCTGGCGCCATGTTGCTCCGTTGCCAACTGTTCGGCTGGGATCAGAGTACGGCTATTTTTTGCCATCCACTCTTTATAGGGGTGGCGACGCTTAAGGTCGTTATCGATTTCGAATGACTGGTACAGACGTCCATTGAGTGTATCTAACACTAACAGCTCACCCGGGCCGACACGGCCTTTTTCAATCACTTCATCGGCGGCGTAGTCCCAAATGCCCACTTCGGAGGCGAGGGTGAGGATACGATCTTTGGTGATCACATAACGTGATGGACGCAAACCGTTACGATCTACTGCGCAAGCGGCGTGACGACCGTTGGTCATTACGATACCCGCAGGACCATCCCAAGGTTCCATATGCATGGAGTTAAAGTCATAGAAGGCTTTTAGCTCATCATCCATCTCTGGATTACTCTGCCATGCTGGCGGAATAAGCAAACGCATGGCGCGGTATAGGTCCATACCGCCTGAGAGCAACATCTCGAGCATATTATCGAGGGATGAGGAGTCAGAGCCTGTTTCATTCACAAAGGGTGCCGCCTGTTGTAAGTCGGGCAGTAGCGGTGAATTAAACTTGTAGGCACGGGCACGGGCCCATTGGCGATTACCGGTAATAGTGTTGATCTCGCCGTTATGGGCAAGATATCTAAAGGGCTGAGCGAGTGGCCATTTAGGTGAAGTATTGGTTGAAAAGCGTTGATGGAATAGACAAATAGAGCTCTTCAAACGGATGTCGGCAAGGTCGGGATAGAATGCGGGCAAGTCGGCAGGCATCATCAAGCCTTTGTAGACTATGACTTGGCCTGAAAGACTCGCGACATAAAAGTCTTTATCGTCAGTAATTTGTTGCTCTAAACGGCGGCGAGCCATGTAGAGGCGACGCTCAAGATCTTTCTCGCGCCAGCCAATCGGGGCGTTGATCAGTACTTGATAGATTTGCGGCAGGCTCGATTTACCAATCTCACCCAATACCTCAGGATTAACCGGGACTTTACGCCAGCCGGCAATGCTTAAGGTTTCACGCTCGAGTTCGCGTTCGAGAATAAACTTGGCTTGGTCGGCCAGTTCTTCATCTTGGCTTAAAAACAACATGCCAACGGCGAATTTACGGCTCAGGTGCCAGTCATTTTCCGCGGCAATGGCTTCAAAGAATTGCAATGGTAGCTGCATTAATAAACCACAGCCGTCCCCAGTTCGACCGTCAGAGGCGATACCGCCACGGTGTTTCATGCGATCGAGGCCATGGATGGCGGTGCGCACGATACGATGGCTGGCTTCGCCATCCATTTGTGCAATCAAGCCAAAACCACAATTGTCCCGCTCAAAACTGGGATGATATAAGCTCATACAAAAACCTCCCTTGACCTCAACGAAATTACTACTCGGGGAGAAATGTAAAGACTTTCTATAGATATGCACCCGAACCACCCAAATTATCCTGAGATTAACTAAAGGTCAAACCAAAATTTTGCATAAAATATGGGTATTAATTCATGTTTTATACACAAAACACAATTGCCTTACGTTAACGTCAACTGATTAAAGTGCTGTATAACATTATGAATAAAAAGAATTTTAAAAAATGAAAAACTCAGTAGTTACCAAAATGTAACATTAATATGGATTGTTTTTGATTTAGAAATAGTGATTTTTATTGCAAATACAGTGGCTGTATAAAAATATGAAATAAGTGAATTGTTATTCTCTTTACTTGTGAGCGGAATCACGGAGTGTAAAGACACTGTGAGCAATGGCTCAGCTTTTGAGCTGGGTCGTGGTGAATATTATGGGAGTTTGATTTACCACCAAGAAAAGTGCACTCGCTTTGTATATCATGAGTTTTTTCGTCTACCTACACGTCATAATCCCTTCTTTTTTTTGATTTTATCTTGGTAATTTTTAATGAAACGACATGAAATTTGGCGGGCAAGCTAATGGGGCTCAATGCATACGTAAATACATTTGGCGCTGTCTGTAAGGCTAAATATGGCGAGCGATTACGCAAGCTCACTATCGATGCCAAATTCACTTGTCCCAATCGCGATGGCACCCTGGGACGTGGCGGTTGTACCTTTTGTAATGTGGCTTCCTTTAGTTATAAACAAGCGGAAACGCTCAGCATTAGTGAGCAGCTAGAACAAGGGAAAGCCCGTTATAAAGAGGCGAAACCTAAACTGAATGCGGATAAATTTATCGCGTATTTTCAGGCCTATACGAGTACTTATGATGAGTATCAAGTGTTGATGGCTAAATACGATGAAGCAGTCAAAGACAGTGAAATTGTGGGCCTGTGTGTCGGCACTCGTCCCGACTGTGTGCCTGATAATGTGTTAGATTTATTAGCGAGTTATCAACAAAAGGGCGTCGATGTCTGGTTGGAGCTTGGATTGCAAACCGCCAATGATAGCACCTTGCATAAGATTAACCGTGGGCACGATTTTGCCTGTTATTGCGATACAGTTGCACGGGCCAGAAGCCGAGGCCTAAAAGTTTGTACTCACCTTATCTTAGGCTTACCAGGTGAAACTCACCTCGATTATATGGCGACACTGCAGGCGGTACTGGCGCAGGGCGTCGATGGCTTAAAGCTACATCCATTACATGTGGTTGAGGGCAGTACGATGGCAAAGGCTTGGCGCGCAGGACGCTTACCTTTGCTCAGTATCGGAGAGTATGCCGCTTGTGTCGGTGAGCTGGTTCGCCATACACCTAAAGAGGTGATATTTCATCGGGTGACAGCTTATGCGAAAAAACCGATACTGCTGGCACCCGACTGGTGTGGTTATCGTTGGAATGGCTTAGTGGCGATTGTTGAGGATCTTGCGCGTAAGGGTGGACAAGGGGCTGCATTAGCGCGACCATAATGGCATATGATTTAGAGAGTCTGGTTCAATATAGACTTATCGTTATCGCTGAGAGTGTTTGAAATGGTTGATTTTTTGTTAATTAAAACCTGATTTGACCACAAATGCTGCTATAAGTTGCACTGACAATTTTAGTGGGTATCATGTCATAAACGTGTTTTAAGCATTGGACTACTTAAGGGAGGCCTAGATGGCCACAGTTGAATTAGAAACAATCCTAGATCTCAATACGTTAGAACAGTATTGCAGTGCGATTGGTGCCGGAACTCTGCTAAAGAGTGTGGTCTTATTTGAGCAATTAATGCCTGAGTATGTAGGGAATCTGGTAAAGGCTAACGAAGCTGCCGATAAGGATACCTTATGCTCTGAAGCCCATAAATTTAAAGGTGCGGCGGGCTCAGTGGGTTTAAAACGTATTCAGCAGATTGCCCAGTTACTTCAACATGGTGAAGAAGCGCGTTGGGAAGCGGAGCATGGGACTTGGGTCGCGCAAATTGTTGAATTTGCTAGTGCCGATCTCCAGCAGCTAAAGCAATTCCTACAGGCTAAGGCCTAGTTTGTATGATGGAGGTGCAGCTTCAGGTTGCACCTATATAATCTCCTTTCCTGCCTTTATCCCATCCATTTGTCGTCTATAAGTCACCCAGTACGTTTTCCTTCGATTGAAAATCGATTTTGCTCACACTATTGAGTAATTCAGCCGCGTTTTAGTTGATAACTTATGTTAGAGTTGATTAAATTTATTAATTCATAACCTTAGTGGCAATCGATTAAATGAAAAATTTACCTAGCCTCAAAAATTTATTCTATTTGGTGAATCTTCACCAAGAGCAGAATTTTAACCGCGCCGCTAAGGTGTGCTTTGTAAGCCAATCAACGCTGTCGAGTGGGATCCAGAATCTTGAAGAA
The DNA here is from genome assembly GCF_047975355.1 of Shewanella sp. Classification (GTDB taxonomy): domain Bacteria; phylum Pseudomonadota; class Gammaproteobacteria; order Enterobacterales; family Shewanellaceae; genus Shewanella. Next base: position 71,724 of record NZ_JBKEDJ010000055.1, on the reverse strand, counting down.
CAGCTTGGTCACCAGTTGATTGAACGTGACCATAAATCCTTTATGTTCACCGCTATTGGTGAAGAAGTAGTACAGCGTTCCCGCAAAATTCTCACGGATGTGGATGACTTAGTCGAATTGGTCAAAAATCAGGGCGAACCTATGACTGGGGATATCCGCTTAGGCTGTATTCCAACCATAGCGCCATTTTTATTAAGCCGCGTGGTTAAACAGTGCCAACAGGCTTATCCAGCGATGAGTTTATTACTCAAAGAGGATACCACTGAGCGTTTGCTCGATGCCTTAGGCAAAGGCGAGTTAGATTTACTGATCCTTGCCTTGCCAGTGGATACCAGTGGTTACCACAGCATGAAAGTGGGGATAGACCCCTTTAAGATGGTGATCCATAAAGACTTGGCTGGGGGCATTCATCAGCCTATCGATTACCAGACATTGCCCGATGAGAGTATCTTCCTGCTGCAGAGTGAACACTGCATTACTGGACATGCGATTACCGCTTGTCAGTTGGGTGACAGCGCTAAGGTGAATCCCTTTGCCGCGACGAGTCTGCACACTTTAGTGCAAATGGTGAATAGTAAGCTGGGTACCACCTTCTTACCGCAAATGGCAATCGATGCTGGCATCTTAAATGATACCGATCTCGTGGTGATGACACCGCCTGGTGAAGCGCCTTACCGCGATATCGGCTTAGTCTGGCGACAAACAACCAGCCGGATTTTGACTTTCCGAACCTTAGGTTTGCTTATCCAAAAGCTGTTAACCAAAGAAATGGAATAATGGCTGCAGGTTTTGCGAGTTGAAATCAAAGCGGGGAAACGCCAAACACTTCAATAGAGTGTTGTTTCCCCTTTAATTTGACTGGACCCAAATTGGTTAAGCGGTATTCGCTGTTTGGATTGTCGAGTCGACCCGCCAGCGCGCCAGAGATCAACATGCGTTGTCCCAGCGGATTACACTGATCCTGCAGTCTTGCTAAGGTATTTAGCACATCGCTGAAGAAGCTAATCTCTTGTTTTTGCACGCCAACAACCGCTGCAACTACTTGTCCACAGTGAGCCGCCGCCTTAAATTTAGGCACAAAACCATAGTGCTCTTCAAAGTAACGTCTCTGCCAATTTAATTGTTGGCTAAATTCAAAATAGATATTCATACAGCGGTCGTGTACCACGCCTTCTTCTAATGGCCAGTGGATTAATACGGCATCGCCCATATAGCGGTAAATTTCCGCCTCGTTATTGGTCACAGTATCCGACAGCAGGCTAAAACTGTCTTGGATCAGGCGACTAAAACGATAATCCCCGAGGGATTCGGCATGGGTTGTCGAGGCAACCATATCTAAGTAAAGGAATAAACGCTGTTCGTATCTCGGCTTATGGTACTTACCTAAACCAATGTTGAGCAGAATTCGTGGCCCAACCAAGAGTCCCATTTGTTCGACAAAGGCTAAACTGACTCGCACTACCACCAAGTAGACAATCAGCGCTTGGAAGGAAGGACTGTAGAGAATATGCGCCGTGAGCATTTGTCTTAAGGTCGACATATGGTTTTCAATGGCCCACATATTCAAGAACTGGGTCATATAGGCTAAGGTCGTCGCCCCGAGCAACAGGAACAAACCTTTAAAAATCACCGAGAAGACATAGGGAAGGCGATTGATGGCACTAAAGTCGGCGATTAAATTCGACATCCAATGAAGGCTGCCAAAAATAATGCCCATGTAGACGGCAAGCGTCGCGAGATCGGCCGAACCCACAGCCCATTGCGGTAACTCTGGCGACTGGGCATATCGGAAAAACACGAAAGCAGCCATGGCTATCGCCCAAGCTAATATCGCAAAAAGAAGTTTTTTCGCTTGTCTACGTGCTCTCACTAGGGGTTTTGTATCCGAATACGGCCATATATTTCAGAATGCCGTAGTTTATAGAAAATCATCACTAGAGTGCCAGTGATATTTGTGATCTGGATCAATCCAACGCTATATAGCTACGAAAATTTAACCAAATACCTTATTTAATAGCATTGCTGTAAAAGCAGTCTTTAAATAGAAACCCCGAGGATTGGTCATTTTTTGGCTGCCGTCTTCGGCAATGCTTTGCGTCAACGCCTTACTATTGGCGGCTTTGGGACGAAGTTGCAGCACTTCACCGTGCCTTGCGGTGAGCTTTTCGACCTTGCCTAGGGCAATTAACTCCATAATTTCTTCCCAATCCTGCTGCAGTATCGCCTGCTCTTGCAGGTCGGGTTCCCACAGTATGGGCGTACCGATTCGACGCTCACCGACAGGGATGTGGCGCTCTCCCTCAACGGGCACCCAAAGTACGCGTTGCAACTTGTGGCACACTAAGCTGTCTTGCCAGGTTAAACCTTCGATATTGGTTAGCGGCGCCACACACACGTATGTGGTTTCCAGTGGTTTGCCCTTGCTATCGATGGGAATGGTTTTTAACTCTACCCCGAGGTGCAGAAAATCTTGCTCGGGTTTTGAACCCGCAGTGGCGCCTAGCTCCATTTCAATCAGTTGTCCGACCCAACCTTTATCTCGCTTTAGATCCTTAGGGACAGCAATTCCTCTATTAGCTGCAATTTGAGCCAAAGATATGCCGGCCATTATATTGGCGCGTTCGAGCACTTCGCTCAGATTTTGAGGGGGGATAATAGGTTTCATAGGGGAATTTTACTGGAAAATAGGTGCTTAGCAACAGAGGTTAAAAATTAAGCACTCAAAAAAGGATAAGGTTGTACTCACAGAAGATTCTGTAAGTGCATGATTTTAATGTTAGTTGTCTGTTTGCATTCCAATGCCTGCTAAAGTGTTCAAAGTTACTCTCGGCTTTCCCTTGCGTTTCTCACATATTTATCCACAGATATTATGGATAACTCACAATGCTTAGGGCCTTAACCGAATAAAAAAACCGAGTCAATGGTAAAAAGGGGCATTTTTCCAGGGGGTTGTGGGTAATTTTGGGCGAGCTCTGTGTATAACATTTAGGTTATGCTCAGATAGAATAACAGAATTTGTATTAGGTTAAAAATTAAGCTTTTATGGTTTTTGACGACATGTTTCAAAGTTTTATTTTGATAAGATTATGATTGTATGTGTTTTATTTTAATTATGTAATCATGTCGCCGAGAATGATATTTGATGTTTTTTGAACGATATACCTAGTTTACCCTAGTTTCAAACAGAGATATCCACAGAAAATGTGGATATCCCCAAGAGGTTAATCTCTCAATTGTTGATAAAGTAGTGTGTTGAAGGTATTTATCCAAAAAATAGCTGTAAATAGAGGTTTGCTGAGAGACTGGCTTTGTGAAACAATCAGTTTATTAAAAGTTATCCTTATTTGGAGTCCATGTGATTGATAGCGACGGCTTTCGCGCAAATGTGGGCATAATAATTTGTAACAGATACGGCCAAGTTATGTGGGCCAGACGTTTTGGACAACATTCATGGCAATTTCCTCAGGGCGGTGTCGATGATGGCGAGTCGGCCGAAGAGGCAATGTACCGTGAATTGTATGAGGAAGTTGGCTTAAGGCCTGAACACGTCACTATATTAACCTCGACCCGTTCTTGGTTGCGGTATCGTTTACCTAAAAGACTAGTGAGGCAGGATAGTAAGCCTGTTTGTATTGGCCAAAAACAAAAGTGGTTTCTGTTACAACTCAAAAGCCAAGATAGTGCGATTAATTTAAGTTCTTCGGGCCATCCTGAGTTTGACGATTGGCGTTGGGTAAGTTATTGGTATCCTGTGCGGCAGGTTGTCTCATTTAAGCGTGATGTTTATCGTAAAGTTATGAAAGAGTTTGCGGTAACGGCATTGTCATTCCAGACCCAGGAAATTCCGAGGAAGCGGGGAAGACAAAGGACAACGGGCTGATTTTCAAAAGAGGATTGAAAACAGTGTTAAATACGCTCAGGGATATCACTCAAGCCGTGGCTTCCGCCCACAGCTTAGAAACCGCATTAGAAGTCCTAGTTTCATCGACCAAAGCGGCGATGGAAACCCAATGTTGCTCGGTCTATATCCTAGATCAGCAAGAACTCGTATTATCAGCCACCGATGGCCTCGAGAAGAGTGCTGTCGGTCGAGTGCGCATGCCCTTAACGCAAGGACTCGTAGGATTAGCCGCCGAGCGTGAAGAGGCGGTGAATTTAGCCGATGCTCGTTTACATCCGCGTTTTAAACTTTTCCCTGAGGTCGCGGAAGAAGAATACCGTGCCTTTTTAGCCGTCCCCATTATTTATCAAAAAGCCATGGTGGGCGTGATTGTGGTGCAGCAGGCCAGTGCGCGGCAATTTAATGAAGGGGAAGAAGCCTTTTTAATGACCTTAGCTGCGCAGCTCGCGATGGCGATCCGAGGATTAAAACAAAAGGCGCAGGTCAGTTCGCTGCATCAACAGATTTTATTTCAAGGGACATCCGCATCCAGCGGTATTGCTATTGCTCATGCGTTAGTGCTGGGCGGGGAAATCTCCCTCGAACAACCGGATGTGCGCTGCGAAGATATTGCCCTGGAATCCAGCCGATTAGTGGCGGCGATGGGACGTTGTAAAGAGGCGATTGGCGCATTATCCCAACGTTTTGACCGGGAGCAGGATGAGGAGGTTGCCTCAATATTCAATGCTTTGCAGCTCCTGCTCGATGATGCCAGTCTAGGTGGAGAATATGCCCGCGAAGTACAGCAGGGGTGGGAAGCTGAATCGGCGGTCAGCCGGGTTTCGCTGCGTTATATTCAACAGTTTTTGGCGATGGAAGATCCGTACCTGAAGGAGCGGGCGAGCGATATCCGCGATCTTGGGCAAAAAGTATTAAGGCAGTTAATTGAACCCGAGCGTTTAGAGCTTGAACCTGATAAACCGGTGATTTTAGTGACCCGGGAAGCCGATGCGACCATGCTCGCCGAATTCCCTCGGCAGAAATTGGCGGGGATTGTCACAGAACTTGGCGGGGTAAACTCCCATGCTGCCATTTTAGCGCGTGCACTTGGCGTGCCAGCGATTACCGGTGTCGAGCAGTTGTTGTCGGCCGATATTGACCAAAAGCTATTGGTAGTCAATGCCAGCCGTGGGCAGTTAATGGTGTCGCCATCGCCCGCGATTGTTAGCGAATACCGCAGTTTGATATCGGCGCAAAAGGCCCTGCAGCGTCAGTACGCCCAAGAGTTAGCTCTGCCATCGGTCATGCTCGATGGCGCTCGTATTCGTTTATACCTTAACGCTGGGTTACTCAGTGGCGTCGCCTCTGAAATCGCCGAAGGCGCCGATGGCATTGGGCTGTATCGCACCGAAATTCCCTTTATGCTACAGCAGCGTTTTCCTAGTGAGTCTGAGCAGGTTAAAGTCTACCAACAGGTGTTATCGGCGGCCTCGGGTCGCCCGGTGGTGATGCGTACCTTAGATGTGGGGGGCGATAAGCCGCTGCCTTATTTCCCGATCAAAGAAGATAACCCCTTCCTCGGTTGGCGTGGTATTCGCTTATCACTGGACCATCCTGAGCTGTTCCTCGTGCAGTTAAGGGCCATGTTGCAAGCGGGTGGAGAGGGTAAGCAGCTGAGTATTTTGCTGCCAATGGTCAGTAACTTAGATGAAATCGATCAATCACTGGCCTATTTAGAACAGGCCTATGTTGAACTCAAGAATGATGTAAACAGCCAGATTGAAATGCCCCGCATTGGCATTATGCTCGAAGTTCCTGCGCTCTTATATCAGTTAGATGAAGTGGCTAAGCGAGTCGATTTTGTGTCGGTCGGCAGTAACGATTTGACCCAATATTTGCTCGCGGTTGACCGTAATAATCCGAGGGTAAGTTCACTCTTTGATAGTTATCATCCGGGAATTTTACGGGCGTTACATCAGGCAAGACTCGATTGTGATTATCATCAACTCGATATCAGTATTTGCGGCGAATTGGCCGGAGAGCCCATGGGAGCGATTCTACTCGTGGCGATGGGGTACAACCATTTGAGTATGAACCAAGGCAGCTTAGCGCGGATTAATTATCTGCTGCGCCGAGTTTCCCGCGTCGATTTGACACAACTGTTAGCTCAGGCCTTAAGCCTGTCGAACGGTTTCCAAGTGCGTGAGTTGGTTAAAGAATATTTAACTCAGCAAGGATTGGAGACAATTCTTAATTAACTAATTGCGCCTTTTGCTTTAAGCTAAGGCTTCACTTAATCACGCTGTAGGTACTCGTGTGGATAGTTTGCTGTCGGTGTTCTTTATTTGCTTGGCTTTAGGCGCGTTTGTCGGTTTTATGGCGGGGTTATTGGGCATCGGTGGTGGTTTAATTGTTGTGCCCGCACTGCTTTACATCTTACCTTCGGTTGGCATCACTTCCGCTCAGTTACCCCATATTGCGATTGCCACTTCACTTGCGGCGATTATTTTAACTTCAATTTCCTCCGCCAGAGCGCACCATAAACGTGGCAATGTGCCATGGGGGCTGTTTCGAACCATGTTGCCTGGGATTCTTCTCGGCGCCTTGATGTCAGGTTTTATTGCCGAACAAATCCCAGCAGCGACTCTCCGGCAAGGGTTTGCAGTGTTTGTGATGTTAATGGCGATTCAAATGGCCTATCCCTTTAAAGCCGAATCAAACCGAAAACTGCCTAACTCGGCGATTTTGTTTGTGGTAGCCGTGATTGTTGCCGCGATTGCAGGGTTAATGGGAATTGGCGGTGGCGTCTTATTAGTGCCGTTTTTAACCTATTTTGGCTTGCAGATGCGCTTAGCTGTGGGATTTTCCGCGGCGACGGGATTATTAATCTCCTTGTCGGGCAGCTTAGGGTATATAATCGCGGGCTTTAATGCGCCGGATCTCCCGGAGGGAACTTTAGGGTACATCTATTTACCTGCGCTATTTGGCTTAATAATAACCTCAATTTTAATGGCTCCTGTAGGCGTTAAGGCGGCAAGCACTTGGCCTACCTCAGTCCTTAAAAAAATATTTGCACTTTTACTCCTGTGTGTCGGTCTCAAATTAATTCTGAGCTGATTTTAGTGTTTAGCCCTCAATTTGAGGCTGTTGATGGATAAGTTATGGCATTAAATTTTCCTAATATCGATCCTGTGATCGTGAAGTTTGGCCCCTTTGATATTTTCGGACAAACCTTCGAACCCGCCCTACGTTGGTATGGATTCACTTACTTAGTTGGCTTTGTCGCCGCCATGTGGTTACTCAATCGTCAGGCCGACCGCTCCAATGGTTTATGGACGAGAGAACAGGTTTCTGATCTGCTGTTTTATGGCTTTTTAGGGGTGATTTTAGGTGGTCGCATCGGCTATGTGCTCTTCTATCATTTCGATTATTTCCTCGCTAGCCCAATGTATTTGTTTAAGATTTCAGAAGGTGGCATGTCTTTCCACGGTGGTCTGATGGGGGTGATTACCGCCATGATTTATATCGCCTGGAAGCAAAAGCGTACCTTCTTTGCGGTCGCAGATATGGTGGCGCCCGTGGTGCCCATTGGCTTAGGTGCGGGGCGGATCGGTAACTTTATCAATGGTGAGTTGTGGGGCCGTGTCACGGATGTCCCTTGGGCCATGGTGTTCCCAAGTGGTGGACCAGAACCTCGTCACCCATCACAACTCTATCAATTCGCCCTTGAAGGGGTGGCCTTATTCCTGCTCCTCTATTGGTTCAGTAAACGAACGAAGAAAGTCGGCGCCGTGTCGGGCATGTTCTTACTCGGATACGGGATTTTCCGTGTGATTGTTGAAACCGTAAGGCAACCTGATGCGCAGTTAGGTCTCTACTGGGGCTTTATGACTATGGGGCAGATCCTATCTGTGCCGATGATCCTCTTCGGTTTATATTTAATTCTTCGTCCAGAGGGGAAGCAGTAATGCAGCAGTATTTAGACTTGATGAAGCACATCTTAGCCGAAGGTGTGGATAAATCAGACCGAACTGGTACCGGTACTCGCTCGGTATTCGGCTATCAAATGCGTTTCGATTTGAGTAAGGGCTTTCCCTTAGTGACCACCAAAAAGTGCCACATGCGCTCGATTATCCATGAGTTGTTGTGGTTTTTGAAGGGCGATACCAATATTGCTTATCTGCGTGATAATAAGGTCAGTATTTGGGACGAGTGGGCCGATGAAAATGGTGATTTAGGTCCAGTTTATGGCGCACAGTGGCGCAGCTGGCCGACCCAAAGTGGTGATGCAATCGATCAAATTGCTCAGGTGATTGCACAAATCAAATCTCAACCCGATTCACGTCGTTTGATTGTTTCGGCGTGGAACGTGGGTGAACTGGATAAAATGGCGTTGGCACCTTGTCATGCCTTTTTCCAATTCTACGTTGCCGATGGCAAATTATCCTGTCAGCTGTACCAGCGTAGCTGTGATGTGTTCCTAGGCTTACCTTTCAATATCGCCAGTTATGCGTTGCTGACCATGATGGTGGCACAGCAATGTGATTTAGCTTTGGGTGACTTTGTGTGGACGGGCGGCGATACCCACTTGTACTCCAACCATATGGAACAAACGGCATTGCAGTTAAGCCGCGAGCCAAGATCTTTGCCTACCATGACTATCCTGCGTAAGCCGGCCTCTATTTTCGGTTATCAATTCGAAGATTTCGAGCTAACCAACTACGATCCACACCCACATATCAAAGCCCCTGTCGCCGTTTAATGGCGAATTAATCGACTAACACCTCGGTATTATCGAGGTGTTTTGTCGAAACTATCGATTATACTTGTTCTTTTTCTTCGTCTACACTCAGTTCATTATGATTTTTTGGAGTGCAAGATGGAAAAAGCAATTAGAAATTTTCTGAGCCAAGAATCGGCTGGCGGCATCCTGTTATTGGTTGCTGTTGCCTTAGCCATGCTGATGGCTAATTCTCCTCTCGCGGGGCTCTATCAAGGATTTCTCAGTACTGAAGTACAAGTCCGTGTTGGTGCACTCGATCTGCATAAACCACTGTTGTTATGGATTAACGATGGCCTAATGGCATTGTTTTTCTTACTGATTGGTTTAGAGGTCAAGCGTGAATTGTTGGAAGGTGCCCTATCGAGTGTTGCCCAAGCTTCATTGCCAACCTTTGCGGCGATTGGTGGTATGTTAGTACCAGCAGGTATCTACCTAATATTTAACTATGGCGATCCTGTGACACAAGCCGGATGGGCCATTCCTGCGGCCACAGATATCGCTTTTGCATTGGGTATCATGGCATTGCTGGGCAGCCGTGTGCCAGTGGCGTTAAAGGTCTTTCTGCTGGCGCTTGCCATCATCGATGACTTGGGTGTAATTGTGATTATTGCACTCTTCTACAGTACCGATCTGTCCACCATTAGCCTGATTATTGCCAGCATTGCGATTGTCGGTTTAGTGGCTTTAAACCGTAAAGGTGTGACCGCATTAGCACCCTATGGGGTATTAGGACTCGTGCTGTGGGTGGCGGTATTAAAGTCTGGTGTACACGCGACGTTAGCCGGGGTGATTATTGCCTTCTGTATTCCACTGCGTGCAAAAGACGGCAGCTCACCTTCGGAGCACTTAGAGCATAGTTTGCACCCTTGGAGCACTTTCCTTATCCTGCCAGTATTTGCCTTTGCGAATGCGGGAGTGGCTTTAGGAAACATGAGCTTAGATACATTGATCTCCCCTGTACCTGTCGGGATTGCATTGGGACTAATGTTAGGTAAGCCAATTGGTGTAATGCTGTTTAGCTTCGTGGCCGTCAAACTGAAGTTAGCGCAATTGCCTGATGGTATTGGTTGGAAGCAAATTGCGCCTGTGGCGGCAATGTGTGGTATTGGTTTTACTATGTCTATGTTTATTGCTTCGTTGGCATTTGAGCAAGCAGACCCTATGTATGGCGACTTAGCGCGCCTTGGCACCTTGATAGGCTCGATTCTCGCGGCCTTGATTGGATATTTCTGGTTATCAAAAGTGTTACCTAAAAAAGGAGTATAACTATGATAAATATGAAATTAGTAGGAATGGCAGCACTATTAACACTTTCTTCAAGCGCTATGGCTTCACAGATTGATGCATGTAACAAGGATGTCGCATCACTCACCTGCCAAAGTTATCTTGAGGGCATAGTCGATGGCGCGTTAATGTTTAAATCTGAGGCATTAGGCGCGCGGCTTGAAACCAATGGTTATGAGTCTAGGGCACTCAAGTACCGCGGCGGGAAACGTTTTCAAGAGGCGAATCGCACTTATTGTGCCAACCGTATTCCGGATAGAGACAGTTTAGTCTCTGGGGTAACAGAAGCGGTCAGTACTGGAACGGCTGCAGATTTAGAACAGTTGCAAGGCATTGTCATTAACTTATTGGATTGTCAGCGCTTAAAATAGCGCTATCGACTCATCATTTGTTAAGCTGAGTCATTGCGATCCGACATGCCGCAGCCTTAAGGGGGGTGGCATCCCTTATAGGAAGCTTATTGGCGATGCTGCATCTTAATTACAACCATCTTTATTATTTCTGGATGATCAAGAAGAAGGGCTCAGTGGCTAAGGCCGCAGAAGCCCTTTGTTTGGCACCACAAACCATTACAGGGCAAATTCGCGCTCTAGAAGACAGATTAAACGGCAGTTTATTCAAACGTGTCGGACGAAATTTAGAAGCGACTGAACTTGGAGAGCTGGTGTTTCGCTACGCCGATAAGATGTTTTCCCTCAGTTATGAAATGCTCGATTTACTGAATTATCAAAAAGATGATGCCATTTTATTTGAAGTCGGTATTGCCGATGCCTTGTCTAAAGCCTTGGCGAGTCGCGTGTTGCTCTCTGTGGTGCCAAATGATGGTTCCATGCATCTTGCTTGTTATGAAGCGACCCACGAAAGTTTAATGACCCGTTTACGTGAGCATAAATTGGATATGATCCTCTCTGACTGTGCGGGTGAGTCATTGAAATATCCAGAAATTTTGTCGAAAAAACTAGGTGAATGTGGCGTGAGCTTTTTTTCTGCCGAAACCTATAGCGCCGATTTCCCAGCTTGTTTAGAGCAGGGACAATTGCTGATCCCCGGTCGTAGAACATCGCTTGGGCAACAATTATACCGTTGGTTCGACGAGCAAAATCTTAAGGTTAGCATCTTAGGCGAGTTTGATGATGCGGCGATGATGAAGGCCTTTGGCTACCTAAAACGTGGGATCTTTGTTACACCGTCGGTTTATCCCCAAGAAGTGATTTCCCACGGTATGCATTTACTCGGCGAAACTCTTGATGTTAAAGAAGAATACCATGTGATGTTTGCCGAACGGATGATCCAACATCCTGCGGTGAAGCGTTTATTAGAAACGGATTTCAGTGATTTATTTGCCGGATTAGACAGCCAAGTTCAGCGATGCTAAACCGAGTTTCAACATGGCTTGCATCGACACTCTACGGCGTGAACTGGTAGACTAGGGCGAATTTTGTTTTGGGAGAGATTAACTTGGAGTTAATGAACATTGCACGGGTCCGCTGGGCATGTCGCCGCGGAATGCTCGAATTGGACGTCTTGTTCCAGCCTTTCGTCGAAAATGTTTATCAGGATTTGTCGGATGAAGACAAGGCCCTGTTTATTCGTTTACTCGAGTGTGAAGACCCTGAATTATTTGCCTGGTTTATGGGTCATGAAGCCTGTCCCGATGCAGAGCTTGCCCGTATGGTTGTGCAAGTCCGTGGTAGAGCGGCGCCATAGTTTTAGTGTAAAAGCCTCCTTCGACCAGCGACTCTCGTTGGTCGTTTTTGTTTGTGTTTGCAGTACCTCTTTACTTATTTGGCCAGAAACTGACATCGCATTTTTGCGTGGACTGAGGTTTCTCTTCGCGGTCTTATTATTGGGATTCTGTTGCTATCAGTTATGGCGGCTGAGAACATGGCATTGCCGTTTTGAGCTTAATAGTAAAGGGGAAGGTTGGCTATCAACAGAGGAGGCGTTTCATGTATTACCCAGAACTTGGGTAACGCCATTTGTCTGTCTAGTTTATTATCAGTCCGGCGACAAACTGCATCTATTGCCCCTGTGGGCCGATATGTTTAGCGATACGGATTATCGCCACTTATGCCGACTATTACTCAAGGCTAAAGCTCAGGTGGCGAGTCAAAACGAACACCTTTAATCCAAATCTGAACATTGAACCATAGTTAGGTTTTATCCCTTTTCACTCTGCTTAAATAAAACGGGCTAAATCTTGGTTGAGATTTAGCCCGTTAAAAGTACTGCTCTTAAGCTACCCGCTTATTTTTCAGGTTGCAGAATCGTCGGTTGTGGCGAGTCTACCTTCTCGGGATGGTCGATATTGTAGTGCAGACCACGGCTCTCTTTACGATCCATAGCGCAGCGAATAATAAGCTCGGCTACTTGTACTAAGTTACGCAGTTCCAGCAGGTTATTACTGACTCTGAAGTTGCTGTAATACTCTTGGATTTCCTGCTGTAGCATCAAACAACGGCGTAGCGCGCGCTCCAAGCGTTTATCCGAGCGCACAATGCCGACATAGTCCCACATAAACAGGCGCAGCTCGTGCCAGTTGTGTGCAATCACCACTTCTTCATCTGAGTTGGAGACTTTACTCTCGTCCCACGCCGGAATTTGCCCAGGTAATGGAATTTTGTGCATTTGGCTCTCAATGTCCTGCGACGCAGCGCGGGCAAACACTAAACACTCGAGCAGCGAGTTACTCGCCAGGCGGTTCGCACCATGTAAGCCGGTATAAGCCACTTCACCAATGGCATAGAGACCGTTGAGATCGGTTTGACCGTGTAAGTCAGTCATCACACCACCACAGGTATAGTGAGCGGCAGGAACCACAGGAATGGCATCCTTGGTGATATCGATACCCAGCTCCAAGCAGCGACTGTAAATCGTTGGGAAATGCTTGATGATAAAGTCGCTTTCTTTATGGCTGATGTCTAAGTAGACGCAATCGGCACCTAAGCGTTTCATCTCGTAGTCGATGGCGCGGGCAACAATATCGCGGGGCGCGAGTTCGGCGCGCTCGTCAAAGTCGGGCATAAAACGGCTGCCATCGGGGCGACGTAAATAAGCCCCTTCACCACGCAGGGCTTCGGTCAGCAGGAAGTTACGCGCATCGGCATGGTAAAGGCAGGTTGGATGGAATTGATTAAATTCCATATTGGCTACACGGCAACCTGCGCGCCACGCCATGGCAATGCCATCACCACTCGCCACATCGGGGTTTGAGGTGTATTGGTAGACCTTAGAGCTACCACCCGTGGCTAATGCGACAAATTTTGCCTTAATGGTTTCGACCTGTTCTGCATTACGGTTCCACACATAAGCGCCTAACACGCGATTGCCAGGGCGATTCAATTTACGGGTGGTGATGAGGTCGATGGCGTTGTAACGTTCTAAAACTTGAATATTGGGGTGGGCGAGGGCGCGTTCTTGCAGCGTGGTTTGCACTTCTTTGCCCGTCGCATCGGCGGCATGCAGAATGCGTCTATGGCTATGGCCACCTTCGCGGGTCAAATGATAAGGTGCGTCTTTGGCATTATCGCCAGCGGTTTCTTCTTTATCGAATGCCACACCACATTCAATTAACCACTGCATGGCACTTTTAGCGTTTTCGGCGGTAAAAGTCACCACTTCTTTATCGCACAAGCCAGCACCGGCCACTAACGTATCGGCCACATGGGATTCGATGGTATCACTTTCATCGAACACGGAGGCGATACCGCCTTGGGCGTAGTATGTCGACCCTTCTGAGAGTGGGCCTTTTGAGAGCAGAATTACGTTTGCTTTTTCAGCAAGATGCAAAGCTAGTGTCAGACCTGCGGCACCGCTACCTATGACTAATATGTCAGATTGGTGTTCAACTACTTGTTTCATCGGGTATCATGCTATGACTGAGAGTGCCATCTATGGTAAACCAACTCACCGATTATGGGTACTTTCCTTTTAACCTTACTTTTTTTGTATAATTCTTAGAACTTTTTCAAAGCACGCTAGTCTACATAAGTGAATATGATTCGAGCGACTGAGAAATCAGCATTTTAGATTTGGGAGAAGTCGGCTCGGATGAGTGGACAAATAAGTGATCAACAATTAGTTGAGCGCGTACAACGGGGAGATAAAAACGCTTTTAACCTGTTGGTGCTTAAATATCAGAGTAAAGTAGTGAGCTTGATTTCACGCTATGTGCGTAACCAAGCCGACGTTACCGATGTGGCACAGGAAGCGTTTATCAAAGCTTATCGAGCTTTGCCAAACTTTCGCGGAGAAAGTGCGTTTTATACCTGGTTGTACCGCATAGCCGTAAACACGGCTAAGAATTACCTCGTGTCACAGGGGCGCAGAGCGCCTGCAAATGATGTGGATGCAGAGGATGCCGAATACTATGAAGGTAGTGACGCGCTAAAGGAGTTTGCCTCCCCAGAGCGACTAATGTTATCTGACGAAATCAAAAAAGTGGTTTTCGAGACATTAGAGACCTTGCCAGAAGAATTACGTATGGCGATTTCGTTGCGTGAACTCGATGGGATGAGTTACGAAGATATTGCCATCATCATGGATTGCCCTGTGGGTACCGTTAGATCTCGTATCTTTCGTGCCCGTGAAGCAATTGATAAAAAACTTCAGCCATTGCTGGAAGAGTAACACCCTTAAATTTAGACAGGTGAACAATGGATAAATTAGGTCAAGAATGGGTATCTGCCGCTGTCGATGGAGAGACAGATTTGCAGACTATGGCAGAACTTGCTGCCGATACGCATTCACATAATAAGTGGCGTAACTATCATTTGATAGGCGATGCTATGCGGGGCGAGTTACCCCAGACTATGGCGTTAGACCTTTCCGCCAGTATTGCGGCTGCAATAGAACTTGAGCCTGCCATTGTCTCGCCTCAAGTTACCGCGCCTGAAGTCACAACAGCGCCGCAGCAAGTGGTTAACGCTGAAAAAAGCCGTGTTGTGCCTTTATTCAAGCAGTTTGGTCAGTACGCGATTGCAGCGACTGTAGCAATGTTCGCCATCGTAGGCGTACAGAACTTCAACCAAACCGTCGATGATGCCGCGTCGCCATCGCCAGTACTCATTACTCGTCCACTGATTGGTAGTGCTTCTCCGGTGAGCTTACAGACTGGCCCTGTGCAGCAAAATCAGAGCTACACTAATGATCAAATGAACGAGCAACGTCGTCGAATTAATACATATATTCAGGATCATATGTTGCAACAACGATTGAATACGGGTGCCGTTGTAGAAGACAATAGCGAGGTTATCCCCGTTCCTGTCAATCAGTAGTAAGGAGTTAGCTTGCGTCTAATCCTGTTGGCTTTATTAGCCTTGGTATTCCCTGCAGTGGCGCAGGAAGATATGCCTGCCAAAGTCTGGCTTGAGAAAATGAGCCAGGCTTTAAAAGAAAAAGAATTTAAAGCATCTATTATACAACTTCAGGCCGATCACATTCGGCCTTTGGTTTATCTTCACGGTAAGGTAAATAATCAGGAAGTTGCCTTTCTTGAGTACCTCAATGGCCCACCGAAAAATGCGGTCAGAGTGGGAAACAGAGTCACCTTTATCGAGCACGATCAACCTGCCTACAGCATCTTTTCTAATCATATTCAGGGCGTTTGGCCTGCGGCTTTCTCGTCAAAGATGAGTGATTTAGAAGTGGGTTATCAGTTTGTACTCGGTGGTCGTACGCGCATTGCGGGTCGTCCAGGGCAAATGATCCGTTTACTGCCCAATGACGAATACCGTTATGGTTTCCAAATTTGGCTGGATATGGACACCTATCTGCCGCTGAGATACGACATGCTGACTCAAGATAAACAATTACTTGAACAGCTGATGGTGATTGAGCTGATTGAGTTAAATGAGCCGCCATCGATTCTGCAGGAAGCCTACAAGCAGGAATGGCCAGCTGTCATCGATCAGGCTGAGCGCCAGGATGGGCAGAATTGGCAATTTTCTTGGCTGCCGGCAGGATTTAGCGTGGTAGTGCGTGATCACCACCGCTTAATTGGCAGCCATGAAGCGGTTGAATATATTGCGTTAACCGACGGCTTAGCCAATATTTCTGTCTATGTCGCACGAGCAGGCTCGGCTCCACTTCCTGAGGAGTTAATCACTCGCAATGGCCTGTCTTTGGTGGCTGAAAAAGTCGGTAATGCCGAAGTAGTTGCTGTGGGTAAAGTGCCGACAGAAACTTTAGCCCGTATCGCCAAAAGTCTGATGTTAGAATAAGGCCTCTTATCATGATGGAAGAAGTGGCGCGGGTTGTCGCCTGCGATAATCAAGGTTGGCTGACCGTTGAGGTAGAGCTTAAAAGTACCTGTAAGAGCTGCAGTAGCAGCGAGTCTTGCGGTACTTCGGCGGTTGCTCAGGCTTTTTCGGCAAAGACACAACAATTCTCTATTCAAAGTGAACGCGCCTGCGAGGTTGGTGAACTGCTAAAACTCGGTCTGCCAGAGAGTGTGGTCCTTAAAGCGGCAGCATTGGTTTATTTGATGCCGCTCCTCGGATTATTTGCGGGCGCCGTATTCGGTCAGTTTTTCGCAGGTTTGTTGGAAATTAATTCGGATCTCAGTGTGATAGCGTTTGCCGCTTTAGGGGCGATAGTTGCTTGGTTGTTTGGAAAACACAAGGCAAAACAACTCGAAGTAGATTCCCAACCTGTGATTTTGGCTTATTTAGGTTCAGAGATCAGTTTAGAAAAATTACCCGTTTAATTTCATGTTGTTATTGATTTTAATCTGGCAAAAAACTCTCGCTGAAGGCTGCATTTTTCGACTTAAAGAGAACTATGAGTGAATCTGATTGGTATTGAAACCGCAATCAGGTACAATTTCGCACCTTTGAACCGTATCCATTTTTCAGTATTAGTCATAGCAGCATAATGAAACACATTAGAAACTTCTCAATTATTGCCCATATCGACCATGGTAAATCGACGCTATCAGATCGTCTTATTCAGGTTTGCGGCGGGTTAAGCGATCGTGAAATGGATGCGCAAGTTCTTGATTCTATGGATCTAGAGCGTGAGCGCGGTATCACGATCAAGGCGCAGAGCGTGACGTTGGAATACAAAGCCAAAAATGGCGAAACCTACCAACTTAACTTTATTGATACCCCAGGTCACGTTGACTTTTCCTATGAAGTATCTCGTTCATTAGCCGCCTGTGAGGGCGCGCTGCTCGTGGTTGATGCGGGTCAAGGCGTTGAAGCTCAGACGCTCGCTAACTGTTACACCGCGTTGGATATGAATCTGGACGTAGTGCCTATCCTGAACAAAATCGATTTACCCCAAGCCGATCCTGAGCGCGTAGCCGCTGAGATTGAAGACATAGTGGGTATTGATGCAATGAACGCAGTGCGTTGTTCGGCAAAAACAGGTGTGGGCATTGACGATGTATTAGAAGTCATCGTTGAGCAAATTCCGCCGCCAGAGGGCGATCCAGACGCGCCACTGCAGGCGCTGATTATCGACTCTTGGTTTGACAGCTACTTAGGCGTTGTTTCTTTAGTGCGTATCAAAAATGGCGTGTTGAAGAAAGGCGACAAGTTCAAGGTAATGTCTACCGGCCAAAACCACACTGCAGACCGCGTCGGTATCTTCACGCCAAAACAAACCGATAAAACTGAGCTGAAAACCGGTGAAGTAGGTTTCGTTATCGCGGGTATTAAAGAAATTCACGGTGCACCAGTGGGTGATACCTTGACGCTAGCTAAGCATGGCGCTGAAAAGCCATTACCTGGCTTTAAGAAAGTGAAGCCTCAGGTTTACGCTGGTGTGTTCCCGATTTCGACCGACGAATATGAAAACTTCCGTGATGCGCTGAACAAACTCAGCCTCAACGATGCGTCATTGTTCTTCGAACCTGAAAGTTCATCAGCCCTGGGTTTTGGTTTCCGTATTGGCTATTTAGGCCTGCTCCACATGGAAATCATTCAAGAGCGTTTAGAGCGTGAATACGATCTTGACCTTATCACGACGGCACCAACCGTAGTGTATGAGGTGCTGTTGACCAGTGGTGAAACCGTCTATGTTGATAACCCAGCAGACTTGCCGGCGATTAACAACATCGAAGAGAAGCGTGAGCCAATCGTTGAAGCTAACATTCTGGTGCCAAAAGAATACTTAGGTAACGTGATTACATTGTGTATCGAAAAACGTGGTACCCAAGTGAACATGGTTTACCACGGTAATCAAGTGGCCGTGACTTACCATCTGCCGATGGCTGAAGTGGTAATGGACTTCTTCGACCGCTTAAAATCGACCAGCCGTGGTTATGCATCGTTAGAATATAACTTCATCCGCTTCGATCCTGCGGACATGGTGCGCTTAGACATTCTGATCAACGGCGACCGCGTAGACGCATTGGCGATGATTATTCACCGTTCAAACATTCGTCACCGTGGTTTAGCGCTGGTTGAGAAGATGAAAGAACTGATCCCACGTCAGATGTTTGATATCGCGATTCAAGCCGCTGTCGGCAGCCAAATTATTGCCCGTTCTACCGTAAAAGCCCTACGTAAAGACGTAACGGCTAAATGTTACGGTGGTGACGTTTCCCGTAAGAAGAAACTCTTGAATAAACAAAAAGAGGGTAAGAAACGGATGAAACAAGTGGGTAACGTTGAGGTGCCGCAAGAGGCGTTCTTAGCGGTACTTAAGTTAAACGAGTAACACTCGAGATAACACAATTTAGCTATTATTGCGCCGCAGTTTGCGGCGCTTTACTTAGCTTATCGTATGTTTTGTGGTGTTTTTTTAGAAATACGGTAAGTTAACTAAAGTTCGCGAGTCGAAATACAATAGTCGCTGAGTTTGGATCTTTACATTTCAAGGCAGGAGTTCAATAAGCAATGGCAGCCTATTTTTCCATTATTTTAGTGCTAGTCACCCTGATTTCAGGGTTGATCTGGTTAATCGATGTGCTGGTATTTGCGCCTAAACGCCGCGAAAGCTTAGCCTTAGCCAAGGCTTCGCAGGCTAATTTAACTGAGGAAGCTGAATACAACATCATCCGCGAGCCCACTGTGGTTGAAACCGCGCATTCTATCTTCCCTGTGATAGCCTTCGTGTTGATCCTGCGCTCGTTTATTTATGAGCCATTCCAAATTCCCTCAGGCTCTATGATGCCAACCCTGTTAGTGGGTGACTTTATTCTGGTGGAAAAGTTTAGCTATGGCCTAAAAGATCCCGTATGGCGCACTAAACTGATTGAAACGGGCGAGCCAAAACGTGGCGATGTGATTGTGTTTAAATACCCTGAGAACCCTCAGATTGACTACATCAAGCGCGTTGTGGGTTTACCTGGCGATCGGATTATCTACCGTAACAAGCAGTTAATGATCCAAAAAGCCTGTGGCGTAGAGCAAACCAATTGCCTTGAGCCAGAACTGGTGGCGCGTACCGAAATCAGCCGCGGTGATTTCAGCCAAGATGGTGTGCCATTAATCCGTTTTAAAGAGCAACTTGGTGAAGTTGCCCACGATATTTTAATCAATCCAAGCCGCCCCGATATGCTGGGATACTTCAAGCGTGAAGGGAATTTACCAGCGGGTGAGTTCCTGGTGCCAGAAGGCCATTATTTTGCGATGGGTGACAACCGCGATAACAGTACCGACAGCCGTTTCTGGGGCTTTGTCCCTGAAGAGAATCTTGTGGGTAAAGCGGTCGCTATCTGGATCAGTTTTGAGTTTGACCGTTCTAAAGCCGACTTCCTGCCAACTTGGGTGCCAAGTGGAGTACGTTTTGAACGAGTAGGTGGAATTCACTAGTATGGAACCGATTAAAAATTTGCCACGTTTGTGTCGTACTTTGGGCTATGAGTTCAAGAATATTGATCTCCTCACCCAAGCATTGACCCACAGAAGTGCGGCAAATAAGCACAACGAGCGTTTAGAGTTTTTAGGCGATTCGATTTTATCGATTGTGATTTCTGACGCCTTATACCATCAGTTTCCTAAGGCGACTGAGGGTGACCTGAGCCGGATGCGCGCCACCTTAGTGCGTGGTGATACGCTCACCTTGATTGCTAAGGCTTTCAAGCTTGGGGATTATTTATTCTTAGGCCCTGGTGAGTTAAAGAGCGGTGGTTTTAGACGTGAATCCATCTTGGCCGATGCGGTCGAGGCGATTATCGGCGCAATCTACTTAGATTCCGATCTCGAAGTGTGCCGTAAGTTATTACTGCATTGGTACGCCGAGCGTTTGGCCGAGATCCAACCCGGTGTGAATCAAAAAGACGCTAAAACCTTACTGCAAGAATATTTACAAGGGTTAAAGAAGCCGCTACCCGATTACCAAGTAATCAACATAGAAGGCGATGCTCACGATCAAACATTCACTGTTGAATGTCGTATAGATGACTTGAGCGAAAGCGTGATTGGCGTAGCGAGTTCGCGCCGCAAAGCCGAACAGATTGCTGCGGCTCAAGTATTGGAGTTACTGAAGAAATGACCAAAAAAACAGACTTGCCAGCTGTCGATGCCGCTAACGCTAACGCTAACGCGAGCAATGAGCCGAGCTTAGATGAATTACTGGCAAGGATGAATGCAGCGAGCGCGGCGGCGCCGTCTGTTCACTATGATGTGACCTACTGTGGCATGGTGGCCATTATTGGCCGCCCTAACGTGGGTAAATCGACTCTGCTGAACCGATTGCTTGGGCAAAAGATCAGTATTACCTCGAAAAAGCCGCAAACGACGCGTCATCGCATCATGGGTATCCATACCGATGGTCCACGCCAAATCGTGTTTATCGACACGCCTGGCCTGCATATTGAAGAGCAGCGCGCGATTAACCGTTTGATGAACCGCGCGGCGGCGAGTTCGCTTGCCGATGTGTCTATGGTGATTTTTGTGGTCGATGGTATGACATGGACCGCCGATGATGAGATGGTATTAAGTAAACTTCGCCGTGGCGGTGAAGAGCGTAAAACCGTTTTAGCCATCAACAAAGTCGATAATATCAAAGACAAAGAAGCCCTTTTCCCTTATCTGGAAGAAGTGGCCAAGAAGTACCCCTTCGATGAAATTCTGCCGATTTCGGCCAGCAAAGGCACCAACGTTAAGCGCATTTTAGATATGGCGGCAGAGTCGCTGCCCGAGAATCCGTTCTTCTTTCCTGAAGATTATGTGACCGACCGTTCGCAGCGTTTTATGGCATCTGAAATTGTCCGTGAAAAACTGATGCGCTTTTTAGGTGATGAATTACCCTACGATGCGACGGTTGAAATCGAGCAGTTTAAGATGATGGAAAACGGCGTTTATCAAATCAACGCCCTGATCTTGGTTGAGCGCGAAGGCCAAAAGCGGATGGTGATTGGTAGCAAAGGTGAGCGCATTCGTACCATCGCCACGCAAGCGCGCCTCGATATGGAAACCTTGTTTGATAACAAAGTGTTCCTCGAAGTGTGGGTGAAGGTCAAATCCGGTTGGGCCGATGATGAACGCGCCCTGCGAAGCTTAGGCTACGGTGACGATTAATCGTTACTGATGATAGGCCGAGCCTGATTATGAACGAGCGCGCTGACCGATGAAACGGGGGTATGTTTTGCATCATCGGCCTTACCGGGAGTCTAGCGCGCTGGTCAATCTCTTGGTTGACGGTATTGGTCGTGTCGATGCCGTCGCGCGAGTCGGGAGCGGTAAACGCTCCATCAAAAGTATTCTCCAACCCTTTCAGCCGCTGATTTTTGAATTTAGCGGCAAGTCTGAACTCAAAAACATCAGCCAAATTGAAGCGGCCGCGCCAGCCGTGCCTTTATCGGGTTATAGCCTGTATGCCGGCATGTATATCAATGAGTTGCTGATGCGCACTCTGTCGGTTCACCATAATGCCGAGGCGTTATTCCTCATCTACCATCAAGCCTTGGTCGGGCTCGCGGCGCAGTTTTGTGAGTCGAAGCTGCGCTACCTTGAGCTGGCGCTCTTGCGGGAACTCGGGGCTATGCCATCCCTTATCCGCGATACTCAGGGCGAACCGCTGATCCCTGAACATTACTATCAGCTTGTGCCAGAACTTGGCTTTCAATTTGTGTTGAACAGCAGGGCAAAGCATACCTATCAAGGCGCGATGTTAACCGCACTTAACGATAATCAATTGTTACAAGAGCAGTTTTTAGAGGCCAAACGATTGATGCGCTCTATGCTGCAACCCTTGCTCGGAAACAAGCCGCTGGTGAGTCGGCAGCTATTTATTCAAGCGAGAGCCTCTAACAGAGATGGGAATAATTAGCCCTAGCTCCTGTTTTTTACTGTCTGTCCCAGTACAATAGGGCGCAAATCAGCGTTAATTCTAGCCTTACAAACATAAAGGAGTTCCCGATGAGCCGTATCTTATTGGGTGTTAATATCGACCATATTGCGACCCTGCGTCAGGCTCGCGGCACCAGTTATCCCGATCCTGTCCATGCAGCGGCGGTTGCCGAGCATGCGGGTGCCGACGGTATCACGATTCATTTACGGGAAGACAGACGTCATATTATCGACCGCGATGTGTATCTGCTGGCAAAAACCTTAAAGACGCGGATGAACTTTGAGTGTGCCGTGACAGAAGAAATGCTCAACATCGCCTGCGAAGTCAAACCGACCTACGTTTGCTTAGTCCCTGAAAAACGTCAAGAAGTGACGACCGAAGGTGGTTTAGATGTGGCTGGTCAACTAGATAAAATCACTGCCGCGGTAAGCCGTTTAGCCGCCAATGGTATCCAAGTGTCACTGTTTATCGATGCCGATAAGACGCAAATCGATGCCGCCGTCGCCTCTGGCGCGCCACTTATCGAAATCCATACCGGTTGCTATGCCGACGCTAAAACAGCTGAGGAAGAGGCCAAAGAGCTTGCGCGTATCAGCGAAATGGCGAAATACGCCCATGGCAAAGGCTTAGTCGTGAATGCGGGCCACGGGCTGCATTATCACAATGTTAAGCCGATTGCGGCGATCCCAGAGCTGTATGAACTCAACATTGGCCATGCCATTGTCGCGCGTGCGGCCATTGATGGCTTAGCGACAGCGGTTAAAGACATGAAAGCGCTGATGTTAGAAGGTCGTCGAGGCGAATAATGGCAATCGTTGGGCTTGGCACTGACATAGTTGAAATCGAGCGTATCACCGCCCATGTGGCACGTTCCGGCGATAAGCTGGCAAAACGTGTACTGACAGAGGCTGAGTTCGATATATATCAACAGCATAGCCAACCGAGCCGCTATTTGGCTAAACGCTTTGCCGCTAAAGAGGCCGCAGCTAAAGCCTTGGGGACGGGGATTGGTCGAGGGGTATCTTTTCAGCATATCCACATTGGGAATACGCCCGATGGTGCGCCGACGATTGATTTTGCGGAAGGAGCGCAGCAGCGTTTAGCTTTGCTCAACGGCGTGGTCGGGCACATATCAATCGCGGATGAAAAATCCTACGCTATTGCGACGGTTATCCTCGAATCTCGCTAGTTTCTAACCTTGTACGATATAAGGGAGCCTTAGCTCCCTTTTTTATTGCTTAAAATACCTAGCAACATTTTTGTTACTTTTTACTGTTCAGTCTCGCATTTTTGGGCTAGGTTAGGTCAAAAGTGGTATCTAGACACTAATTTGCAGGGACACAGCAAAAGGAGCCCCAGATGAAATCCGCCGTAGAGCAGCTATCAACCTATAAGAGTGTGCATTTAAATCAGCGCAATATACTTACCCATTTCGTAGGTATTCCATTGATTATATGGTCTGCTTTCCTATTGCTGGCGACTATCCGTATTCCACTTGGCAGCGCGGGTGATGTGAGTTTAGGTGTGATTTTAGGGGCAGGAGTGCTGGTTTATTACTTTCGCTTACACGCAAAGTTAGCGATTGGCCTAGCTTTATTTATCGCCCCCGTCGTTTATACCACAGAGCTAATGGCTGACTCTCCCAACGCCTTCTGGTTGGCTATATCGGTATTTATCGTGGGATGGATTTTTCAGTTGATTGGCCATCAATACGAGAAGGCTAAACCCGCTTTTGTGGACGATTTAAACCAACTGCTAATTGGTCCGTTCTTCTTAATGGCCGAAGTGTATTTTATCTTGGGTTTAGAAAAGGAGTTAGATGCTGAGATTACACCTATTGCTATCGAGAAGCGCCGAGCACTCGATAGCAAAAAAGTGTAGTTTCTAGTTTTATAGCCTTTTGTCATGGGAGCTGCACGGCTAATCATTTACAACTCAATAAGTAAATCTATTAGCTGTGCATTCATATCTTCTGACTCGAATGTTGCTGTGAGTGAGACATTGCCTTTTCGGTAAAATACTTGTTCAAAATTATCTTCCGACTCTTGGTTTTTTGATAAGAAATCAGATTTAGTGATAGGAACGTTGTAGTTTTTCAACGTTTTCATAAATTCGTCTTTGTTTTGGTTTCTCGTTAGTGACTCTGTAAATCGAATTTTACTGACTTTTCTTGCCTCAATATCATTAATGCCGAGGAGAATATTTTCAGTGGCGATGACCCATTGCTCACTGCGTGAGGAGTCAACCTGATTGGGTATTTTTATAATGTTGGCAAGTTGAGAGGGGCTTAGGATAAATTCATCCTCGTTTTTATTTGAGATGATTTGTTTTATTTTATTGTCATCAAATTCATTGAAATTTATCGAAGTACGCTTGGCGCTGTTTTCTCGTGGAACAAACGAAAATCCAGTTAACATCTCTGCTGTTTCATGTTTATTGTTTAAACTGAAGGTTTCGAAGTGCAATATTAGCTTATTGTTTTTTCCATCGAGGCGATAATCGTTGCCTTCTTGTTCTATTTTCTCTAGCGACAGTATTTGCGCTAGCTTATCTTTAAATTGTATCTTGCCATCGATAATCCAGTTGTCTTGGTCATAATTATCACTAGGCTCAATCATATTATTACCATGATTATTTAGAATGCTCTGGTTTTTATCGATCCTAACAATCTGGCTGTTTTTTGCATAAATCCATAGCGTCCTGCCGTAAACATACGCTGTTGAACCGTCCAGCATAGACAATTTTACGCTCTCTGGCCCCATCAGTTGGTTTATAGATGATTCAGGCTCACCAGAACTTAAGCCATAAGCACGATTTAATGTAACATTCGCAGCTGGAGCAAGGTGGTTTTCTGCTTGTTTATATTGACTGACGTTGCTTGCAAATTCTACATTAACCTCTTCGGTCTTTTGTATAATCTGCTGACCTCTACTGTTATACGGCGTAGGTTTCGTTGTTAAACTTCGATCTTGGCATAGCTTGATATTTTTCACGGTGGTGAGAATTTTAAATTTCTTAACATATACTTTATTCTTAATGGGTTTACTCTCAAAAATACCAAGGTTAATTTTTTCAATAATAATAGCGTCGGAGCCTTGTAATCTCGCATCTTGTTGAATGCTTGATAGCATCTTTTCTAGATATCTTCCATCAAATGACGTTATGTTAGCGTCTTTACTTTCTAAGAGTTCATTTTCATCTAGTTCATATGTGTAGTTGTTATTTTTTGTAATTATTACTTTGTATTCACAGTCTGGATAATAATCCAGAATTAGAGGAAGACCGTCTGCTGCCAAAGTAAAGGAGGACGAAAATAGAATGAATGAGAAAACTGAGTATTTAAACATGTTTCATCCTTGAGAGTTTAATCGTATCGTGGGAGCAGCATTAAAACTATGCAGTTAAGTTTATTTACTATCAAAGATTTAATCTTGTTGCAAGCTTGTTATTCCCTATGGGGCATTCCTACGATTAGGCGAAGGTGGCGTTTAGAGAAAATTGACGCGTAAACAAAAGACAAATTAAAAAGTGAATAGAAGGTAGTTAGAGTTTTCTCTTTAAAATCTCTAACATATTGAAAAGATATTAAAAACTGTTTAGACGGCCTAGATACCATTATAACTGATGGTATTTAGGCCGTAAGTGGTATTGCGAGCTATTTGCTAAGGATTAAATCCCCCCCCCGCATTTGGCGTTGAGAGGTAATCTGGTTACTTTTGAGACTGATAATGCTGTGGAATGATACGTACAGTTTTGACCATATTGTCAGCAACTTCAATCACTTCTAATGGATAACCCGCTAGGCGAAGGCTAGTGTTTTCGGCGGGGATATCCTCTAAATATTCTAAGATCAGGCCATTGAGGGTTTTGGGGCCATCGGTTGGGAAGTCCCATTTCATTTCTTTATTCAAATCACGGACAGTGATACTGGCATCCACTAAATAGCTCCCATCCTGCTGGGCGGTGATATCTTCACTCGGCGTGGCCAGCATTGAGGTGGTGAAGTCACCGACAATTTCTTCGAGAATATCTTCGAGTGTGACCAACCCTTGTATATCACCGTATTCATCGACCACTAGGCCGATGCGCTCTTTATTGTGCTGGAAGTTGGCTAATTGCACATTGAGCGGTGTTCCTTCGGGAATAAAGTAGAGTTCTTTTACCGCACGTAGCAATGAGGATTTACTGAACTGTTCTTTTGATTGCAGGCGCAGTGCATCACGCAGATGAATAAAGCCGACGGCATCGTCAATGGTATCGCGGTAAACCAGCACACGAGTATGTGGACTTTGGATCACTTGGCGATTGATATATTTAAAGTCATCGTTGACGTTAATCGCGTAAATATCAGAGCGCGGCACCATGATGTCTTCTACGGTGACTTTTTCTAAGTCCAATATAGATAACAACATTTCTTGGTGGCGCTGGGGGATCAAGGCGCCAGCCTCATGGACGACCGTCCTTAACTCTTCTTGGCTAAGTGCATCGCTGCTGCTGATGGTTTTGATGCCGAAGAGGCGCAGTATGCCTGTGGTTATCCAGTTAACGCTGGTGACGACATAGGCAAAAATCGTTGATAGACCAATAAGTAAAATACTCGATGGGAAGGCAATGCGTTCAGGGTTCAAGGCGGCGATAGTTTTGGGGGTGACCTCGGCAAAGACCAAAACGACTAAGGTCAGCACTCCTGTGGCGACTGCGACACCTAAATCGCCCCAAAGGCGCATCCCGATAATGGTTGCAATGGCGGAGGCGAGAATATTAACCAGGTTATTACCTATCAGAATCAAGCCAATTAAGCGGTCAGGACGTTCGAGTAGCTTAAGGGCGCGTATCGCACCTTTATGGCCGTTTGAGGCGAGATGTCTTAACCGATAGCGATTAAGAGTCATCATGGCGGTTTCAGAACCTGAAAAGTAGGCAGAACAAAGGATAAGCACTAGTAAGAAAATGAGGAGTGCGCTTGTCGATATAGCGTCCAAAAATAGGCTCCAATCAGGCCGATAAGCTTAAGTTGATACCGAGAAATACACGGAGTGTCAAGTCAGCTCAGGGAATAAGCGCCTAAGCTGACTTGAAATTATTAACTAAGAATTAACTCTTTGACAATCCGAGCGCCAAAATAAGCTAAGGATAACAAGGTCGCGCCCGTTAAGGTGTAAATGACCGCGGTGCGAATTCTACAGCCGACCCAATACTGTTGCCACAGCATGGCGATGTACACAAACCACGCGATGATAGACAGAATCGCCTTATGGCCTTTGCCATCGGCAAACATATCATCGAGGAAGATAAATCCGGTGGAGAGGGATAAACTCAGTAAAATGACCCCAATAATCACAAGATGATAGAGCTGCTTTTCTACCGTCATCAGCGGTGGAATGCCAGGGCTTAACATCAATTGTTTCTTCTTGAGTTTATTTTGGATCATCGCCAGCTGAATTGCGTACAGGGCGGCGATCATCAAGGCGCTGTAGGCCATAAGTGATAGCACTACGTGGGCTAAGACTTCAGGATAAAGCTCAAAGTGAGTGATAAATTTAGGAGGTAATAACCATAGCAGGGCTACAGAGAGCACCGAACAGGCGTAAACCACGGGCACGACGACAATCACCTTTAACCTAAACATCATCACAGTAAAGGTGAAGGCGATAATCCAGTTCACTAACGAGATCACATTGGTCAGACTGAAGTTTTGTCCGTCGGTCGTAAATATCGCCTGAGAAAGGGCGGCAGCGTGTAAAATCACAGCGATGGCGGCTACACCGGCAACGGCCTTACGATTAGGACCTTCAGGATGAAACAGTCGACTTGTCACTAATACCAATGCGATGCAATAAAAAAACATGGCTGAGGCAGAAAAAATGACCATGGGTAATTAACCTATTCGTGTTGTTAGTGGTGCCTTGAAAATGGGGCATACAGATCAATATTTTGCCTAGAATAACATGAGCCGTCGGCAAATGGGCAGTGACATAAGTTGCAAAATTTAGCAGATTCTTATTGTTAGACGTAAATATGTCGTAGGCGAATCGCAAAATATGACCTAAAGCAGGTTAGTTGCCGAAGTTAACGCAAGTAGGGCATAGCAGTAGCATAATGCGTCCGCATCGTTATAATACAACTCATTAATCGAGATCCTAAAGGTATAGAGCTGGACGATGTTTGAGAATCTAACCGACAGACTGTCACGCACGCTGAAAAATATCAGTGGCCGTGGTCGCTTAACCGAAGAAAACGTTAAGGAAACCCTGCGCGAAGTGCGTATGGCGCTGCTGGAGGCCGATGTTGCCCTGCCTGTGGTGCGTGAATTCGTTAACAATGTAAAAGAACGTGCCGTTGGTCAGGAAGTGGCGAAGAGCTTAAGTCCTGGTCAAGCCTTCATTAAGATTGTTCAAAATGAACTTGAAAAATCCATGGGCGAAGCAAACCAAGCTCTGGATTTAGCCACTCAGCCGCCAGCTGTGGTGATGATGGCGGGTCTTCAAGGTGCGGGTAAAACTACCAGCGTTGCCAAATTAGGTAAGCTGCTGCGTACGCGCCATAAAAAATCGGTATTAGTAGTCAGTGCTGACGTTTACCGTCCTGCGGCGATTAAACAGCTTGAAACCTTAGCGACCGAAGTCGATGTGGAGTTCTTCCCATCGGATGTGAGCCAAAAGCCAATCGATATCGCCAAGGCGGCCATTGCCCATGCCAAACTTAAATTTATCGATGTGGTGATCCTCGATACCGCAGGTCGTCTGCACGTCGATGAAGCCATGATGGATGAGATCAAGGCGCTGCACGCGGCGGTTAAACCGATTGAGACACTGTTTGTGGTCGATGCCATGACAGGTCAAGACGCGGCAAACACGGCCAAAGCCTTTAACGAAGCGCTGCCGCTCACCGGTGTGATTTTAACTAAGGTCGACGGTGATGCGCGCGGCGGTGCGGCATTATCAATTCGTCACATTACCGGCAAACCGATTAAATTCCTCGGTGTTGGCGAGAAGACCGATGCCCTAGAGCCTTTCCATCCAGACCGTATCGCCTCACGTATTCTCGGCATGGGCGACGTATTGTCGCTTATCGAAGAAGTTGAGCGCGGTGTCGATAAAGACAAGGCGATGAAGCTGGCTTCCAAAGTGAAGCAGGGCGGAAGTTTTGATCTCGAAGATTTCCGCGAGCAGCTACAGCAGATGAAAAACATGGGCGGCATGATGAGCATGATTGAAAAGCTGCCCGGTGTGGGTCAATTGCCACCGGATGCCCTAGCGCAAATCCAAGACGGTAAAATGACCCGTCAAATGGAAGCCATCATTAACTCAATGACGGCGAAAGAGCGCAAAAACCCCGATTTAATCAAGGGTTCACGTAAGCGCCGGATCGCTGCGGGTTCTGGTACGCAAATTCAAGACGTGAACCGTTTATTGAAACAGTTTACCCAAATGCAAAAGATGATGAAAAAGATGTCGGCCAAGGGCGGCATCCAGAAGATGATGCGCGGAATGCGTGGCATGATGCCTGGCGGCATGAAATTTCCTGGCCGTTAATTCTGGCGATTTTCATCAAAGTTGATGTTTTATCAGTTGGTTGATTCTATTTGAAATGAGGCGTGCAATCACTGGGCAGGTTTAATAATCGCCAGATTTGGTTGCATTCGTTGAAAAGTCAGGTAAAATCTTCCGGCTTTCTATCTGGGACTCTTCGCGAACACGGGGTTCCAGTTTTTATTTTTGCTTCAAGCAAATCATTAGAGGATTGAAAACGCATGGTTACCATTCGTTTAGCTCGTGGTGGCGCTAAAAAGCGTCCATTTTACAACATCGTTGTTGCTGACAGCCGTAACGCTCGTGACGGTCGTTTCATTGAGCGTGTTGGTTTCTTCAACCCATTGGCTCGTGGCCAAGAAGAAACTTTACGTTTAGACCTAGCTCGCGTTGAGCACTGGGTTGCGAACGGCGCTGCGACAACTGATCGCGTAGCAAAATTGATCAAAGACGCTAAAGCAGCTGCTTAATAGCGTTAAGGTATAGATTGATGAGCAGTAACCAACAGCCAGTCGTACTGGGGAAATTAGGCTCCTGTCATGGCATTAAAGGTTGGCTGAAAATCACCGCCTATACCGATTCTGTTGAAGGTATCTTTGACTATTCACCTTGGCTTATTAAAGAAAATGGTGAATGGCGTGAAGTAAAAGTCATTCAGTGGCGTTACCAAGGCAAGGCGGTTGTCGCCGAGCTTGAAGGTGTCACCACGCGGGAGCGAGCACAAATGCTCACCAATTGCGAAATTGGGATCCTGCCAGAGCAGATGAACGATTTGCCAGAAGACGAGTTCTATTGGCGTGACCTCATCGGTTGTGAAGTGATTAATACCAATGGCTATAACATGGGCGTTGTCGACCAAATCGTGGAAACCGGTTCGAACGACGTGCTCTTAGTGAAAGCCAATGCGAAAGATAGCTTCGGCAAAGTGGAACGTATGCTTCCCTTTGTCCCAGGGCAATTCATCCTAAAGGTGGATGTCCAAGGTAAACAGATTTTAGTGGATTGGGATCCTGACTTTTAAGTCGAGGTACAACATATGTGGTTAGGGGTAATAACCCTGTTCCCAGAAATGTTTCGTGCCGTAACAGACTTTGGGGTTACGGGTCGTGCCGTGAAGAACGGTCTGCTTGAGTTGCACACGTGGAATCCTCGCGATTTCACCCATGATAAACACAGTACGGTAGATGACAGGCCTTACGGCGGTGGTCCCGGAATGTTGATGATGGTGCAACCCTTACGCGATGCCATCCATGCTGCGAAAGCGGCGGCAGGCGAAGAGGCAAAGGTGATTTACTTGTCACCTCAAGGACGCAAGCTGGATCAGCAAGGCGTCACTGAGTTGGCTAAATCATCCCGGTTGATTCTGGTGTGTGGTCGGTACGAAGGTATTGATGAACGCATCATTCAAACGGAAGTGGATGAAGAATGGTCGGTTGGGGATTACGTGCTTTCGGGCGGCGAATTACCTGCTATGACCTTGATAGATGCAGTATCGAGATTGGTTCCTGGCGTGCTAGGAAAACAAGCTTCGGCGGAGCAAGATTCTTTCTCCGACGGTTTACTGGACTGTCCTCATTACACGCGCCCTGAAAGTCTGGATGGACTCGATGTACCCGCAGTACTGCTAAGTGGCAACCACGAACAAATTAGACTCTGGCGTTTGCAGCAAAGCCTTGGTAGGACTTTTCTAAGACGGCCAGAATTATTTGAAAATCTAGCTCTGACTGACGAACAATCGACTCTTTTAGCGCAGTTCGTTGAAGCAATGGACAAGAATGCTTAGTCGTAGCTCAGTTAATTCTAGAACGGAGTAAGTTATGAACAACATCATTAAAATGCTCAACGATGAGCAAATGAAACAAGACGTACCTGCGTTTGGTGCTGGTGATACAGTAGTAGTTCAGGTTCGTGTTAAAGAAGGTGATAAAGAGCGTTTACAGGCTTTCGAAGGCGTTGTAATTGCTAAACGTAACCGTGGTCTGCACTCTGCATTCACAGTACGTAAAATCTCTAATGGCGAAGGTGTTGAGCGTGCATTCCAAACGCACAGCCCTCTGATCGCTAGCATTGAAGTTAAGCGTCGTGGCCGCGTTCGTCGCGCCAAACTGTACTACTTACGTGATCGTTCAGGTAAATCTGCACGTATCCGTGAAAAGCTGGCTACTAAGTAATAGTACCCGCTACAGAAAACAAGACGTAGTGTTCGCACAGAAAACCGCCCTCGTGGCGGTTTTTTGTTGCCTGAAGTTTGTGTTTTTAGCCATTTTGAGTGCGTTTCGGGCTAAATGCCGAATTTGTTAAATTCTTCCTTGATCTTCTGTCAATTAATAGGCATATTGGTCTCTTATTGTAATGGTGTATCATTACGATATTACATTCTGGCCTCGGCTATTTATTCTTCCCCGCAGCGGTTTGAGACTCAGGCTCCTGATTAAAGTGGGTATATGACTTAAGTTTTAGGTGGTAAGCATGCAACAGGATACGATCAATAACGTACACATTAGTTCAGAGAAAGTGTTAATTACACCGCAGGAGCTAAAAGCGACTCTGCCACTCTCTGAGCACGCGTATCGTTATATCCTCAATGCACGCAAAACCGTGGCGGATATTGTTCATAAGCGCGATAACCGCGTGCTTATCGTCACTGGACCTTGTTCTATCCACGATATCGATGCCGCCAAGGAATATGCCTTAAAGCTTAAAAAATTACACGATGAACTCAGCGATGAGTTTTACATCCTAATGCGGGTGTACTTTGAAAAGCCACGCACCACAGTGGGTTGGAAGGGCATGATTAACGATCCCGATATGGACGAGTCCTTCGATGTCGAGAAGGGCTTAAAGATGGCTCGTGAGCTGATGATTTGGTTGGCCGAACTCGAACTGCCAGTCGCAACCGAAGCGCTCGATCCTATCAGCCCACAGTACATCTCAGAGTTAGTAACTTGGTCGGCCATTGGTGCTCGCACTACTGAGTCGCAAACACACAGGGAAATGGCGTCGGGCTTATCTATGCCCGTTGGTTTTAAAAATGGTACCGACGGAAAGCTTGATGTGGCAATTAATGCGCTTAAATCGGCGGCCAGCAGCCACCGATTTATGGGGATTAACCAACAGGGTCAAGTAGCGTTATTGCAAACTGCGGGAAATCCCGATGGGCATGTGATCCTCCGTGGCGGCGCAGTGCCTAACTACGATGCGGCTAGCGTCGCCGAATGTGAGGAGCAGCTACATAAGGCTAAACTCAATGCTCGCCTTATCATTGATTGCAGCCATGGCAATTCCTCTAAGGATTACACCAGGCAAGTCCCTGTGTGTGAAGATGTTTTTTCACAAATCTACAACGGCAATAAGTCCATTATTGGCGTAATGCTAGAAAGTCATTTAAACGAAGGTAATCAAAGTTGTGATAAACCATTAAGCGAACTGGCCTACGGGGTTTCTGTGACAGACTCCTGTATTAATTGGGAAAAAACCGAAAGCGTTTTACGTGCGGGCGCATCGAAGTTATCTTCGGTATTACCAACGCGTTTCGATATGCTCAAAGTGGCCAATGCTTAAGAGCAATCTTAAGAGCCGAATGTTTAAAAACCTAACTTTAGGTGTGTAGTGGACTGATAAGATGAACGAAAAAACCACAACTGAATTAGAACACCTTCGCGGCCTCATCGATGGTGTCGACCAGCAATTGCTGCATTTACTGCGCAAACGCTTAGATTTAGTCGCACAGGTGGGGACAGTTAAACACGCCGCAGGACTGCCGATTTATGCGCCGCAACGTGAAGCAGCAATGCTCGCAAAACGCCGCGAAGAAGCGAAAACCATGGGCATAGCGCCGCAATTGATTGAAGATATTTTGCGCCGCTTGATGCGTGAATCCTACCTCAACGAGAAGGATGTCGGTTTTAAGCAAGTGAAAAATGATCTCGGTTTGGTCGTGATTGTCGGTGGTAAGGGCCAACTTGGCGGACTGTTTCAACAAATGCTGACGCTCTCGGGTTATCAGGTCAAAGTGCTTGATAAAGACGATTGGCAGCAGGCGGAAACCTTATTTGCCGACGCAGGATTGGTATTGGTGACTGTGCCTATCGCCATTACCTGCGACCTTATCCGTGAAAAACTCACCCAATTACCGCAGGAATGTATTTTAGCCGACTTAACCTCAATCAAGACAGAACCGATGAATGCCATGTTGGCCGCTCACAAGGGGCCTGTCGTTGGCTTTCATCCCATGTTTGGCCCAGATGTCGGCAGTTTGGCTAAGCAGGTCGTGGTGGTGTGTCACGGACGCGAAGCCGATAAATACCAATGGTTGCTCGAGCAAATTGGGATTTGGGGGGCCCGGATTGTCGAGGCGGAGCCTGAGCGCCACGATAGTGCGATGCAATTGGTACAGGCGATGCGCCACTTCTCAACCTTTGTCTATGGGTTGAATCTTTGCAAAGAAGAGGCGGATATTGAAACCCTGCTGCAATTTAGCTCGCCTATCTATCGTTTAGAACTTGCCATGGTGGGGCGCTTATTCGCCCAAAGCCCAGAGCTTTATGCCGATATTATTTTTGCCCAGCAGGATAGCCAGCATGCGATTGGCGATTATTTGGATAACTATCGCGAAGCATTAGAGCTGTTAAAACGGGGCGATAGGGACGCGTTTATCAGCCAGTTCCAAACGGTTGCTAAGTGGTTTGGTGATTTTGCGCCACAGTTTCAGCGCGAAAGCCGCATGATGCTGCAATCGGTAAATGATATGAAAACCAACTGATAATAAATGAGTTAGTAACAAAAATGCCCATCTTCGATGGGCATTTTTTTTAGGATTTCAGGCACCTTTTATTATGTGAATTAGCAATTGCTTAAGGTGATCTCCCTCGAAGATTTGGCATTCAAGGTGAGAAAACACTGTCGCTTATTTTCGGTTTAGGTAGACTAATTTTAAACATGCATAAATAAAGCATGAATTTAAATTAGGAGTCTATCCATGTTTTGTATTCAGTGTGAGCAAACTATTCGTACCCCCGCCGGCAACGGTTGTAGCTATGCCCAAGGTATGTGCGGCAAATTGGCTGCGACCTCGGATCTGCAAGACTTGTTAATCTACATGTTGCAGGGTGTTTCAGTGTATGCGACTAAGGCGCGTGAGCTGGGCGTCATTAACCCTGAGGTGGATACCTTTGTTCCTAAAGCTTTTTTCTCAACCCTAACTAACGTCAACTTCGACGACGAGCGTATCATTGCCTATGCCAAGCAGGCGGCTCAGTACCGTGAAAGTTTAAAAAATGCCTATGAAGCTGCGTGTGAAATTGCGGGTAAACGGGTTGAATCGCTCCCACCTGTGGCGCAATTCGCGTTGGGTACCAGCAAACCTGAAATGTTGTCTCAAGCGCCTGTCGCTTTACTCAATAAAGATAAAAATGATGTCCATGAAGATATTCTTGGACTGAGATTACTCTGCTTATACGGTCTTAAAGGTGCGGCGGCTTATATGGAGCATGCCCGTGTATTAGGGAAAACCGATGCGGAGATTGCCGGGCAGTTCCATGAGATCATGGCGTTTCTCGGAGAACCCTGTGTCGATGCCGACAAATTGTTCACCACAGCCATGGACATTGGTCAACTGAACTACCGTATCATGGCCATGCTCGATGCTGGCGAGACCGAAGCCTTCGGTCATCCAGAACCCACAGTGGTCAACACAAAACCCGTTAAAGGCAAAGCGATTCTGGTTTCTGGTCATGATATGAAGGACTTGGAGCTTATCCTTGAGCAAACGGCGGGTAAAGGCATTAATGTTTATACCCACGGCGAAATGCTCCCAGCGCTTGCGTATCCCGCCTTTAAAAAATATTCACACTTAGTCGGTAATTACGGTAGTGCATGGCAGAACCAGCAGAAAGAATTCGCCAATTTCCCCGGTGCCGTGGTGATGACCTCAAACTGTATTATCGACCCGAATGTCGGTCAATACAGCGACCGTATCTTTACCCGCAGTATCGTAGGTTGGCCCGGCGTGAGCCATGTAGTGGGGGATGATTTCTCTGTCGTGATTGAGAAGGCGCTCGCGCTCGAAGGTTTCCAATACGATGAAATTCCACACAATATCACTATCGGTTTTGCCCGTAATGCCTTAATGGCCGCGGCACCGACTGTGGTTGAAAACGTTAAAAACGGTTCTATTAAACACTTCTTCCTAGTCGGAGGTTGTGATGGTGATAAGTCTGAACGCAGTTATTTCACGGATTTAGCGAAATCAGCGCCAAAGGATTCCGTTATTCTGACCTTAGGTTGCGGTAAGTATAAATTCAACAAGCTGGAGTTTGGCGATATCAATGGTATTCCGCGCTTGCTCGATATCGGCCAATGTAACGATGCCTATTCTGCTATCCAGTTGGCTATCGCGTTATCACAAATATTTGAATGCGATATCAATGAATTACCATTGAACCTAGTGCTTTCATGGTTTGAACAAAAAGCCATTGTCGTGCTGCTGACCCTATTATCGCTTGGGGTGAAGAACATCCGTACTGGTCCAACGCCACCGGCATTTTTAACGGCCAACCTCGCTAAAATTTTGGAAGAGAAATTTGGCCTGCGTAACACCACAACCGTTGAAGCCGATCTTAAGACCATGCTGAACGTGGCTTAGGCCGGTTTACACATGGGGTCACTGCGGCTTTCGTTGTAAAGCCGCAGTGTTATGGATACAAAGACTATGAATATCAGTACTATGCCAAATATCGCTTTAGCTTCTGCACCTGCGAGTCTTGCGGGATTTAGTCAACTAGTGTGTGTGGAGCGTTGGAACGAAACCGCTGATGTGGTGAGTTTTCGTTTTCAAGCCGGTGAGCCGATGAAGTTTGATTATAAGCCGGGACAGTTTATGACCTTAGTGCTAGAGATCGACGGCGAGCAGGCTTGTCGCAGTTATACCTTATCCTCGACGCCCTCTAGACCTTACTCCTTGATGGTGACCATTAAGCGAGTCGAGGGTGGGCTAGTGTCTAACTACTTGATTGATCATTTACAGCCTGGACAAACGGTAAGAGTTCTACCGCCAACGGGACAGTTTAATCTGTTTGATATTCCAGCCAAAAAATACCTATTCTTAAGTGCTGGCTGTGGGATTACGCCCATGTATTCGATGTCGCGTTATTTAACCGACAGCCAAATGAATGCCGACATCGCTTTTGTACACAGTGCTCGCACTCAGGCCGATATTATTTTTAAAACCACATTGGAGACCATGGCCGCGCGCCATCGGGATTTTAAGCTGGGTTATATCGTGGAGGATGTCACTGCTGACACGGCTTGGCATCCCGAGGCGGTATCGCATGATGTTGGCCGTTTAAGCGTCGATAACTTGCGCCGCTTAGTGCCAGATTTTGCCGAGCGAACCGTGTTTTTATGTGGGCCAGAACCCTATATGCAGGCGGTCAAAACGATTCTGACCGAGCTTAACTTTGATATGGCTCAGTTATATCACGAGAGCTTTGCCACAGCGGTGAAAGAGGCACAAAGCCGAGTTAAGCAGGCCGAAATCCAGTCTGAAGCCCCAGATAGTGGCTGTTCAAGCTTTATGTTATCCATTGGCGATAGAAAACGGGCTCTAACGGCAGAGCAAACCTTGCTTGAGGGTATCGAAGCCGAAGGTTTACCTATTATTGCGGCTTGCCGCTCGGGTATATGCGGTGCGTGCAAGTGCCAAGTGCTTGAAGGGGAGACTGAGTCCACGAGTAGTATGACCTTAACACCTGCCGATATCGAAGCCGGATACGTGTTAGCCTGCTCGACTAAACTCAAGTCGGATGTGACGTTGTCATTGACCTGACATTGGTCTTTGGAGGGCATTGGTTGATTAGAAATATTGGTGATTTAAAGAGGTCTCGCGCGGAAATATTTTTACGCCTTAGTTGCGATTATGTCTGCGAGAACGTAAGGTTAAAGACGAGGGCGGAGTAACGCCCAGTCCCATCGTCTGGCTGGAGTCTCTCAATGACAACGACAACTACATATGCCGCAAAAATTGAAGATCGCAGCTTAGGCCATTTGCTTTACGCCTTAATGTCAGGCTTTCCTCTGTTACTGCTGCCTGTATT
Organism: Shewanella sp.; assembly: GCF_047975355.1. Classification (GTDB taxonomy): domain Bacteria; phylum Pseudomonadota; class Gammaproteobacteria; order Enterobacterales; family Shewanellaceae; genus Shewanella. The sequence goes on along the minus strand of NZ_JBKEDJ010000055.1, from coordinate 33,909 downwards.
GTTGAGCCTATTTATCAACCTGTCTCAACGACATACCCAAAGTAATGCTTTGCTTGCATCACATCTACGCTGGCAACGTCACTCCAATGTGATATTTCTTGGTCTGTTGGTGTTGGGATATTGCCTACCCATCACTTGGCTAAGTCTTTCGATTTATCTCTTTGGTATCATTTGGTTTTGCCATCGGATTATCAAAGGCTGGCTAAGTCTGTTGGATGGTTTAGAAGTCTAAAACTTGTGCTAGAGTCTCTTCATCTTAGGGTGATTAGAGACTCTTATGACTAGTTATCAAATTCTCTGTATTCTCTGTGCGTTAGCCTTAGTCACGTCTGTGGCATCTTCGCGTTTACATAAGCTGCAAGAAACCGTTGCCATCACCGCATTGGCGTTGGGCATGAGTCTGTTGTTATTGCTGGGTGGTAAAGCGCTTGGTGGCCATGTTTATGGTTACTTTGTGGCGGGGCTGGAAAAGCTCGACTTTCAGGCCCTATTACTCAACGGCATGTTGGGTTTTCTCTTATTTGCCGGGGCATTGCAGATCCGCTTAAAAATCCTCCGGCATCAGAAATGGGAAATCCTCATTCTTGCCTTTGTCAGTACTTTACTCTCAACCTTTATCGTCGGTGGTTTGTTGTATTACTTAGCACCCATGTTGGGATTACCTTTGGCTCTAAGTCATTGTTTACTCTTTGGCGCCTTGATTTCCCCTACAGATCCTATTGCCGTATTGGCGATCCTGAAGAAAATGGGCGCGCCCGAAGATATTGCCATTCAGGTGGAAGGGGAGTCGCTCTTTAACGATGGCATTGGATTGGTGATTTTTGTGGCCATCTCCCATCTGGCCTTTTCAACTGAGCCGCTGACCTTCACGCAAATCTCGCTATTGTTTGTCCAAGAGGCGCTCGGTGGCGTCGTTTATGGCGCCGTGCTCGGCGTATTGTTGCACCATTTCTTTCGCTACTGTGAGGAAGAAACCCAGTTGATGCTGGTCACTTTGCTGATCCCGACGGCGGGTTATGTCATAGCCGAAGTGTTAGGGGTATCGGGGCCACTGGCGATGGTCAGTGCAGGGATGATTATCGGTAACTACAGCGTGCCTAAGTATTTTGTGCGCCATGAGCGGGTGAAACTCTACACTTTTTGGTCGCTGATTGAATCCTTCTTCAATGCGTTGTTGTTCCTCCTGCTCGGATTATTACTCTTGCTCGTCACCTTTAAGGCGCCATTATGGTGGTTTATGTTAGTGGCTATTCCACTGGTTTTAACGGCGCGGGCGGTGAGTGTATTTTTGCCCTATATCGGATTTAGGTTGGTGAAGTCTTACAATCCCTATGCCGAGTCGATACTCATCTGGGGCGGGCTCAGGGGCGGGTTAGCCTTGGCCATGGCGATGAGCCTACCCGAGGGTGTTATTATCGATTCGCAAAGCGGTGTCGAGCTGCGTGAGCTGGTATTGGTGATGACCTATGCCGTGGTGGTGTTTTCAATCCTAGTGCAAGGCTCGAGTATGACTGGGTTAATCGGCCGCAGTAATGCGGTAGTGACAGATGCCAATCATCAGATTGCACCTGAGCGGACTTAGATCTGCTGCGCTTAAAGTCGAGGAGCTAAACACAAGCCCTAAACAATACAGCCACGATATTCGTGGCTGTATGTTCTTCAGTATCGTTATACACGCAAATTAGCGATATAGCTCTCTTACGACCTTGCTCATCAGTGCCAATGAATCATGTTCCTTATCTTCTTCGAGGGTGCAATTAAGCACTAGGCCATCGGCTTTTAGCTGCTTAATTCCTTGAGTTTGCATAAGGAGTGCATCTTCATTGATGGCATAACAAGGGTTAATCACTATGGGTAGATGACTGTTGGCCTTAATTTGGATGAGGCTTGCTAAATCCAAGGTGGGTAAGTTGGCATTGTTATAGGTACGAATGCCAGAGTCACATAGGATAAGCTGTTGGTTACCTTGACTTAAAATCGTCTCCGTGGCTGCCATAAATTCCTCATAACTTGCCATATCGTTACGTTCGAGGAATAGCGGAATCGGCAAAGTGCCTGCCTGAGTCAGCAAGGCCTGATTAAACATTTGTTTGCCCGTTAAGAACAACATGTCTGCATGACCTGTCGCCAACGGCATATCCGTCGCCTGTTCGATGGCGATGACACAAAGCAAATCATACTGATGCAAGGTTTGGCGCAGCTTAGGGATGATGACTTCGGCCGAGGCGAGTGAGTGGCATCCGTCTAAAATCACCGCTTGGAAACCCGCTTCTTTTAACTGCTTCACTCTGCGCTCAAAGGCGGATATGGCTGCCTGTGACGACTCTTGCTGCAGCAGGCTTTTGCTTAGCGTGATTTTGGCAATGGCACCAATATGGCCTGCGCCAATGGTAAAGGGGCCGCAGTGAATTTCACTCGCCTGCGCCTTGTACGCCTTACTGAAGCGATAGGGCGACGGGTCAAGGCTCACCGTGCTTATCACCTCAGCTTTTGAGGTGTTCGGCTCGATGAGTAATTGGCTATTACTGAGTTGTGTCGGTTTGACGGTTTCGCAGGGGTAACATCCCAATACTTTGATAAAGCGCGTGATCCTCTCGAGCTGCTTGAGCCCTTGCTGCATGGCTTCGCTGGAGATATTGGCATCGATATCCAGATAGAACATTTCTTCCCACGGCGTGCCAGGAATGGGGCGAGATTCGAGTTTGCTCATATTGAGCTGATGCGCCTTGAGCACCAACAAGGCTTCAACTAACGCACCCGCCTTTTGGCCAGTGGCCATAATTAGGGTGGTTTTAGCTGGCAATTGCTCGGGTACGGCCACGGCTTTTCGAGCCACCACGATAAAGCGGCTCTGGTTAATCTTTTGGTTTGCAAGGCCAGACTCAATCGACTCGAGTTGGTACAGCGCGCCACCTTCGGTGCTACCAATCGCAGCGGCGCTATTGTCGGCAGATTGGTTGACCTTCTCCATCGCTTCGGCGCTGCTTGAGCAATATTCCAGTCTTAAGTCCTTGTGCTGACTCAGATAGCGGCTGCACTGACTGATTGGCTGCGGGTGGGCATAGACGGTTTTGATATCGCTCAGTTTGCAACCTGGTTTGCCCAAGAGACAATGGCTTACTTCGATAGTGGTTTCGCCAACGATCGACAGACTCGTGTGTTGCAATACGTCATAGACTTCGTTGATCGAGCCCGACGAAGTGTTTTCAATCGGCAAAAAGCCATAGTCGGCGTGGCCTGACTCAACGGCTTGGACAATCTCATCGAAACTTTGGCAGCCTAAGTCGAGCATCTCAACCTGACGACGTTGGCAATAGCGAGAGGCGGCAAGGTAAGAGTAGGAGCCGCGGGCGCCGAGGTAAGCGATACAGTACTGCTGTTTTTGCGTTTCTGGATTGGCACGGCCGTGGAGATAAGCCTGTTGATTAAGGACTGAGTCTTCGATAATGCTTTGATACAGTGAGATTACGTAATGGGCATCTAAGCCTTTTTCTCGGCCAGCTGTGACTAATCTTGCCAGCAGTTCTTTTTCCCTTTGGGTGTCGCGAATGGGTCTCACATCCACTTCTTTACTGCGTGCTACTTCTAGGCTTAGTCGACGACGTTCGGCGAGTAACGAGAGAAGCTCATTGTCGAGGTGAGTAATTTGTTCTCGCGTTTGATTTAAAGGCTGTGGTTTTTGCATTCTGACCTCATTTGCCACCGTATTATCGAGCGTTTAAGACGAAAAAGCCTCCCAGTGGGAGGCTTTGGATTTTTACTTTCGTTTTTACACAGTAAATCCGCCTCCTAGAGTGGGGGTGTAAAAAAGAAAGTAAAAAAAGCTGCGGTATTTGTTTTCATAGAGAGTAAAACTAAAGGGCGAGGGCGTGGCTGTCAATCAAAAATTATTCAATCGCGATTTTCTTTGTTCTTTGCGTTGTCATGCTGCAATTATTCCTGAGCCAATCGTCATTTAGCTTTTGATCCAAATAAAAAAGGCGAAGAAATTCTTCGCCTTTTCAGTGTTATTAGCGATTACTCGCCTAATTCTACGCCTGCACGATTGATCAGGAACTGAGTCAAAATTGGCACAGGGCGACCGGTTGAACCTTTATTCGCACCGCTGTTCCACGCTGTACCGGCCACATCTAAGTGAGCCCAGTTGTACTTTTTGGTGAAACGCGACAGGAAACAAGCTGCGGTAATCGCACCCGCAGGACGACCACCTAAGTTGGTCATGTCTGCAAATGGGCTATCGAGCATATCTTGGTATTCATCCCACAGTGGCATACGCCATGCACGGTCACCACTTTGCTCACCCGCATTGAGTAGTTCGTGGGCAAGAGGATTGTGTGATGAGAACAGACCCGATGCATGCTTACCTAAGGCAATCACACAGGCGCCGGTCAGAGTGGCAGTATCGATCACCAGCTCTGGGTCGAAACGCTCAACATAGGTTAATACGTCACACAGTACCAGACGGCCTTCGGCGTCGGTGTTGAGGACTTCAACAGTCTGACCCGACATTGTGGTTAAAATGTCACCTGGGCGATAAGCATTGCCCGATGGCATGTTTTCACAGCCCGCGAGAATACCAACCACGTTGATGGGCAGCTTCATCTCACAAATGGCTTTCATGGTGCCGATAACACCTGCAGCGCCGCCCATGTCGTATTTCATTTCGTCCATGGCTTCGCCTGGCTTTAGTGAAATACCACCAGAGTCGAAGGTTAAGCCTTTACCAATCAATACGATAGGTTTCTCAGTGCTGTCAACGGCACCCTTGTATTCCATTACGGTCATAATGGATTCATTGGCACTGGCGCGGCCGACGGCAAGGTAAGAGTTCATGCCGAGTTTTGCCATTTGCTCTTCGCCCACAGTCGTGACATGCAGGTTTTCGTGAACTTCGGCCAATTGGCGAGCTTGAGAGGCTAAATAGGCAGGATTACAGATATTTGGCGGCATGTTAGCCACATCACGACATAAATGCATACCGGCAGAAACGGCCATGCCGTGCTCAATCGCACGCTCACCTAAGGTCAGTTCACGGCGAGTTGGCACATTAAATACCAGCTTGCGCAGCGGACGACGGGTCTCACCTTTACGGGTTTTGAGCGCATCGAAGCTATATAAACTGCTATTGGTCGTTTCAACCGCTTGGCGAACTTTCCAATAGGTATCGCGACCTTTTACGTGTAACTCGGTCAAGAAGCACACGGCTTCCATTGAACCTGTTTCATTTAAGGTGTTGATGGTTTTAGTGATGATCTGCTTGTACTGGCGTTCGTCTAGTTCTCGTTCTTTGCCGCAACCGACTAACAGCACTCGTTCACTCAATACGTTAGGAACGTGGTGCAGTAATAACATTTGGCCTGGCTTACCTTCTAAATCGCCGCGACGCAGTAGATTACTGATATAACCTTCGCTAATCTTGTCTAATTGCTCGGCGATGCCGGATAGACGGCGGGGTTCATAAACACCGACAACGATGCAGGCTGAGCGTTGTTTTTCGGGGCTACCGCTCTTTACGCTAAACTCCATGAGCACTCCTAGATTCTTAAAGACAAATTTTTATATTTATTGGATAATGTCTGCTTGTCCCGAAAAGGGCCTAAGTTATTACTCCAAAGGTGATTTATTCTCGGCACTTGAGTCACGTTTTTGTGAAAAATCCGTGACATTTATCGTTTGCCAGGAACCCCTGAAGCTGGTCAGAAAACTATCAAAAGTAAACAGTTTACATGAAAGTTAGTCTGTTACCAGCAAAAAGATAAGTTTAGAGACCGGATCCTACCTGTGATTGTATTTAGATACCTTATTCGAGAAGTTTTAAAGGCGCAAATTGCAGTACTTTTCGTACTGTTAACTATTTTTATTAGCCAGCATTTCGTGCGCATATTGGCCGACGCCTCAGACGGTGAATTTCCTGCTTCTCTTATCGCCACCTTGATAGGCCTCAACTTACCCTATCTCGTTGTTCTCGTTTTACCTTTAAGTTTGTTCCTTGGGATTTTGATGGCCCACGGCCGCATGTATGCCGAGAATGAAATGGTCATTCTCCACGGTGTTGGCGTAAGTGAATGGTATGTTACCCGAGTGACACTCATTCTTGCCGTGATTAACATGTTGTTTACTGGCTATTTATCCCTCTATGTCGCGCCTTGGGCGGAAGAGCAACAAAACCAAGTGCTCGAGAAGGCCCAATCAGAGGCGGGACTTGCCGCATTAGTGCAGGGACGTTTTCAGGCCAGTCCTAACGGTCGTGCAGTGTTATTTGTTGAGCGCATTGGTAAAGACAATGAACTCGATAAAGTGTTTGTGGCCCAGTTACCCGATCCGAATGACGAAATTGGCTTAACCAATGTGGTCGTGGCGAAAGGGGGCCGCGTGATAGAAGATCAGAACGGCTCGCAGCAGTTACAACTCAATGATGGGGTGCGTTATCAGGGCAGCCCACAACAGAAAGACTACCAAATGATTGAATTTGGTGGCTATAAGATGCAAATCAAAGAGCAACAGGTCGATGAGCGTCGCCGTAAGCTCTCTGCCTTGTCTCTGGCGGACTTGATGAAAGTCGAAGGACCCGAAGCCGTGGCCGAGTTCCATTGGCGTCTGGCTATCCCGCTGGCTATTCCGATTATGACACTAATTGCCGTGCCGCTGGCACGGGTCAATGTGCGCCAAGGTAAGTTTGCCAAAATGCTACCCGCCGTTCTGTTATACCTCGGCTATTTTGGCCTGATGGTCGCAGGGCGCAAGGCGCTGCAGGATGGGGTTATTCCACAGTATTTAGGCATGTGGTGGATCCATCTGTCGGCGCTCATTATGGGGATTTTACTCCTAGGTAAAGACAGACCCTTATTTGCTCGTTTATCAACGGTAATGGCGCGTAAAAAGGTGGCTGCATGAAGATTTTAGACCTTTATATCGCCAGAGTTTTATTAAGCACTTCGGCGCTGTGTTTGCTGGTACTGACGGGCTTGTCGGGCATTATTAAGTGGGTTGACCAACTGCGCTTAGTGGGACGCGGTTCGTACACTATGATGGACGCTGGCATTTATGTGCTATTCCTCGTGCCTCGCGATATTGAAATGTTTTTCCCTATGGCTGTGCTCTTAGGCGCCCTGATCGGCATGGGGATGCTAGCCTCAAACTCTGAGCTAGTGGTGATGCAAGCCTCGGGAATGTCGAGGTTGCAGATCACACTGTCTGCGATGAAAACCGCGGTGCCACTGATGTTGATGGTGATGGCATTGGGTGAGTGGGGCGCGCCTGTGGCTGAGCAAAAGGCCAATGAACTCCAAGCCATTAAGCTCTCCGGCGGCAGTTTGATTAAATCCCACCGGGGCATTTGGGCTAAGGATGGCGATTTGTTCGTGAATATTGGTGAAGTGGCAGACATCGATAAGCTGAATAATATTACTTTGTATAAATTTAACAGTGAGTTAAAGCTTACCAATGTCGTTCATGCCAAGAGCGCCTTGTTCAGTAACGACAGCTGGCATCTTATGGATGTAAAGCGCACCGACCTAAGCTATGACGAAGTGAAGCTTGAACACTTAGACGAAGACATTTGGCGCTCAAGCCTCACGCCCGACAAACTCAGTGTGGTATCGGTTAAGCCCGAGGCCTTATCTATCCGCGGGTTAATGGGTTACTTAGACTACCTTAAAAATAACAGCCAAGATCCAAGCCGTTACGAATTGGCCCTCTGGCGTAAGGTGATGCAACCTGTCACCGTTGGGGTGATGATGCTGGTGGCCTTGTCCTTTGTGTTCGGTCCGCTGCGAACTGTAACTATGGGCGCGAGGGTGTTGCTCGGCGTTGTCGCGGGTTTTAGCTTCTATATCAGCAATGAGATCTTTGGCCCCATGAGCATAGTGTATGAGCTGCCAGCCTACGTGGGAGCTATCGCGCCGAGTCTGCTATTTACTGGAATTGCCTTCTACTTTATCCGGCGGTGATAAGACGCCGATAATAAAAAACGACGCCATGGCGTCGTTTTTTATTGGGGCACTTAAGCTTAATCACGGTTGTGAGGCTCAGATGCTAGGTTTAAGCGCCATGCCAGTTACGCATTTGGTTGGCTTCCTTCGATAACACTACGACTTCTGAGCGGGTCATCATATCCTGTAGTGCGAGTTTATCGTCGTTGATAAGTACCCATAGATTACCAATCCCAAGTAATGACCAGACGATGCGTGCATAGGCGGTGATAAGGCTTAAGTTTTGACCATTCGGATGTTGGATCTTAAGGCGCCAGGCGCGCATCCCGAGGGTTTGACCGCCCTTACTCCAAAATAGCGCATAGAAAGTACCTACACAGAGCACTAACCAGAGTTGATAAATCCCATGGTAAATCGGTGTGCCATTGAGGGCATCGGACACATGCTCAAATCCATTCATGCCAATGAGGCCTGAGGCCGTGAGTCCGTAAAAAATACCAAAGCCGATGGCACCAGCAAACATATACACAGCCACCGCGAGCAGTAGGTCATAGATCATTGCCCCTAGGCGGCGGAAGAACCCGGCACGGGGGAAGTTGGCATGTTCAGCATTTAACATCTGCGATCCTAATTCTAAATGGATAAATGACGATAAGGCTTAGGCCTCGGGTTCTTCATCACGTACAAAGTGGATATTGCTAAACCCAAAGCGCGCAAACTCGACTTTGCGATAGTCTTTTTCAGCCTTGGCACCTTTACGAGAGGTCATGGCAATTTGTTGTTCCATCGCGAGAAACTTGGTTAGGTCTATGCCTTCGGCCTCGGCCACAGCTTCGTATAAATCGCGATGTTTATCATACGTAAAGGCGATAGTTTTCGTCTCACCCTTGAAGGTGTAAGTCACTTGACGCGCCATGGATATCTCCTGAAAAAAGTCTTGAAATGGTTCTGAAATTAATTGAATTCGCTTCTAAAAATAAAATACACAGCACCGAGAATACACAGACCAGCCCAGAGATAGTCGAGTTTGAGTGGTTCCTTCATATAGAAGTAGGCGAAGGGTACAAACAAACTTAAGGTGATGACTTCCTGCAGGATTTTTAATTGCCCGACATTCATCACTGTGTAGCCGATACGGTTAGCAGGCACTTGCAGCAGGTATTCAAATAGAGCTATACCCCAACTGACTAGGGCAGCAATAATCCAAGGTTTTGAGCCTAAGGACTTTAAATGCCCGTACCAGGCAAAGGTCATAAAAATATTACTAAGACAGAGTAAACCGATTGTTGTCAGTGTAGGATGCATCATTTTTCTCGATGATTAAGTTTATAAATCATGTACATGGCATCGTCAGTGTAGCTGCCAAGACATTTCTCTATGGTCTTAGGTTTAAAACCCATTTTGCGCCAATAGCTGTCTGCACCTTGTACCGCCACTAAGGAGAGGGAGCTTAAATTAAAATGATCTGCGAGCTGCTTTAGGCGCATCAAGGCCTTGGAGCCAGCACCTAAACCTTGGGCTTTTACCGAGATCGCAATATCGTGTAGATACAAGGTATCGGCCTTAGGTAACTGAGTAATGGGCTCATACAGTGCGGGAGGCATATTGGTGGTCCAAGGGTGGGCGAGGCAATAGCCCACCACAGCTTCATTGACCTCAAACACAAAACAGGATTGAGGTGAGACGTGCCATTTGCTTTGCAATACATGCAGGGGTTCAGGATCCAGTTGGGAGTAACATTCTTCCTGGATCTGTAAAATAGCATCCCAATCCTCTGGGGTGATTGCACGCAGTAACATGGTCGACCTTTTTCCGCCCAAAACAGTGTGAATAAATAAGTTGGGGATTATATACCCAAATCGCAGCAAAAGCTTTGAAACTCGGCAGTGCTGCGATTATCTAGACAGCTCACCTCGTTTATCCCAAATAACGTTGCTTCAAGTGTTTGGCAAGATATTGGCTATTTAGCGGTTCGCCTGTGGCTTGAATGATGAGCTCATCCGTTGTCAGTAATGAGCCTTTGGACCAAATATGGCTGCCAAGCCAGTCAAATACTTGGGATAACTGCCCATTATCGATAAGGTTTTCAATCGGGCCTAAGCTTCGCTCCATCGCAAAACGGCATTGGGCAGCATACATGGCACCTAAGGTATAACTTGGGAAATAACCCAGTTCACCCACGGCCCAATGGATATCCTGCATACAACCATCGCGATAGTTACCATCGGTATTGATACCGAGCAGTTGTTGCATCTGGCTTGACCAAAAATCGGGGAGGTCATCCACGCTCAGACTGCCGTCGATAAAGGCTTTTTCGGCCTCAAAGCGCAGTAGAATATGGCAAGGGTAAGTGACTTCATCGGCATCGACACGGATAAGCCCCGGATTGACGCGGGTATAGTGTCTTGCCAAGTCTTGGGCGCTGAACTCGCATCCTAAATGCTGTTTAATCAGTGGTTGCAGTTGGCGTAAAAACGCGGGATTGGCACCGAGCTGCATTTCACAAAATAAGCTTTGGCTCTCATGGATGCCCATGGAGCGAGCCAATCCTGCAGGCTGTCCGCGCCATTGTTTCGGTAAGCCCTGTTCATAACGGGCGTGGCCAGTTTCATGCACTATGCCCATGATAGCACTGCTAAAATCGGCTTCATTATAACGCGTCGTGATGCGTACATCGCTGGGCACTCCACCACAAAATGGGTGGCTGCTGATATCGAGCCTGCCATGGTTAAAATCAAACCCTAAATAGGCCATCACAGCTTGGCCGAGAGCCTGCTGTGCCTTGATATCAAAGGGGCCGTTAAGGATAAGCTTGGGTTCACTGGCTTGTTTTGCCAGCACATCTTGAATAAGAGAGGGTAACCAAATCTTCAGGTCGCCAAAGGTTTGTTCGAGCTTTGCCGTGGTCATGCCGGGCTCAAATTTATCGAGCAGGGCATCGTAGGGGGAGATGTTAAGCGCCTGGGCGCGAATTAAGGCTTCTTCCCTCGCGAGGGAAATCACCGCTTTTAGATTCGGTTTAAAACCTTGCCAATCATTGTTTTTGCGTTGTTCGCGCCAAGCATTTTCACACTGGTAGGCCATTTTCGTTTTGGCCTGTACCAACTCACCCGGCACTAAGGTCGCCTGTTGATACTGATATTGCATTTCCCTCAGATTGGCCTGTTGCTCTGGGCTCAGCGCCTCTTGTGAGGCTCGAGCGAGGTTATCGCCAAGCTCTGGCGCCGTTTTAAGGCTATGGATATGTAATGCCAGTTCTGCCATGGCATCACCACGTTCACTGCCGCCACCGAGGGGCATCATGGCGGCCTGATCCCAATCACCTAGCGCACTAACATGTTCAAAATGTGAAATTTTCTGGAAATGGGCCGTGAGTTTATCGTAACTTGGCGTAGGTTCTTTGCTGTTCATAGCGGTATCCATAGACTCAATCTTAAGGTGCTGTCGTTATCTATTAGCACGAAAAAATAACAATAACAGGATGATAATATCATGCAGCCAAAATCACATCACACTAAAACCCTAAAAGTCATAAGCATGGCGCTGTTGGTCGGCTTATCCAGTGCCGTACACGCCGGAGCCGAGAGCTTTGCGCCGGGCAGTGCCATCCCCGAATTTGGTCAAGTGGCTAAGGTCGAAAGCACCCTTGCGATCCCTGCGGGGATGAAGTTTAAGGTAGCGTTCGACATGAGTAAGGCGGCCGATGTTGGTCAAGTGAATCGTCAGCTCGACAGCCTTGCCCGTTTTATTAATATGCACGTGGTTGCTGGCGTTAAAGAAAGCGATATTGAGCTCGCTATGGTGGTGCATGGCAGTGCCGTTGGCGATTTAGCCGATGATAGCTTTTATGCCAAGCAGCACAAAGGGGAGCAAAACCCCAATAAAGCCTTAGTTAAAGCCTTAGTGGCTTATGGGGTAAAGTTTTATATCTGTGGTCAGAGCGCGGCCTATTTTGACCTACACAACTCTTCTTTATTACCGGGTGTCGATATGGCGCTCTCGGCAATGACGGCCCATGCGATTCTGGCGCAGCAAGGATTTAGTCAAAATCCGTTTTAGGGTAAATTTTTTGTTTGGAAACTAGGCTCGCCTTGCTATTCTGTCACTCGTAAGTTGATAATTACAGTGAAATAAATGGAATGCTGTATCGTTCAAGGAGATGACTATGTGGGCGTTTTTAGTTGAACAGCCTAACCTACCTTACACTATTGCCTTCGCCTGCGTGCTTGTCCTTGGTGTGTTTGAAGCCTTAGCCCTAGTGATAGGGTTAAGCATGATGAGTGCGCTCGACCAGTGGGTGCCCGCCGATGTGGATTATGATGCCGAGATCGGTGGGACAGGCCTTACGGGGATCGCAGGCTGGCTATGTCTGAATCGATTACCCTTACTTATCTGGTTTGTACTGGCACTGACCAGCTTTGCCATCGTCGGTTATCTCGTTAATTACCTGAGCCTGACATTGACGGGCGTCTTGTTACCCCAACTCTTTACTCTACCTATTGCCGTGGTCGGGAGTGCTTTTTCCTGTCGCTATCTGGGGCGAGTATTGGCCGATCTGCTCCCCAAGAATGAGTCCACGGCTATATCCCTCGATGATTTAAGCGGTTATGTCGGCACTATCACCTTAGGCTGTGCCATAAAGGGCATGCCGTCAGAGGCGGTTGTACGCGATAAACATCAACAAAAACATTATGTATTAGTCGAACCCGAAACCTCGGGTATCGAGTTTGCCAGTGGCACGCAAGTGGTGCTGCTGAAACGAGAAGGAAGAGTCTGGTCTGCGACTCGCTTTGATAATTAATTTTCCAAAGCCATTAACGAAAAAGGAAAGCAAATGGATGTGTTAAATGATGTAACCAGTTCAAGCAACTTCGTGTTGTTAGTTGCCGGAATGGTATTGATTGGCCTGATTGTGATTGGTCTGATTTTCGCCAAGTTATATAAACGTGCGACGAAGGAAATGGCTTTTGTACGTACGGGGTTTGGTGGTGAAAAAATTATTAAGGATGGCGGCGCAATCGTCTTACCCGTTCTGCATGAAACCATAGCCGTAAATATGAATACCCTGCGTATCGAAGTGGAGAAAACCCAAAAAGATGCGCTGATCACTAAGGATAGAATGCGCGTCGATGTGAAGGCTGACTTCTATCTGCGTGTGGCGCCTAATGCCGAAGGCATTTCGATGGCGGCACAAACCTTAGGTACCCGTACCACACGAGTAGAAGAGCTTAAAAAGCTGATGGAATCTAAGTTTGTTGATGTGTTACGTGCCGTTGCGGCCGAAATGACCATGACAGAAATGCACGAGCAGCGCGCCGATTTTGTGCAGCGGGTACAGAATAACGTCGCCAACGATCTCGAGAAAAACGGGCTAGAGCTCGAATCCGTTTCGTTGACGGGTTTTGACCAAACTGATCTGCAATTCTTCAATGAGAACAACGCATTCGACGCCGAAGGTCGTGCACGTTTAGCCAAGATCATCGAAGAAAAACGTAAAGAGACCAACGATATCCAGCAGGAGAACCGCATCAAGATCGAGCAGCGTAACTTAGAGGCGGAAAAAGAGTCGCTGGAGATTGAAAAGTCCGAAGAAGAGGCCCGTCTTATCCAGCAGCAGTCGCTCGAATTTAAGCGTGCCGAGCAAAAAGCGGAAATTATTAAGCAAAAAGAAAACAAGGCCCGTGAAGAACGCGAGGCCGAGATTGCCAAAGAGCGCGCAATCGAAACCGCGGAAATCGAAAAAACCAAGGATATCGAAACCCGCGAAATTGAAAAACGCAAATCTATCGAACAGGCTCGTATTCAGCAGCAACGTGATATCGAAGTCGCCGAGCAAGAAAAACACATCGCAGTAGCTGCGAAGTCGGAAGAAGAGTCTGCCGCCCGTGCCCGCGCCGCAGAAGCAGAAAAAACCAAGGTTGAGAAAGAAGAAGCGGTTATTACGGTGCGTCAGGTGGCGGAAGCGAATCGTCGTAAAGAGATTGAAGTGATCGATGCTCGCAAAGAAGCGGAACGCGATGCGGTAGGTGTGACAGTGCAAGCCGAGGCGGAAAAACGTGCTGCCGAAGACAGATCTAGCGCAATTCTGATTGAAGCCCGCGCCAGTGCCGATGCCAAGAAACTGCAAGCTGAGGCTGACGAGAAGGTCTATGCGGTCGAAGCTGCGGGTAAACAAGCCCTGTACGAAGCCGAAAACGTGCTGCGTGATGAGCAGATTGCGCTGCAAAAATCCCTCGCTATCTTAAAAGCGCTGCCTGAGATTGTCGCGCAGGCGGTTAAACCGTTGGAAAACATTGAAGGCATTAAGATCCTTCAGGGTTATGGTGCAGGTAATCAGTTTGCCTCGGGCGTTGATGGAGCAAGTGTTAGTCAAGGTGGAATTGCCGAGCAGGTGACGAGCGCCGCGTTAAACTACCGTGCCAATGCACCCGTGGTGGATGCTATGTTGCGGGAGTTAGGCTTAGTGCAATCGGAATCTGGCACCTTAAACGATCTGCTCAATGGTAATAATACCCTGACGACAGAGGCCTTAGATGTGGTTAAGTCGGCGAATGCAGGGCTTAATGGGCATGTGCATAAAACCGATGGTCATTTAAGTTAACGATCATTGGTTTAAATTGCTGTCGATCCTGAATGATGGCCTAGGGCTTAAATCATAATCTTGATTGACATTCTCAGCATTGAATATAAAAGCGCCTTCGGGCGCATTTTTTATTTAGGCTGATTGATTTGTACTAGCTCAGACCTGATCTGACAGTTGCCCATTTTTAGGGTGTCACTGTCAGATTAGATTTGAGCTAAATTCTTTTCAGCCCAAACCCGTTTCCCATCGATTAATGTGGCCAGTGGTGTTCTACCGCAGCAAATTTTACCTTGATGGGTTCGTTCATTGTTGTAATAAGCCAGCCATTCGTCCAGATCTTTCTGTAGTTCCTCCATGTTGCCGTACAGTTTTTTGCAGAAAGTAACCTGATAAAACTCATTCAAAATGGTTTTATGGAACCGTTCGCAGATCCCATTAGTTTGCGGGTGTCTCGCCTTCGTCTTAGTGTGCTCTATATCGTTAATCGCTAAATACAGCTGATAGTCGTGCTGTTCCACTTTGCCACAGTATTCGGTTCCTCTGTCTGTCAAGATGCGCAACATGGGCAGTGCCTGTGCCTCAAAGAACGGTAAAACTCGGTCGTTGAGTAAATCGGCCGAGGTGATTGGGGTTTTCGTGGTATACAGTTTCGCGAAAGCAACTTTGCTGTAGGTATCGACAAAGGTTTGCTGATATATCCGGCCTACGCCCTTAAGATTGCCAACGTAAAAGGTATCTTGCGAGCCGAGATAACCTGGATGATGCGTTTCAATTTCACCGCAGGCTTCATCGTCTTGCTGCTTACACTCAAGGGCGGCAACTTGTTCATCCGACAGAATTATCCCTTCTCGCTCGACTTTGGCTTCGAGGGCTTTTAATCGCTTTTTGAAGTTCTCTAAACCGTGCCGTAACCAAATGGAGCGCACGCCACTGGCGGAGACAAATATCCCTTGTTTTCGAAGCTCATTACTCGTGCGAGACTGCCCATGAGCTGGAAATGCGATAGCATGCGTTAAGACGGCATTTTCAGTAGGATCATCGACACGATTCTTGAGATTAGGTGTTCTTCTGGACCGATTTATTAACGACTCAACGCCGCCGTTTTCAACCAGCTCTTGATAGCGATAGAAAGTATCACGGAAAAGCCCCATGACTTTACAAGCTTTAGACACGTTTCCCAATTCTTCAGCGAGATTGAGTAAACCAGCTTTGTGTTTAATGATGGGATTGTTAGTATGAAGCATGAGAGTTACCTTTTTGCTTTGATTGAAGTTTCGACACCTTTATCAAAGTGGGTAACTCTCATCTTTTCAAGATGATGTGTCAGATCTAGTCTGAACTAATACAATTGATTCAATTAAGCGATTTGGCGCAATTAATCTCTTTTTTAGGGCTGCTTTCTTCTCGAGTGACGAGCCGAAC
Source organism: Shewanella sp. (assembly GCF_047975355.1). GTDB lineage: Bacteria > Pseudomonadota > Gammaproteobacteria > Enterobacterales > Shewanellaceae > Shewanella. The sequence continues at coordinate 17,973 of NZ_JBKEDJ010000055.1, read as the reverse complement.
CATATCTCTTATACTGGATAACTTACTGACACTTTTATAAAAGACACGGGATAATCTTTTCCTTTAAAAGGCGCTTTGGCTCGTACCACTGGTTTAATTTCGTGTTGTAAGCCACTTCGTTATGGGGTACGGCTATCATACTTGCTAGTCATCGCCGCTAAGACACTTAACTTAGTATCGGGCCAACTTTTGGATAACAGTATTAGGATGGCAGGATGAAGGTAAATTCCATTAAAAATGTAGGTAAACCTCGCTACAGTTTTTCACCTAAGGAAGCTGAAAGTGCATTGGCAGCTTTGGATTTTGCCATTGAAAGCCACCGAAATTGGTATATCCATTTGCATGAAGGTTTACTTTGCAATCAAGAGTTTAGCGAAATTGTCACTGATGTCGCTGCCCATACTAAATGTAAATTAGGCTGCTGGTATTACAATGTGGCGAGCGAAACCATAACCTCGCATACGGATTTTCAAGTACTTGCTAAGGCTCATCGGTCTCTGCATGACCAAGCTCGTAAATTAGTGACTGAGTTTAAATCGGTAGGCGTAGTCGACATCAATGAATACCGATTACTTACCCAAAATCAAATTGAAGTCATGAACCTTCTGGTAAATATGCGCGATTGCATTATTGATCAGCAACATTGCTTTGACCCGCTCACAGGATTGATCAATCGCAAGTCAATGGGATTACTTATCGACAAAAATCATACTCAATTTTTACGTCACAATGCACCCTATGTGATTGCAATGTTGGATATTGATTTTTTTAAATCGGTGAATGATACCTACGGACATTTAGGTGGAGACGAAGTATTAAAATCCGTTTCAAATTATCTCTCGGCGGCGCTAAGGGATTCCGATTGCATTGGTCGTTATGGTGGTGAAGAGTTTCAATTGTTGTTGCCAAATACCACATTAGAAGTGGCAGAAAGGGTGTTGGAAAGACTGCGCAAAGGGATAGCTAATTTAAGTGTCCGCTTTGAGTCCGCGGATATTAAAGTCACTATTTCAATTGGTTATTCTCTATCTAAGCCTGATATTGGCATTAGCGCCTTGGTCAATCAAGCAGATATCGCCCTCTATCAGGCAAAGGCCTCTGGTCGTAATCGAGTCGTGCAATACGATCCGGCCATCGAAGATAAGTGAGTGGGTTTGATGATGTCTTTGTTTAATACTTTTTTTGTTCGCTTGTTCTATAGGCATCCTAAGGTGTTGTGATACCACTTAAGCACCTTAGGATTTAATGCATTTAAACCAAGTCCTGCTATTAAACTAACAGTAAACACAGTGCAGGTAGCTGATTATGCGGGTAAATTTGATAGGTTTTATGGTGCTTGATCAGGCTGGTTTTTTTATTACCTTGGCTGATAAGCAAACCATGAGAGAGAGCAATTTGGGTCAACAACTGCTCATCGGCGCGAACATATAAGTTAATGGGCTTGATGAGCTGATTATCTTGGATATGTTGAGTAAACTCTTTTACATCAATGACTAAGCTCGATTGTCCATCGGCATCCAGCTTGAGTTTGGTGTTGATTTCGGTGTCTGTGAACACTAGCCATTCGAGCTGAGTTAACTCGGCAATCATAGCGTTTAACGCCGTACCTAACTCCACGTGCGAGTTTTCAACGCTCTGATATTGATGAACAATTCTCTCCAATAACCGCTTAAGTTCGGCGCCAGCACCTTGGCTGCGAGCCATACGGATCCACGCCGTGAGATCATCGGCCACCAGTTTTGAGAAGCGTTTTTCTTTGAGCGCCTCAACCATCCAGTTACACAGAAAATGACTCTCCTGCGCAGGCGTGCGTTGGGCTTTTTTAGCTTGGGCCGAGGTGGTTAAATCGGCAAGACCCGCGCGGGCGAGTTCGAGTACGGCTTGGTTATAGGTTTGAGAATTCATTGTGGCTCCGCCGCGGGCTAAAGGATTGATCTAATAGAACGTGTGGTATCGATTGCGGCCAAGCTAGTTTAGCAAAGCAGCCGCTAAATCGATAACGATTCTTAGCGGCTGCTTGAGCGAGAGATGGATTATTCTGGCGAGCTGACGAGGCTGGCGGCTGTCAGAATCAGCTTAGGCGCAGGTCTAACCTTGTAGTTGGGATTCACATATTGGAAATGGATTAACCCTTTTGTGTCAGCGATATAGATTGCTGGCACAGGTAGCACTAATCGCTTATCGCCCTCGGGTGTGATCCAAAGCGGGTTATCCAACTTTAAACGGCTCAAGTAAGTCTCTGTGACTTGTTTGCTGGTGTAAAAGGCGAGTCCAAAGGCTTGCGATGCCAACATTTTTTCATCGGAAAGCAGCTGATATTTAAGCTCGTTTTTAGCCGCGGAGGCCTTTAACTGCGCTCGCGTATCAGGGGAAATACCCACTAGTTGAAAACCCATTTCGATCAGTTTAGGTTCGATGGCTTTGAGCTGGCCCATTTGGTTATTGCAAAATGGGCACCAGCCGCCGCGATAAAAGAAGAAAATCGTCGGCTTTTGTGCTGTTAATTTCGCTAAATCAACACTTTGGCCATTCATATCCTGTAAGGTAATCGTGGGTATTTGCTCGCCATTGAGCAATGGACTTACTGAATATTCATCCTTGGCGATAGGCTGAGCTAATGTGGTAAAACTGCCGAGCAGTAGGCTGGTTGTTAGTAAAAAGCGCTGTAGTAGGGACCGCATAGATAATCTCTCCATGTTATGGTTTTTTTGTAAATTCAAGCGATTGCCTCTAGCTTGCACGCTTGTTGAGCCGGATATGGTTGTGGTGACAGATATAAGAACGACTAACGGGTAAATTTATTGCAGTGTTAATCGCGATTTAGCGACGTTTTTCCAAGGTATGTGGAGCAATTGCCCGCGTGATGGTTTTGTGCCTAGTGTGAGTCTAGAGTGAGCCAATGGTGGGTAGTGACCCCTGAAGTGATACTATGACTCGCACAGTGAGGAATGCAGAGAAATTTTATTAATTTTTTCAATAGGAAAGTGGTAAATGGATAAGGGATTATTTAAAGCGTTAAAGAAAGTCTATTATAAAAAGTCCTACCGAAAAGATGAAAATGGCTATCAACAAAGAATAGATAATGGAGATGTGTTTGATATCGAAACGGGAACCTATACCTATTCTTATCAAGGCTTGTCCAGCGCCGAAGTCGCATTGATTGAACAGAGCGGCTATTCGGTCAACGACAGGGTTAAGCTGAGCCATGATGATGCTGTGAGCGGTTATAAAGCCATACTGGCGCAGCCCAATCTGTCTCTTGAAAATTTATTGGCGGCCTATTTATGTGGCTTTTCGAGTTTTCCCCGCGGCCGCCAGCCAATACTCAGCTATCTCTTTGCCAAAGCTTTGCCTGAGCATGTTATGACAATAGATGGTGAGATTTGCCCCGTGTGTTCCATTAAACGTGTTAACTGGATTGCAAAGGGACAAAAAATCTATAGCTGTTATACGGGCAGTGTATGGAACGAGCATTGGGCGCATAACCTTGTAGAATTGCAAGAGTTTTGCACGCTATCGCCTTGTAAACCAAGTGCTGAGGATGTGGCCATCTTCAGTGCTTTAATTGAGGCTATCCGTCAGGCACCTTTGGATGAAACACTTGGAAAACTCGAGCAAAGGGTGAAGAAAGCCAAGATTATCCCCCAATTTAATCAGTACAGTTTCCGTGGCCAACTGATGGTGTTAGCTGAGCTTGGGGTCATGCCAAATCCCTATGTTGCGCCGCTTTATGAGGCATTTACGCCATTTGAAGAGATCTGCAAGATCAAATATCCCGGCAGTATTCGCTCTGATATTATCTTACCGCTAGCAGGTTGGCGCGGCGAAAATCCCATTGATGAGCAAAGGCTTAAACAGTTATTTGGTGGGTTTACCTGCTAAGTACTTAGTATTGGGAAGGGTTAAAGGCAAAGAAAAAAGCGTCCGATGGGACGCTTTTTTATTGCCAGGCCGATATTAGCTAGACCGATACAGCTTTGGCTGTTGTCTTTTGCTTATTTCAGCTTTTTCGCCTTACTTGGAGCTTGGCCAACTTTCATTTTCACGCGGCGGCCTTGCATGCTTTTCTCGGCGACAATCTGCTCGCTGACGTTGTCGAGTCGCTGTTGCTTTTTGGCGAAGCTGCGGCGGGTTTGTAGTTGCTTTAACAGCAAATCGCGGCTACCGACTTCGTATCCGGGAACCGTAATTCGACGAATTTTTTGGCCGATAAGCTTTTCAATATCAGCGAGTGTGCGCTCTTCCTCACGGCTCACAAATGAAATCGCAACCCCTGATTTACCCGCACGGCCTGTACGGCCAATACGGTGTACATAGTCTTCGGCAAGGAAAGGTAAGTCGAAGTTGACCACATACTCAAGGCTTGGAATATCCAAACCGCGGGCGGCGACTTCGGTGGCGACTAAGACGCGCACTTTACCTGAGACAAACTCACGTAGCGCGCGGCGACGGCTGCCTTGTGCCTTTTCACCATGCACCACTTCAGAGGGAATACCATCTAAATTCAATTCTTTAACTAAGGTGTCGGCTGCATCGCGCGTCGCGGTAAAGACCAGCACTTGTTGCCAGTTTTTTTTACCAATCAGCTCGGATAAGAGTTCGCGCTTACGGCGCTGCTCTACTGGATACACCACTTGGCTCACGGTTGCGGCGGTGGTGTTTTGCTTATCGGCACTGATCACTTGCGGTTTGACCATCATGTCGTTAGCCAGTTTTTTCACCGCGCTGGAGAAAGTCGCCGAGAACAACAGGTTCTGACGTTTCTTATTCACCGCTTGGAGGATTTTTTGTATGTCCGCATTAAAGCCCATGTCCAGCATACGGTCGGCTTCATCGAGCACTAAAAAGTCGACACTGGAAAGGCTTAAATTACAGGCGGTAAGATGCTCGAGCAAACGTCCTGGGGTCGCGACAATTATATCAGCACCGCGTTTAAGTTTTTGCGCCTGAGTCTCAACCTTGACGCCACCGTAAATGGTTAATACGCTGAAATTTAAATATTTGCTGTAGGCTTCAACATTGTCAGCAACTTGAGCGGCGAGCTCGCGAGTGGGAGTTAGGATTAATACCCGCGCGTTCGATTTTAGGGTCTCGCTGGGGTTTTCTACCATCTTTTGCAGTATTGGCAGGGCGAAGGCCGCCGTTTTACCTGTGCCTGTTTGCGCGCTGGCGAGCACATCTTGTCCGCGGCGGATGGCGGGGATCGCTTGCTGCTGAATAGGTGTCATTTTTTGATAACCGCAATCTGAGATAGCGCGTAAAATCTCGGGGCAAAAACTAAAAGATTCAAATCTCATTTTGGATTCCTTTGTTCACTTATTCAATCACTCAAGCGCATTGTGCGCAGTAGAAAGGCGATTTAGCTAGCTGTTCACTGAGTCAGTCACAGGCTATGCACTTAGTTACGCATTTCTCCTGCCTGTATTTTACCTGCATGGTGAGCAGAAAAATGGCGGGCGCGGAGTATAGCAAAATTTTCGGTTAAAACCTGTACTTTTTAACCCTTTGAGATTTTAAGACAAAGCTTAAATGGGTTTTGAGTGGATAAAACGGTTTGAAGAGCTGACGTAGGCAGAGAGCCTTGCGCCATTGTCCATATAGACAATGGCGCGACTGGCGTATTAGCCAAAGGCGCGGCGCAGGCCGAGCGCTTTTTCGGCGTTTTGCTTGAGGTGATTCGCGGCATCACCAATTTGATGAGTTGCCGCGAGGTTTTCGCCGCTGGTTTGGGTGATGGAGTGAATATTGTTAGTGATTTCATGCACCACTTGGCGCTGCTGATCTGCCGCCACCGCATTCTGCTGAGCAAAGGTGTGGATTTCACTCACTTCCTGGTAAATGGTGTTCACATTCTCGGCGGAGGTTTGAATGTCGTTAGCACATACCTCGGCATGTTGACGGCTCTGCTCCATCTCCTTCGCCCAGGCATTTAACATGCTGAACATCTTGTCGACGCTCTGGGAAATACTGTTGGTCGATAACTGGGTACGGCTCGACAGGGCGCGCACTTCGTCGGCGACGACGGCAAAGCCGCGTCCTTGTTCGCCTGCGCGGGCGGCCTCAATCGCAGCATTGAGGGCGAGCAGGTTAGTCTGTTCGGCAATAGAGTCAATCTCGCCCATGGCACTGGCCACCCGCTCGGCTTCCTTATTGAGTTGATGGGCATTATTGGCGGCATCGGCCACGGATTTTGCCAAGAGTTCGACCTTTTGGGTGTTGGCCTTCATATTGGCGCTGCTTTTTAGGCAGAGATCGTAGGCTGTGTTGATACTGGTCGAGGTCAGTTGGGTATTTTGTGCAACCTCGGCAATGGTTGAGCTCATTTCTTCCATCGCACTGGCCAGCTGTTCTAACTGGTTTTTCTCTTGATCTAGGCTGACATAGGTTTGTTCTGTGGTGACCACCAGTTGATCGGCAATTGCATGTAACTGATGGGCCTGATCTTGGGTACGGCCAAGCACGCCATTCATCTTGGCTTGCAATAGGATCAATTGGAAATCGAGAATCGATGAGGTATCTGCGCCCGAGTAGATATAGCGGCTGATAGAGTCATACTTCTCTTGCATTTCAATCAATTTGGCCGGAATGCGGAAGGCTTCATCGTAGAAAATCGCCAGATTGAGGCTCATTAAAATCGCCCCAGCCAAAATTACTCCCCAGCCCCAAAAGTAACCCGCGATCAGTAAACCTGTGGTGGCGACGACGGCAGAGACAAAACGTTTTTGCATCAAACTCAGAGGTTTAGGTATGGGTTTGTTTTGTATTAGTCTGCGGTAAATATCTGTTGCTTTACTGACATAGGCAGCCTGCGGCTGGATACGTACTGACTGATAGCCGACGATAGTCCCATTCTCAAATAGGGGGGAGACAAAGGCATCGACCCAATAACAACCGCCATTCTTGCAGCGGTTTTTGACTATGCCTCGCCAAGATTGGCCGGATTTCAGCTTATCCCACATCTCTTTGAATGCGGCACTGGGCATATCCGGGTGACGTACCTTGTTGTGAGGCTGACCTATCAATTCCTCGGCACTATAGCCCGAGACTTCAGCAAAGCGTTGATTAACGTAGGTAATAATCCCACGGGTATCAGTGGTGGAAATCAATTCGTCTTGTTGTGTGAGGCGGATTTCTTGCGCGTTACTCTGGATATGGCTGGTTTTACTGCGGCTAGGGTTACTCTGGCTCATTTAGTGTGTCCATTCAGGGCCGATACGACTTTTTGGGTAAATGTAACTGGTAAATCGGGTGCCAGCTCTCATTGGAGTCGGCTTATTATGTGATAATGGTATCATTTTTGTGTGGGTATTGGAGAGCGGTTTTTAGCTTTACCCGTAACTAAAGTAATGATTTTTAAATTTTGTAAGTTTCTGCAAATATTGCATTTTTAATTCGCTTTCAAACGAGTGTTTATCCTGTTTAAAAGCAAATTTCAGAGTTTTGTATAAGGTCTGTTTTTAGCTTATGACGGGCTAAAGCTGTTATAGTTTCATTTGCCTAAATAGTGATAGAAGCTTAGGTGAAAAACACAAGCCTGACTATTGGACTAATGTCGTGATTAAGCTTGTCAGAACAGTAAAATCATCGGTGGGAACTAGCTTTGAAGCTGCTCTTAATAAAAAGCCCAAGCATTGGCTTGGGCTTTAGTGTTAATTGCCACTTAACGTTAGATGGCTTTCGTTGCTTGTTTGAGCCACTCAAGCTCACTGCCCGACATTAAGGGCGATAAGGTGTTAAACACTTTCTGATGGTAAGCATTAAACCAGTCGATTTCGCCTTGGGTTAACAGGCTCTTATCGATAAGGCGAGCATCCATTGGGATAAGCGTTAGGGCATCGAATTCATACATTTCACGCTCTGCGCCCTTCAGGGCTTCGCAGTGTTGCACTACCACTAGGTTTTCTAAACGGATCCCGAAACTGTCGGCGCGGTAATAACCTGGTTCGTTGGATAACACCATGCCTGGCATTAAGGCGATGGCATTGAGGTTTTTACCGATGCGCTGCGGGCCTTCGTGCACGCTGAGGAAATGGCCAACGCCGTGGCCTGTGCCGTGGTCGTAATCAAACCCATGTTGCCACAGATATTGACGGGCGAAGGCATCGAGTTGTTGCCCTGTCGTACCTTTCGGATAGCGGGCCTGATCTAAGGCGATATGGCCTTTTAATACCAAGGTGACCATTTTCTTCTGTTCATCGGTCACTTTACCTATGGCGATGGTACGAGTGACATCCGTGGTGCCGTCCAGATACTGGGCGCCAGAATCCACAAGGTAAATGCTGTCCATCGTCATCATGGCTGGCGTGCCATTGTTATGGTTGTAGTGGCACATGGCCGCATTGGCACCTGCGGCGGAAATGGTATCGAAACTGGGCTCGCGATATTGTGGATCTTCGAGGCGGAAGCTTTCTAACTTGTCGGCGAGGGTTGCTTCATCGTGCAGACGATGGGCAGCGACCTCGGCATCGAGCCAAGCGAGGAAACGACTCACGGCCACACCATCACGGATATGGCTGGCGCGCATGCCGGCTAATTCGGCGGCATTTTTCTGTGCCTTAGGCAGTGATACGGGATCGATACCGGCGATTAACTTAGCGCCTGCATCGCGGGCGATATTTTGTGCCCAAGCGTTGGCAGAGTTCGGATCGGCGAGCAGTTTCACGCCCTGTAAGCTTGCCAAGGTATCGGCAAGTGCAGCTTCGCTCTTAAAGCTCACACCCGCTCCAACGTGTTCCTCAATGCCTTCAGGGAGTTTGTTCAAATCGGTAAATAGCTGCATATCGCCATTGGCGTGAAGTAACGCGCAGCCGAGTACGACCGGCAGACGCGGCACGTCATTACCACGGATATTGAGCAGCCAGCAGAAGGAGTCTAAAGCGGCGATCAGCGCGACATCGGCGCCGGCTTTTTTGACTAGTGCGCCAATCTCGGTTCGTTTTTGTAGGCTAGTTTTACCCGCACTCTCATTACTAAATAAAATAATAGGTGCGCTCGATGGCGCGGGTCGATTTTGCCAGTGCTTATCAATCGGATTTTGTTCTACGGCAACCAGTTCAATTTGGGCTTTCGCTAACGTGGCTTTGGCGTTTTCAAACCAAGCTAAGGTGTGTAAACGGGCATCGAAGCCCACACGTGAACCTGCGGCAAGCGTATCGCATAGCCATTCGATTTGCGGTGTGTCGGTCAGGCTTTCATAACTAAAGAGATTTGCATCCACCTGTAGACGCACTTGTACCGTATAACGACCATCGGTAAAGATGGCGGCTTTGTCTTTTAAGACAATGGCCATGCCCGCTGAGCCGGTAAAATCGGTTGCCCAGTACAGACGCTCGTTATGCTCTGGCACATATTCGCCCAAGTATTCATCCGCGCGCGGGATGATAAAGGCATCTAAATTGGTGTTGGCGAGTTCACTACGAATGGCGGCAAGACGGTTTGCAATCTTATTAGGCTTTAGGGATGGTGACGACGATTGTAACGACATAGGGGCTCCAAATATTGGCATTGGCTGCTTACGTAGGCGGCCAAATTATAATGCGTAATGCGGGCGAAAAGGATGCGGAATGGCGGCGATTATCGCAAGCTCAACGGTTAAGATGCAAGGGGATGGAATAAAGGATTTTGTATACAATTTTGTTTTTTAAGCATCACTTTGTGATAACAAGGGCTGTGATCTTTGACAAACTCTCAAATTGAAATGTTATCCTTATCACTCAATTTTCACGACTAATTCTTACAAATTAGCTACTTAAGTTTTATTCAATCGCTAATATTGGCCCATTATGCTAACATTCGTCATCTCCGCTCGGGGTCAGAGGGGAGCACATGTATCAGTGGAGTTGGCGATGCAAACATTAACAATAGACGTGGGCGGTAGCAAAGCCCTGTTCGAACTTCAACTCAAGGGGCATACAGAACAATATAAAATCCCCACGGGTGAAGGCTTTAAAATTGAAGATTTAAATGATCAAATCGCGGCGCTGGAACGGGATTATGATTTACAGAACTACCATTTAGCGATCGCTGTACCTGGACTCGTACAACAGAATCGTTTGGTGTCCTGTAAATCTTTGCCCGGTCTCAATGGGCTAAGCTTTGAAACCTTGAAAACCCAAGGCGAACTTAAGTTTATTTGCAATGATATCGACGCCGGTATGCAGGCAACCTGTGATGAAAAATATGCCTGTGAGTTGTTAGTCATGTGCGGCACTGGGATAGGCATGTCGATCGCGTTGAGTGGCAAGGCTTTTACGGGGGCAACGGGAATCGCGGGGGAGCTTGGGCATTGCCGGGTGATGACGGAGGCGGGGGAGTTTAGTCTTGAGCAGCTCGCCAGCGGCGATTCTATCCGCAGCCGTAAGATTGCTACCGCCGATGATTTATATCTCGCTGGTACTTATCTGGGGATGGGGCTCGCGTGGGCGGTCAATCTGTTTAATCCTAATCGGATCTGGTTAGCGGGCGGCATGATGAATAGCGCGCCGTACTACAAGGGTTGTCTGGATAGTTTAAGACGCATGGCCCTCAGTGCACCGTTAGCCGAAATGAAGATTAATCGTGTCGATGATATGGAGACCTTAGTCTGCCGTGGCTTATCGGTGATCTTGGCAAGGGATTACTCGGATAAACCTGATTCGAGCCATTAACCACTCAGGGAATAACGACTCAAATAGCGAAGCGATAAAACTTGAGTTCTTATGATTATCGAACGGTGTGAGTGACTCATATTCACATCGACGTTTAAAGTGATGCGGTCATTTGATCCTGTGCTTATTAACTTAAGCATCTTGATTAGATTGGCCGCATTTTTATTGTCAGTACAGTTTTCTGTGCTACATCTTATGCTCACCGTTCTTGATTAATACTTTCGATTTTTTTAAGTTTTGTATTTTTTGTCTCTTGATACTTCTGCTTGAGGTAATAAGAAAATTCGTATGCATTATTGGATTTAAATACAAATAATTACATATATTCTACTACTGAATAATGCGTATATTTACGAAGGGAATAGTGCGATAACAATCAGTACACCCCCCGATTGTTAATATTTGGTTGCAATTTAATCCAGTTGCGGCATATGCTAATTATCGCAATGACAACGTTGTCATTGGTGTAAAAGGCAAACCAATCGAAAGATTGGGACGCAAAGCCTCCGGTCTAAGGGTTCGTTTGTACCTATGATAGCGGGGATACCACAGGTTGTTTCTTCATGCTGCCGTTGTACGCACATGGTTTTAAGAGTGTTGTTTCCTGTCTACGCTTTGTTTGCCTTGTTGATGCATAACTTACTCAATAGGGAAATCTCATGTTTAAGACTCAAATCTCCACCTCGGCGATGTTGGTGGCCTCGGTGCTGGCATCCGCTGCCAGTTTTCAAGCCTTTGCTGCGCTCCCCGGTAAACCGACTTTAGGTTGGGGGGAAACCAAGTTTGCCATTATCGAGGTGAATCAAGCCGCCTCAGCCTATAACCAATTAGTGACGGTTAAAGATGCCGCCGATGTGTCGGTGACCTGGAACTTGTATAACGGCGATATCGGCAATAAGGCGCAGGTGTTACTCAACGGAAATGTGGCATGGGAAGGTCCATCGAGTGCGGCGGGTACGGCCAATTTCAAGGTCAATAAGGGCGGGCGCTATCAAATGCGCGTGCAGCTTTGTAATAACGAAGGTTGCAGTGCCAGTGATGCGAGGGAAATCTTAGTCGCCGATACCGATGGCAGTCATTTACTGCCACTCAATGCGCCTTTGAAGGAAAACAATCGTCCCTATGCGAATAAATCCGGCAAAGTGGTGGGAAGTTACTTTGTGGAGTGGGGTGTTTATGGGCGTAAGTTCCCCGTCGATAAGATCCCTGCACAAAACTTAACCCATATTTTATATGGCTTTACCCCGATTTGTGGTGGCAATGGCATCAACGACAGCTTAAAGGAAATCGAAGGCAGCTTTGAGGCATTGCAGCGCGCCTGTGCTGGCCGTGCCGATTTTAAAGTGGCGATTCATGACCCTTGGGCGGCGGTGCAAATGCCGCAGGCGGGGGTGAGTGAGTATTCCGATCCCTACAAAGGCAACTTCGGCCAATTGATGGCGTTAAAACAAGCCTATCCCGATCTGAAGATCCTCCCGTCCGTTGGTGGCTGGACACTCTCCGATCCCTTCTACTTCTTTGGCGATAAAGCCAAGCGCGACACTTTTGTGGCTTCAGTGAAAGAGTTTTTACAAACCTGGAAGTTCTTCGATGGTGTCGATATCGACTGGGAATTCCCCGGCGGCAGTGGTGCTAACCCAAGCTTAGGTAATGCCAATGACGGACAAACCTATGTCACCCTGATGCGTGAACTGCGGGCGATGCTCGATGAGCTCAGCGCCGAAACCGGACGCACCTATGAGCTGACGTCGGCCATCAGTGCGGGCGGCGATAAAATTGCTAAGGTCGATTATCAGGCGGCGCAGCAATATATGGATTACATCTTCCTGATGAGTTACGACTTTAACGGCGGCTGGACCAATACAGAGCTGGGACATCAAACCAATCTCTATGAGGCGAGCTGGGATCCAAATACCCGTTACACCACGGACAAAGGAGTAAAAGCCCTGCTCTCTCAAGGGGTGACTCCGAGTAAGATTGTGGTCGGCGCAGCGATGTACGGCCGCGGCTGGACTGGGGTCAATGGCTATAGCGGTAACAATCCTTTCACGGGCACTGCAACGGGCAAAGTGAAGGGCACTTGGGAAGCTGGCGTGGTGGATTATCGCCAGATCGCCAAGGATTATATGGGCGCAGGTTGGAGCTATGCCTATGATGAAACCGCCGAAGCACCATCTGTCTTTAATGCATCAACGGGTGATTTAATTACCTTCGACGATGCTCGCTCTGTTAAAGCCAAGGGCCAATACGTGCTGGCCAATCAGCTCGGTGGTCTGTTCGCCTGGGAAATTGATGCCGATAATGGCGACATTCTCAATGCCATGCACGAAGGCCTAGGCCATGGCGAGGGCACAACGCCACCAGCGAATAAAGCGCCGATTGCCAATGCGGGAGCAGATATCACGGTAACGGGCACTGCGGATGTCACGCTAAATGGCAGTGCGTCGCGGGATCCTGAAAACGGCACCTTGAGTTATCAATGGATCCAAGTCTCTGGCCCAAGCTTAAGTATCAGTAATGCGGATATGGCTAATGCTGTGGTGCAGTTGAGCGGGGCGGCGTCGAATGTAGTATATGTGTTTAGCCTGCGAGTCACAGATCCTGAAGGATTATCTTCAACCGACACTGTGACTCTCACCCATAAGGCCGAGACGGCAAACCAAGCTCCAGTGGTGACTGTGCCAGCAAATGCGACGGTTGAAGCGGGGCAATCGGTGAGCATCAATGCGACGGCGACCGACGCCGATGGTGATAGCCTCACCTACGCATGGACAGTGCCAAGCGGCGTAGCGGCGAGTGGACAAAACACTGCTACATTGGTGGTGACGGCGCCAGCTGTTACTCAATCGACCCAATACAGTTTGAGTGTATTGGTCTCCGATGGCGCCTTAGATGCTAGTGCTGCCTTGACCTTAACCGTGACGCCTAAGGCGACGGGCGGTCAATGTGACGCAACTGACCCTAATGCGGCCAGCTATCCTGCTTGGAATGCGACAAGCATTTACAACACGGGTGATACAGTGAGTTATAACCAACTGGTTTGGAAGGCGAAATACTGGACTCAAGGTAACACACCTTCAAGAACCGCCGACCAATGGCAATTGTTGAGTCAGGTCGAGTTAGGTTGGGATTCGGGCGTTGCCTACAACGGCGGTGCAACCACCAGCTATAACGGTCGTCAGTGGCAAGCCAAATACTGGACTAAGGGAGATGTCCCCGGTGTCGCGGCACTATGGGCGGATATCGGCGCGGCGTCTTGCCCTTAGTCGATAGGGATTAAAGACATTAAAAAAGCCCTGCAATGCGGGGCTTTTTATTAAGGATTACAGCGGCAGATTAATTAATCTTCAGCAGCTCAACATCAAAAATCAGTACCGAACCGCCGCCAATTTTGCCAGTGCTGCGGTTGCCATAGGCCAGTTCGCTTGGAATAAAGAAGCGGTACTTATCGCCTTCGACCATTAGTTGCACGCCTTCAGTCCAGCCTTTAATGACACGATTGAGTGGGAAGGCTATGGGTTCACCGCGCTCGACCGAGCTATCGAACACAGTGCCATCAATTAAGGTGCCGTGGTAATGCACAGTCACTGTATCACTCGCCTTAGGATGAACAGTGCCAGTGCCTTGCTGTAACACTTGATATTGCAACCCTGAGGCAGTGGTTTTCACCCCTTCTTGGGTTTTGTTTTGCGCTAAAAACTCATTACCTAAACGGATATTTTCTTGGGCCGCTTTTTGGTTATTCATCGAGGTAAAGAAGTAAAAAATCACCCCAGCAATCACAACAACGGCAAGTAACATTTTCATTTTAAGGAGCACCTCAGTTAATTTTGGCCATGTTATCAGTTTTTTAGCCGAAGTGGCTAGCGCCTCGGTTGGGCGCGGTACTGGATGATTCGCGTTACATTTTCTCACTTCTTTAAAATGGCTAAAGGCTTTATCCCGTTTTAGAGATCGCTTAACCTGTGACATTAGACTCTACAAAAACTCAATAAAAACAGATAAGAAGAATAAACAAGGACAGTCTTATGTTAACCAAAGCGGCAAAACCTCTGGTCAAGCTCGTCGACCGTTATTTACCCGACCCTTATATCTTTGTCTTGCTCTTAACCTTAGTGGTGCTGATTTCGGCGGTGGTGGCCGAGCAGAAAACCCCACTCGAAGTCATCAATTACTGGGGCGATGGCTTTTGGGCGCTGCTGAGTTTTTCGATGCAGATGCTATTAGTGCTGGTAGCGGGATTTATGCTCGCCAGCTCGCCACCGATTAAGAAATTACTCGATGGCATCGCTGGATTAGCTAAGTCGGCGCCACAGGCGATTATCTTAGTGACCTTGGTTTCCCTCGCCGCCAGTTGGATTAACTGGGGATTTGGTTTAGTGGTCGGTGCCTTATTCGCGAAGGCTTTAGCGCGTAAAGTGCGTGTGGATTACCGTTTATTGGTCGCCAGTGCTTACTCGGGATTTGTGGTTTGGCATGGCGGCTTAGCGGGCTCGATTCCGCTAACCATCGCTACGGCGGGGCATTTCTCAGAATCACAAATCGGTATTATCCCCACCAGCGAGACCATCTTCGCTAGCTTTAACCTGCTGTTAGTGCTGATTTTGTTTGTGGTGATGCCTCTGGTAAACCGCTTTATGCTGCCCGAAGAGAAAGACAGTATCTATGTCGACCCTAAGGCGCTTGAGGATGGGGGCGCAGACGATAAAGCGGCGCAGTTAACGGCCAATACGATTCGTCCTGCGGATAAATTAGAAAACAGTCGCTTGCTCGGTTGGAGTGTCGGCGGCGCTGGACTCGTTTACTTAGGCTATTACTTTGCCGCGCAGGGCGGCAGCTTAAACCTTAACCTAGTCAACTTCTTATTTTTATTCCTCGCCATAGTGCTACATCAAACGCCACGCAGTTTATTGCTGAGTCTCAACGAAGCCATTAAAGGCGGCGCGGGTATCGTTATCCAGTTTCCTTTTTACGCTGGCATTATGGCGGTGATGGTGCAATCGGGGTTAGCCCAGAGTATTTCCGAAGGTTTTGTGGCCATCGCCAGCGCCGAAAGCCTGCCATTTTGGAGCTTTATCAGTGCAGGGATTGTGAATATTTTCGTGCCTTCTGGGGGCGGACAATGGGCGGTGCAGGCGCCGATTATGTTGCCTGCCGCGCAGGCCTTGGGCGCCGATGTGGCACGTGTTGCCATGGCCGTGGCTTGGGGAGATGCGTGGACCAATCTTATCCAGCCTTTCTGGGCGCTGCCTGTGCTAGCCATCGCCGGGTTAAAGGCGCGGGATATCATGGGGTTCTGTTTAATGCAGTTGCTGATAACCGGGGTGATTATCAGTATCGCCCTAAGCTGGTTTTGAGCGAAAGCTTACGGTATTTGATAAAGGGCAATCTAACTTGCCCTTTATTTTTATCCTCTTCTTTATTCAGTTCATGCCCAAATGCGTAAAACGCTTAGGTTTTAATGTTTTGACGCAGCTTAAAACCATTTCTGCGGATAGGGGCGTCGACACAGCAAATTATGATACAGCCAGCCAAAGGACAGGATCAGCACTAGACCGCTGGCGACTGGCGAATATAAAAAGTCCCATCCTTGCGCGGTCAGCATAATAACCAGCGGGTTTGCTCCTGCAGGAGGATGCACTGTGTGAGTGAGCATCATCAATGCGATTCCCGCTCCAACGGCTAATCCTAAGCTCAGCGGCGAGACGCCCACACTGTGGAGGATGATAAGTCCCATCAGACTGGTCAGTAAGTGGCCCCAGACAATGTTCCTTGGCTGCGCTAATGGGCTATCGGGAAGGGCAAATAAAATCACCATAGTGGCGCCAAAGGGGGCCATCAGCCATAACAGTTGCGCACTCATTTGCTCCAAGCTTGCTAAGGCACTGATACATAACATTGCTCCTATGCCGGCGAGCAGTGCGGGTTTTAATTGTGGTTGGCGTCTCACTTTCATTGTGTGTCCTTTGAGCCCAACTTGGCTATCGCGCAAGGGCTGTGGTTTATATGGTTAATATCAATAACTGCGGCTTGGGATTTAGTGTTGGGTTTCCCCTTGGCGCCATCCCTGTGGCCGCGTTGCACTTATATTGTGTTGAATTCTTGCGGTAGACCGATTTGTCTACTTGTTATCATTACATGAGTAGACTGAGTTGTCTACCTGTGAGAAGATACGCTTATATCATAATTGCAGAGGAAGGCGATATGCCGCAACCCGAAGTCTTGTCAGATATGCCCTTAGATAAACGTCAACAGCTGATCACCACGGCATTTAAACTGTTTTATTTTCAGAGCGTACATGGGGTGGGTATTAACCAGATTTTGCAGGAGTCGGCGATTGCCAAAAAAACCTTGTACCATCATTTTGCCAGTAAGGATGAGCTGGTCGAAGCCGTGGTCCTGTACCGTGACCAAGTGTTTTATCAATGGTTAAGCGAGCGAGTGCTAGCAGTCGAGATAGGTAAGGCGGGGATCCGCGCGTTATTTATGGCGCTTGATGACTGGTTTAACCAAAGAGTGCCGCAGCTGTGTGAGTTTCGGGGCTGTTTTTTTATCAATGTGAGTGCCGAATTTACCGATGCTAGCCATCCAGTGCATCGTTTATGTGCCGAGCATAAACAGCGGGTGGCAGATTTAATTGCTCAGCAAGTGGCGGCCTTGGGCTTGTCCGAGGCCAAAACGGCTTATCTTGTCGATACCCTATGCCTATTGAAGGAAGGCGCCATAGTGTCGGCGCAGCTGCGCGGCGACACCGGTGCCGCTATGCAGGCGTTAAAAGTTGTCGAGCAATTGATTGAAATAGAAACGCATTAGCGTGACGCTTAAATCAATCTATCCATGATACCCGTTTGGATCCCATAACCCAGCAGGGCTAAGTTGGTCACGACCGTGAGCCAAAACAGTTGGCGAAAGGCGGCTTTGACCGATTTATGCCGCAGTAGCTGCTGGGCAAACAGTGCGCCGTGCCAACCTCCGAGTAGCGACATCAGATGCAGGGTGCTTTCCTTAGTGCGCCAGCGGCCTTTACGGGCCGCCGATTTGTCGAAGGCGTAGGTGATAAAGGTGCATAAACTCAGCAGCAGGTATAAACCCACAATCGCGAGGGGCAACATATGCCACCACGCGGCGCCGATTAACATCGCCAGAAATACCAGTGCTAACAACAAAGGCATTGAACTCTGACGCGAGCGCGCGGCTCTGGGTTTTGCCACTTTTGATTTCACGACTCTTGGTACTGTGGCTCTAGATTTAGTCACTCTTCGTTGATTGACTCTTTGTTGAGTCGCTCTTCGTTCATGTACTGGAGTGGATGGCGTTTTACTGGCTC
>NZ_JBKEDJ010000042.1:0-17288 GCF_047975355.1 Shewanella sp. | reverse complement strand
CAGTATTTTATTTATCCGGCTTTATCAATAACTAAGAGTCGGACAAGGGAATAACTCATTCATAGAGAATTAGCCTGTTGTTCGCTATTGATGCTGCGACTTTTACTCTAATTCCAGATACAAAATCCAGAAACAAAAAAGCCACTCAATGAGTGGCTTTTTTGATTTTTATGGTGACGACACCAAGAGTCGAACTCGGGACCTACTGATTACAAGTCAGTTGCTCTACCAACTGAGCTATGCCGGCGAATGGTGGTGCCCGAACCCGGAATCGAACCAGGGACACGAGGATTTTCAATCCTCTGCTCTACCGACTGAGCTATTCGGGCAACTAAACTAAGCGTTAGCTGACTACTTTAAACCGACAACTTAATGCTGCCTCGTTCGAAGTGCGGCTATATTAGCGAGGGTGTTTATCCTCTGCAAGCGCTTTTTCCGGATAAATGATGTGTTCGACTGTTTAATGTGCACTTTGGGTGTTTTTTATCTATAAACCCATCGCAATAGGATTGGTTTGATGTCTTGAAGCTGTTTTGCTCGCGATACTTATCACTTCTACTCGTCCAGCTATCTGCTTCAAAACAGCAATAGCGTTAATCTTTCTGAATTTTAGAAAGAAATTAGCGATTTTTACTGATTTTAGTTTTTTATTTTCGTTTTATGATAATGAATATTATTTAATTGTGCGGCTTAGGCACAGCGGTTTGGAGTCGCTAAATGTTTAGAAATACTAAGTTGAATTATGGACTTATTGCTATTGCTATCCATTGGTTGAGTGCAGTTGTGGTGATAGGACTCTTTGCCGTCGGTGTATGGATGGTGGAATTAACCTACTACAGCCCATGGTACAAAACGGCGCCACATTGGCATAAAAGTGTCGGGATTTTGTTGTTGGCGGTAACGCTATTTCGTTTAGTTTGGCGTTTGGTTAATCCAAAGCCTGCACTTGAGCAAAATCATCAGTCATGGGAAAAGCTTACAGCACATATTGCCCATGGCGCGATTTATCTCTTATTGCTGGTGATTATGGCCGCTGGCATTTTGATTTCAACGGCAGAAGGCCGTGGAATTATGGTGTTTGACTGGTTTGAGTTACCCGGTCTAACACCACTGATTGAAAATCAGGCAGATATAGCCGGGGATATTCATCAATACGCCGCCTATAGCTTGATTGCTTTAGTAGTCGTGCATGCGTTAGGCGCGTTAAAGCACCATTTTATCGATAAAGATTCAACACTACTCAAGATGATTAAATTTAACCGAGGATAATATAATGAAAAAACAACTATTAGGTGCTTTGATTGGCGCATCTTTACTCGCTCCAATGGCCGCTTCTGCCGCAGATTATGTGATTGACCGTGAGGGCGCACATGCTTCTATTACCTTTAAAGTAAGTCACTTAGGTTATAGCTATGTGGTTGGCCGTTTTAATGATTTCAGCGGTGATTTTAGCTACGACGCGAAAAATCCAACGGCAGCCAAAGTGAATGTAAAAGTGAACACTTTAAGTGTTGATTCAAACCATGCTGAGCGTGATAAGCACATCCGCAGTGCCGATTTTTTAAATACTGCTAAATTTGCTGAAGCGACTTTCGTTTCTACCTCGGTTGAAGACAAAGGCAATGGCGATATGGTTATCAACGGCAACTTCACGCTCAATGGTGTGACTAAACCGCTGGCGATCCAAGCGCATGCAGTGGGTGAAGGTCAAGATCCTTGGGGCGGATATCGCGCTGGTTTTACCGGTACCACCACATTTGCGATGAAAGATTACGGCATCAAGATGGATTTAGGCCCAGCATCTGCCAATGTTGAATTAGATTTAGTGGTCGAAGGCGTGCGTAAGTAAGCGTTTGGTTGATTGATCAGGTAATAAAAAAGCGCCCAAGGGCGCTTTTTTATTACCTATGGGGAGCCTCTTAGACTTATTCCTGATCTTTTTCAGGCACAAAGCCTTCAATTTCAACGTCTTTTCCTTCGAAGAGGAAAGAGGTCATTTGCTCTTCCAAAAACTTACGATCATCAACATTCATCATGTTGAGTTTCTTTTCATTGATCAGCATGGTCTGTTTTTTCTGCCAAAGGCCCCAAGCTTCCTTACTGATGTTATCAAAAATACGTTTACCTAAATCACCAGGATACAGTTGAAAGTCTAGGCCGTCGGCTTCTTTGTTTAAATATACGCAATTGACTGTACGCGCCATGATTATTCCTTACTGACTACAGATTTTACGAGTGAGCCCAAATTGGCTAGCACGCGCTCTGTTGCGGCGGCGAGCCCTACTTTGGAAGGTTGATTGATGTTATACCAGAGAGACTGGTTTTGTTCCATGACTGCGCCCACGCTCTGCATACCCGAGGTTTGCTTGTTGTAGCCATTCGCGTGGCTATCTAAATTCAGTAGCATGGGCTGAATATCTAAATGGAAATGGCTAAAGGTATGCCTAAAACCGATTAATGGTTCGAGTTGCGTGGCGTGATAACCTTGGGCTTCAAGCTCTGTATTGAGTGCGGCTTGAGTACTAAACTCGGGGAAGCACCAGAGTCCGCCCCAAATGCCAGCAGGAGGGCGTTTAGCCAAGAATACTTGGTTATCCTTAAGCAAAACCAACATCCAAGCGGATTTCTCTGGAATGGTTTTCTTCGGTTTTTTACCGGGGAAATCGGTCTGCCTGCCCATAAGTTGGGCCTTGCAATCGATAGCCACGGGGCAAGCGGCACAATTGGGTTTGCTGCGAGTACAAATACTGGCACCAATATCCATCATGGCTTGGTTATATTTTTGAATATCCTGCTCTGGCGTCAACTGCTCGGTTAAGTGCCAGAGTTGTTCTTCCACAGGTTTTTGACCGGGCCAGCCTTCTATGGCCCCATGTCTTGCTAAGACGCGCTTAACATTGCCATCGAGGATTGGATGATGTTGCCCAAGTGATAGGGATAGCACTGCACCAGCCGTCGAACGGCCAATACCAGGAAGTGCTAACACTTGCTCAAAGTCTGTTGGAAATTGCCCTTGATACAAATCGCGAACCATTTTTGCCGCTTTGTGCAGATTGCGAGCTCTGGCGTAATAACCTAGGCCAGTCCAATGGTGTAGTACTTCATCATCCGGCGCGTTAGCGAGGGCTAACACATCGGGGAAACGTGCCATAAAACGCTGGTAATAGGGAATAACAGTCGCTACCTGAGTTTGTTGCAGCATAATCTCTGAAACCCATACACGATATGGGGTTTTATCTTGCTGCCAAGGGAGGGTTTTACGACCGTGATTGTCGTACCAATTAACGATACGTGTAGCAAAGGAGGCTGTAGATTTCATCGGCGCAGTGTAGCGGGAGATTGGTTGGCAAACAAGTAACACCCCATCGAAAAATCGGCCTAGATTCGCTCTCTAGGATAATCTTGTTATACTTCGCCTCCATTAGTGCTTGCACTGTAAGTTGAACTTTGGATAATGCCCTTCTTTTTAGATGGTGTTGTCCACGAGACGAGGCAAAAATGAGCGAAGTCACTACCGCTGAATTTAATGAAGAAGGCAAGTATCTGCGTAAGATCAGAAGCTTTGTCCTAAGAGAAGGTCGTTTGACTAAAGGTCAAGCGCAAGCCATTGAGACTCAGTGGCCAACAATGGGCTTAGATTACAGCCCAACACCATTAAACCTGACCGAAGTGTTTGGTCGCGAAGCCGATACAGTACTGGAAATCGGTTTCGGTATGGGCGCTTCTTTAGTACAAATGGCTCAAGAAGCTCCTGAGCAGAACTTTATCGGTATTGAAGTCCATAAACCTGGCGTTGGTTCATGCTTAAGTGATGCCGCCGCCGCTGGTGTGACTAATCTTCGCGTGTATCACCATGATGCAATGGAAGTGTTAGAACATGCTATCGCCGATGGCAGCCTTGCGCGGGTGCAATTGTTTTTCCCCGATCCTTGGCATAAAAAGCGCCACCATAAGCGCCGCATCGTACAGTCGGAATTTGCTGAGCTTATCCGTCGCAAGCTGAAGATTGGTGGCGTGTTCCATATGGCAACCGATTGGGAAAACTACAGCGAACATATGTTGGAAGTCATGAATGCGGCCAATGGTTACAAAAACCAATCCGCCGATGGTACCGTGGTGCCGCGCCCAGATCATCGTCCACTGACTAAATTTGAAGCCCGCGGTCATCGCCTCGGCCATGGCGTGTGGGATCTGATGTTTGAGCGTATCGCTTAACATCTTTTATTGATTTTATTTTTTAACACAACGGGGAAAATCACTATGGCAAAGAATCGTAGCCGTCGTTTACGTAAGAAAATGCGCGTTGATGAATTCCAAGAGTTAGGTTTTGACATTACTTGGACCTTCGATGCATCTGTCTCTGAAGCCGATATTGATGCAACCGTCGATAAGTTTATCGATGAAGTCATTGAAGCCCGTAAGTTAGGTTTCCACGGCGGTGGTCATATCGAGTGGGAAGGTATTATTGCTACCCAAACTATCGGTAAGTGCACCGAGGAAGATGTTGCAGCAGTGAAGGCTTTCTGGGCGGGTCAAAAAGTGACTCAACTCGAAGTTAGCGATCTGTACGATATCTGGTGGAGTTAATGCCAGAACAGGCGTTATTAGAGGAAGTGGTCGACAAAGTTCGACCCTTGCTCGGCCAAGGAAAGGTTGCTAATTACATCCCTGCGCTCGCCAATGTTGATGCTGGTAAATTGGGAATCGCCGTGACCACAATCGACGGTGAAACCATAGGCGCAGGCGATTACCTTGAGCCATTTTCAATCCAAAGTATTTCTAAAGTTTTCAGCTTAACCTTAGCGCTAACTTTATATGAAGAAACCGAAATTTGGAGCCGCGTCGGCAAAGAACCCTCGGGACACTCCTTCAATTCATTAGTCCAAGTTGAACTCGAGCGGGGTAAGCCTCGTAATCCCTTTATTAATGCTGGCGCGTTAGTCATCGCTGACTTATTACAGAGCCGTTTAGGGGCGCCTAAGCATCGGATGTTGGAATTGGTCAGGGCGCTGAGTCAAAACGATAAAGTCTGTTTCGACAAGCAAGTGGCAGATTCTGAATATCAACACAGTGCACGTAATGCGGCCATCGCTTATCTGATGAAATCCTTCGGCAATTTTCAAGGCGATGTCGATACAGTGCTGCGCACTTATTTTCATTATTGCGCCTTAAAAATGAATTGCGCCGACCTCTCACGGGCGATGTTGTATTTAGCCTATCGCGGTAAAACCTTAGATGGCACCGAGCTTATTTCGCAGGTACAGACGCGGCAGTTAAATGCCCTGTTAGCAACCTCTGGCTTGTACGACGGTGCCGGTGAGTTTGCCTACCGTGTTGGTATGCCAGGTAAAAGCGGTGTCGGTGGCGGCATTATTGCGGTGATCCCTGGGGAACTCTCGGTCTGCGTTTGGTCACCCGAATTAGATAATCAAGGTAACTCCCTCGCGGGGACGGCGATGCTGGAACATCTCAGCCAGCGTCTCGGTCGCTCAATCTTCTAATTAAGTTCTTCTATTAGCACTGTTAGGCTAACTATTAGTGAAATTCACTAATCTGCTATCGGTGCTAATTTTTATAACTCCATACTAATCAATTTCTTACAAAATTGGCACGCCTTCTGCTATTCGTCTTTTTGCATGTTAGCTTAGTCGAATTCCTCAGATTAAAGGATGAACAACAATGAAGATAAATACGCTATTAACTGGAGTGGCATTATCGGGCGTTATTTTAGGCGCTTCAGGCTTGCAATCAGCACAAGCGAAAACTGAGCCGCAAATCGATGAACGCTGTGAGGTTTCCCTTAATTATGATGTGAGAGTCGAGCCTAAAAAATTAGTGATGAGCGAGAAGGGCGCCGAGAAGTATCGCATCGAGGTCGACAAGTTATATGTCGAAGGCAAACAGGTCACCTTAACCGATAAGCAGAAGAAGTTAGTTAGCCAATATGCCGATGAGGTGTCGACTCAGGTTCCTGAGGTGATTGAATTAGTCAATGAAGCGGTTGCTCTGGCCTCTCAAGCTGTGAGCATGGCATTAACGCCACTGATGGGCGATGCCGCAGGTGCCAAGTTTGATGAGATGATGGCGGGCGTGCAGAAGCGAGTCGATGCCGTAGCCTATAGACAGGGCGATAGTTTTTACCTAGGTGCGACCGAGGAGTCGATGCAAAATACCTTTAACGATGAATTCGAACAGGAAATGGAGCAAATAGTGCAAAACTCCATTGGCACTCTGATGATGAATATCGGCGGCCAAATTCTTGCGGGCGACGGTGAATCCTTCGAAGCCAAGATGGAGGCGTTCTCACAAAAAATGGATAGACTAGGCGAAGATATTGAGCAGCAAATTGAAACCCAATCAAAGGGGCTTGAAGCGAAAGCCGACCGTTTATGTGACCGTTTTGAAAACCTGCTCGTGCTTGAAAATCAACTGCGTAAAGAAGTGCCTGAGTTAGCGCCCTATGTGTTAACGCAAAACACTCACCATGAGTTACGTGAGTAATAGCCGTTAAGGGATAAAATGGTTTTGTGTTTGAGTCTAGGCTGAAAGCCACCCTAGCAGACAAAATAAAGTGGTATAAACGATAAAGCCCCAGCACCTTGGTGTTTGGGGCTTTTTCTTGACTCATTTTTACCAAGCGGAATGATATTAATCTGATTGCTTGCGGCTATTTACTATGGAATATTACATTCTAAAGACTAATGTTTGGTATACTCTTAAAATATAATGAAAAGCTGGCAATTCAGTCAGATAGAACACTCTACTTTAGCGGACTTTTTCGGTCTAAATCTCTACAACGAACCCAATTGCTGTGAGATATTAAGGCATTGAGGGATGCTTTAAGGCATTTGTGCTGCATTCCTGTGCTATTCCGAAAGTTAATATCACTGTCGAAACTGCTTAAGGCGACTTTCCATGTTAGAACTGTTAGAACCTATTGCGATTTTTACTCATGTGGCCAGAGCTGGTAGTTTTAGTGCCGCCGCAAGAAGGCTTGGGATCTCTAAATCTAAGGTCAGTACGCAGGTAGCCGATCTCGAACATAGACTCGGTGTTCAACTGATCCAGCGTACCACTCGAAGCTTAAGTCTGACTGAAGCTGGACATTTGTTATATCTGCAAGGTGAAGAGTTGCTTCGCGATGCCGAACAGGCCATTGCTAGCGTGCATAACTTAAACGATGCCACCCGCGGTGTGTTGAAGGTGGGGATTTCCCAGTCCTTTGGTGCTATGCATATCATTCCTGCGCTGCCATCATTTATGGCCAAACACCCTGAGCTCGAGCTGCAAGTCAGCTTATTAGATCATAAGGTGGATGTAGTCAGCGAAGGTTTAGACCTATTGTTGACTATGTCTGAGCAGCTTCCCTTGGGTATGGTGGCGCGCCCTTTGATGAAGTGTCAGTTCCTACTCGTTGCCTCACCTGATTATATTGCTAAACATGGCGAACCGTCGCGTCCAGAGCAATTGGTCGACCATAACTGCTTGGTGTATCAAGGTGAGTGGCATGAGCACAGCATGTGGCAGTTTAAAAAAGGCGATGATTACTGTGAGATAGGTGTCTCTGGTAACTTTAGAGTGGATAATGCTCCCGCTTTAAAATCAGCTGCGATCAGTGGCTTAGGGGTTGTCTATCTTGCCAGTTACTTGATGGAAGATGAAATCGCTAAGGGCACCTTAGTGCCGCTACTGAGGGATTGGCAATTGACCCATCATTTACCGCTACAGGCCGTTTACCCACGCCGTAAACACTTAGCGCCCAAGGTGAGTGCCTTTATTGAGTTTATTAAAGACCACATTGGCAATCCACCTTATTGGGACATTCCCTATGCCGAACTCTTCAGTGAACGTCAGTAATTTTGGAAACATTGTTCTTAAAATGCGTTTAATTCGTTTTGAGAGAGTTTTGTGGTTTTGAAATATTTTCAGAATCAATTGGTTAAGTTATGCTTCGCTTGTATTTTAGTTTGGTTTTTTAGGGTTGTCTAAAACAGCTTTTTAGTAGGTGTATTGAAGTCTGTTCTTAAATGAATACAATGGTTGCCAGATGATTCGGAATGACCTGAGTCATACACTTTTACTGGAAATGACCCCTTTTGGTATTAGCGTACAGGTTGGCAGCAATGCAGTTTCGGATCACAGCCAGCAGAAGTTTGCGAACTAAAACAATGTTGGCTTTTAAACCATCATCCTAGTTTTTGGTTTACCTCAGCTCATTAGGCTGAGGTAATTTTTTTCTGATGGTTGAGTGCGGGGACGAGTTTTGTCTCTCTGTACCCTAAAGTCACACCGAGTGTTAAGTGCTTATACTTAATACATCTAATATAGTGACCCACAGTGAGATAGGGTTTTATGACCAAGCCGGTGATAAATCCAATAAAAAAGCCACTTGATAGTGGCTTTTTTATTGGCTGCGATTTAAGGATTTTATTCGTAAGGTGTCCAAGGGAGGCGAGTGTTAGCCTCCCAAGGTTCCAATCTTAGGCTTTGTTAACGCTAGCAATCCATTGATCGACTTGCTCTTCCAGCACATCCAAAGGCAGTGCACCGTTAGCCAAGACTAAAGTATGGAAATCCCGGATATCAAACTTGTCACCCAGTTGTTTTTCCGCCTTGAGTCTTAGCTCGAGTAACTTAATCATCCCTACTTTATAGGCAGTAGCTTGAGATGGCATAATGATATGACGTTCGACCATTTTCTTCGCATCGGATTTTGCGTTAGGGGTATTATCGACGTAATAAGCAATCCCTTGTTCGCGGGTCCATTTCTTGGCGTGAATACCTGTATCGACCACTAAACGGCAAGCTCGCCATAACTCCATCGCCAGTCGACCAAAATCGGAGTAAGGGTCAGCATATAAGCCCATCTCCTTGGGGAAAGACTCACTGTAGAGCCCCCAACCTTCGATATAGGCGGTATAGCCACCGAATTTACGGAACTTAGGAATATCCTTTAGCTCCTGCGAGATAGCGATTTGCATATGGTGGCCAGGGATCCCTTCATGGTAAGCCAGTGCTTCCATCTGGTATTTAGGCATGGCTTTCATATCGTAGAGGTTGGCATAATAGCTGCCAGGGCGAGAGCCATCGGGCGCCGGTTGTTCATAGAAGGCTTTCCCAGCTGATTTTTCTCTAAAGGCTTCAACCTGTTTGACTATCATGGCCGCCTTGGGTTTGACCTTAAAAACTTCATCCAAGCGTGAGTGCATATTATCGATAAGCTGTGTTGCATCGGCTAAATAGGTCGCCTTGCCTTCAGCGGTATTAGGATAGTAGAACTGCGGATCGTCGCGCATAAAGGCGAAGAACTCTTGCAAGGTGCCGTTAAAGTTGACCTTTTTCATAATGACGCGCATTTCATTATGAATGCGTTCTACTTCGGCAAGGCCGAGTTGATGGATTTCATCGGCCGTCATCCGAGTGGTTGTGGTGCGCGCAAGGGCATTGTTATAAAACGCGGCGCCGTCGGGGAATTTCCAAACCCCATCTAGGGTATCGGCCTTAGCTTCTAAGGTTTTGATATAGGCGATAAGCGTCTTGTATGCAGGCTCAACTTGCGAGACTAACGCTTTTTCTGCATCGGCAATAAGTTGGGCTTTTTCTGCTTCAGAGATGCTGAGTGCATTCACTTTTTTGCGAAAATCCGCCAACAGGGCACTGTCTTCGCCTTTATCGAAGGGGGCGCCTTTAATGATGTTTTGGCTGTCAGAAATCACGTAACCGAACACAAATTTAGGGGCAATAATGCCTTTGTCTGCACGAACCTCGAGCGCCTGTTGCAATTGGCTTAAGCGCTTAGGCACACCATTTAAACGGCTGATATATGCCTTAGCATCGCTAACATCGGTGATCTGGTGTTGATTAATCAGGAAGGAGGCAATCATCGAATGACCACCGTACATCTGATTCACTGGGTAGTTATGGTAACGCCACTGGTAGTCTTTGATATCGTTATTCAAGTTTTGGGTGAGTAACGTCAGGCTTAGGCGAGTTTGTGGATCAAGCTTACTCGCATCCAGTTGACTCACCTCAGCCAATTGTTTCTTGGTGCGCGCCAATTCACGTGCATCCGCCTCATCTCCAATATCATCCCATTTATCATAGTCCTGCTTAATGCCCATATAAGTTTGCGAAATAGGGCTAGCCATGATGTTTTCCATGAAGATGGCTTCAAACAGTGCATTGGCTTTTTCTGACTCGCTTTGGGCGGCAACACTTGTACTGGCCACATTATGTGAGTCATTTAAGGTGGGCACAGCATGGGAAGGCAGTGCTAGCAGGGCGGAGAGAGTAAATGCGACTAAGCTGATGTTCGTTTTTATTGGCATGATCAGGCTTCCTTAACAATGTTCAGGCAATTCTAAAGAAGCAGGGGAAAAATGTATGAATATAAATGTTAGAAAATGTGTTAGCAGTTACCGTGCTTTATTTGATGATATCCAGCTAACACATTATTTATATTTGTAATTTAAGAGGTTAATTAGCAAAATTGCGTGAGTAAATCATTCACAAACATGTGACCTTTGCTGGTTAATTGCCAATGTTCAGCCGATTCGGTGAGCAAACCCCGTTGTTTGGCCTTTTCCATTCCCTCTTTCAACGTATCTCGGTGTAAACCGGTTCTGTCTTCAAACTCTTGCTTAGGGATAGGCGTCATTAAGCGCAGACGATTCATCAAGTATTCGAGGGCGCGATCTTCTTCGGCGACCTCAGTCTGCTCGAAGTTATAGTTGTCGGCAGCTAAATAACCCTTAGGGTGTTTGATTTTAACCGTGCGAATAATGCGATTTTCTTCGGGCAAGGTCACTTTGCCATGGGCACCGCAGCCAATGCCTAAATAATCGCCGAATTGCCAATAGTTTAGGTTATGCCTGCATTGATATCCGGGTTTGGCATAGGCCGAGATTTCATACTGCTCATAACCGAGTGCCGCTAACTTTTGTTGCCCTTGTTCGTAGATCTGCCAGAGATCTTCATCGTCGGGTAGTTGCGGCGGTTTTGAGTGGAACAAGGTATTGGGCTCAATCGTCAGTTGATACCAAGACAAATGCGGCGGATTGAGTGCCGCAGCGGTATCTATATCCGCCATGGCCTCAGCAAAGCTTTGATTGGGAAGTCCGTGCATCAAATCCAAGTTAAAACTTAAATAACCCGCTTGGCTGGCTTTTTGGGCGGCGGTTTGGGCTTCGTTTTGATCGTGGATCCGCCCCAGCAGATTAAGCTTATCCTTAGAGAAACTCTGTACTCCAATGGATAACCGGGTGACCCCTGCGGCGCGGTAGGCACTAAAGTCATCGTGCTCTAGGGTGCCAGGGTTGGCCTCCATGGTGATTTCAATATCGTCACTGAAGGGGATCAGCGCATTGGCGCCATCCAATATCCGTTTGATTTGATTGGCATCAAACAGAGACGGCGTTCCACCACCAATAAAAATGGTGTGCAGCTTACGGCCTTGTACCAAGTGCAAGTCTTGGCGTAAGTCCGCTAGCACAGCATCCACATAGGCCTGCTGGGGTAATTCACCATTTTGCCCATGGGAATTAAAGTCGCAGTAAGGGCATTTTTGTACACACCAGGGAATATGGATGTACAGGCTCAACGGCGGCAGGGTTAACTGAGGTGTCACATTCACTGACATTATTGCGCGTTCCCGTCGGTAAATACGCCTTTTTCCTTCATGGCTTCAATCAATTGCACTAGAGCTTTACCACGGTGACTCAAGGCATTTTTTTCATCACTGCTCATTTGAGCGGCGCTGCAATCATGGTGCTCAGGGATAAAAATTGGATCGTAACCATGGCCGTTTTCACCACGCTGGACGAAATTGATTTGGCCTTCCCAAGAAGCTTGGCAAATGATGGGCGTAGGGTCCTGCGCATGGCGCATATAGACTAAAACGCATTGGAAGCGTGCCGTGCGCGGCGCAGGATTATCCTTTAATGTGTCTAAAAGCTTTAACACATTGTCTTGATCCTTAGCATTTTCCCCCGCATAGCGCGCAGAATAGATGCCCGGTGCGCCTTGGAGTAAATCGACTTCTAATCCCGAGTCATCGGCAATGGCGGCAAGTCCGGTAATTTGCGCCGCATGTCTGGCTTTGATAATGGCGTTTTCGACAAATGTTGTGCCCGTTTCAGCCACTTCACTGACGTTAAATTGGCTTTGTGGCAGCACTTTTACGCCGTAGGCGGCGAGCATTTGATCGAATTCGGCAAGTTTACCTTTATTGCCACTGGCGAGGACGATTTGTTGCATGGAATACCTATTGGATTGGGCGCTCTTGGCTGTGCGTCACTGAGTGTGAACATTGAGCGATGTCATTGGACTAAATGCGGCAATGATACCCAAGCTTGACGGCAAAGGACAGAAAAAGGCAGGACGATACTTGGTATCGTCCTTACTGATGGGCCGAGATTATTCGACGTAGAACTTTTGCTTAAACTGCAGATTGGTATTGAGCTGATTATCGTGCTTGATGGCGATGTTGAAATTGATTTCTTGATCATCGCGGTATGGCACTTCTGCGATGTAGTAAATGGCATTTCCTTCACGTATTTCTCTAAATTTCAGATCGATACGCGCATCGAGTAAGTTATTGGCAATACCGGTTATCTCAACGGGGACGGCTGGTGAGCCTTCTTCACTCATATCTAATACGGCAATGTTAATGATGCCAGTGTAGCTACTACGTTCAATACCATAGGATTTTGCAATACTGGGTGTTAAAAAGGTGCTACCCAGCGCCATGTAATGAATATCAAAATTACCGACAGTTTCTTTTTGCTCGGCGTTGGCTATACCGCAGAGGCTAGCGGTTAAGGCGAGCATGATAAGGAGATTACGTAACATGATGTTGTACCTTCAAATGAGGGATTACTTGAGTATAGGTCGTAGGAAGGAGACTTCCAACGGTGCGTTTATTCGAGCAGTGTCGCTATCTCTGTGGGGACGTTTTTGGGGGCGCTAATGCGTACCTGCTTATGACGTCCTAATTCTCCCTTGAGGATGTGAACATCGCTTTTAGGGACTTTAAAGGTCTTGGCTAAATACTTGCTCAAATGGGCATTGGCCTTACCATCGATAGGTGGGACGGTAATGGCGACTTTTAACTCATCGCCGTGTAGCCCGACTATCTGATCGCGACTCGCTTTAGGTTGAATATACAAATTAAGCAGCAAGTCGCCTTGCTGCATAACCACTGCGCTCATTAAATTACGGCCCAAAATGGCACGTATTGCGCCAAAAGCATGTTGATAAAGTTCATGCCGATAATGACCAACATCACAGATAGATCTAAACCACCGATAGGCGGAATAATGCGGCGAACTGGCGCCAAAATTGGCTCTGTCAGTTGTCCCATAATCATCACAATCGGGTTATAGCCTTGATTGAACCAGCTTAAGATGGCGCGAATGATCAGCATCCAGAAGAGTAAAATGCCTGCTTGTTTGATAACAGTGACGAGTGCAAATACAAAAAACAGCACAATATCGATACCGCCGCCAGCAATAAGGCTTAAAAGCAGTACTTTGGTCATTACCACTAAGAGGGCGAGTACAAATGAGGAGGTATCGAATCTTCCCATCGAGGGGATTAACCGACGCATAGGCGCGATTAACGGATGGGTTGCCTTAACAATAAATTGACTAAAGGGATTATAAAAATCGGCTCGGGCCAAGGGGAGCCAGATCCGTAATATCACCACCATCAAATACAAATCGAAGAGTGTGCTGATCAAAAAGGTTAATGCATTCATCGAGATTTCTGCCTATATGTGTCCAATTAAAAACGCCCGCATTATATTAGGTGAGCCGACTAGAAACGGCTGAATCAAAAAGTATTGGCCATTTCCTCTGCTCGTTTGATGCAGTTTTCCATCGCATTCTTGACCACACCACGGAGATCCGCCGCTTCAAATGTGGCGATGGCTTGCGCCGTTGTGCCGCCCTTAGAGGTGACATTCTCCCGTAAATTACCCAGCGTAAGCTCTGGATTTTGCTTTGCCATCATAGCAGCACCGAGGGCCGCTTGCTGTACTAAGCTTCTGGCTTTGGCTTCATCCATACCCATTTGTTTGCCGGCATCAATCATAGATTCCATCAGCAGGAAGAAATAGGCTGGTGAACTACCCGCAAGGGCAATCACTTGATTAATCTCTGATTCCTCATTCACCCACACAATTTCACCGCCGCTGGACATCAAGCGTTCGGCAATGGCTTGTTGGGCAACAGAGAGCGGCTGCGGCGCGTAGAGACCTGTCATACCTACACCGATTTGCATTGGCGTGTTTGGCATAGTGCGAACCAGCGTGATGGGCTGCGCTAAATACTGGCTGTAGCGCTCTGCTTTAATCCCCGCGGCAATGGTAATGACCAGCTTGTTAGACATATCAATGCCTTGCAGTGCTTGGCAGACTTGCTCCATCAACTGAGGCTTAACAGATAATACGATGACATCGGCATCTTGGGCGGCGCTAATATTGTCTTGGGATACACGCACACCAAAGTCGGCGGCGAGGGCATCGAGTTTACCTTGGCTAGGATTGGTGGCTTGCACTAGCGCAGCAGGATAGCCGCTACGAATTAAGCCGCTGATAATACTGCGGGTCATATTACCCGCACCGATAAAGCAGATTTTTTGTTGACTCATGTGTACCCCATAATGTCTGGCCTAGGCTGAGTGGATAACATTCAGCATTAATATCATTGAATTAGCGTTATTAGGCCGGATAAAAATTTCTATTTAATGTTCTCTAACAGTATTTGGGCTTTAGCCACTAAAAACAAGGCTAAAGCCGATTTTGCTCGCTCGCCTTTGGCTATCTATACCATTTTCTATAACCGTAAGTGACGGTTTAACAAGTATCCACTAATTGGTGGTCGTTTCTTTGGCTGTGTAATCCCGTTCACCAAAGATTGCGCTGCCGATACGTACCATGGTTGAGCCGCACTCAATAGCGATGTCTAAATCATTACTCATGCCCATAGAAAGCGTATCGACAGCGGGGTGATGCTGCTTTAGCGTATCGAATAACTGCTTAAGCTCGCTGAGTTCGCGGGTCTGCTGCACGATGTCATTGGTGGCACTGGGAATCGCCATTAAGCCCCGCAGTTGTAAATAGGGTAATTGGCTGATGCTATCGGCCAGCGGCAGCATTTGCTCGGCATCGATACCGGATTTTGTCTCTTCATCACTGATGTTGATTTGAATACACACATTGAGCGGCGCAAGCTGTGCTGGACGCTGCTCATTGAGGCGCTGGGCAATTTTCTCCCGCGAAAGGGTGTGCATCCAATCGAAGTGCTGGGCGACTAAGGCTGTTTTATTGGATTGCAGTGGCCCAATAAAATGCCATTCAATATCAGGGTGTGTGCCCTTTAGCGTCTCAATTTTGGTCACCCCTTCTTGAACATAGTTCTCGCCAAAGCAACGCTGGCCCGCATCATAGGCTGCTATAATATCTTCAATGGGTTTAGTCTTACTGACGGCAAGTAAGCGAATACTGTGAGGTAGGCGTGCGCATTTTTGCGCCGCTTGCGCGATCCTGCTCTGGGCGACTGCGAGTCTGTCTGCTATTGTTGTCATGATGTAATTATCTGGTTGCAAGGATATCCCAAACTATGGAAATCACTGAGTTATTAGCCTTTAGTGTAAAACACAAAGCCTCGGATCTACACCTCTCTGCAGGGATATCTCCCATGATCCGTGTCGACGGTGAAGTGAGAAAAATTAACCTGCCCGCGCTCGATCATCAGGGTGTACACAGCCTTGTGTACGACATTATGAATGATAAACAGCGTAAGGACTTTGAAGAGCATTTAGAAATCGACTTTTCGTTCGAAGTCCCTAATTTAGCGCGTTTCCGTGTGAACGCCTTTAACCAATCCCGCGGTGCGGCGGCGGTATTTCGTACCATTCCAAGCGAAATTTTGTCGCTCGAGCAGTTAGGGGCGCCAGAGATTTTTAAAAAAATTTCCAGTTTTCCCCGCGGCTTAGTGCTTGTTACTGGGCCTACAGGTTCGGGTAAGAGTACCACACTTGCGGCCATGGTGGATTACATCAATGAGAACCGCCACGACCATATCTTAACCATTGAAGATCCTATCGAATTCGTTCACCAGAATAAGCAATGTTTGATTAACCAACGGGAAGTGCATCGTCATACCCACAGCTTTAACGCGGCGCTGCGTAGCGCACTGCGTGAAGACCCTGACGTTATCCTCGTCGGTGAGATGCGTGACCTTGAAACCATTCGTCTGGCGATGACGGCGGCCGAAACGGGTCACTTAGTCTTTGGTACCTTGCACACCACCTCGGCGGCTAAGACCATCGACCGTGTGGTTGACGTTTTCCCAGCTGGTGAAAAGGACATGGTTCGCACCATGTTATCTGAATCATTACAGGCGGTTATTTCGCAAACCCTGATTAAGAAAATCGGTGGTGGCCGTGTGGCAGCCCACGAAATCATGATGGGTACGCCCGCTATCCGTAACCTTATCCGTGAAGATAAAGTAGCGCAGATGTACTCAGCCATTCAAACGGGTATGGCCCATGGCATGCAAACGCTCGAACAGTGTCTGCAAAACTTAGTCAACCGTGGCCTCATCACCCGTGAGGATGCCATGTCGAAGAGTTCAAACAAACAAGCGACGTTTTAAGGATTTATGATGGATGTCCGTCCGTTTTTAAAAGTCATGGTGGAGCGTAAAGCCTCGGACTTGTTTATTACCGCAGGTTTTCCGCCGAGCGCCAAAATCGATGGTGAGTTACGCCCATTGGCCGAGAGTGCCTTCACGCCCGCGCAATCTTTGGATTTTGTTGAATCCGTGATGACAGAGGCGCAAAAGAAGGAGTTTCACAGCACTCGCGAGTGTAACTTCGCTTTTGCGGTGAAGGATTTAGGGCGTTTCCGCGTCAGCGCATTCTGGCAGCGTGAATCTCCGGGATGCGTTATGCGCCGGATTGAGACCAAGATCCCAGAGGTGGAAGACTTAAAACTGCCACCGATTTTAAAAGATCTGGTGATGAGTAAACGCGGTCTTATCATCATGGTGGGGGGAACGGGTACAGGTAAGTCGACCTCCTTGGCTGCGTTAGTGGGTTATCGTAATGCCCATGCCCGTGGTCACATCCTCACCATCGAAGACCCAGTGGAATTTGTGCACGACCATCGCAAAAGCATCATCACTCAACGTGAAGTGGGTATAGATACTGAATCCTTTGATGCGGCGCTGAAGAGTTCGCTGCGTCAGGCGCCCGATGTGATTTTGATTGGTGAGATCCGTACT
>NZ_JBKEDJ010000054.1:0-21944 GCF_047975355.1 Shewanella sp. | reverse complement strand
GATGTCTTCCCGCAGCGTTGACAATAAACAGCTGGGCATTCAAATGATGACCGCCAAGGGAGCCACTCTCACCAATGTGGAGTCACTGTTATTTGAACTGCAACATGAAGCACAAGGCGACCGATTTAAGGCGCTGATTAAATTGATTAAATAAGGCTGATTAAATAAGGCGAGAAGAGAGCTTATTCAAGCTCTCTTTAGTATTCAAAACGCGGCAACACAGACCGCAAAGTTGGCACGATTGGCATAGCTACGAAAGCTATAACCACTGGCCGCGACTGAGATAATGCCGACCTCGAACTCGGTCTCATATACAGTGCTGGACCAAGAAGGAATCGTCGAACTCCACTGCGCACGTTGATAGGCTGCGCGACTCTCGCCGTACCCATAGAGAGTGTCTAACTCCTGCTCAGTTGGCCTGCGCCAGTTATCTTTACCGGCAAACTCGAGTGAAGCCAATTTTTGGCACCAGCGGTCAAACTGACCATCGACACCAATCTTGACTTCATTGCCCTTGGCCGCTTCGGTGCCGGGTAAGATAACGCCTTTACCGTCCTGCCGAAACAGGGTGTATTCTCCTCGGCTTGGGCCAAATACAAATTCCTCCAGCACATTAAACGTCATCGCATAGCTATCGCCACTGTTGTCGGCATCATCTTGTTTAAGGTAACCCAAGGCGTTCATCACTGAGATGGAAGGAGAGCTGCTAAACCATTTCGTTTGACGATCGCTTTTATCATAAAGTGCTTTTATTTTTAAGCAGTTGGTTGATGCCAGACTGCGGTCATTATTGTTAAGGCCGCCATCAAAACTTGTATCGATTGGTGTACCTTCGACATAGCCGCACAGAGGAATTTGTTCTTTATGGCAACATTCAGTCAGAAAAAATAGCAGCACTATGGCACTGCTGAAAATGGCAATTTTGGCGGGATTAATCATGACAACAAACCTTAATCCAGTATTGATAAAAAGACAGTTACAGCCAACCCTAAAGACTTTCGCACCAGCGCCAGCCTTAAGTGAATGGGGTCGTAAGGCTATAGCGCCTTAACCACGGCTTCCTGCACCAGCAATTGGTCGTTTTTGTAAACCAACAGTTCACCTATCGGTCTTTCTTCGGCGCTCAGCACTATCACATCGCAGACATAAAGATAGGGGCCGCTTTTAAACTGGAAGGAATGATTACCGCCATTGCCATCGAGTACTAACTTCCCCTTGTTGAGGACTAAATCGGGCTTTTCGCTCAGGGATTTGCCCTTTGCCCAGGCGGCATAACGGTATTGGTTACGGTCGATGGCATCGACACGTATGGTAAATCGCGCGGTTTCCCATGCCAGCTCAGGGCTCGTAAACTCGCGCACACTTTCGTGTAACGTCGATTTTTGCTCTGCGATCAGCTCATCCCTTAGCTTGGCTTCCTCGGGGCTTTGGTAATTAATGCCCGAAATTTTGCCATCAAAATCCAACCAGACACTACCATGATCGAGCATAATGCCGCGCCAACCCATAGACTCCCAATTGTTCTCTGTGGTCGAATTAGCAATTTGAACCAGCAATTTGCTATCAAACACTTGCCCAAATCGCTCTAACATTTGCTGTGGATTTTGCACATCGGGGAGCGGGTATTCCCGCTTAAGGGGATAAGAGATTTGCTCGGCAATCGCCTGACGATCACCCGCCTTAGCCGCATCAATCAGAGCTTGCACCTGCGGTACATATTCCACCTCTAAGGCGGCCTGAGCCTGTGGTGCTACGCTAAGACTTCCCAGCAGCAAGCCCGCATAAAGTCCCAAGCGCGAGAGTCGATTAATACCTGAATATGTTCGAGAAGATAGGGCATTAGACATGATTTATTCCTTTAAAGTCAAAAACATCCAAATTAAGACTCGGCAAGGATACCATAGCTTAGGTGTGATAACACAAGCAATCACCCCTAAGCTTGATTCAGCAACTGTTCTTGAGTAGCGCCTCAAGCCAGTAGCAAATTAGACACTATCGCCACCGCCACCGACATAAAGATCACCCCAATCACGCCATCGATCATCGGCGTGAGTCGTTGCAGCTTTTGCTGCACCTTGGCTTTAGAAAGCACCAGCGCCAGAAAGCCAAACCAGAGCAGTGACAGCACAAATAACATTAGCGCAGCAGCCAGCTTAGTCGCAGATGTCACGCTAGGGGTGATAAGGGCGGAGAACAAGGTTAAGAAAAACACTAAGGCTTTAGGATTCAATAAATTGGTATAAAGCCCCCTCATAAACCCCTGTTTGGGTAATAAAGTGTTTACCGCACCCGCCATGGGCATATCAACGCTGGTTTCCGATGTTGTTGTGAATCCTGAGGGATCAGCGCCCTCGCCGTTCAATACGGTTTTAGGTTTACTGAAAAATGTCACCGCAGCCTTAAGCGCACCAAATCCCATCCACGCCAAATACGAAGCCCCCAGCAATTGCACTAACAGATACAAGCTATGGGAGCTTTTAATCACTAAGCTGACGCCAGTTAAACTCAAAATGGTATGGGCTAAAATCGCCACCGATATTCCCGCCGCCGTGGCGACTGCGGTGTTTCGCGGCTGCGACGTAGCAATCTTCACCATAATGGCGAAATCCGGCCCAGGGCTAACTAAGGCTACACAATGAATAACGGCTAAGGTGACTAACAGGGATACATCCATCAATAGGGCTCCGCAAAACAAGAAAAACTGAAAGTCCAGTATGACTAAACCGCCAGAGCCTGCATTGTAAGAAATTGCACGCGGTTAATTTACCGAGACTAATTAAAGCATGCGCCGCTGAAATTGGACGGGTGAGAGTAAAAAGGCCTGCTTAAACGCCTTATTTAAATGACTCTGATCGAAAAAGCCTAACTGCTGCGCCACATCCGCCACTAAGGCGCCATGGGTTAAGGACTTTTTCGCTAATTCTAATCGCACTCGCTTCAAGTAGGCATGGGGTGTCATCCCAGTAGCCAGTTTAAATTGGCGTAAAAACTGAAACTTACTCAGGTTAACCTCATCGGCCAACGCCTCGAGCTGGGTGTTTTGCCACGGCTCATCGTGAATTTTCTGTTTGATGCGATTTAACTGCAGCCATGATAACCCCCTATCCTGCCGTAAATTCAGCATTCCCGTGGGGTGGCGCGTCAATAACAGCTGCATAAAGTTCAGCAGATGCGACTCGGCCGCCAGCTCAGAGCATTGACCTTGGATAAGCACATCATGTAGCAGGATAAAGTATTGATATAACGCAGGGTCATCTACCATGGGCGCATTAAAGAAATGCGCCTTGAGCCCCATCTCTTGGCTAATGCTGTTCATATACTCCACGGGGATCGACATCACCTTAACCCGATAACCTTCGGCGTCGCGGCTTTGTCCATCGTGGGTTTCATCGGGATTGAGGGTCGATAGCCCATGTTGCCCGAGCTGATAACGACTGCCTTTATTGATAAATTGCTGCGCCCCTTGAGTCACGACGCCTAAGTGGTAATCCAGATGCACGTGTTTATCAAAACTGAAATGCGTAAATTCCGCCTGACTCAGTTCTATGCCTGAGAGGCTGGGATGGCGCCAATAATTGATATTTTCAACGGGAGTCACACGGCTCATAGGGTAAGCTAAATCTCACTCGGCAAACACAACTTTAGATATTACTCATTCTAGCCGCCGAGATCTTGGCTCGAATAGTAAAATATTGCAGCGTCCTCCCCAAAAATGCAAAACGCCCGAATGCGGGCGTTTTGTGAAAACCAACATGCTGGATTAGTGCGAATGACTGCCGTGGCCACCTTGCGCCTCAATGGCATGGCCTTCGCTGTTATAAAAACCACTGCTACCGTGTTCGATAAAGCCTTGGTTGATCATCTTGGCGATAAAGGGGTCGGACTCACTGTCACCTACATCGGCAAAGTCAATGTCTTGATAATTCTGGGTTAAAGCAGCGAATGCTTCGTGGCTGTATGGCTCAACCTTGAGCAACTGATAACTTAAAACTTCACCTAAATTAAATTGCTGTGGCAGCTCAATGCTGGCAATCCAGTCGAGCTGACTGTCCATACCATTCACCTTACCCGCGAAGCCCTGGGCCGAAAAACAAGGCAATTGTTTTAGCTCAGTTTTTGCCAAGTTAGCAGGCAATGCTGGAGACACTACATGGTACAACTGATCGCGGTCGTGCTGAATGTTTAGCGCCCTTAAGTCGCCCTTGCGATAGGTGACTGAGCGTTTTTCAACGGGGAAATAACGCACATATTCGCCATTGGGTGCCCATTGTTCAAAGGTGGTGTTATCCCGTTGAATAATAAAATCTTGTTCGTCTCTTAGCAGTGTCACCTGCCAGCTTTGCCCCTTAGCATTGGTGACTTGGTACTGGGCTTTTAAATGGCTGGCCTCAAGTGTTGCGCATTGTGCATTAGCCTGATTGGCAGAAGCAGCGCTAACGGGAGTGGCTAAGGCCATTACAGGGGAGGCTAATGTCGATACCAGAGTGACTAAGAGGAGTTTGTTCATGTTATTTCTCACTTACACGCTAATTTATAACTCGCATTACAGACTAACGTCTTTACAGACAGTTAGATAAAAGCCGATGGCAGGACAGCCTGCCATCGGCATTTGGCTTACTTCGCCGCCATTGCAGCTTCCGCTTTCGCGACTAAGTTTGCCGCACGGTTCGTCACGTGGAAGATATGGTTTTGTTCAACCGTACCTTGGACCAGATCCGAGCTGGGGCCGCGAGCAAAAATCGCCACGTCTTCACCCGCATGAGTTTCATCGCTTAATGGCACTAATGCTTCTTGATGGAAACCAGCACTTTGCGTATCCACAAAGTTCAAGTCCTTACGGCCTGCATCCACGGGGAAGTTATAGCGCTCATCGCCACCCGTCGCTAATGACGCATAACCCATGCCGTTGGCATAACCTACTGTTGTGTAAGGTAAACCGTTAGCGTCGGTTGAGTTAG
Source organism: Shewanella sp. (assembly GCF_047975355.1). GTDB lineage: Bacteria > Pseudomonadota > Gammaproteobacteria > Enterobacterales > Shewanellaceae > Shewanella. The sequence goes on along the minus strand of NZ_JBKEDJ010000054.1, from coordinate 16,986 downwards.
TCACTTCGGCGATACCATTGGCATCGTTACTCTTCACTAGACCAAGGATTGGGTTACCACGGGTTGGATAACCTGCGATGGTGAACACATGGCTGTGGTCAGCCGTCACCATTAACAGAGTGTCGTTTGCCGAGGTTTTTTCCATCGCAACACGCACCGCTTCTGATAGCGCAACAGTGTCGTACAGCGCACGAGCAGCGTTACCGGCATGGTGCGCATGGTCGATACGGCCGGCTTCGACAATCAGCACATAACCTTTAGTATTTTTCTTGAGAATATCAATCGACTTAGCCGTCATTTCCGCAAGTGATGGCTCACCCTTCACACCCGCTTCGGTGCGGTCATAGTCGTATTCCATATGGGATGAGTTGAATAGACCCAGTAAATGGTCAGTGCTGGCAACATCCACATTGAGGAAGCCATCTCTGTCTTGAACGTAGGCTGCATTCGTGTATTTTGCTAACCATTCGGCGGTCAGATCGCGACCATCGTTACGCTTACCCGCTTTACCTTCTGGATCAATCAAGGTTTTTGGAATAAAGCTGCGGCGACCACCGCCCATCATCACGTTTAAGCCGTTGCCATAGTTAAAGTCGAGCATTTGCGCGGCGATATCTTTACAACCATTGGTCACGGCTTCGGCTGGCAGGTTTGAGTCAGCTTCCCAGTCACGCTCAGGCACGTGAGCATAGGTTGCCGCAGGCGTTGCGTGAGTTAAACGCGCCGTAGTCACCACACCAGTCGACATACCCGCCATGGCGGCCAGCTCCAGTGATGTCACTAAGTTTTGATCTTTGGTCGATGCGCAGTTAGCACGTACTACGCCTTCAGCCTGTGAAATCACGCCCACATCGGTTTTCACCCCTGTCATCATCGCCGACATAGTGCCCGCAGAATCTGGTGTTTGACCATCGACGTTATAGGTCTTAGATAAACCGACGTAAGGTAGAGTTTCGAAGGATAAAGAGTTTTCTTCACCCGTCTTGCCCTTTAATTGGCCTTCTAAAATACGGGCCGCAGTGATAGTCGAGACACCCATGCCGTCGCCGACAAACAGGATCACGTTCTTCGCCGCACCCACATCGTTGTTGACGCTCAGGCCATCAGCCTTAGTCACACGCGCTTGAGCATCGACATACCATTGGTTGACTGCGGTCCAGTCTTTACCGTCGCTGCCATTGGAACCGTTAGAACCATTCGAACCCGGCGTACCTGCCGCGCCGTTGTCACCATCGCTACCGCATGCGGCTAAACCCAGCATGGCAGAGATTGCGAGGACCAGTAATTTCTTATTCATTTTTAACTCCAAAAGTGAGAACAGTAGGTCGCTGCCGACCTATTAGTACTTAGTGCCGCCAAGCTGCTGGGCTTGGTTGATAATGTGGAAGATCACGTTCTGCTCAATCACGCCTTGCACCAGATTCGAACCTGGGCCCATTGCGTGTAAGCTAATGTCTTCACCGGCGTGTGTCTCACTTTCCATTGGGATAAGTGCTTGTTGCATGAAGTCTTTATCTTGAGTATCGACTGAGGTTAAGTCGTCACGAACACCAACCACTGCGCCAGGGCCGTTAGTGTAGGCCAGCGTGGTATAAGGCTTGCCGTCGTTAGCGAGGGCTAACGAACCATCCACATCGTGAACTAAACCTAAAATCGGGTTACCGCGTTTTGGATAGCCTGCAATGGTAAATACATGGCTGTGGTCAGCCGTTACCATGATGAGCGTGTCGTCGCTGCTGGTTGCATCTACCGCGGCTTTCACGGCTTTAGATAACTCGACCGCATCGGTCAAGGCGCGGCTAGCGTTGCCTGCGTGGTGACCATGGTCGATACGACCCGATTCCACGATCAGCAGGAAGCCCTTATCGTTTTTCTTTAAAATCTCGAGGGATTTCGCGGTCATTTCAGAAAGTGATGGCTCACCACCGATGTCATCATTGCGGTCCGCTTCGTATTCCATATGAGATGGGTTAAAGAGGCCGAGTAAGTGATCGGTATTGGCTGCATCGATAGCATCGAAGCCTTTTTTGTCCCACACGTAAGCTGCTTTGCTGAAGTTTTCAACCCAAGCCTTGGTCAGGTCTTTGCCGTCTTTACGTTTACCAGCTTTGTTCTCACCGTCAGTCACTTCTTTGGGTAGGAAGTAGCTGCGACCGCCACCCAGCGCAACGCTAAGGGAATTGGCTTCATCACGCATCACCAGTTGGCTGGCGATATCAGTACAGCCATTCGCAACGGCTTCAGTTGGCAGGTTAAAATCGCCTTCCCAATCACGCTCTGGCGATTTAGCGTAAGTCGCCGCAGGAGTCGCGTGAGTTAAACGGGCGGTAGTTACAACCCCGGTCGATAAGCCTTTAGCATTGGCTAAGTCAACCAGAGAAACTAATTCATTACCTTTAGAAGACAAACAGTTACCACGTAAACTGGTGTCAGAAATCGAGATGATACCGGCTTTGGTTTTTACCCCGGTCGCCATGGCGGTCATGGTACCTGCGGAGTCAGGAGTTTGCTGGTTAGTGTTGTAGGTTTTCACTAACGCAGTGTGGGGAAACTGCTCAAAACTTAAGAAGTTTTCTTCACCACCTTGGTTATCCGTTTGCTGCTGTCCTTGCAGAATACGGGCGGCGGTTAAGGTTGAAATACCCATGCCGTCGCCGACAAAGAGAATCACATTTTTGGCTGTTTTCTTGGTTTCAAGCTGCGCTTTAGCCGCGACATTGGCTGCACTGTCTTTAAACCACTGACTGTCCGTTTGGGTTGCGGGTAAGACTGCAGCGTGGGCTACAACCGTCATTAAACTGCAGGAGATAGCTGCAGCGATCCGTTTAATATTCATCACGTTCATCACCGATTTTATTATTGAGTGTATGAGGGTATTCCCTTTAGAGGCGCCTACATTTTCAATGCTTTATATGACGAACAAGCGTGATTTTAATGGCGTTTTTATTGCAGCTAGATGTCGAAATGATTGCAATAAACAGGATAGGGAACGCTAAGTTTATTCTAGTTACGGGATAAACTTAGCGTATTGACTGGTGCTAGCAGTAGTCAAAGTTAGAAGCGATAACTGACACTCACCCGCACCATGCGCGGCTCAACAGGATGATAATGCAAGTCTTCCACCCCTTCAGCAGGCTCAGCCGCTAGGCGAGACTCGTAGAAATAATCGATATCGTGGTCTTTGCTATCAAATATATTCAATAGCTCAAGCTTAGTATCGAAGCCCGAGAACTGATAACCAAGGGCAAGGTTCACTAAGGTAGTGTCATCGGCTTTATGCTCATCAAAACTATCGAGGATCCGCTCACCTAAATATCTGAGCCTGACACTGGTATACCAACCATCGCCATCTGGGCGATAAGTGATGCCCGCACTGCCAACAAAGGGCACTGCGCCATCGACATATTTACCTTCATCGAGTTCATTCTCGGTAAAACGAGCACGGGTCCAGGCCAGTTCCATATCTAAGCTCAAATCATCGTTAAGCCAATAGTAGGCAGTGACTTCAACGCCGTAACGCTCTGAGGCGCGGCTTGGTTCGGTATTGCCCGCATCGCCGACGAAGAGTAACTCAGAGTCGAGTTCCAAATACCAAAGCGCCGCCGAAAAGTTAATAAAGTCGCGATCATAGTATTTGACCCCAAACTCGCCGCCATTGGAGCGGACTAACAAATCGACCTTTTCAACCGGATCACCCGTGACAGGGTCGACCTTAATGGTTGCACCGCGGGCATCGTTAGAATGCAATCCCTGCCCCATATTCATATAGAGTTCCAGATTATCGTTCACTAGGTAAGAAGCACCCGCCTTTAAGCTCAACATGCCATCGGAAGCATCGCCGCTGTTTAGGGGATTATCACTATCGACCTGCACATCGAAATAGTCGTATCTCAACCCTACATTCAAACGCCATTGCTCGGCAGGCAACCACTCAAACTTACCAAAGAGTCCCGTTGAGAGTTCCTGCACTTCATCAAGCCTCACAGTGCTGAGGCGTTCCCGTGCTTTAGTGTTATATAAACCCACTGCACCAATATCGTCGTAGCGCACATCGGCACCTAGGCTGTAATTGACTTGTCTCCCGGCCAGACTCATCTGCCAGTCGCGTTTAACATCGCCGCCCCAAATGGTGCGCTCATCGACCTGCTCAAATTCATCGCCATTGATGGGATCGTTTAAGAAGTAAGTAAAGTTTGAAAACAGATCCATGGTCGAGCGGATGGCATAGGCATTGGCCTGCCAGTTACCGGCGTCATAATTCGCCGAAATGCTGTAACGACTGGCCTCACCGCCCACATCTGTGTCGAGTGAACCGTAAAAATCAATCAGTCCAGACTCCACCGCCCGCGTCGGAATTTGATCCGCCGAATTCCAGCTATTGTCGTAGGCCATCATGGTGAGGCTAAAGTCCCCACCATTGAGCTTGGTAAGATAGTGACCGACCACATTGACCTTGCTGACATCTTCCTTAATATCACGCCAAGGGCCATCGTAAGCCTGCAATTCTGTGCCTAAAATAAATCGGCCGACCTCGGTCTTCATATCCTGAGTTGCCACCAGCCGTTGATAACCGTATTCCCCTAAGGTCACCCCAACTTGGCGATAAGCGAGTTCATCGGCGAGCAGAATTTGCGCCGCGCCCGCGCCGGAAAAATCCGCCACTTCTGGATAATATGCTCCTTTGGCATAACGGATTTCCCCTAACAGCTCGGGGATTAAAAAGTTAAGATCCGTATAACCTTGACCATGGCCGTGAGTCCGCATATTGACCGGCATACCTTCGACACGGGTATTAAAATCTGTGCCATGGTCTAAGTTAAAACCGCGCAGAAAATACTGATTCGCCTTACCCGAACCACTGTGCTGAGTGACTATCATCCCGGGGACAAACTCGAGGATCTCCCCCGTGCGCAGCAGCGGGCGACTCTCGATTTCCGCCGCACCTACTATCCCTTCCGACGCCGAAGTACTATGGCCTAAGGTATTAATTTGCCGACCGCGCACTTCTAAACGCTCGATATTATCCGCGCTGTCTGCCATGGCTAGGCTCGATAGGCCACAAAGGGGTAATAACCAAACACCTGATAAGTAAGCCTTAGTTCGCCATCCTGTTACTTTATGGAGTGACTTCATTTTTCCTTCCCGAGTCAACGAATTGATGACGCGGATTTAACGCTGTCTTCACAGCCAAAAAACTGATCGAGCTCAAACTCTGCTGAACAAAAAATCGCCGCAGGCAGCTATCTTTCAAATTTATATGCTGTATCGCACATTTTTATAAACAAAAGGACAAATTGTCCGCACCAAGATCACATTTCATCCCAGTGCGAACATACCAAGGCTCGACTCTCTCCCAGCTTTAAATCTCTGACCCCAATGGCGCGAGAATGGCTATACTTTAAGCACTTAAAAAGGTTAAGGATACCCTATGCATGCCCCCTCTCACCCCAAAGGAATAATGGCTATTTTCTTGAGCATGCTCTTAGGCTTACTATTCAATCAGATGATTTGTCTGACACTAAGCGCCAATCCCTCTACCACCACTCAATCTCCCGCGACATCCGATAAGCCCGTTATCACCCTGGCGTATTATGAGAGTCCCAAGGACAACCTGTACTTTAGATTCGGAGAACTGATTTACACCGAGGCCTTTGCACGCCTTGGTTATCAATTTAACTATCAAGTGGTTCCGCCGATGCGCGCCAGCCTGATGGCGGACTCGGGAAAAGTCGACGGCGAACCCGCGCGGGTATTTTCCTATGGGCTGAAATTTAAGAATTTAATTCGAGTGGAAGAACCCATAGTCGAAAGCAAACTCATTGCCTATGGTATCAACCCAGATACACAAGTGCTGGACTGGGATTCACTGCTGAAACATCCCTATCGCATCGAATATTATCGTGGGATCTTTTATATCGAGCAGAAACTTGAGGGGCTGGTTCCGGTAGATCTCCTGACGACTTCTTCTTCCCCTGTGAACTCCTTTCGCCGCATGTTACGGGACAGGATCGATATCTACATAGATACCGAAGCAATTGGGGAAAGTATTCTGCAATACGCTGAATTTCAACACAGTAAAATCCATCCCGTGGGCGAGTTGGATGACATAATAAGCTTCGGCTACCTGCATAAACGCCATAAAGCACTGGTGGCCAAACTCAGCGCGACCCTCAAACAAATGAAACAGGAGGGTTTGTTCGAACAATTTTGGCAGCAAGCCTATCAAGAACTCGACCCATCTGTTCCCCCAGAACGAAAGGCAAAGGACTGAGAGTTAATGTCTCATTTTATTTACAGCATTGCATTTGGTTAACTTGAAAGCACTTTAACCTTTGCTACAGTCATAGGTAATTCCTAACCAATATGGAGGTCAATAACGCTCATTACAGAGGTCATTAATCGCATATCACGACACACGTATTCCAAGGAACAGATGAGAAACCCACAGGTTAAATACCTCAGTGCCTTTCCTTACACTCCTCCCTTGGTATTAAGGGCGAAGGATGAACAATAAGTTAAAACAATTCATCGAAATATTGCAGCAACAGTCCCGTTCTACCGTCGCTAAGGTGCTGTTGATTATTGGCATGTTTATCGCGATCTGCATCGCTCTGGTTACACTCGTCTATATTCAAGGCAATATTTTCGATGGTGTTCGCACCTACGTCAGAGGTGAGGGACTCTGGGCTAAGGCGCAAAAGGATGCCACTTTTTATCTCATTCAGTATTCCTACAATAAAAATGAAGTGGATTTTCAACGCTATCTGGCGGCAACCGCGGTGATGCTGGGTGACCGACGTGCACGCGAAGCTCTACTCACCTCACCTATTGATGAGTTAAAAGCCAAAGAAGGGTTTATCCAAGGTTTAAACGATGAAAGGGATACTGAGTCGTTAATCTGGTTTTTCCGGCATTTTAACCGTACCCACTATATGCAGCGGGCCATTGAGATTTGGACCCTTGCCGATGAAAGATTTAACACTATGATGTTACTAGCAGACTCGATGCACGATGAGGTTTCCCAATTTGGTGGCATGCCGCAGAACCTCAGCCAATATCGCCAGCAGCTTATCAAGCTAAATGAAGAATTACTCAGCTTAGAAATTGAATTTTCCTTAGTGCTCAGTGAAGGCGCTCGCTGGGTAAAACGCATTACCTGGCTAATCAGCCTAGGTGCGCTATTGCTGTTTATCAGCATAGGCGTGTTTGCCAGTAGGCAGATTATTCGCAATATCGCTAAATCTGAAAAACTATTACTGATCAGTGAGTCACGGTTTAATAGTCTTAAAAACTCCGACACCATAGGCATTATTTCATGGCAGCTCGATGGCACCATACACGATGCCAACGATCATTTTCTCAATATGCTGGGGTTTGACCGTGAAGACTTAGCCGCAGGTCTTATCAACTGGCGCTCACTCACGCCGCCTGAGTTTGAGGCCAGGGATAAGATAGCCATCGGCGAACTTATCGAGCTTGGTCACTGTAATCAGTATGAAAAACAACTTATTAGTAAAATGGGTGCCCATGTTCCCGTGATGTTAGGCGCGAGTTTTTTAAATAGCAGCACCCATGAAGGGGTTGCCTATTTTATGAACCTCACCAGCAGTAAGCAGGCCGAGGATAAGCTCAGGTTGGCCGCAACCGTATTTAATGCCAGCACGGACGGCATCATAATCACAGATCCGCGACTGAGCATTATTTCTATTAATCAGGCATTTACCGATATAACTGGGTTGACTGAGCAGAGTTTACATCAAGACGCCTCACGCTTTATCAATACAGGACATACTAACGAAGATGCCTATCAGGCCATGTGTAATCTGTTACAACAGGGGGAGCAATGGCAGGGTGAATTAATCAAAGAGACAGAATCGGGTTATCTGACCCTCAGCGTGAGGATAAACACGGTACGAAATGAACATAACCGACTGACTCACTTCGTGATTGTGATTACCGATATTTCAGAGCGTAAAGCCGAGGAAGAACATCTACGCCACATAGCCCACCACGATGCACTCACCAATCTCCCTAATCGAGTCTTGTTCCAAACCAAATTAGAGCAAGCGATCGTCCATGCCCAGCGATCCGATGGGATCTTTGCCATTCTGTTTCTCGACTTAGATAACTTCAAACCGGTTAACGATGAATATGGCCACGATGTCGGCGATAAATTATTACAGGAAGTTGCCAAAAGACTCACGGGCAACATTCGGCAAATCGATACCATCACCCGCCTCGGCGGTGATGAGTTTGTGATTTTACTGGAACACTTACCCAATGAAGAGAGCGTACCCGTCTTGGTCCACAAAATCACCCAAGCGCTCAGTGCCCCCTATTCTATCCATAAACACAAGCTACACATTGGAGTGAGTATTGGCTCGGCCATTTATCCCTGCCACGGCACCGATGCTAAAAGCCTAATCCACTATGCGGATCAAGCCATGTATATGGTCAAAAAAGCCAACAAGCTGATGCAATAATCCCTGTGACAACCCAAATATCACCATTGACCTTAGTGTCAATCCCACATATAAAGAACTTAAATTAAGCACTTAGAGCAAACTCATGGAAAGAGGCATTTTAGTTCGTTGGAACGATGAGAAAGGGTTCGGTTTTATTCAACCGGAACAACAGGGTAAAGACGTTTTTATCCATATTACCGTGCTTAAGCACATGGCCAGAAAACCTCAGGTCGGCGATAGTATTCTGTATCGCACCGAAATACAAAACGATGGCAAAGTAAAAGCCATTAAGGCTTCTATTGAAGGCGTGGCCGTGCTCGCCAACGCCAACAAAAGCCCACGCCGTAATACAAATCCCCCGAGTCGCTCTCTATTGAATACCCTGCTGCCGCTGTTATTAATCTTTGGCATTGGGATATTTGGCTTTAAAAAATATACCGAGTTTAATGCCACCCCAGTGTTAACCAACGCTGACATTGAACAAATGCCTTTGTATGAGACTCCAGCTCCTAAAACACAGTTTCACTGTGAGGCAGGTAAAACCCATTGCAGCCATATGAGCTCTTGCGCCGAAGCGACGTTTTACATCAGTCATTGCCCAAATACCCAAATGGATGGCGATAGAGATGGGATCCCCTGTGAAAGCCAATGGTGTGGCCATTAAATAAAAAGCCCCTGTTAATATACAGGGGCTTTATCATGGGATGAAGTAACGCAATTAGATGCGGTGAATACCGCCCGTCTCGTGTTTCATCCTAACTCTTAATGTGTTTTACGGTTTCTTCTGTAAGCTAACGGAAGTAAACCTAGGGCTAACCAGCCTAAAGCACCGCCCGAACTCTTATCTTCTGGCTCAACGGTGACTACTGGTAACTTACAGCTGCCATCATCGGTATTAGCAGAAGCATTGTAGTTAGTCGCACTGCTGTTAGTACAACCATACTCAATACCATCTGACTCTACCACCAGATTGAAACTGGTCGATGCCGCATCTTCTGGATTCACGCTGTCTTTTACTCTAACAGTGACCAAGGTTTCGCCATGGAAGTTTGCCGTTGGCGTTAAGGTCACATTGTTACCATTCACGGTTGTCGTAAAGTTATCACCCATCACTTCAATCACATTACTCACTTGGTTTTCATCCGAGTAGAGCACGTCGAAGCTAATAGATTGATTTTCTTTAACCGTCTTATCGGCAATGGTAGCAAGTTGAATGTTGCCAGCAACCTCAAGTTGCAGTTCTAACACTTCACTATCAGCACCTGTCAGGTGGTTTTCAACCATCAGAGTTTGAGTTGTACCCGCTGCCTTTTCAGACACATAGGCATTGAACTTCACATTGAATTGCGACTCTTCTGGACCTGTGTAATCCATACAAACCACAAACTTGTTACTCAATACTGCGTCGAGGTTGTTATAGGCAACTGAAGCGCCGAGGTTCACATCAACAGGTATATCGCCATCGACAAAGATACGGCCGTCGGCTGCTTTAAAGCCGATAGAACCTTTACCATCGACCATTTGCAGGTTGTCGTAGGCAAACAGCATCTCATACTTGCCAGGCTCGTAGTTCACATTCATGCGTAGGAACATTTCGAAGTCAACTAACTGACCAGGAGTGTTTGTACGCTGCACGTTATCCCACTCAAGTACTAACCAATCGCGTTTAATAGTATAGGTTGGTGTAATACCCGCATTCAGATGGTATTGACCATAACCACCGTCGAAACGTTTAGGGATAGTGTTATCGCCTACCCAGTATGGTCCAATCACATATTCAGGCATTGGTAAGCCACTCACATTTTTAGGGAACTCTACGTGAGCGTAAGGAACATGACGATCAGAATTGAAGCTGACTAAACCTGCAGGGTTTAATTTAATAGTATCAACAAAGTACTTATTAAATAGTGGGAATTTCACGTCTTCAGTCGTACTCATCAAATCTTTGAGCTTATAAGTAAACTTATTAAGGTGATTCCCTTGAACGCCCTCCAGTGTCTTCCAGCCTAAGTTTTCACGCAGTTCGAGATAACCTGGGTATGGAGAGCCAGCCACAGTTAGCGAACACATAGGATCATTCTGGTTATTGGTGATCTTATAGTTACGTACTACATCCTTAGTGGTTTCCTGAACACCAGACAAGCTAATAGTGTTGTTTTCCAGTACAGGAGTTCCCGGTGTAGCATTAGATGCAACAACTGAACCTGGAATGATTTGGATTGCATCAGGGAATTTGGCATTTAGCGCAAAATCACGTGCTTCCGCTTCATTGTTCGCAATCACGTTAACTTGGAACTCAACCACTTCACCTGGGATAGCTGTTTTACGGTTAGCGGTGAAAGTCACGTCCTTATCAACTTGGTTGATAATCACCGGCACAAAACCTAAATTACCCGCGTCATTGGCATTAGTACCAATGTCGAAACCACCGAAGTAAGTGTTACCCACTTCCATTTCAGGCAGATGGTAAGCAAGTTCCAGATTGTACTCTTCGTAACCAGGGATCTGTGAAGGTGCTTTAACGGTTAAGTTACCGTTATCGCCAGTCACTACCGCAGTAGATAAGCTAATATCACGACCTTGATCAACTTGCCCAGTAGAGATAGATGCCAAGTTCATATAGACAGTAAAGTAACGCCCCGCCTGTGGGTTAGGGATTGTACAGAAGTTAGTAATAGCATAAGTGGTAGACATACATAGGGTTTCTTCCATCGATGGTAAACCGTCACCATCGGCGTCTTGACCCATAAATACTAGCACGCGGTCATATTCACTACCCACTACACTACCCGCAAGCAACTTAGCGCCTTCAGGTACGTCAGTCCATTCAATATGGTTAGGGTTAACTTGGACGCCATCGACTTCTACAGTGTCAAACGGATCGCCACCGGTTCTATCGGTATATAGATGAACCGTTTTATCAGCCCCCTTCACCATACCATAGCTACGCGCAGTGAAATCGGTGATTTCAGCGGTATTGAATGGACCTACGTTTAGGGTTGAAGATTTACGATGCGCGTTAATTTTTAAGTATTTAGGTAAACCAGAATCACCCTCATAGGTCCACACTGGCAGCTCAAGCACTGGCGATGTTGGATTATCAGAGGTCAGAACGATTTGACCTTGGTTACCGGTTAAATCAATCACGCCTGTACCAGCAACATTCTTCTTAGTTTTCGCAGTCACTACGATAGATTGGCTTTCGCCCGCTTTGATCGTAAAGCTTTGCGGCTGCACACTGACATCGAAGTCACCAAACCAAGTCTCAGCCGCAACGGTCCAAGTGGCATCTTCAGTTGCAGTGAAGGTACGCACAAACGAACATTCTGTTGGACATTCGTTATCGACCATGTAAGCCGTGTTGAGGTTCTTTGGACGGCCGCCCAGATTAGGGTTAGCAGTCGCCATGTTGTCCATAGACTCGTCGAGCACCAGACCGACTTTATCGGCTAACTCAACGTGCATACGACCCGCACCCACGTCTTGCAGGGCTGACTTTTCATCATAATCTGAGTAGTAATCTAAGAAGCTAGAGTTTGTCAGATCGTTAGATGCTGTCATCAGCAGCGCCGATTGTACTTGCATTGGCGTCCAGTCTGGGTGGGATTGACGGAGTAACGCAGCAGCACCAGCTACGTGCGGACTCGCCATTGAAGTACCAGATAAGGTTGCCCAATCACCCGCGAAAGGGTTTTTGGTAAAGGGTTGGTCGTCTGATGCGGCAGCGAAAATATCCACGCCTGGAGCTGCGATATCCACGAACAAGGTATCGATACCAAAGTAAGATGGACCACGACCAGAGAAGTTAGCGACTCGCTCCTTATCAACGTCCTTCATTTCAGCAGCACCGGCTGTGATGGTCGCCATATGACCAGAGCCTGTTGCTAACCAAGTACGCAGTTTAGCAGCATCGCCATACTTAATCAGAGAACCAGGAATGGTATAGGGAATCTCTGGCGCACTTGAATCGTAACTTGGTGTTTGGGTAGCAATAATAATGCCTTCCGCACCACCCGCTTGTACGTTAGCGGATTTAGCCATTAGCGGGAATGAGCTGCGCGTACACAGTACGATCACATTCTGCGCGCTTTCATCAATTTCAGTCGCTGGATTGTCTGCTAAATCAAATGTGCCCGCAGGGAAAGGTTTATCACAGTTTTTAACGTAGGATGCGACAGGCTCATTGGCGTTTTTGAATTTATTCGCATCAACCACAAGACCCGTCACTGAGCTGAAGTTACGCGTTGCACCAATAATATCTGCAGGTGCAGCAGTAGCACCGCCAAACATTTGCTCAACGGTGTTTTTCTTGAAACCGACAATTTTATCTGCAGAGTGAGCCGCTACTGTCGTCACCCATGGAGATGAGTGGTCAGCAGTCATAAGGTCTGGACCCGAGTTACCCGCAGCTACCGCAACGAACACACCCGATGCCGCCGCGTTTAAGAAGGCTTGCTCCATTGGGTCTAACCATGGATCTTCTTCAAGCGAACCTAAAGAGGCGTTAATAACATCAACGTTATCGATAGCAGATTGTTCAATCGCAGCAACAATAGCAGAGGTTGGACAGCCCGCATAAGGGTCACCCGACCCACCTGGCCAACAAACTTGGTAGGCAATAATGTTAGCATGGGGTGCCATACCGGACACTTGATCTAACTTAAGGCCAGTTTCACTCCCTTTACTCTGAGCGACGCTATCGGGACTGGAGTGGATTAAGTCTTTGATGATGTTACCAGCAACGGTACCAGCAACGTGCGAACCGTGGTTGTTATAGTCCAAACCTACTGCTGGGCGGGTTTCAGTGAATACTGGGTCAGTATAGACTTTGGTGATTTCTGGATAAGAGTAAATACCAATCAGCTTGTCGTTGCAGTACTCTGGTGAATCAACGCAATCGCCTAGGAACTTACCCGAACCGTTAGGGTTAGTATGTTTATAACCATCGCCACCCACTGCGGCAAATGACGGATGGTCATGGTTAATACCAGTATCTATGATACCAACCACCATGCCCTCGCCCTTGTTAGACAAAGTATTGAGCGCGCTAGAGCTCCAAACCGTAGTCGCGCCAGTTTGAGCAGGCGTGCTAAAGGTTTGTAACTCATAAATTTTTTCACGGGTAATACGCTTAACACCAGGCACTTTAGCCAGACGCTGCGCCTGCTCCTGAGTGAGTTCGGTAACGAAACCGTTCAGTGCTACCGAAAACTCACGGCTCACTTTAACATCCACACCCTGTAATGCTTGAGCTTGTGCAACAAAGCTAGCGCGTTTCTCAGCAAGATAATTGTTATACGCTTTTAGCTGAGGTTGATTGAGGTTTAACGGCGCATTGGTTCCACGAGCCTTAGCTACGGTATGTTGTGTCGCAGCAAGTTGTGCAACGCCACCATCGTAAGTAGCAATAAGTAGCAATAGGTGCATCACTTAGCTGTACAATGTACTTATGTACGCCTTGAATATCGGCTTCTGGTGTAAAGATTTCGCGCTGTTTTTTGATTGTTTTATTTACCTGGTTTTCCCATGTATACGATTCTTCGGCTAATGGCTGCGGAGCATAATCCGCAGGTTGCGTTGCCCAGACGGAGTTCAGCTCATTAGATGGCGCAACTGTTGTAGTTGAAGCGACACCGCTACCAACATACAAAGCAGTCGCCACCATAACGGCGACCTTATTCATTGTAAGCATGATTTGCCCTTATATTTCACAACAATAATTATTTTGAGTCACCAAAGGGTAACAATTTTAAAACATCGCGAATAATTACCCTAAGCAAGTGAAGCGTCAATTTGACAAAGGCATTTGCTACAAAATGCTACTTGTAAAACAATGTATTAAATAAAGTACACCAGCCGTTTAGCGATATTTAACTTAGTGAAATATTGGGTATTTATAATGCTGAGCAGTAGTTCAATGTAAAAAAATGTAGAGATAAAAAGCAGCAGACGAGTGAGTAGATGAGCCATCAAACCATATACTATATTGAATCTCGAGCCATGCTCGACTCAATTTTGAATAAGCACTACGCCGTACTTTTGTTATTTGGTGCACCAAGTTGTGGTGTGTGTCAGGCGCTTAAACCGCAGATTGCGGATTTGTTGGCGAGAGAGTTTCCCAAAATGGTGCTGGCGTATATCGATTGTGAAGCCCAAGGAGAAATTGCCGCCAGCTATCATGTATTTAGCCTGCCGGTGGTAGAAACCGTGTTTTATGGCAAAACCTTTGGGCGTTTCTCGAAGGTGTTTTCATTGAATGATATTCATCACGCCATCGCGCGGCCTTACTCATTAGTATCGCAAGAACAAACCGAGGAAGAATGAGTGGCCTAGGATCGAATGCCGTCCTAACAATGGAACAAAGCAAAAAGAGCTGAAATTGATGATAAGGAGTCCCATAACAACGAGACTCCTAATTCGATTGCGGTTAACGAGCCACTCCAATAGAAGATAAGCTGACGCTTCCCGACTTATTCGGTGATTAGTAAATCGAACCAATCACCGGGCTCTGCGTCCTGCGGAGCAAAGCGTACTTGCAATAATGGGCTTTCACTGCCTTCATATTTTATGGAGTCTTCAACGACAGTTTTACCCGCTCCTTTTCCGCTACAACTTGCCACTGGATTGGTTGAGTTTACAGAATTTAGTGCAACCGAATTCCCAATTAACGTAAAACCTGTCACCATCTGTTGCTTATTTTTGCGAGAATCAAAATTGACCACTTTATTTATATCATAGGAAATTTCCGCCTCTTCACTATGATATTTGAGAGTCCCTTGATTATTCGCGCTCCCATTGGTTGTGCCCGTGCTACCAGTCCACCATTCACAGGTCCAGGTTACAGTACCTTCAGCAAAAAAACGGAATTCTAGAGCAGATGCATTCGCCTGTAATTGGCTATTATTCCAGTCAAATACCGATTGAATATCTCCTTTGCCAATAAAACCATTACCATTTTCATCATAGGTAACAGTGGCATTAACCGAACTAGCAAACACAAAGGTAGCTAACGCTACGAGTGTTGATTTAAATTTCATATATTCTCCGAAAGGTAAAAAACTAATTTCCATATCCTGTTAGCGCATGCATTGGGTTTGCATATCACCAAGGTTTTTCACCTGATTCGGCAACTCAGCCATCTTAATAACAGCCAGTACAGTAAGATCCGAAGCTTTGCGACCCCGTTTCACAACGGGTGTGCCTGTTCGTCAGTTGACGTAGGAAAATAAGCCAAGCTTAAAATCCTACTATAAGATGATAGATAAAAATGAAGGCGTCAAACTTTAGTATTAAATTTATTCGACGTTAAGCGCTTGAATAACTAACGCTTATGGCAACCAGCCGCAGTCAATCATCAGCATCTATCAGGGATTAAGCCCCCTAATCAGGGCTGCCACTCACCTCTACCGAATAACCTTCATCCTGCTTGATAAAATCGACAAAGTTTTTAATGGCAGGTAAGGCATCTTCCCTATGGTGGGAGACATAAAGTAATTGGCTGAGATGGTGCTCGGCAATCATGTCCAAAGCCCGCATCACTAAGGTGCGATTGATAAAGTCGAGCCCTTGATATGGCTCATCCAAAATCAATAATAACGGCTGTTTAATCAAGGCTCGGCCTATGAGCAATAGCCGCTGTTGGCCATAATCCAATTGTTTAAAGCCGGTGCTGGCAAACTCGCTCATATGCAATATCGCCAGCCATTCCTTCGCCAGTTCCAATTGGGGTTTAGTGGGCTTATGGTACAGGCCAATGGAATCGAAAAAGCCCGACAGCAAGACATCGAGCGCCGAGCAACTGACGCGATACTGTAAATGCAATGCCGGCGACACTATGCCAATCCGTTGTTTAATCTGCCAAATGCTCTCGCCGCTGCCTCGGGGTCGGCCAAACAGGGTAATGTCGTTGCTGTAGCACTGGGGGTGGTCGCCCAAAATCAGCCCGAGTAAAGTACTCTTACCACAACCATTGGGGCCTCGCACTTGCCAATGCTGGCCCGCACGAATCTGCCAATTCACCCCTTTAAAGATCGAGCCGCTGACATATTCAACCTTGCCATTTTTAATGTCGACTATGGGATCGAACGCTTCGGCATTGTGGCGTTGACGCTCCATCAATGCCAAGAGTTCGGCGCTACGGCTGGCCGAAAGCGCATTGAGCTGCGCCATCACAGGATGTGTACGCCACTGCGTAATCGACATGGGCGCGCTCAGTTGATGCACATGCTGACCCGATTTGAGCATATCGCTATTAAACAGCGCCACATGGCTAATACAGGGCGGTAATTCTTCTTGGCGTGAGGTGATAATGAGTAGCTGCGTATGTTCGGCAACCTCCACCAGCAGCTGCGACAGGCTAAGCTGATGTTCTATATCCAGCCCTGCGTAGGGGTCATCTAAAATCAGCAATTCGGGCTCAGTTGCCAGCGCCCGTGCTAACATCACCCGTCGGGTTTCACCGGTCGATAACTGCCGAAACCCGCGATGCTTTAAATGCGTTAATTCGACTTTCTGTAAAATG
>NZ_JBKEDJ010000041.1:0-66768 GCF_047975355.1 Shewanella sp. | reverse complement strand
GTGTCGACTGCCAGCATGTATGCCTACTTCGATGTGGATGAGCAAACCTATCTGAAATACGTCAAGTTAACCGCCGAGAAAAAGCGTAAAGACCCTCGTGCTGGCGACAATCCCGTGTATATGGCGCTGGCCAACGAGCGAGAATATCAACACATAGGCCTAGTGGATTTTGTCGATAACTCGATGGACAGACAGACGGGCACTATTCGAGTACGTGCCACTTTTAGTAATGAAGACAACAGCTTGCTCCCTGGTCTGTTCGCCAGATTACGTACTGCCGGTAGCGGCGCCTACGACGGCATCTTGATCGACGATAAAGCCGTAGGCACGGATCTGAACAATAAGTTCGTCTTAGTGGTGGCAAACGATGGCACTGTGGAGTATCGCGGCGTCACCCTAGGTGAAAAAGTTCAAGGTTTACGCATTGTTAAGCAAGGTTTAGCGGCAGACGACAAAATCGTCGTCAATGGCATGCAAAGGGTTCGTCCTAAGATGCAAATTGAGCCACACCTGGTTGATATGGCCGACAGTGAGCAGATAGAGGCGCTTCGTCAAGCTCAATTACTGCTTGATAAACATCAAGAAAATATCACCACCCCAGACGTTGAAGTAGCGAGCCGCGGTTAAGGAATCCAACAGAATGTTGTCGCAGTTTTTTATTAAAAGACCGATATTTGCAGCCGTACTCTCGCTGCTATTTTTTATCACAGGGGCGATTGCCGTCTGGCAATTACCCATTACCGAATACCCTGAAGTGGTACCGCCAACAGTAGTTGTGACCGCCAACTACCCTGGCGCGAACCCTAAAGTCATCGCCGAGACGGTTGCCTCGCCCTTAGAGCAGGAAATCAACGGCGTTGAAGACATGCTGTATATGTCATCGCAGGCGACATCCGATGGACGCATGACCTTGACCATCACCTTTGCCATTGGCACCGATGTGGACAGGGCGCAAACCCAAGTGCAGAGCCGGGTAGACCGCGCTATGCCACGTTTGCCACAGGAGGTTCAACGCCTAGGGATTGTGACCGAAAAGTCCTCGCCCGACTTAACCATGGTGGTGCATTTACTGTCGCCGGATAATCGTTATGACATGCTGTATTTGTCTAACTATGCGGCATTAAACGTAAAAGATGAGTTAGCACGCATCAAAGGTGTGGGCGCGGTGCGTTTATTCGGTGCGGGCGAGTATAGTCTGCGGATTTGGCTTGACCCGAATAAAGTCTCGGCGCTTGGCATGTCGCCAGCTGAAATTATCGCCGCCGTACGTGAGCAAAATCAGCAAGCGGCAGCGGGCAGTTTAGGGGCGCAGCCTAGCGGTAATGCCGACTTCCAACTCTTGATTAACGTTAAGGGTCGTCTGACCGAACTGTCAGAATTCGAAGACATTATCATCAAGGTCGGTCAAAACGGTGAGGTGATCCGTCTTAAGGATGTCGCTCGTGTTGAACTCGGTGCAACTAGCTATGCGCTGCGTTCATTACTGGATAACAAAGACGCAGTAGCGATTCCTGTGTTCCAAGCGTCGGGCTCGAATGCGATTCAAATCTCCGACGATGTGCGCGCTGAAATGGCAAGACTGGCGAAGTCTTTCCCCGAAGGACTGCAATACGAGATTGTGTACGATCCGACCGTGTTTGTGCGTGGATCTATCCATGCGGTAGTGAAAACCCTGCTCGAGGCCGTGTTCTTAGTGGTACTCGTGGTGGTGCTGTTCCTCCAAACTTGGCGCGCCTCGATTATTCCGCTGGTGGCAGTGCCTGTATCTTTGGTGGGTACCTTCGCCTTTATGCACTTGATGGGCTTCTCGCTTAATGCGCTGTCGCTGTTTGGTCTGGTGCTGGCTATCGGGATTGTGGTCGACGATGCCATCGTGGTGGTAGAAAACGTGGAGCGAAATATCGCTTCGGGTTTAAGCCCTATTGCCGCGACACAAAAAGCCATGAAGGAAGTGACTGGGCCGATTGTGGCAACCACCTTAGTGTTGGCCGCGGTGTTTATTCCGACCGCCTTTATGAGCGGATTAACCGGGCAGTTTTATAAGCAGTTTGCGCTGACTATCACGATTTCGACCTTTATTTCGGCCATTAACTCGCTCACCTTGAGCCCGGCGTTATCGGCGTTGTTACTCAAGGGTCATGATGCGCCTAAGGATGCGCTCACACGGTTAATGGATAAGCTGTTTGGTGGCTGGTTATTTACGCCCTTTAACCGCTTATTCAACCGTGCATCAGAGGGTTATGGCTATTTAGTACGTAAGGTGATCCGTTTTGGTGGCATTATCGGACTGGTTTATCTGGGCATGGTTGCGCTTACGGGCGTGCAATTTGTGAATACCCCAACGGGCTATGTGCCTGGACAGGATAAGCAGTATTTAGTGGCATTTGCCCAATTACCGGATGCGGCCTCACTCGAGCGTACCGATGCGGTGATCAAGAAAATGTCCGACATCGCCTTGAATCACCCTGGTGTGGCGCACTCTATTGCCTTCCCCGGTCTGAGTATCAACGGTTTTACCAATAGTCCTAACTCGGGCGTGGTGTTTGTTGCCCTAGATGATTTTGAGTTACGTAAGAGTCCTGAGCTGTCGGCGAATGCGATTGCTGGCCAGTTAAATCAGCAGTTTGCTGGAATTCAGGATGCGTTTATTGCCATCTTCCCGCCGCCACCTGTGCAAGGCCTCGGCACTATTGGAGGGTTCCGTCTGCAAATTCAAGACAGAGCCAACCTTGGTTATGAGGCCTTGTATCAGGTGACCCAACAAGTAATGTACAAGGCGTGGGCCGATCCACAATTAGCGGGGATTTTCTCCAGCTATCAAGTGAACGTGCCACAACTTGAACTGGATATCGATCGGACTAAAGCGAAACAGCAGGCAGTGTCGCTCGATCAAATTTTCCAGACATTACAAACCTATATGGGCTCGACCTATGTCAACGACTTCAATCGTTTCGGTCGTACCTATCAGGTGAATATGCAGGCCGACGAAGCATTCCGTCAAAGCCCGCAGCAGATCAGTCAGCTAAAAGTGCCTAATGTGAATGGCGATATGATCCCACTCGGCTCCTTTATCAATGTGAGTCAGAGTGCGGGGCCCGATCGTGTGATGCACTATAACGGTTTCACCACGGCTGAGATTAACGGTGGCCCAGCACCCGGTGTGAGTTCGGGGCAAGCGCAGGCGGCGATTGAGAAAATCCTTGCCGAGACTTTGCCGATAGGCATGACCTACGAGTGGACTGAACTGACCTATCAGCAGATCCTCGCCGGTAACACAGGCTTGTTAGTGTTCCCTCTGGTGATCCTGCTGGTGTTTATGGTGCTGGCGGCGCAGTACGAGAGTTTGAGTTTGCCATTGGCGATTATCTTAATCATTCCAATGACCTTACTCTCAGCGCTCAGTGGTGTGCTTATTTATGGCGGTGATAATAATATTTTCACCCAGATTGGTCTTATCGTCCTCGTGGGCTTAGCGACCAAGAACGCGATTCTGATTGTCGAATTTGCCAAGGAAAAACAAGACCATGGTATGGAAGTCATGGAGTCGATTCTCGAGGCGGCGCGCTTACGCTTACGCCCCATCTTGATGACCTCTATTGCCTTTATCATGGGGGTGGTGCCTATGGTGTTCTCAACCGGAGCGGGCGCTGAGATGCGTCAAGCCATGGGGGTTGCGGTATTTGCCGGCATGATAGGGGTGACCTTGTTTGGCTTAATCCTGACGCCATTGTTCTACTACGCGTTAGCTAAACGCAGTCGTCGCAAAGCAGAAGCATTGGCTGGGCAATAGTTCAGCCTGTTCAATCGATTAACAATAAAAAAGACCTGCAAATGCAGGTCTTTTTTTCGCCTTTAGCGGCTAAATATTCAGGAAGTAACTATATTTAGATTAGCGTGTTAAATTAGGATAATTCGATGAATGCTTTTCAGCCCCAAGAAATCCGCGTCAAAATTGATGTCCGGCATGCGCTGTTGGCCGTGGCGACCGTATTGGATTTCGTCGGTGTAGATGACTTACACCATGGTCATAGAGTGGCTTACATGGCTTACGAATGCGCTAATGTGTTGGGATGGCCCGATGAAAAGAAGCAATTTGCCTATTTTGCTGGGCTTATCCATGACTGCGGCGTGTCTTCTTCCGAGGAGCACTTACGGCTACTCAAACTAATGCAACCGGAAGATGCCAATTCCCACAGTCGCCGTGGCTATGAGGCATTAATGAAGTGCCCCATTTTAGATACCTTCGCCTTGATAGTGCTTTATCACCATACCCCTTGGCTTGAATTGCAATCGATAACGATTCCTGAATTTGACCGTGACCTTGCCGCATTAATCTTCCTCGCCGACCGCACCGATTTTCTGCGTGCACGCTATACCCATGGTTGCCATGAAGAACTTATCACCCTCCACGAGGGCTTAGTCGCGGATAATTTACTGGCCCATAGTGATGTGCTGTTCGAGCATAAGATGGTAGAAGCCATGTGCCAATTAGTTAGTAAAGATGGTTTTTGGTACAACATGGAGGCTGCCTATATTGAGCAAATGGCCTTAGGGTTTGAAGCTAATCAACTGTACGACAAAGAGTTAGATATTGAGGGCGTTAAACAATTAGCAAGATTTTTGGCGCGGATTGTCGATGCGAAGAGCCCCTTTACCTTTCATCATTCGGATAAAGTTGCACTACTGGCAAAACTGGTCGCCAAGGATTGCGGTGTCTCGGATACCGATGCTGAGCTACTGTACGTTGCTGGGCTTTTACATGATGTTGGCAAGTTGAAAACCCCCGATTTATTGCTCCACAAGGAGGGGAAATTAACCAAGGAAGAGTACTCGATTATCAAGCGTCATACCGTCGATACCGACCATACTTTAAAGAGTTTTTTTCCAAAATCAGTGATTGGTGAGTGGGCATCAAACCACCATGAGCGTCTCGATGGTTCGGGTTACCCCTTTAGAAAAGGACCAGAACAGTTAGATTTACCTTCGCGTATCCTTGCAATCGTCGATGTGTTTCAAGCCTTAACCCAAAAGCGGCCCTATCGTGGCTCACTGCCCCTGCAAGAGATCTTGGACATAATGCAGCCTATGATAGATAAGGGACAACTAGATGCCTATGTTTACGGCGTGCTGATGGCTGATATAGATAATTTTTATCGACTCTCGACACAAGAGTTTCAGGCTTAGCGGTCGCCAAAGGACAAGAAAAGCTAGAGCAGTAAATCTGGGGTAATTGGCGTAAACTGTGTGGCCGCATCCATCAGGGATTTTGCCGTAAGGGATGGCACCCCATAGATCTCTGCATCGACATCAAATTTTTGTCTTATCTTCTCAAGCAAGATCGCAAAATCCCCATCGCCAGAAAGCAGTATCACAGTATCCACCTCGGAAGCTATTTCGAGTACATCGATTGTGATGCCAACGTCCCAATCTCCCTTCGCCGACCCATCGCTGCGCTGGATAAAGGGCTTAAGCTTGAGTTCAAAGCCTATATGTCTTAGGGCATCCTGAAACTTTAACTGACCATCGTCACCCCGATGAATGGCGTAGGCGATAGCGCTGACGATCTCGCCCTGTGCACTTAACTCTTGCCAGAGTTTGCGATAGTTAAACTGGCGCTGATAAGCCTCACGGCAGGTGTAATAAATGTTTTGTACATCGACAAAGAGGGCGATTTTTTTCAAGGGATTTGAGTATTGCTATCAGGGGGAAGACTCCCCGCACTATAGCACAGCAAGATGATAATGGGCGCGAAAGGGGAATATTCACACTTGGAGTAACGGATTACCGCCTATGAGTTGTTCCTGGGGGATTTAAACTTCCGCTAAACGCCAGAGGATTTAAAGTATTGCGCCGGCGTGGAGCCAGTATACAGTATATTGTTTAAAGAAGCTGATAAAGGCGCTGTCGCTGTTATGCGTCGGACTTGGTTTCGCAGATTTTGTAGGTTGGACAGAACGTAGAGGGAACTCATCTGAAACCTAAATGAAAAAGCCAAGGGATGAGGCCCTTGGCTTTTTATGGTTTAAGCAAACGCTTTATTCACGCCGTTTTACATCATAGCGATAAATTAGGCTTTTGCCGTTTGTTCCTGTTGTTTGGCGGCCTCTTGTGCTGCTAATTCTTGGGCTTTGATGGCAGCTTCGAGTTTTGCTTCAACATAACCCGGTGAATGGGTGGCGGCCGAAATTAAACGGTACATGGCAGGGATCACGAACAGGGTTACAAAGGTCGCGAAGGCCATACCGAAGAACACTACAGTACCCACGGCAATCCGGCTTTCTGAGCCCGCGCCCGTCGAGAAGATCAGCGGCACCGCTCCCACTAAGGTGGTGAAAGCTGTCATCAGGATTGGTCGTAAGCGACGAGTCGAAGCATCGATAATCGCCTTATCTAATGCCAAACCTCGGTCGCGCAGTTGGTTAGCAAACTCAACGATCAAGATACCGTTTTTAGTCACCATACCAATCAACATGATCATGCCGATCTGGCTATAGATGTTAATGCCTTGACTGGTGAGCAACAGGCCGAGGAAACCGCCGAATACCCCCATAGGCACGGTAAACATTACCACTAAGGGGTTGATAAAGCTTTCAAATTGCGCCGCGAGTACCAGATAAGCGACAAGGAGCGCTAAACCGAAGACAATCAAAATGCTGCTTTGGTTTTCTTTAAAGTCCTTCGATTCGCCGGTATAACCGATGGAAATATCCTTAGGTAATAACTCAATGGCCTTGTTATCCAAAAACTTCAATGCTTCGCCCAAGGTATAACCTTTGCTGATGTTGGCCTTGAGGGTGATGGATTTTTGCTTATTGGTGTGGCTAAGTTTTTGTGCCGAGGCCACTTCTTCGATATGGGTTACCGTATCGAGCGTCACTAACTCGCCCTTGGCCGAGCGCATATAGATTTGGCTTAAATCGCCGACGTTATTAAAGCTGTTTTCATCGCCCCGCAGATACACATCGTACTCTTCGCCTCGGTCAACATAGGTGGTCTCTTTACGACCGCCAAGCATGACCTCTAAGGTTTGTGATACTTCATCGACGCTGATCCCAAGCTCCGCCGCCCGTTCTTTATCGACGGTAACAATCAACTCGGGCGTGGTTTCGGCGTAGTCTAAATCCGCGCCTTCCATCATGGGGCTGGCATTGGCTTCTTCTTTTAATACCTGCGCCCATTTAAAGAGTTCGGCGTAATCTGAGCCGCCGAGCACAAATTGTACCGGTTCACTCGATTGCCCTCTAAAACCTGGCATCATAGGGCGAACCATCACATCGGGAATATCTTTCAAAGCGTTGCTGATAATGCCCAGAGCCTGTTGCGCCGTCACATGACGATGTTCCCAGTCCTCTAACTGCATGATCACAAAACCAGTTTGATCGCCAGCGCGGCCACCAAAAGCTGGAGCTTGAACGCTGAAGGAGCGTAAAACACCTTGGCCGAGGAGGGGCATCAGTCGGTCTTCGACTATGTCCATGTTTGCCGTCATACGGTTATAACTGGTTCCTTCGGCGCCTTTGACGAAGGCAAACAGTACGCCGCGGTCTTCCTGCGGCGCTAACTGTGAGGGCACCTGTTGCATCAACCATACACTGCCGCCGACACAGGCGAGGATCACCAGTGGCGCCAGTAATCTAAAACGAATCGCATGGGTTACGCCAACGCGGTAAACCTTCTCCATGCGGGCAAAACCACTGTCAACGAAACGATTAAAACGGTTCGGTTTTACATTGGCTTTGAGCAGTTTGCTACTGAGTACCGGTGTGAGCGTCAGGGCAATTAGTGAAGAAAACAGCACTGAAACCGCCAGCATCACGGAGAACTCGGTAAAGAGTAAACCGACCATGCCCTCCATAAAGGAAATCGGCAGGAACACCATCACTAACACGGCTGTAGTGGCCACGACCGCAAAGCCCACTTCCCGCGTTCCTTTGTAAGCGGCAAGCAGCGGTTCTTCGCCGCGCTCAATATGGTGGAAAATATTCTCAACCACCACGATGGCATCATCGACGACCAGACCAATGGCGAGAATTAATGCCATTAGAGTCAATAGGTTAATCGAATAACCGAACATATTGGCGGCGATAAAGGCCGAGATCAGTGACACGGGCACTGTCACTGCGGGGATAAGCGTGGCTCTTACTTGTCCGATAAAGATATACAGCACTAATACCACAAGGGCGCCAGTGACATAGAGAGTGTTGTACACCTCGTTGATCGAGCGGTCGATAAATACGGTCGAGTCAAAGTCCACCACGAGACTCGTGCCTTCGGGGAGAAAGTCTTGAATTCTATCGACTTCATTGTGTACTTCCTGTGCTACCACTAAAGGGTTCGCATCAGACTGAGTGATCACCCCTAAGCTTAAGTTAACAATACCATCACTCTTAAAGGTGGAGTTTTCGTTCTGCGCACCAACGGCAACATCGGCTACATCTTTCAGGTAGATAGGCGTGCCATCGCTGGCGGTGCGAACTACTAAATAGTCAAAATCTTTTGGGGTGTAATACAGACGCTTAGTACGTACCGACATCACAGTGGTGTCATTACGCACTTGTCCGCCTGGAGTTTCGACGTTTTCTTTGCGCAGCGCGTTAGTAATGTCGGTGACTGTTACATTTCGCCCCGCCATTTGTTCGGGTCTGAGCTTGACGTACATAACCTTGTACAGACCACCCGAGATGCTGATGGAACTCACGCCGCTGATAAGGCTAAATCTGTCTTCTAATACCCGCTGGGCATAATCGGTGAGTTGGGTGCGGTCCATTACGCTGGAGCTTAAGTTGACATAGACAGAGGGCTCGCCGGAACCATTGTCCTTAGAGACCACGGGGTCGTTAGCATCCTCGGGCAAGCGTCGCTGGGCGCGGGCCACGGCGTCACGCACATCACTCACCCCTTCGGTTAAGTTCCAACCGAGCAGGAATGTAACAGTGATCCGTGAGCTGCCATTGCGAGTCGTTGAGGTGATTTCATCGATGCCGCTGATCCCAGTAAGTTCATCTTCGAGGGTCTTAGTGATTTGGCTCTCCATAATGGCGGCCGAAGCGCCGGAATAGCTAGTACTGACGGTCACCACTGGGCTTTCGACATCGGGCATTTCCCTGACCGACAGTTTAGTAAAGGACACTAAGCCAAAAACGCACAGCAATAAGCTTAAAACGATCGCGACGACGGGGCGCTTAACTGAAACATCGGACAGCCACATTATTTCGTCTCCGCAGTGTTGACGTCAGACTTGGCTGCAGGACGATTTGTGTCGTTCTTGGCTTCGAGGACGACCTCATTGATCTTTAAGCCATCGCGCATATTCACTAGCCCTTGCACTACCACTTTGTCGCCAATCTTGAGGCCAGAATCGATCAGCACTTGGTCGCCCACGCGGGCGCCTAAAATCACTTCGGTGCGATGGGCGATATGGTCCTCGCCAACCACATACACGTAGCGCTTAGTGCCTGAATATTCTAAGGCTTGTACTGGCACAATCGGAGCAGAAATCGGTGGGAAGGTGATGGTCGATGACATCATCATGCCGGGTTTTAAGCGGTTTTTCGCGTTTTCAAATTGCACGCGGATCTTCAAGTTTAAGGTTTCTTCATTGACGCGGGGATCGATGGCAACCACTTTGCCGATAAAGGTTTCACCCGGCCAAGCGCGGCTGGTGGCCGAGACTGGCATGCCAATACTCAGCTGTGACAGAAAATGTTCGGGCACTTGTAGGTCGAGTCGCATACTGGATAAATCATCCAAGGTCATCAACTCAGTGCCTATGCTCACCATTTTGCCTTCACTGAAGTTAATCAGGCCGGTTTTACCGGCAAAGGGGGCGATCAGCGAATGGTAATGTAAATCTGCCTGCGCCGAGGCGAGTCGTGCTCTGGCAATATCGACACTGGCCTTTTGCGCATCGATTTCGGTTTGGGTGATGGCGTTGCGGCTGATAAGCTTTTCAAATTCCCTGAGTTTACGGGTTTCATCATTTAAAAAGGCATTGGCTTCGGCCACCGCAGCTTGGGCTTTCATATCGTCGAGTTCGATAAGCAGTTGGCCTTTCTTGACCGCTTGATTCGAGGTCACGGCGATTTGCTTAATTTTGCCAGTGACTTGCGGCGCTATCACCACAGCGCGATCGGCGGCGAGTTTACCTATCAGTGAAATAGATTGTGCTAGTGGATGTTCAACCACTTCTCCTGTGACCACAGGCACTGTGCGCATTAAATGGGGCGCGCTTTCGGGTTTTGCCGCTTGCAGTACATCACTAAAACTCACAGCGGCGGCAACCGCAGCAACTAAGGCAATGGCTATTATGGTTTTTTTCATTGGAATAATTATCTCGCACAAAGACGGTTAACAGGCGAACGCACTAATGGCGCTATTCTAGTGAATAACCGTCAGCAGGTGGGTAAAAGTTTGTAAAGTTAAGCACTCGAAAGTGAAAGAAATTGTGTTTTGTGTCGAGACACCCCATGGCAATCTCATCCGCCCCGTTTGAAGTGGCTAAGATAGCCGAGTTTAGTTACTAAGGATGTGCTTGTGTTCGTATTTTTTCTATCGGATCTAAGGTGGATTGAATTTGCGGGTATTGGCTTAAAATTGCGTCAAGGCGGCCATCCTGGTCCATGCTTTCCAGTCCTTTATTAAACTCATTGACTAAGGTAGTTTGGTCGGCGATTGCTAACGAAACTCCTAAATGGAATACCTCAGTCGCGATGGGCTCGCCTACTTGTTCAAGGGTATCGGCATATTCACCTTCATGTTGCTTGATTAAATACTGCGCAAGGTTGTAACCAATCAACACTAAGTCAATGCGTTTTAGAAACAATTTCTTAAAATTCATCTCATCGGAACTGCCTTCCTCGGTCCTCAGTCCCGCAGCGGCAATTTCGGGTGGATTGGCATAGCCGCGACCAATGCCTATGGTAAAGGGTTTTAGCTCAGTTAATTGACTAAAACTTAAAGGATTATCCTTACGTTTGTAGAAGACTATTTGTACGGCCTGTATGGGATCGGAATAGTGTGCCCATTGCTCACGCTCTTTGCGGTACCAAAGGCCAATAATGCCATCGGCCTGGCCTGTTTTAACGAGCAAGGCTGCCCGCGCAAAGGGATAGAATTTGACACTGGCATTATAGCCGCGACGTTTAAAGGCTTCTTTTACCACAAGTGCAACGCCGCCTTGGTCGGGTAACTCACTGGTGTAAAAGGGAGGGTAGTTAGTCGCCACGAGTGTTAAATCTCGTCCTGCCATACTCGGGGTTGATAATCCTAGTAGCTGCAACACAAGGCTAATTTTGATTAGCGACTTGATGTTCATACTCGTCCCTTAAAAAATAAAGAGTCACTTTGCTGAGTATAGGGGGAGTTTGGATCTTGAGTGGGGAATTTTGTGTGGCGATAACTATAGTGGTAACTCTCAAAAAATTAAAGGGAAAAGAGGCGCGGTGACATGCAACCGAGTTATTGGACTCAAAAAATAAAAAGGGCTTATGGGTAAACCTCATAAGCCCTAAATCCTGTTGTGCGGCACTCTTATTCTTGAGTGAGACTTTTATGTGAAAGCCATGCTTTAAAGTGGCTCTTGCTCTCCCTGATACAGACCTCGAGTGAGTTTATCTTGGTCTATCAATAGTAGCTCGCCCGATTTACCATTCTTAATGCTGCTATCTATCGCAATGATTTTATTATGGTAAAGCCCGAGAACTCGCTCCTGTGAGGTATGGCCGACTATGATGTGGTCGACTTTAAAGTAGTTAAGGATATGGTCGATTTCTTGCTCACTAAGCACGTCTTTAAAATAGCCTCGGTACCAAGTGGGGCCATTAGTGAAAAACAGGAAGTTCAACAAATCATTTTGTTTTAAATCTTCTTTTTTATCGTCTAAATGTTGGCGAAATAACTGGTTGGCATCACTGATATTGAGTTTACGCTCGACCCATTCAGGGCTTATTCCACCGTGCATAAACAGCAGATTGTTGATCTTCACTAGGGTGTTTTTGCTGCGTAACCAACGGCCGATTTCGGTGTCTTTGTTGTAGAGCGCATCATAGCTGCGATCGAGTAATTCGGTTGAGGTTTTGTAACGCTCATTGATATAGCGTAAGTCGCCGCGAAACACCATTTGCTCGTGGTTGCCCATGAGTAAATGTAAACGACCACCGGCTGCTTGGGCCTCTTTATCTAACTCATATAAAAACCACAAAACTTCGTTAACTTGATGACCGCGGTCGAACATATCGCCCGTCATCACCATATGACCATCACCAAAGGCCCAATGATTATTTTCATCGATAATCTTATGGGCTTTAAGCAAATTAATCATCACATCAAACTGGCCGTGCACATCGCTCAGAGCAATAATTTTACCCGCATGGGTATAAGTATCGGCCTCAACCTGAGGTGCCTCGCTATGACGTACTGGTTGTGGCAAGTTACCGCAATCGTTAGGGCGGGCTAATTGATTGTTTGCGATAGGAGTTTGTTTTAACTCACTCTGGCAGATCCAGTAAGCAGTATTTTCTTTTCCTTGGTCAAGAAACACATAGGGGCCATCTGTGACGTGTGCACTGTAAGTGGCAAAGGAAAACAAGCTGAGCAGAGAGAGTAGGGCTCCCTGAGCGGCGATAGTACCGCGCTTTTTGGCCGATGCGGATGAATACACATCCTGTGATGGGCATTTCACGTGATTGACGCCTCGTTCGGAGAGTATGTGCATTCGATGTTCCTTATATCGTTTACGCCGCCTATTTGGGGGTTGGTTAGCATAATGTTAATAATTGGATGCGGCAAGGGTCATCAAGATGGAAAATTTTCATGAACAAGCGATTAAAAGTCATGCTTATCTTGCGCTGAACTTGAGGGTTTATGTTGCGTGAAGTGTTTAAAACTATAGTGAAGCTATTTTTAACTAGATCATTTTAATAAGTGTTTTATGTTCATTTACCCCATTATTTTAATCGGCTTTAATACAGTTGTTTTAAATATTTTTATATCTTTTTATTCAACTAAATGGTCAGATGATATTTTTAATTGATACGTGTGTTTTTGATATTTGTGTCTTAGTTTAAATAATTTTGTTTATTGATTGCCAAATAAGTGTTGATAATGGTAAAAGTGCAGTTTGATCACCTAACGTCATGATTTTACTGATCTCCATTCGGTAATTGATGCTTTTTCTTAACCTGTGAGTTAAAGCCTGAAATCGTAGGTGAAATGTTTTTATTATCTAAATAACAGATATGCGTACCGTATGATACCGTTTTTATTAAAATGCCAACCCAGTAATCGGTTGGTATTCTCCATAGCTCGTGTTTCTTCGCTAATATACCTTAACACTCGACCACAAAACGTTCGCCATACGTTAACGTCAGTTGTTTCTCTTATTTTGTCGAGTTTAATTGTGAGTGCCGCCAGTTTATTTATGGCGCCGATTTATGCTGATGACACTGAACTTTATGTTTTCGAAGCGTCGGCACGCAATGGCTCGCGTCCACAGGTGCTGATTATTTTCGATAACTCGGGCAGCATGAGCAGTCTCGCCTATGATGTCGAGGCGCCCTACGAGAATAAGCGCAAGGTCAATTTCGCCCAATCGGGGAATTTATTTTATAGCCGAGGCTCGTCGGAAAATACGACTGCGCCTAATCCGAATGCATTGCGAGAAAAACGCAAGTTCAAAGGTTCACTCAATGGCTGCGAAAGCTCATGGGAATTTCTCAATCGTTACGGCACCTTTACGGGGTTCTTTAGGGAATATGGTTTTTCGGGAAGCTCGGGGTCTTGGAGAGAGTTTTCAGAGCTCAATGGCAGTTCCATTTCCGCCGTCGATTGTTTTGAGGATATTCAGGAAGCTAAGTTCGGTAACGCGGTAGGCGAAGCCGAAGGTTTACCCGTGGATAGCTTAGGGACGGCGAGCAAACCTGAACGTTATACTAGGGCCAGTACTAGCTCGTCAGACAGTATAAAGTCTGCGGCCAAGACGAAGGCGGAAAAAACCGCTTTTGGTACTGGCAAAGTGGTCACTGTCTATACCGAAGATTACTTAAACTGGTTGCATGGCCCTAAAACTAAGGTGGATAAGACCCGGCTAGAACTGGCTAAAGATGCGATTGAAAGTGTGATTTTAACCACGCCGGGCGTGGATTTTGGCTTAGCCGTTTTTAATATGAATGGTCCCTATGATGGGCAGCGTGATGGTGGGCGGATAATCTCTGGGATTAAGTCTATGTCCGCCGAAACTAAAATTGATTTGTTAAAAAGAGTTAACCTGATTAGTTATGCCCAAAATACCCCCTTATGCGAAACCCTTTATGAGGCGTACCGCTATTTTGGTGGGCAGAGTCAGTATTTTGGTGACGACGACAGCGATCACCATTATTTCGATCGCTGGGGGCGCTATCAAGGGACTTACCAAGCGAGCGTAAATCCTTTTACCGATCCCGAAGCATTAGTAGTGGGGACCAACAACTATAACTCGCCCTTCAAACGCTGCCAAAACGAAGCCTATATCATCTATATCACCGATGGTGAGCCCACACTGGATAATGCGGCCGATGGATTGGTTGAACAGTTAACCAAAGGTGTGGGGAAACATACATCTCGCCCCGTCAGTTACCTCAGTGCGCTTTCGGGCTGGATGAGAAATGAGGATGTCAATCCGAACTCCGCGGGTAAACAAACCGTTAAAACCTTTACCATCGGCTTTAGTGAAGGTGCTGCAAGTGCCGAACATTTGCTGAAGCAGACCGCTGAAAATGGCGGAGGTAAGTATTTCGATGCGACCGATGCCAGCAAATTACGTTCTTCATTACAAACGGCCTTGAACAATATCCTCGAAAAAAATGCCAGCTTTACCTCTCCCTCGGTGGCAAGTAATAACTTTAACCGAACGCAAACCTTTGATTCAGCCTATTACTCTATGTTCTTGCCAAACAAAGGGCCGAGATGGTTAGGCAATATCAAGAAATTTAAGGTGACCAGTGGTGGTGATGTTGTCGACAGCAAAGGCATTAATGCGATAGGCGAAGATGGCAATATCAAGGCCGATGCCTGTTCCTATTGGACCTCTGCCGAAGAGTGTGGTGTGAGCGGCGATGGTAACGATGTGAAGCGGGGCGGGGTGTTAGCCGCTATGCAACAGGCTGGCAGTCGAACCCTATACAGTAATTTTGGCACGGGATTGAGTCCGTTTACCCTATCGAACGCTTCTCGCAAAGCGGGGGGAAATACGTCTTTAGCCTTCTATATGGGAATCGATGAAACTGAGCTTAGCGAGCATTTTGATTGGGCAAAAGGAATCGATGTCGATAATGACAAGAATCAGGACTTAAGTGCCGTCAGTGGCGCAACCCCAAATTGGCGCACCGATATTATGGGGGATGCTTTACATTCCAAACCCTTAGCACTGAATTTTGGCTCCGAAGGCAAACCCGATATTCGGATTATCGTGGGGACTAACCATGGGTTCCTGCATATGTTTAAGGATGAAGGCGATAGCGTGTCCGAGACTTGGGGATTTATGCCCTATGAGTTGTTGCCTAATCTTCGCGATCTCAAGGCTAACGCGCCGACGGGCGTGCACTCAGTATACGGTATTGATGGCTCGCCAGTCGCCTATACCAAAATGCAGGGTAAACGCATTGAAAAAGCGTGGGTCTTTGTGGGGATGCGCCGTGGGGGAAATGCTTATTATGCCCTCGATATCACCTCCCCCGATAATCCTAGTTTTATGTGGAGGATTGATGCCAGCTCACCGGGAATGGGTGAGTTAGGTCAATCCTGGTCGACGCCTGTCGTCACCACGATTCCGAGTGCCACAGGGGATAAACCCGTGCTTATCTTCGGTGCAGGATATACCCCCGCGACTAAGGATGGCGCTGAGATTGGCAGTGACGATAGCCAAGGCCGAGGTGTGTTTATTGTCGATGCCGAAACGGGCGCGTTAATCCATCAATTTGGTGGCAGTGGCGCAAATACCCAACTGCCGGGGATTGCCAACAGTATTCCGAGCAGTGTTGCCGTGTTAGACGGTAATGGCGATGGTCGAACGGATAGGATTTATGCCACAGACACCCAAGGGAATGTGTGGCGAATGGACATGCCTTCGGCAAATACTTCGACTTGGTCGGGATTTAAATTTGCCGCATTAGGGGATAGGAGTTCGGTGGCAAGTGACAGACGATTCTTTTCGGGGCCGACAGTTGCCCAGACCATGGTCACCAATACCTTCGAGTTGACTCAGGTGGTGAATGGGAAATCGACCAAGACAGTGACTAAGCAGAATATTCCCTACGATGCCGTAGTTGTAGGCAGCGGTCATAGGGCGAAGCCTAGCGATGCGTCCCGTTCGGATATGTTTTTTGCCTTGCAAGATAGGAACATAGTGACTCAGTCATTCCAAGGTAAACCTAATCAAAAGCCTGTGCCGAGCGCCTTAACCTTAAGTGACTTATACGATGTGACTACGGCGGCGCCAAACGATAAAGCCAGCGAAATCGCTTTTGGTCAAAAGCGGGGCTGGTACTATAACTTCTCCCGCAAAGGTGAAAAGAGTCTATCCTCTGCGACCATAGTACAGGGCGAGGTGTATTTCACCAGTTTTGTGCCTGGCAGTGATGCTTCGGTGAACCAATGTTTGAGTTCGGGTAAGGGCTACCTCTATAAAAAGAACTTACACAAGGGCACAAATGGCTACAGAACCGATTTCTTGTATGCCGGTGAACTGGTTTTGGATACGCCGCAATTGGTCATCCCCCCGGCTGCGCAGTCCGATGACCCCAATGCTAAGGCTCCCACTCCAGATATGTTTTTGATTGGGATTGGTAAGGCGGTGCCCGAGGAGGCGACTTGTGAGAGTGGTAATCCTAAGTGTATCGGCAGTGGGCCTAAAGCAAACAAGATTTACTACTACGTAGATCAATGATGCAAAGCCTTAACAAACAACATGAGTGATAGCTTTATGATGAAATATGGTACCGTTTGTCTGTTGCTGTTATGGGGGCTGCAATGGCCTGCAATGGCGGCAGAAAAAGAGAAACGACAGGATTACAAATGCTATTTAGAAACGAATCAAGGATTTAAATTGATGCGTTTCTCCTGGTTTGAATCTAAAGTCGAGCAGTATCAACTGTCTTTACCCGGTACAAAATTACCCCGTTTACCACAGGATAAGCCGATAGCGCTCTATGTTAAGACGGTGCTGGAATGTGTGAAAAAGACGGAGAATTTCACCCTCGAAGAAGCAAAGCAGGCCGAGCTTGCTCCTGAAAACCAAGGTTAACCGATTATCTAAGCCTTTAAAAAGACATAGATAATCGCTTTGTGCTCAGGACTAAAATATCACGCCTTAG
The DNA here is from genome assembly GCF_047975355.1 of Shewanella sp. Taxonomy (GTDB): domain Bacteria; phylum Pseudomonadota; class Gammaproteobacteria; order Enterobacterales; family Shewanellaceae; genus Shewanella. Next base: position 49,423 of record NZ_JBKEDJ010000041.1, on the reverse strand, counting down.
GTAGTAAACTTCCTAAGGCGTATGCTTTCAATCACCAACTTGATAAGAAAGCTGCTGATTAGGATAGCTGCTGATTCAGATATTCAAGCCACTCAGAGGGGTGACCGTAAAAGCGGCTGTGATTGAGAAGCTTTAAGTGGCCTTCACTGGTCTCTAGCGCCACTGAAGGAAACCCCTGGGCGCCGAGCTGATTCATTAATGCCCGCGAAGCGACGATATGTTGATAAAGGGTTTCTTCATTTTCGGCGTATTCTCCGGCGAAGGCGGCGCAATCTATCCCCAATTTCTCCGCTAAAAGTTGCAGGTTATTTTCATCGCTTGCGCACTTGCCATCGCGATAATGGGCGAGCTGCACCGCATGTAAGTAGGCTAAATCATCGCCTCCTAAGGCGGCTACAGCGAGTAACGCCCAGATGGGCGGCGCCGAATCTAATAGGATACTCGTGTCACGCAATAGGCCTTCATAGTAGTTCTCACCAAAGGCTTGTCCGGTTAGCGCGGCAATACGCTGGTCATGGGGCATCACATAGTCGCGCCATTGATTATCAATCTGTTTGCGTCTTGGGCCTGTGAGCATGCCGCCCGCGTGGAGTTTAATGGTAAATCCGGCAGCGGCTGCGGCATCAAACAGCGGTGCGGCCGCATAACACCAACCGCACAGAGGGTCGATAATGGCATGTAAAACGGCCGGTGGATTTTCAGTGGTATTCATTGGGACTTCCTATAAAACAGGCTGAACTTTGGCTTTTGCTTGAGTGTTAACCCAAGCACAACATCAGAGTGAATGGAGCCGGAATTTCCAGCTTACATGGGCCAGCGCATTTCGCCCATGATGACTTTGGAGCTGATCTCAAGGCCCACATCGCTAGGGATTTGTGGGTAGAGTGCGAGCATCTTGGCGATTAAGTCCGCAGAGTTTTTTGCTGTTTTAGCTGCATTTTCAAAGGCATGAATATAGTCGCGGGTAAAGTTAATCGCGCGCTGATCAAATCTCGCCTTGCCAAGATAATGGCCTGGGATCACCGTTTCGGGGGAGAGGGCGCTCATTTTATCCAAATGGGCTAACCAAGCCTGGCGAGACTCGATACTTTGGGTATCAGCAATCCAAACATGCGTGTTATCAAACACTTCAACGCCGCCAGTGATGGTCTTCGCAGAAGGGACCCACAGGAAGGTATGCTTAGGGTGAGTATCCTCTAGACCTTCAATCAGCACTTGTTCACCGTCGATACTAAAGCTATTGGTTGTCACCACCTTAGGCAGCACTAATTGGCTCGGTGCATTGTCCTTTAAAATCGGTCCCCAGTAGGCCAGTTTGCCCTCCATCGAGGCTTTAATATCATCGACCGTGGTTTGGGTGGCGACGATTTCAACCTCGGGGAAGTTTTGCTTAATCACATCCAATCCAAAGTAAAAGTCTGGATCGCTGTGGCTGATATACACCAAGGTAAGTTTTTTACCGCTGGCCTTAATGCTATCCACTAAGGTCTGGGCATCATTTTTTTGGAACTGAGCATCGACCAACATCATTTCATGTTCGCCACTGATAAAGCTGGAGGACACGGCAAAGATGCTGTTTTCGCCCGGATTAAAATGGCTCACTTGCAAAGGTGCGGCTTGCGCCGTAGCCATTCCCGCCACCAGCATTGCAGCGGCGAATTGGGGTTTGAAGCTGGCCAAGCTCAGGTTATTCAATAGTGTCATTTCAGTTCTCACTTATTCATTCAAATAGGCATTCGGTGATTTGCATTGCTACAAAAGTGAGCTTAGTTTAGGTTGCAAAAAACGTTAGATAAACACGGAAAATTGCGTTTATTTGTTGCATAATTCGGTTGAATTGGCGTTGAAAGCCGAATATCTAGTGCGCGCTAATCCACAAGGGAGAATAACCATGGATAGACTCGAAGCGGCAAAGGTGTTTGTGACTATTGTCGAACGGGGAAGCATGATTGGCGCCGCCGAGGCGTTAGATATGTCGCGCTCCATGGTGACCCGTTACTTGGCCGAGATGGAAGAATGGTCGGGCGCCCGTTTATTGCACCGCTCTACGAGACGTTTGAGCTTGACCAGTGCGGGTGAGCAAGTGCTCGATTATTGCCAGCGTTTGCTTGAACTTGCGCAGGAAGTGCCCGCCGTCAGTCATGCTCAGAGTGCCCAGCCGCGAGGGTTACTGCGGATCAGCTGCTCGCAATTTATGGCGCATTTACTCCTCCCCAGCGTTGTGCGTCCATATTTAGCCCAATACCCGCAGGCGAGTGTGAACTTTCATGTGACGAGTCAAACCGTTGATTTAGTGGCTGAACGTATCGATCTTGCCATTCGAATCACCAACGAACTCGATCCTACGCTTATCGCCAGACGTTTAGGCGAGTGTGAGTCTGTGGTGTGTGCTGCACCGAGTTATCTTGCCTGCCATTCGGCCATCACGCATCCCGAGGATTTAACCCGGCATAACTGCTTGACCTATTCCTACTTTGGCGATGTGATGTGGCGATTCACTCAAACGCATGCCGCCGCGAGGGCGATGCCAACGCTGGAAGTAGGGCAGATATTTAATATTCCGGTGAAGGGCAACCTAAGTGCCAATGATTCTATGGTGGTGCTAAACGCCACTCTGGCGGGAGAGGGAATTGCCATGCAGCCCTTATGGGCGGCGAAACCGCACCTCGATTCGGGGGCATTAGTGCCATTGCTGCGGGAATTTAGACCTCAATCCCTAGGCGTGTATGGGGTGTATCAATCCCGCAAACATATGCAGCCATCATTAAGGGTGATGATGGATATGCTAGTGCAGCATTTTAATGGGGCAATTTAAGGGCGTGATCTTGAATGCGCGACTTGTAAGTTGTACTTGCATCTCTATGAGATAGCGGCGACTGGGTTGTGTTGTTCGTTCGACTTTGTCCCTAGGTTAACGTCACTTTGGAATCGTTAATCAGCCCCAGCTCCTTCCTTCGATTTATATTTTGCGCTAGACACTTAAACCCCATTGCGGCTATTTTCTGTTCGGCTATATTGGTTGGGATATTTTTGTTTTAAATGTGCAACTTAGGTCCCATCCTCCCCTGCTGAGCAGACGATATGAGCGAAGATATTAAAGATCACAAAGAAATTACCCGCGCGAATATTCGCGTCAATGCCCAGCTCGATGTGCCCTTTTTGGCGATGAACACCCTAGCGGCCATCATCGCCAGCTACGGACTCTTGGCCAACAGTGCCGCTGTGGTTATAGGTGCCATGATTGTCGCTATGCTTTTTTCCCCGATTTTAGGTTTGGCTTTAGGGCTGGTCGAAGGCGAAAAACTCTTGGTTCGACATGCCATTAAAAGTTTGATCGTGGGGAGCATTCTCGTTTATCTCACTGCCTTTATCATTGGCTTTATTCATTCCGATATTCCTATCACTCCTGAGATCATGGCAAGAACGGCGCCAAACTTTCTCGATTTAATGGTCGCGTTTGCGGGCGGTGCGGCGGGGGCCTATGCGACTATTTCGCCGCGGTTAAGTACTTCCTTTGTAGGGGTGGCGATTGCCACCGCATTAGTGCCGCCCCTGTGTGCCTCGGCGATATTGCTAGGTCATGGGAATTTTGAACTCGCCCGAGGAGCCTTCTTACTGACGTTTACCAACATAGTCGCCATCCAATTTGTGTCCTCCGTAGTGCTGTGGTTGAACGGTTTTCATGGATTTTATTTTTGGCAAAAAAGCTCACTGTGGGAGTTGCTGAAACGTAACTTCATTACATTGATACTGCTGGTTATTTTAGTCATTGCTCTCAGTGTGAATCTGCATAATGTGGTAGCAAGGCAATTGTATGAGAGCAAAGTGACTCGCATTGTGAGTGAGCAGTTACTCAAGTTCCCCAATATGCGGTTGATTAAAGTTGGGATTGAGGAAGAGGCCAGTCAATGGATAGTGCGAGTCACGGTTGGTGGGCTTAAAAAACCGGATGCCAGTTTTGTGCGATTACTGGAGAGTGAGTTGACGCAGGCGGGACAGGAAAAACCAGCAATCGTGCGCGTGCGTTACTTTCAGGTTGATGTGATTGACCGAGATGGTGACGTAAAAGCAATTCATGAGCAGGATTAGTTGTGGTTAATGTGTTGAGTATTAAAGAAAAGCCCCGTAATTGCGGGGCTTTTTATGTACCTGTAAACGCATCGCGCTTACTTAGTCATACGCTTGTATTTTAAGCGGTGTGGCTCAACCACATCGGCACCATAGGTGTTCTTCAACCACGCCGAGTATTCGGTGTAGTTACCTTCGTAGAAGTTCACTTGGCCTTCGTCGCGGTAGTCCAGAATATGGGTCGCGATACGGTCTAAGAACCAACGGTCGTGCGAGATCACCATAGCGCAACCTGGGAATTCGAGAATCGCTTCTTCCAGTGCGCGCAGGGTTTCAACGTCTAAGTCGTTGGTAGGTTCGTCGAGGAGCAGTACGTTACCGCCAGCCTGCAACAGTTTAGCTAAGTGAACACGGTTGCGCTCACCGCCCGACAGCGTGCCGATCACCTTTTGCTGATCCGCACCACGGAAGTTGAAGCGGCCCACATAGGCGCGGCTTGGGATTTCCATGTTATTGATACGCATGATGTCTTGACCACCGGAAATTTCTTGCCAAATGGTGTTCTTGTCATTCATCGAGTCACGGAACTGTTCAACCGATGCCAGTTGCACGGTTTCACCCAGCTCGATGGTGCCGCTATCAGGCTGCTCGCTGCCAGACAGCATGCGGAACAGGGTCGATTTACCTGCACCGTTGGCACCGATAATACCGACGATCGCGCCCTTAGGAATGGAGAACGACAGGTTATCGATCAGAACGCGGTCACCGTAGGATTTGGTTAAGTTCTTCACTTCGATGACTTTGTCACCTAAACGCGGTCCGGGCGGAATAAACAGCTCGTTGGTTTCGTTACGTTTTTGGTAATCAGAGGTATTCAGCTCTTCGAAGCGCGCCATACGGGCTTTGCCCTTAGACTGACGGCCTTTCGCGCCTTGGCGAACCCATTCTAATTCCTTAGCGATGGTCTTTTGACGCGCGCTTTCAGCGGCCGATTCCTGCTTCAAGCGAGCATCTTTTTGCTCAAGCCATGAAGAGTAGTTACCTTCCCATGGGATGCCCTCACCACGGTCAAGTTCTAAAATCCAGCCAGCAGCATTGTCGAGGAAGTAACGGTCGTGGGTAATGGCCACAACGGTGCCCGAGTATTCCTGCAGGAAGTGTTCGAGCCAAGCGACTGATTCGGCGTCCAAGTGGTTGGTCGGTTCGTCGAGCAGCAGCATCTCTGGCTTTTCCAGCAGCAGACGGCAAATCGCCACACGGCGGCGCTCACCACCCGATAAGACTTCAATCTTTTCATCCCAATCAGGCAGACGCAGCGCGTTAGCGGCGCGCTCGAGGATGTTGTCCAGATTGTGGGCGTCCTGCGCCTGAATGATGGCTTCGAGTTCGCCTTGCTCTTTGGCAAGCGCGTCAAAGTCCGCATCGGGATCGGCGTAAGCTGCGTAGACTTCGTCTAAGCGTTTGAGGGCATTTTTGGCTTCAGAAACCGCTTCTTCAATCGCTTCACGCACGGTTTGCGTCGGATCGAGTTTCGGTTCTTGCGGCAGGTAACCAATCTTCAGCCCTGGCATTGGACGCGCTTCACCCTCAATCTCGGTATCGATACCGGCCATGATGCGCAATAGGGTGGATTTACCTGAACCGTTAAGACCTAACACACCGATCTTAGCGCCGGGGAAAAAGCTTAAGGAAATGTCTTTAAGGATCTGCTTCTTAGGAGGAACAACCTTGCCCACCCGCAGCATGCTGTAAACAAACTGAGCCATTTTTCTGCATCTTAAGTGACTAATGATGCGGCTAATTCTACTCGATTGCGCGCCGAACTCAACTCGGCATTGAGGCGAGTTCAAGGTAAAACTGTAGGATTTTCATGTTTCAGAGACTGGGATTGTCGGCTAGTTACGAGTAGAATACCGCGCAACCCTACCTACAAGAATTGGCAGCTGGAGTAAGCAATGCTGAAAAAAGATATGAATATCGCAGATTATGATCCGGAACTGTTCAACGCAATTCAGAACGAAACTCTGCGTCAAGAAGAGCATATTGAGCTGATTGCTTCTGAGAACTACACTAGTCCACGCGTGATGCAAGCGCAAGGTTCACAATTAACCAACAAGTACGCCGAAGGTTATCCAGGCAAGCGTTACTATGGTGGTTGTGAGTATGTGGACGTAGTTGAAACCTTAGCGATTGAGCGTGCAAAACAACTGTTTGGTGCGACTTACGCAAACGTACAACCTCACTCAGGTTCTCAAGCGAACAGCGCCGTTTACATGGCATTGTTAAAACCAGGCGATACCGTTTTAGGTATGAACCTCGCTCACGGTGGTCACTTGACCCACGGTTCACCTGTTAACTTCTCCGGTAGACTGTACAACATCATTCCTTACGGCATCGATGAATCAGGCAAAATCGACTACGACGAAATGGAACGTCTGGCGGTTGAACATAAGCCTAAGATGATGATCGGTGGTTTCTCTGCTTACTCAGGCATCGTTGACTGGGCAAGAATGCGCGAAATCGCAGACAAAATAGGTGCTTACCTGTTTGTCGACATGGCGCACGTAGCCGGTCTTATCGCCGCGGGCGTGTATCCAAATCCAGTGCCACACGCTCACGTTGTGACCTCAACCACTCACAAAACCTTAGCCGGTCCTCGTGGCGGTATTATTCTGTCTGCTGCCGATGATGAAGAGTTATACAAAAAGCTGAACTCTGCGGTATTCCCTGGCGGTCAAGGCGGTCCTTTGATGCACGTTATCGCGGGTAAAGCGGTAGCCTTCAAAGAAGCTTTAGAGCCAGAGTTTAAAGCTTACCAACAACAAGTGGTTAAGAATGCTAAAGCCATGGTTGAAGTGTTCTTAGAGCGCGGTTACAAGATCGTTTCTGGCGGTACTGACAACCACTTAATGCTGGTGGACTTAATCGGTCGCGACCTGACGGGTAAAGAAGCCGATGCCGCTTTAGGTAGCGCGAACATCACAGTAAACAAAAACTCTGTGCCAAATGACCCACGTTCTCCATTCGTGACCTCTGGTGTGCGTATCGGTACGCCTGCGATCACTCGCCGTGGCTTTAAAGAAGCTGAAGCGAAAGAGTTAACCAGTTGGATCTGTGACATCCTCGACGATGCCCACAATCCAGCAGTCATCGAGCGCGTAAAAGGCCAAGTATTGGCTCTGTGCGCCCGTTTCCCTGTTTACGGTTAATTCGTTAATTTATCTGAATATGGTGGCTGAGTTCACAACTGCTTAGGGTGTCACTCTTAGGTGGTTAACCTCAGCCGATAAATAGGATAAAATCCCATGGCCGCATTAAGCGGCCATTTTTATTGCTAAAATCTTAGACTTAAACCCGCTCGGTTTAAGCGAGAAACAGCGAAAGCCATAGGCTTTATTCCATTCACGGCAGGAGGCTCAATGCATTGTCCATTTTGCAGCGCGACAGATACTAAAGTGATCGATTCCCGATTAGTGGCGGAAGGCCATCAAGTGCGTCGTCGCCGAGAATGCACCGAATGCCACGAAAGATTTACTACCTTCGAAGGGGCAGAATTAGTCATGCCACGGGTGATTAAACGCGATGGTACGCGCCAACCCTTCGATGAAGAAAAGCTGCAAGCAGGTATGTTACGCGCGGTCGAAAAGCGCCCCGTGTCTATGGATGAAATCGAGCAGGCCTTAAGTAAAATCAAGTCAACGCTGCGGGCTACTGGCGAGCGCGAAGTGCCATCCGAGATGATAGGTAACTTGATGATGGAACAGTTAATGAGCCTAGATAAGGTTGCCTATATTCGTTTTGCCTCGGTTTATCGCGCCTTTGAAGACGTCTCCGAATTTGGTGAGGCGATTGCGAAACTGCAAAAGTAATGTGGGTTATCTTAGGTTAGTGCTTAGGTTAGCGCCTCATTATGCGCCGCATTCGGACACGCTTCCTCAAGATTTCATAGGGTTTATATGAATTGGTCAGAACTCGATAACCAGATGATGAGCCGAGCCATACAACTGGCTCGCAAAGGATTTTATACCACTCGCCCCAATCCCAGTGTGGGCTGCATTATCGTAAAAGATAATCAGATTGTCGGTGAAGGTTATCATCAAAAAGCTGGCGAGCCCCACGCCGAGGTGCATGCGCTGCGGATGGCGGGCGATAGTGCCCGTGGCGCGACCGCCTATGTCACCTTAGAACCTTGCAGTCATTATGGCCGCACACCGCCGTGCGCCTTGGCGCTGATCAATATTGGTGTAAAACGAGTCGTGGTGGCGGTTGAAGATCCCAATCCACAGGTCGGTGGCCGCGGTATTCAAATGCTGCGCGATGCGGGCATTCAAGTGGATGTCGGCTTGCACCGCGAAGAAGCTTACGCTTTAAATCTTGGTTTTATGAAGCGCATGGAATCAGGCCTACCTTGGGTAACGGTAAAGCTTGCCGCGAGTCTCGATGGTAAAACCGCGTTATCAAACGGGGTATCTAAATGGATCACAGGCCCCGAAGCTCGCCGCGATGTGCAGCGTTTACGTTTACGCGCCTGCGCGCTAGTGACAGGGATTGACACTGTGCTGGCCGATGACCCTTCGCTCAATGTGCGTTACTCAGAGCTTGGCAGTCTTAGCTTACTATTGAATGAAGCGCAGATTTTACAACCGCTGCGGGTGATTTTAGACAGTCGCTGCCGCATGCCGATTACGGCAGCTCTGCTTGCGATTGAATCGCCGATTTTATTAGTCTCAACAGTGCCTTACTCGCCAGCCTTTGTAGCGCAGTTGCCCGCCCATGTGACTTGTCTTCAATTACCGGCGATTGATGGTCGAATCTCTCTGCCGGCACTATTAAGCTATTTAGGCAAAAGCTGTAATCAGGTGCTTATCGAAGCGGGCGCGACCTTAGCCGGCGCCTTTATCGGTGCGGAATTAGCCGATGAGTTAGTGCTGTATCAAGCGATGAAAATCCTTGGCGCACAGGGACGTAATCTACTCGAATTACCCGATTATCAAATGATGGCCGATATTCCGACCCTCAAACTGGTCGATGAGCGTAAAGTGGGCGCGGATACGCGTTTCACCTTGAGGCTCACGTCCAATCCATCTTTAGCGAATAAGTGAGTTAACCATGTTTACTGGGATTATTGAGGCCGTTGGCACGCTGCGAAAGCTTGAACGTAAAGGCGATGATATTCGTTTGACGGTCGCCAGTGGCAAACTGGATTTAAGCGATGTGCGTTTAGGCGACAGTATCGCCACCAATGGTGTGTGTTTGACTGTGGTTCAGCAATTAGCCGATGGCTATGTGGCGGATGTGTCGGCTGAAACTGTCAGTCTCACAGGCTTTGCTAACTATAAAGTCGGCACTAAGGTTAATCTTGAAAAAGCCGTTACCCCGACAACTCGCCTCGGCGGGCATATGGTCAGCGGCCATGTGGATGGCATTGCCACCGTCGAGCAGCGTCTGGCGCGGGGCCAAGCGATTGAATTTTGGTTAGCGGCCCCTACCGATCTGGCTCGTTATATCGCCCATAAAGGCTCTATTACCATCGATGGCGTGAGCCTGACGGTAAACGAAGTCGATGGACACCGTTTTCGATTAACCATAGTGCCTCACACCGCGGGCGAAACCACGCTGGTGGATTTAAAAGCTGGTGACAAGGTGAATATCGAAGTGGACTTAATTGCCCGATATTTAGAGCGTTTAATGCGCTTTGATACTAAAGAAACCCAAGGCGGTGGGGTGACCATGGAAATGTTAGCCCGTGCTGGCTTTGTGCGTTAGGGCACTGGCACTTAGCTCACTTAGGTATAGAATTTCATAACAACAGTAAAATCATAAAGGTCCTACAATGGCGCTGCACAGTATAGAAGAGATCATCGAGGATATTCGTCAAGGCAAAATGGTTATTTTGATGGATGACGAAGACAGAGAAAACGAAGGCGACCTGATTATGGCGGCCGAGCTGGTCACGCCTGAAGCGATTAACTTTATGGCGAAATACGGCCGCGGGTTAATCTGCCAAACGATGACTAAGGCCCGTTGCCAGCAGTTAAACCTGCCCTTGATGGTGACTAACAACAATGCGCAGTTCTCGACTAACTTTACGGTTTCGATTGAAGCGGCTGAAGGCGTAACCACAGGTATTTCGGCCCACGATCGCGCAGTGACTGTTAAAGCGGCCGTAGCTAAAGATGCCAAGGCATCGGATTTAGTACAGCCCGGTCATATCTTCCCATTAATGGCGCAGGACGGCGGCGTGTTAACCCGCGCAGGTCACACGGAAGCAGGTTGTGATTTAGCACGTTTAGCGGGGCTTGAGCCATCGGGCGTGATTGTTGAGATCCTCAATGAAGACGGCACTATGGCCCGTCGCCCTGATTTAGAGATTTTCTCTGAATTACATGGGATTAAAATAGGCACTATTGCGGCGCTGATTGAATACCGCAACACCAAAGAAACCACAGTGGTGCGCGAAGCCAAATGTAAGCTGCCAACGCGCTTTGGCGAGTTCGACATGGTGACCTTTAGGGATACTATCGATAATCAATTGCACTTTGCCTTAGTGAAGGGCGAGGTAAAACCGGATTGTTTAGTGCGCGTGCACTTACAAAATACCTTCAACGATTTGCTTCACTCAGAGCGCGATCAGCAGCGTAGCTGGCCGCTTGAAAAAGCAATGGAGCGTATTTCTGCTGAAGGTGGTGTGCTGGTGCTGCTGGGCAATCAGGAGCATACCTGTGAAATCCTTGCTAAAGTCAAAGCTTTTGAGGCGGAAGATCAAGGCCAAGCGCCTGTGTCTGCAAAATGGCAAGGCACTTCACGCCGTGTAGGTGTAGGCTCGCAAATCCTTGCCAGCCTTGGAGTAACGAAAATGCGACTCTTAAGTTCGCCTAAGCGTTATCATTCACTCTCAGGTTTTGGCCTTGAAGTGACTGAGTATGTGGCGGAATAACGGGCTAAACCTGTAAGACGTTGCACTAAGGTAAAATTAATTATTTGTATAATTTGCATAGGGCTGTGGGCGATTGACTGTGGTATCATGTCGCCACTTTTCGCCCAGAGCCGGGTGCTTTAGCTAAATTAGGTAAGAAAATGAACGTAGTTCAAGGTAATATCGAAGCGAAGAATGCCAAAGTTGCGATTGTAATTTCGCGTTTTAACAGCTTTTTAGTTGAGAGCCTGCTTGAAGGTGCAATCGACACGCTGAAACGTTTTGGCCAAGTCAGTGATGAAAACATCACTGTCGTTCGTGTTCCTGGTGCGGTTGAGTTACCGCTGGCAGCACGCCGTGTTGCCGCAAGTGGTAAGTTTGACGGTATCATCGCACTCGGTGCCGTGATCCGTGGTGGCACCCCTCATTTCGATTTTGTTGCAGGTGAATGTAACAAAGGTCTAGCTCAAATCGCATTAGAGTTCGATCTGCCCGTTGCTTTCGGTGTATTGACTACAGATACTATTGAACAAGCCATTGAGCGTTCAGGTACTAAAGCGGGTAACAAGGGCGGCGAAGCTGCACTTAGCTTGCTTGAAATGGTCAACGTTCTGCAGCAGCTAGAACAACAGTTGTAATAGTAGGAAAAATAATGAAGCCTTCTGAGCGCCGCAAGGCCCGCCGTTTAGCCGTTCAAGCCATTTATTCATGGCAACTAAGCGGGAATAATATTGCCGATGTCGAGCATGAGTTTTTAACTGAACAGAGCCTCGACGGTGTCGATGTAGCTTATTTTCGTGAGCTATTTGCAGGCGTAGCAACTAAGAAAACCCAGCTGGATGAGTTGTTCATCCCACACTTGGACCGACCCATTGATGAGGTGTCTCCAGTGGAGAAAGCCATAGTACGCCTAGCGGCCTATGAGCTGACTTTCCGTAAAGATGTGCCGTTTAAAGTTGCCATAAACGAGGCGATTGAACTGGCTAAAGCTTTCGGTGCGGATGAAAGCCATAAGTTTGTTAATGGATTACTCGACAAACTGGTTGCACGTAAGTAATAAGGACAAACGGTATCTTAGGATACCGTTTTTCATTGCTAACAAAGGTGGCCGATGTGAGTCGCGCCAAACTGTACAGTGAAAGAATTCCAACTTATCGAATGTTATTTCAATCACCGCGGCCCCACGCGCCGTGATGTCAAACTGAGTATTGGCGACGATTGCGCCCTAGTGCAGCCCGCCGAAAACAAGTCTATCGCCATCTCCTGCGATACCTTAGTCGAAAATGTTCACTTCTTCCCCGATATTCCTCCTCAAGCCTTAGGTTACAAAGCTTTAGCCGTGAACCTTTCCGATTTAGCAGCTATGGGGGCTGAGCCTGCGTGGATGACACTCGCGCTCACCTTGCCAGAGGTTAACGAGGCGTGGTTGAGTGGTTTTAGTGAAGGACTGTTCGAAGCGGCGGAATACTATGGTATAGCCTTAATTGGCGGCGACACCACTCGCGGCCCAAGAGCCATCAACATTACCGTGCATGGACAAGTGCCGCAGGGTAAGGCTCTGACTCGCCACGGCGCAAAAGCCGGTGACTGGATTTATGTGACCGGCACGCTCGGTGACTCGGCATTGGGGCTCGACTTGATCCGCGGTGTGCAACACGCGCGTGCGGAGCATAAAGAGTTCTTAATTAATCGACATTATCGTCCGACGCCACGAGTGCTAGCGGGTCAGTCATTACGATCTTTAGCATCTAGTGCTATCGATTTATCCGACGGTTTTATCTCCGATATTGGCCATATCCTTAAAGCATCACAGGTTGGTGCTGTTATTGATGTTGGTTTGATTCCGTTATCCCGCGCCATGCAAGATACCGTGAGCGAAGAGCATGCCCTAGGTTATGCGCTAACGGGGGGCGAGGATTATGAGTTGCTCTTTACCGTGCCAGAGGCACAAAAAGGTGCGTTAGAAACAGCACTGAGTCACGCAGGAACTAAGTTTGTGCGGGTTGGGCAAATCTGCGCGGGCAGTAAACTTAAGTTGCAACTCAATGGTGAGCCGTTTACGCCGCCATATCATGGCTTTGAGCACTTTTAATGAAGTTGTTATCCCAAGATCAGGCGCTGTCGCGCCTGTCTCTTAAAAATCCGATCCATTTTTTAGCATTAGGCTTTGGCAGCGGTTTAGCGGCTAAGGCACCCGGCACCTTTGGTACCTTGGCGGCCGTCCCGCTCTATTTGTTGTTGGCGCAATTGCCCTTGAGTTGGTATTTAGCCGTGACCTTAGTGTGCGTACTCGCGGGGATTTATATCTGCGATAAGGCTGCGAAGGACATGGGCGTACATGACCATGGCGCAATTGTTTGGGATGAAGTCGCAGGTCTATTAATCACTATGATTGCGGCACCAGCCGGAGTCCTCTGGTTAGTCGCTGGTTTTGTGCTGTTTCGTCTCTTTGACATTATCAAGCCTTGGCCAATCCGTTGGCTCGATGCTAAAGTCGAGGGCGGTTTTGGCATTATGATTGACGATGTATTAGCGGGGATTTTTGCGCTGATTGGCGTGCAAGCCCTTGCAGCTTTTATGCTTTAGCTGAACGCTATTCCGATGTCATCCAGCAGCCTTTAGAGAAAACTAAAGGCTGTTTTTGTTTAAGCGTTGTTTAGTGGGGATGTCTTGGTTTGACAATAAAGAGATCGGTTCGCAGCTTGTTGATGATGTTTCGAGCCGCATTACCTTTTAATGCACTCAACATGCCTTTGCGTTCTGCGCTGCCCATTATCAACATATTAACGTTGAGCCTGCGTGCTTCAGTGGAAATGGTATCTTCTGGCAAGCCTTCTTCTATGTGTAGATTATGGGTATTGAGATTATGCTGCCGCGCTACCGTCGTGAGCCTTGCCTTATATTTTTCTCGCTCAGAGACTTGCTCTTGCGCCTGATGATTGAAGCTCATATAGAATGGATCGGGTAAATAGCTATTGATTAAGTGCAGATCATTCGAGAGTAGGCTCGCAATCCGTTTGCTTTCTTCTATCAGGGTTTTATTAAACTCAAGGTGTGTGATGTTTTCATTGTCGAGTTCAAGTGCCGTGAGTACGTGGCCGTTCTCATGCCAATCTTCAAGATCCACAAACATTACAGGAATATGGGGTAACCGTAACAATTGCCATTCATCTGCAATTAAAAATTCATTAAAAAAGGGTGGATAGAATTTATGACTCACTATGATGAGATCATAATCTGACTGGCTACATTCATTGACAATAGCATTGTGCATTGAGTGGGATAGACATTCTTTTATACGGATTGGATATTGTTTACCGGGATAAGCCAAGATGGGCTTTCGCCTGTCATCGGGCATGCTCTTAGATTTATCTCTATGAAATAAAAGGTTAAGATTAAAATTATGAGTACGTTTTACCTTGAGAACCGTCAAGGAGGCATGGCATTTTCTTGCCAAGACAACTGACTTTTTGAGAACGGCATTAGGTGGAACGGAATCATCGACCGCAGCGAGAATGTGCTGAAAAGACATGTTCAACTCCTATTGACCTGAGAGGTAATTAAGTCTAGGAGAGTAGGGCTTATTAGAAAATATTAAATATCACTATTAAATTTGCAATCTAGCTAATAATAATCTAATAGAAATTTATTTTTAAATTTCAGTTGATTACACTCAGCTTGTCGAGGACTTTCGATTATTTTTATATAATCACTTCGATTGATATACGAATATATTTGCAAATTTAGGTTTCGATAAGGCGTACAGCTTAATTGTGAGTTGAATATAATCTTTAATTATTAACTGTAAAATATTAATACTTTTAGTTTGTTAGCATTTAAGCCTTCAATTTTCAGCCATTAATAAGGCTCTGCTGGAGCCTTATTAACATGTAAGCCTGAATTTACAGTTTAGTCCGGCTACTACTGTAACAACTCCCGCGCATTGGCTAAGGTGTTGCTGGTAATCGTATCGCCACCGAGTAATCTGGCGAGCTCTTGGATACGTTGCTCCCTATCTAAAGGCGTCATTGAGGTTTCAGTACTTCCCGCCTTGTTGAATTTATTCACAAACATATGCTGATGACCATTACCCGCAACCTGAGGTAAGTGGGTCACACATAGCACTTGAGTCGATTCGCCAAGGCTACGCAGCATTCGCCCAACTACGGCTGCAGTGGGGCCAGAAATCCCCACATCCACTTCGTCGAAAATCAGAGTCGGGGTGGCAACCTTTTTCGCGGTAATTACTTGGATCCCTAAGCCAATACGTGACAGTTCGCCGCCTGAGGCAACCCTAGATATAGGTTGTAACGGCTGGCCTGGGTTGGTGGTAACCATAAACTCTATATTATCGCTACCATTCATCGACATGATTTCTGGGTTGAAATTTACTTCGATAGTGAACTTCCCCTTAGGCATGTTGAGCTCATGGATAGATTGGGTCACTAGCTTATCCAACTCTTTTGCATATCGGGCGCGACTCTGACTCAGCTTTTGCGCATTAGCTAGATAGGCCGCTTTACTGGCTTCCACTTGGCGTTGGATATCTTCTAGCTTATTCTCATCATCATCGAGGGTGGTGAGTTCGGCCTTGAGAGCTAAATGATGCTCTGCTAGTTTGTCAGGGCTGACATGGTGCTTTCGTGCCAACTGCATGGCCTTTGAGAGTCTTCCTTCTAAATAGGCAAAATGCGCCGGATCGAGCTCGAGTTTGCTAAGGTAATGTTGCAATTCGCCTGCACTTTCTTGTACTTGAATTAGGGCCTCATTCAACATAGTGCTGACATTGGTTAAGGCAGGGTCATAGCTTTGCAGATTTTCTGCAAGGCTGACAGCTTTATTCAGCAGCGACTCGATATTACTCTCTTCACCATCTGTGAGTAAAAACAGGCTCGCTTGACAGCTATCGACCAGCTCAGTGCCATTTGCGAGACGTTTGTGTTCCTGTTCAATTTCTTCAAACTCACCGACCTTGAGGTCGAACTCATCTAACTCTTCAACTTGATATTGCACCAGCTGTTTACGGGCGATACGTTCCTGCTGTGAGGCTTCTAATTGCTTGAGTTCGGCTTCAATTTGTTTACAGCGCTGATAACTTGCCGCCACTGTGTCTATCAGCAGCCTGTGATTAGCGTAGCTATCGAGTAAGGTGAGCTGATGCTCACTCTTTAACATCGCATGGTGGGCGTGCTGACCATGAATACCCACAAGCAATTGCCCTAGTAACTTTAACTGAGTTAAAGGGACGGGATTGCCATTGATGTAGGCGCGTGAGCGACCGTCACTACCAATGGTTCGGCGTAGAATACACTCATCATCGAGTTCGAGATCGTTATCTTCGAGCCAACGTTTTGCCAGAGGCACATCCTCGAGTGAAAATCGGGCACTGACTTCGGTTTTACTCGCGCCAGGGCGAACACTACTGGCATCGGCGCGGTTACCTAGGCATAGACCGAGTGCGTCAATGGCGATGGATTTTCCCGCGCCGGTCTCACCGGTAATGCTGGTCATACCGGGGCGAAAGTCCAGTTCAAGGAAACGTACGATAGCGAAATTATTGATGCTGAGTTGGCAAAGCATAGTGAGTTCCTGTCGAAAAACTTACCAAATCACTGTATTGATAAACAGTATATACTGATTTTATATACAGTAAAGTGGCTTTGGGTGAATATTCGACATATCGCGATAAGCTAAAGTCTAATCGATTGTTTATGAATAGGTTTTAACGAGCTGCTCCAAAATGGGTAAGCTGAAAAAGGTCACTATAGTGCCAAAGAGTATTCCTTGAGCACTGGTGGAGGCTTGGGTGTTATACCGTTGGGCCAGTAGATAGACGCTTGCCGCCGTGGGCAAGGCACTGAGGATGACGCCCATAACGAGATAATCGCCACTGACACCTACGCCTTTCAACATAAAGTAAACCAAGGCGGGTTGCAGGATGAGTTTAAACAGGTTGATAAGGCTGAGTTCGACGAAGTTTGTCAGGCTAAAGACCTTGCTATCTTTTTGATAACGCATGGCTTTAGCCAAGACCATGCCGACGGCAAAAAGAGCGCAGGGGCTGGAAGTATTGCCTATCTGCTGGATCATCATTGCCACACCAGCAGGCAAGGTTATCCCTAATGCTGAGATGGCAACCCCAATAAAACAACCTATCACAATCGGGTTTTTCACCACGGCTAACAGCATGATCACCGCGGCGTGATGTTGCCGCAGTTTATTGGTGGCGAGTTCTAGCGAGACCAGCGCCACGGCAAACATGAGCACGGACAATAAACTGGCAATTGCGGCGGCAACTAAGGCGCTTTGTTGCTGGGGAAATAAGATAATCAGCAGTGGAATGCCAATGAATGCGGTATTTCCAAAGGTGGCATTTAAGGCGCGAACCGCAGCGATGGCATGCTGTTTTGGATTAACAAGCAGGGAGATGCCGATACAAACAAGGTAAATCACCAGCATGGCGGCGCTGTACCCGGCGATAAATCCCCATTGTAGAATTTCTTCAATGGGTTGCTGCGCGAGTGCTATCAATAGGATGGCAGGAAACGCAATATAGTAAACATATTGATTGAGTACTTGGTCTGTTTCTACTGGAAGAAAGCGCAGTTTTTGCACTAGTGTGCCCAGTAGCATGATCCCGAAGACGGCAAACAGAGGGGTTAAAATGGTCATGTCCCTCATTCATCCTTTTGTGTTTCTTTCCCGCGGGATGACCTTATTTCCCTTAAAGCTAACAAGCGGACAAGGCGAGGTCATCAGGGAATATTCTCTCAGGTAATTGACAATAATCGGCGCTAGCGCAGTAAATTTGTTGGCAAAATAGCATAGCATTCCCCCTAGAGGCTATTGCGCTATGGTCGTAGAAGTGAATAATTCTACGTTTAAAACACAATGAGTTAGTGCGTAGCCTGAACGCAAGCACTCACATAAACGATTGGGATTGAGAATGGCTGATGATGTAGGCGGCGAGCTGCAATTAATTTATCTATTTGTGCATTTAGTGAATGCTGGGAGTTTTTCCCAAGCCGCTAAAGAACTCGACATGCCCATCGCCACTGTTAGCCGCAAGCTGGCCAAGCTTGAAGAAAAGCTAGATAAACAATTGTTTATGCGTAGTACCCGTAAACTGCGGTTAACCGAAGAAGGCTTGGCATTATTTCAACGTTATCAGAGTGTGATTGCCCAATTTGATGAACTCAGTGGCATTGGTAGCGATAAGCCTGAAGGGACATTGCGGATTGCCGCGCCAATTTCAATTATTTCCATCATCTTTATTCGCGCATTAAACGAGTTTGGTCGCTTATATCCCGATATCCGCTTGCACATCTCCCAAAGTAATGAGTTGGTGGATTTAATCGATAAAGGGATAGATGTGGCGATTGTGGGCGGTGCTCAGCCCGATTCCTCTTGGGTGTCGAGCACCTTAGGCGAGCTTGATTACCGCCTGTTTGCGACGCCGGAATATTTAGCCACGGCGCCTAAATTAACCCACCCCGATGATCTCGAAGCCCATCAGTTAATCAAGGTTTGGCCGCTGTTTAATTGGCATTTAAAGCACCCCAATGGCGAGTCGTTCTATTTTAATGGCCCGACAAAGTTAACACTTACGGATCTCCACGGCGCGATTCAAGCGACCTTAGATCATGGCGGCATTCTCTATGGACCAGAATTATTTGTAAAACAACAGATTAAAGACGGTCAGTTAAAAGTATTGTTGCCAGAATGGATAGGTGAGCAGCGCAGGATATCGATTCTGTATCACCAGCGGAGTCAGCAGCCGCAAAAGGTTAGGGTGTTTATCGAGTTTATGCAGTCTAAGGCGCCCGAGCTGTTTTCTATGGTGTAATCCCGTTAGCGTTTACGGGGTTTTAGCGGATTTTTACTCATGGAATTTTGGGTATGTTTCGCCTCTTGCAGACTCGCACGGGTGGCGGGCACTATACCCAGCTCAAGGTAGTAATTGACTAAACGGCGCAGTTCAAACAGAGAACCAATACGGCTTTGCTGACCTATGGTGAGTTTCCAGCTGTCGGTGCGACCTTCGCTATTAGTTAAAATAAATCCTTGGTAAACGAGTTTTTTCATATTGAATGGATGCTTGGCTTAATCCTATTCCTGAGGTGCAATTACGTAATAATGATGCTACCTAATAGTGAACCACTCTTAGGTAGCATGAACAACTTATGCGACGCTAATGCCGATATTCGATACACCCGCTTCGATAATCTCTTTGCGTAAACCTTTCACTAACTCGGCGGTGATCTTAGGATTTTCTTCGATGATTTCCAGCAGGGTATTTTGTAGTGCGCGCTCTTCTTCCATCACTTCATGGGCAAAGACATAGTCATCTAAGGCATCATCGGTCAAATCCACATCACTGATGGTCTCAATGTAGTTTGCCACTGTGCTTGAGGATAGCTTGCTGATATTGGTGATATCTTCTTCAAGGTTGGTTTGAATCGCACCAAGTAACGTCGAGAGGGCGACCACGGCATCCATCGCCGGGTATACGCCATAGCTATCAAAATCGGCGGGTTCTGGGGTGTTATCTTCTAAGCGCTGTAGATGTACGTCAATGTTGAATTTCAGCTTGTTGTCGTACTGGGATTGCCAAAGAAGATCAAGAACAGTGCTTAATACCGCAGGATCGCCAAACTCACAAACCTCTGAAAACAATTGATAGTTAGGTAACATTCGTTGGCAAAGGGCAATGGCAAAGAGTTTTTTCTGTGGTAGTTCTAGCGCCTTTAAACGCTTAAAGAAGCCCGTTTTTTTGGTCATCTGTTATTCCCGCTGATAGCTGTGATAGCACTTGTTTTGCCGCCGATTCTACCTTAGTTAGCTCATCAAGTAACTCTAGTATTTCCGGTTCGAGATCTTCGACACGGGCATCATGTTTCAATGCCGATTCAATCTCTTGGCATAATCGTTGTGTGGTCGGCACTCCGCAATAGCAACTGGCACCATGGAGCTTATGGATTGTGCTGAGCATAGTCGCTTGATCGTTCTGACTCAGCGCCATCTCTATCGCCGAGACAGTCTGAGGCAGCGAATCCAATAACATGCGCAACATATCTAACGCCAAATCCGACTTGTGGTTGGCTTGTGTTAAGCACAGATCCCAGTTGAGGGTGTGTAAATCGAAGTGGGTAAACTTGGGCCGGGTGATCCAGCGATTTATCTCCGCTTTCAGTGCGGCTTCATCGATGGGCTTAGGCAAGTAACCATCCATGCCACAGCCTAAAATCAGCTCACGCTCCTCGGCGATCGCATGTGCTGTCACGGCAATAATCGGCGTGTTGCGGTTCATCGACCCTTGGCGAATTTGCTTAGTGGCACTGATGCCGTCGGTGCCCGGCATCTGAATATCCATAAAGATAAGATCAAAGGTGCGGCTCTTGGCCTGCTTCACGGCTTCTTCACCGCTGTTAACGGCGATGACGGTAGTCACTAACTCGCTAAGTAGGGTATCAATCAGTTTTAAATTGGCAAAGTTGTCATCCACCGCTAATACGGTAAGTGACTGACGTGCGGCGGGGACTGTAATGCTTGCAGGCGGTAAAATGTCATATTCCATTGGTGGATAAAGCATATTACGCGCCAGTTGGTGCTCGCTCACGGGGAGCGACAGCACCACATCGGCATTGGGGCGAATAAACTGGCTTAACACTTCCTGCTCTTGGCAATCGAACAGCACGATTAAGCAATCCGTCTTGGCCTTGGCTTGGTTTAAGGTGCTGACTAATTGATTGGGATTGCTAAACCCATGGCAACTCAATAACACATAATCGAATTGATGCTCAGTGGTCGAGAGGGTCGTCAGCAAACTCGGAATGTGTTGATGGTGAGTGACCTTAGTATCCCATTGCTTTAACTGACGACTAATCACTGAATGGGTGAGTACTCTAGGCTCATAAAACAATACTGTCTTATCTTTGAGTTTTTCCAGTGGTAGCGAGTCGCCAATTTGGAATTGCCCTAAACCTAAGGGCAGGGTAAACCAGAAGTTAGAACCCTTATCCACCGCCGAGGTAAAGCCTATTTGGCCGCCCATTTGATTAATGAGGCGCTTAGTGATGACCAGCCCCAGTCCTGTGCCCCCAAAGCGGCGAGAAATCGAGGAGTCCGCTTGACCAAAGGCTTGGAAGAGGAAGTCTTGCTGACTGTCGTCAATCCCAATCCCAGTATCGATAACATCACAGCGCAACATCACTTGCTCATCGGTCTGGTTTTGTAACTCTAATTTGACTAACACGCTGCCTGAATCGGTAAACTTGATGGCATTTCCCACTAAGTTATTGATAATTTGGCAAACGCGCATAGCATCGCCGTTAACATTGTCGGGGACGTTTGGCGCAATATCGACAACTAACTCCAGCCCTTTAGCCTGGGCACTGCCGGAGATTAAAGTAATCGTCTCACCTAAGGTTTCTCTTAAGCCGAATGGCATATTTTCTAACACCATTTTACCGGCTTCGAGTTTAGAGAAGTCGAGAATATCGTTGATAATTGCTAACAGGTTAGTCGCGCTGCGCTCGATGGTATTAATGTAATCGACTTGGCTCGAGTGCAATGGGGTTTTTACCAATTGGCGGGCAAACCCTATCACCCCATTTAATGGTGTGCGCAGCTCGTGGGACATGTTAGCCAAGAACTCAGACTTAATACGACTGGCCTCCAGCGCGCGTTTTTTGGCTAAATCGAGTTCGACGTTTTGGATCTCAATCTGCTCTAAGGTTTCTCGCAGATCAGAGGTCGCCTGATCGATATTTTGCTGCATCTCATCGTGATATTCCGATAGCGAGCCCGCCATGGCGTTAATGCCGCGTTTCAGTAAATCCAGCTCACCGATAAGATTACCCTCTAGCCTAGCATCGAGCTTACCCTCGCGGATCTTGGCGACCACCCGCACCATTTCGGTAATAGGCTGGGTGACATTTTTTACCAGACGAAAGGTAAACAACAGGTTTAATTGCACCCCAATCAAGACGATAATAAAGGCAGCCACGGCGGCCCTGTGCTGTTCGAGGAGTGCCCGCTCCTTATTGATAATCACCGAGATATAGCCGAGTAACTCGCCATTATCGGTTTGGATATCAAAATTGACGGGCTCGCCAGCCGCAGGTGGCGCGGTTGCAAAAATCGGCGTTCGTAAGATAAGGCTATCGCCCACATGTTCGATTTCGGTTTTGTGCAGATTGGTTAGCGCCTCTTTATAGCGCATGATCTCGAAGTCTTTGTGGTAATGCGATGTGACAAACAGTTGATTCTGAATGTCAAAAATGGCAATGGATTTAACGAGTGTGGATTTATTGAGTTGGGCGGCGGCAAGGAGTCGTTTCGTCGCTTCCCTGTCATTACCCACGAGTCCGACTTCGCTGGCAATTGCCAATGGCTCGATAATATTGCTGCCCTGTTCAATCAGCGTATCTTCGAGTTCATAAAAGCGATTTATGGTAAAGTAGCTGCCCAGCAGAATACCGACTAAGATCGTCGGCGCAAGCGCTAGTACCAGAACCCAGGAACGTAAGCTGTATTTGGTCATGTTGTTGACAGGGTTCATAGCCGCAGCGCAGTTTCCTAAATTCTAGGGACGATATGATTTTATAAGACTGCCAGAAAAAGGGCGGTCTTTACCAGTTTTTTATTGATTTAGAGGCCGAAATGGCACAATTTTTTAAAGCAAAACCAAATAGTTCCAAGCAATTGTCCGCGAAGCAGTCCTTTAGTGTGTATCAGCTCGATCATCTAGGGGCAGGTATAGCACAACATCAGGGAAAAGTCGTATTTATCCCCGGCGCCTTGCCAAATGAAACCGTACAGGCGCAGCTGACCGAACAAAAGAAAAACTATGCCCGAGCTAAGCTCATTAAAGTTGAGACGCCAAGCGCAGAGCGAGTATCGCCTTTATGCCCTCATTATCAGAGCTGTGGTGGCTGTGATTTACAACATATGTCATTAACTGGGCAGCGCGAGCATAAGTCGGCTGCATTGGTTGATATTATGGCCAAATTTGCCGGCGCCGAAGGTAGCTCTGTGCCTGCATTGACGGACGAAGGCTGGCACTATCGTCGCCGCGCCCGCCTTGCGACCCTATTCGATAAAAATACCAAACAGTTGAGCTTAGGATTTCGCGCATCGAGCAGCAGCCAAGTCGTGCCCATCAACGCCTGTTTAGTCTTAGCTAAACCTTTATCCGATTTAATTGCCCCATTTGCCAAGCTGCTTAACCAACTCTCGGCCAAATCGAGCCTTGGGCATTTAGAGTTAATTGACGCCGACAACGGCCATTTTGCGGTGATTCGGATCACTAAATCCTTAAACGATAAGGACATGGCAAAGCTTGCACAGTTTGCCGAGCAGCATCAAATCCATATTTGTTTGCAAGACAACAACGGCGAGTTTCATGGCGTGAATGGCACTCTGCTATTGCCCGTCTACCAGTTGCTCGATGATAAAGCCGATGCAAAGCCTGTGAGTCTCACCTTTACCCCTGGCAACTTTGTGCAAGTGAATGCGCAGATTAACAAGGCCATGGTGGCGCAGGCGTTAGACTGGTTAGCGCCGCAGCCGGGTGAGCGCATTCTCGATCTCTTCTGCGGTATGGGTAACTTCAGTTTGCCCTTAGCCAAAATGGGCGCCGAAGTGATTGGGGTTGAAGGAGTGCCAGAAATGGTCACTCAAGCCCGTGAAAACGCGGCGGCAAATGGTTTAAGCAATTTAACCTTTTACCACGGCGACCTAAGTGCCGATTTATCCTGTGAGCCTTGGATGGGTAAGATTGACAAATTGCTACTCGATCCCGCGCGCGCGGGGGCGTTCGAGAGTTTGCAATGGCTTAAAAAGATGAAGCCCCGCCAAGTGGTGTATGTCTCTTGTAATCCGGCGAGCTTGGCCCGCGACAGTGCGGTGTTGCTCGAGCGTGGTTACAAGTTACAAAAGTTAGGTTTAATCGATATGTTCCCGCAGACACATCATATCGAAGCCATGGCCTTGTTTGAGCTTACAAAATAAGGTGCATCGCTTGGACAAGGTTCCATCATTTGCCACTTTATTCGAATGTAAAGTAAGCAAAGCGTTTGAATAACGTAAAAAATGTGAAGTTTCGTCTCGTTGGGTTTGACAAGTACGTGCCAATGCTGAAGATAGGAGTGCCGAGGTGGTGCCACTTTTCTCTGAGCACGAATAAGGAAATAAATTAAGATGGTCTCTGTTCGCGAAGCGCACTTTAATGATCCCGATTTTCATCTTGAAGATTGGGTGGCTCGCTATGTCAGTCATGCCGATGAAGCGCAAACCATACTCGCCCTGATTGAGCAGGTCGATGCCTTACCCGCTAAGAGTCCTGCCGCGAAAAGAGAACTGCTCGAACGTGCCCGCGAGATGATCGAAATCCTCGCGCCATTGAATATGGATATCGAGACGCTGCAAGCGGCTATCCTGTTTGTGGTGTTTGATGCGGGCTTATTAAACGAAGAGGCGATCAAAGAAAAGTTTGGCGAGTCCCTCGCGCGTTTAGTCGCCAGCGTCGTGACCATGGATGCCATTGGCGCGTTAAAAATCAATCCCAATAGCCGCTCAACCGAGCCGCAAATCGACAATATCCGCCGCATGTTGCTGGCGATGGTCGAAGACGTGCGCGCCGTGGTGATTAAGCTTGCCGAGCGTGTCTGTTTGCTGCGCGCCGTGAAAAATGCCGATGAAGAAACCCGCGTCTTGCTGGCCCGCGAAATTGCCGACATCTATGCGCCGCTCGCTAACCGTTTGGGGATTGGTCAGTTAAAGTGGGAATTAGAAGATATTTCCTTCCGATATCTGCATCCAGATACCTACAAGGACATTGCGAAACAGTTAGACGGTAAGCGGTTAGATCGCGAAGTCTATATCGAAAAATTTGTTGAGCAGTTGCAGCAACGCCTCGATGAGGATCATATCCGCGCGAAAGTGTATGGTCGCCCAAAACATATCTACAGTATTTGGCGCAAGATGAAGGGCAAACACCTCAAGTTTGATGAGTTGTTTGACGTGCGCGCCGTGCGGATTGTCACCGAGCGTTTGCAGGACTGTTACGGCGCCTTAGGGGTAGTGCATACACTTTGGCACCATATTCCGCGCGAGTTCGACGACTATGTGGCCAACCCTAAACCTAACGGTTATCAATCCATCCATACCGTGGTGGTGGGGCCGGAAGGTAAAACCGTTGAAATTCAAATTCGTACCCAAGATATGCATGAAGATGCTGAACTTGGGGTTGCCGCGCATTGGAAATACAAAGAGGGTAATCACTCCGGCAAACAGAGCGGCTACGAAGAAAAAATCAATTGGCTGCGTAAAATTCTGCAATGGCAGGAGGACGTGGTCGAAAGCGGCAACTTGGTTGAAGAAGTCCGCAGCCAAGTGTTTGAAGACCGAGTCTATGTGTTCACCCCAAGCGGTGAGGTCGTTGACTTGCCGCTCGGCTCAACCGTGCTCGACTTTGCCTACTATATCCACTCGCAGGTTGGCCATAAGTGTATCGGTGCCAAGGTCGATGGCCGCATTGTGCCGTTTACCTATCAGGTTGAAACGGGCGAGCGCATCGAGATCATCACTTCGAAGCATCCGAATCCTAAGCGCGATTGGCTCAATCCAAACTTAGGATATATCCGCACATCGCGGGCGCGCTCGAAAATTCAGCATTGGTTTAAGCAGCAAGATCGCGATAAAAACATTATCGCTGGTAAAGAGATGCTCGAAGCCGAGCTGGCGAGAGTCAGCCTTAAAATCAAAGATGCCGCCATTGCCGTTGAGCGCTTTAATATGGCGAGCATGGACGACTTGCTTGCCGCTATCGGCGGTGGTGATGTGCGGTTACATCAGGTCGTTAACCATATTCAAAGTAAGTTGCGCCTCGATGAAGTCAGCGAAGAAGATGCGGTTGAAGAATTAGTTAAAAAGAGTCATCCGAAATCTGGCACTAACAGCCGTGGGCAGGTGGAGGTGAATGGTGTGGGGAATTTACTCAGCCATATCGCCCGTTGCTGCCAGCCCGTACCTGGTGACGAGATTTTAGGTTTTATTACCAAAGGACGTGGCATTTCGGTACATCGCTCCGACTGTGAGCAGGTTAAAGAGTTGATGCGCGTTCACCCAGAGCGTGGCGTTGATGTAGTTTGGGGCGAGAATTACTCCGGCGGTTATCGCATGCGTTTGCGAGTCTTGGCCCATGATCGCAGCGGATTATTGCGGGATCTCACCTCGGTACTCGCCGCCGAAAAATCGAATGTGCTTGCCATGAGCTCTTCATCGGATATTAAGAATCAAACGGCGGCCATCGAACTGGAATTAGAGTTATACAACCTCGATGGCTTATCGCGGGTATTATCTAAGCTCTCCCAAGTCGATAGCGTGATAGAAGCGCGCAGATTGTAACTTTCTACTCTGTGATTATGAGTTGTAAAAAAGCGGTAGGGCATAAAGCGCTACCGCTTTTTTGTATTTTGGGGATTGAAGGAGAAAGAGGGAAGGTTAGTATCGTCAAATGACTTATTTGTTCCACACTTAAAAGCTTTTACTAGCTCAGACCTGATCTCACAGCAACCTTAAGGCTAGGGCCTGCTTAATGCTTAAATAGCTCTTCATCGGTGCCAGACATCGCAACGAAAAGGGCTTCAAAGAGATCGTTAATCATCAAAGCTTCCTCACCTTTCGCAGCTTTTGCTATGGAATTAAATTCACGGATTGTATCCATAGTGATGGGGGTTGTCAGTATCGCTTGAGCTCGTGCCAAGTAGGTATTTGGGGTATTCATTAATATTCCTTATATCTGTAAACTTACCATGCATAAGCCGATAAAACAGGAGTTATAGGGCTAGAATCGCTTTAATTTCGTCCCATTGATGGACTATATAGAGCTGTTCAGTTATTCAAAATCTTAAATCACACTTCGCTGAATTTTTGATACGGGAGTTAGCTGTAAGCCACACAACTAGCACTGGAGGTATGTGCGACGAGTGGTCGTATTAAGTTATTAAAATGTAATGGATACTCCAATTGTTGAATGAGTTTGAGTAAATAGTTGGATCAAACAAACGAAATTATAGAAGACCTTATGACCATTCATATCCCTACTGTTTTTTTAATGATCATTACTGTTAGTGGGACGCTGGCCCTATCCGTTGGCTGGGTTACACGTGCAAAAGAAGATAGGGAGTTATTGCTATGGACTGTTGGATTATTTTTACAAACGCTGACATACATTTTATTTTTTTTTAGAGATCAAATACCAGTTTTGATATCGGTATTACTGGCTAACATCGTTCTTTCCGCTAGTTACTCATTTTTTCTTGCTGCAATTGTTGCTTTTCAGGAACGTCGATTATCTATCATATGGTTCTTCGCTCCTCCGCTGATTTTAGGTGTGATTTTCTTTTTTCTCATGGATAGCATTAGTGCGCGGATCATCGTGAGTGGAGTGATTTTTGCTACTCAAAGCCTTTATATTTTATTCTCTTTGCTCAACCGCCAACACAAGGTCGTTGGCAGAGGTAAATATTTAATGGCGACCGGATTATTGGTCACAATTATTGTATTAGCCCTCCGAGTTGCAAGTGTAATATCCAATCCTGACGCTATTACAAGCATGTTGCATCAAACCCCCAACCAAGTGGTAACGTTTCTAGGTGTGTTTATCACACTTATTCTGATGACAAATGGTTTCTTGGTGATGAATAAAGAGCGTGCCGATTATCGCATTAGGATGATCGCAATGACCGATCGACTGACAGGCATTTGGAATCGTGTTCGATTAGAAGAAGAGGCTTTGCTCGAAATTGCGAAATTTGAACGTTATGGCCATCCGATTTCATTAATAATGCTGGACTTGGATAATTTTAAACAAATTAATGACAAGTTTGGCCATGTCATTGGTGATTTAATTCTGAAAGAATTCTGTGCAGTTGTAAAAAATTGCATTCGCACAACCGATATTCTAGCTCGCTGGGGTGGCGAGGAGTTTGTGGTGCTTTTGCCTAACAGTGGATTTACCCATGCAACTTCTTTGGCTGAACGGATTCGAGTGGCTGTAGAAAATCATGAATTTAACCATGGTTTGCGGATTACAACGAGTGCGGGTTTTTCTACCTGCTACCCTACGGACTCTTGGGATTCATGGCTAGAACGTGCAGATAAAGCGCTATATCGCGCTAAAGCATCGGGTCGAAATTGTGTTAAAAGCGAATATTTCCCCAAAAATGAAGTGCAAAAAGGACTCTCTAAGACAAACTTGGTTCAACTGGTTTGGCGCAGCGCTTATGAATCGGGTAACACTTTGATTGATTCTCAGCATCGGGCACTCTTCGAACATGCGAATGCGCTGTATCAAGCGGTACTAGAGAACAGTCCAAAATCACAAATTTCTTCATTAGTTGTCTCATTGATTTCTGATGTAGAGCAACATTTTAGGGATGAAGAGTTGATTTTCCAGATGAGTGATTATGCGGAATACCAACATCATCAGCTGCTGCATAGACATTTGGTTAACGAGTCAAAGGAATTATTTAAGCGTTATCAGGATGATGAGTTGAGAGGCAGTGAACTAGTGCATTTTTTCATGTACGAGGTCGTTTCATTGCACATCCTGATTGAAGACAGAAAATATTTTTCTTCGATTACTATGTGAAGTAATTTGTCAACTTGGATTAATTACTTTAGCTCTTGACTGGGAAATCAAAAGGGAAGGGCGCACAAACTTGTCAGTTTGCGGACATTTTCGAGTTAAAGCCCTCACTCTAACTGGTCAGTTTAGGATTAAAATCATTCAACAACCTTATGATTTGAATACGACTTATACTTAATCAGCTTTTGTTGGGTAGTCGTGGGTTACATCACACGTAGTGTAACGATGAAAATGTCTAGATCAGAAAGTCCGTTCGCTATTCTCCATCGACAACTTTTTAACTCGTTTGGGAGCATAACCTCCCAACTAGTTAGTTATCTGAGCCCCAAATAGCACTTAGGGCTCGGCTACTTTATCATGGTTGTGTTATCGGCCTTTGTTGCAACAGGAATCTGCTTGAGTGTACTCCTGTTTACTCATCCTGCGCATTGGCTTGTGTCGACCTTATCTTGAAAGGATATCAGCATGACTTCCCATACCACGCCTTCTTCCACTACTGAGCTTTCAGCAACAGAGCTATCCACAAAAGAACTTTATTCAAAAGTGCCATCAAACGAGCTTCCCTCAACAGCACTTTCTGCAACCGATGTTGCGCCGCTACTGAAGATAATGGAGAAGCTGCGCGATCAGCAAACGGGTTGTCCTTGGGATAAGGCGCAGACCTTTCAAACCATAGTGCCTTTTACCCTCGAAGAGGCCTATGAGGTGGCCGACACGATTGAACGTTTAGCCCTAGACGAACTGCCCGATGAGCTGGGGGATTTATTATTTCAAGTGGTGTTTTATTGCCAGTTGGGGAAAGAGCAGGGCAGGTTCGATTTCAGCACAGTTGTCAATAAAATCACCGACAAACTGACCCGCCGTCATCCCCATGTGTTTGGTGAAGCCATGTTTGAGGCCGATGCTAGTAGTCAGCAAATGAAAGCCAATTGGGAAGCGATAAAAGCGGCCGAGCGTGAGCAAAAGTCTCTGGCGGCTGGGGTGACTTCTCCAAGCGAGGTGTCTGTGCTTGATGATATTCCGCGCGCGCAGCCAGCGTTATCCCGTTCAATCAAAATTCAGCAGCGGGTCGCGCGTGTTGGGTTCGATTGGCCTGAGCTTGAGCCCGTTGTTGCAAAAATCCATGAAGAAATTGATGAAGTGCTGGCGGAGGTGAATCAGCCAACGCTTGACCAAGCCAAAGTGCAGGCCGAAATGGGCGACTTATTATTTGCAGTGGTGAATTTGGCGCGTCATTTAAAGGTGGACCCAGAACAAGCGCTACGCCAAGCCAATGTTAAATTTGAACGCCGTTTTAAAGGTGTTGAGGCATTTGCAAGACAAAATAATAAAGCATTAGAAGAACATAGCTTAGAAGAGTTAGATGCCTACTGGGATAAGGTTAAACAGGGTGAGCCAAGATAAAGGGCAAATTATCCGGATTGGTGTTTGTCGAATGGCAACACCTTTGGTATACTACTGCCCCGTCCTAGTGCTTTCTTACAAGCACGTATTTTCAAACTCATTTTCTCAGGTTCAGCATGACTACAAGGTATATCTTCGTTACTGGTGGTGTGGTTTCATCACTAGGTAAAGGCATTGCAGCCGCTTCATTAGCCGCGATTTTAGAGGCCCGTGGTCTCAATGTAACCATCATGAAACTGGACCCATACATTAACGTTGATCCAGGTACCATGAGCCCAACGCAACATGGTGAAGTGTTTGTGACTGAGGACGGCGCAGAAACAGACCTTGACCTAGGCCACTATGAGCGTTTCATCCGCACTAAGATGAACCGTCGCAATAACTTCACCACAGGCCGTATTTACGAGGAAGTATTACGTAAAGAGCGTCGTGGTGATTACTTAGGTGCGACGATTCAGGTGATCCCACACATCACTAACGCGATCAAAGAAAAAGTGATTGCTGGTGGTGAAGGTCACGATGTGGCTATCGTTGAAATCGGCGGTACTGTTGGTGATATCGAATCACTGCCATTCCTTGAGTCTATCCGCCAATTAGGCGTTGAACTGGGCCGCGATCGTACTCTGTTTATGCATTTAACCTTAGTGCCATTCCTAGGTGCTGCGGGTGAAGTGAAAACGAAACCGACTCAACATTCAGTCAAAGAATTGCGTTCTATCGGTATTGCACCAGATGTGTTGATCTGCCGTGGCGACCGCGCGATTCCTGCCAACGAGCGTGCGAAGATTTCGTTATTCTGTAACGTTGAAGAACGTGCGGTTATTTCATTAAAAGACGTCGACAGCATCTACAAGATCCCAGCGCTGCTGCGCTCACAGGGTTTAGATGACTTAGTGGTTAAGCGTTTTGGCTTAGAATGCCGCGAAGCCGACTTGTCTGAGTGGGAAAACGTAATTTACCAAGAAGCCAATCCAAACGGCGAAGTTGTGATTGGTATGGTAGGTAAATACATCGAACTGCCAGACGCCTATAAGTCAGTTAACGAAGCATTAAAGCACGCTGGCCTTAAAAATCGCGTATCTGTGACTATCAAGTATATCGATTCACAAACCGTAGAAGCGAAAGGCGATGAAGTTCTGCAAGGTTTAGACGGTATCTTAGTTCCAGGTGGCTTCGGTGAGCGCGGTGTGGAAGGTAAGATTCAGGCGGCTAAATTTGCCCGTGAAAACAATCTGCCCTATTTTGGTATCTGTTTAGGTATGCAAGTGGCGCTGATTGAATTTGCCCGTAACGTTGCAGGCATGACTGATGCGCATTCAACCGAATTCAATAAAGAAACGCCATTCCCTGTGGTTGGTTTAATCACCGAATGGGTTGACGAAGAAGGTAACGTTGAACAACGCCATGAGGCCTCTGACTTAGGTGGCACTATGCGTTTAGGTGCACAGTTATGTCACCTGCTTGAAGGTTCAAAAGCCGCTCAAGCATATAAAGGTAACAGCTGTGTTGAGCGTCACCGTCACCGTTATGAGGTGAACAACAAGTACAGAGAACGTTTAGAACAAGCGGGTCTGGTATTTAGTGGTTTATCTTCTGACCGTAAACTGGTTGAGATGATCGAGCTGAAAGATCACCCTTGGTTTGTTGCGGGTCAATTCCACCCAGAATTCACTTCGACCCCACGCGATGGTCATCCATTGTTCGAAGGTTTCGTTGCTGCCGCAAGTGCACATCAAAAACGTGATCTGAAGAAATAAATTTTAAGGCCGGACCCGCGACAGTAGGCCCGGCCTTTTGTTACACTCAGGCCGCGTAATCATGAGTCAAAACTCATACCCATGTGTATAAACGACATGCGTAAAGACGGAAATGGTAAACGGAATATAAAGATTTTGGTCGTACTCTACATCTGTTAATTCCCATTGGTATTGGTTTTTTCTTTTCTCTTTTAAACTTAAATCGAGGGTAATATGGCTAAGATTATTAACGTGATTGGTCGCGAGATTATGGATTCTCGTGGGAACCCAACAGTTGAAGCCGAAGTGCATTTAGAAGGTGGTTTTATCGGTATGGCGGCTGCGCCATCTGGTGCATCTACCGGTAGCCGCGAAGCGCTGGAACTGCGTGATGGCGACAAGAGCCGTTATTTAGGTAAAGGTGTATTAACTGCTGTGGCTAACGTAAACGGCCCTATCCGTGCAGCGTTAATCGGTAAAGATGCGACTGCACAAGCTGAGCTTGATCAAATCATGATCGACTTAGACGGCACTGAAAACAAAGACAAGTTAGGCGCTAACGCGATTCTAGCTGTGTCTTTAGCAGCGGCTAAAGCGGCTGCAGCATTCAAAGGCATGCCTTTATACGCTCACATTGCGGAACTAAACGGCACTCCAGGCCAATACGCTATGCCAGTGCCTATGATGAACATCCTCAACGGTGGCGAGCACGCTGATAACAACGTTGATATCCAAGAATTCATGGTGCAACCTGTTGGCGCGAAAAACTTCCGCGAAGCTTTACGTATGGGCGCTGAGATTTTCCACACGCTGAAGAAAGTTCTGCACGGTAAAGGCTTAAGCACTTCTGTAGGTGACGAAGGTGGTTTCGCACCTAACCTGTCTTCAAACGCTGATGCATTAGCGGTAATCAAAGAAGCAGTTGAATTAGCGGGTTACAAGCTGGGTACCGACGTGACTCTGGCATTAGACTGCGCTGCTTCTGAGTTCTACAAAGACGGCAAATATGACCTGTCTGGCGAAGGCAAAGTATTCGATTCAAACGGCTTCTCTGACTTCCTGAAGTCACTGACTGAGCAATATCCAATCGTATCTATTGAAGATGGTCTGGACGAGTCAGATTGGGATGGCTGGGCATACCAAACTAAGATCATGGGTGACAAGATCCAATTAGTGGGCGACGATTTATTCGTCACTAACACTAAGATCTTAACCCGTGGTATTGAGAACGGCATCGCTAACTCAATCCTGATCAAGTTCAACCAAATCGGTTCATTAACAGAAACCTTAGCGGCTATCCGTATGGCAAAAGCGGCGGGTTACACTGCGGTGATTTCACACCGTAGCGGTGAAACTGAAGACGCCACTATCGCCGATTTAGCGGTAGGTACTGCGGCTGGCCAAATCAAGACGGGTTCACTGTGCCGTTCTGACCGTGTTGCTAAATACAACCAATTGCTGCGTATCGAAGAGCAATTAGGTGAAAAAGCGCCATACCGCGGTTTGAAAGAAATCAAAGGTCAGGCGTAATTTAGTCGTCTGATGTAAAAAGGCCACCACTTGGTGGCCTTTTTTGTTGTACTATCTGCAGTATATTTTTTTAATTCAAGATACTGACGCTAATTCCTCCATGAAATTCTTTGTCATTGCACTCATAGTGCTTCTCGGTTTGCTGCAATATCGGCTGTGGTCGGGCGATAACAGCCTGCCCGAATACTTTGTTCTGCAAAAACAGATCGCGGCTCAACAAGAAAGTAATGCAAAACTCAATGAGCGTAATCAAGTGCTTAAAGAAGAAATTATCGATCTTAAGAGCGGTACCGAAGCGATTGAAGAGCGGGCACGTAATGAACTAGGCATGGTGAAAGAAGGTGAGACCTTCTATCGCGTGGTAGGCGGTGACCGTGCAGTATCGAGTCCCTCGCAGTAACGGAGCGCCTATGGATACAGTATTAGAGGCCATACCGTTGGTCGAAACGCAAGTCGCAGCCCAGATTGATCTTTTCTCACCTAATGTGGTGGCGATTGTGCCCGCAGCGGGGATTGGTAGCCGCATGGGCGCAGGTAAACCCAAGCAATATTTAACCTTGTTGGGGCAAAGCATTCTGGCGCATACCTTGGACAAGTTATTGTCCCATCCGCAAATTAACCAAGTGATTGTGGCGCTGCATCCTGAGGATACTGAGTTTGCCGCTTTGCCACAGGGCAAGCATCCCAAGCTGGTGACTGTGATTGGCGGCTCTGAGCGCGCCGACTCTGTGCTGGCGGCGCTCGATAAGGCGCCTGATTATGGTTGGGCTTTAGTTCACGATGCGGCCAGGCCCTGCCTGACGGCGCAAGACATAGATAAATTGCTGGCATCGCGGGTGCAATTTCCCCAAGGCGCGATTTTGGCAATGCCTGTTCGTGATACCATGAAGCGTGCCAATAGCTTAGGGGAAATTAGCTCGACTGTTTGCCGTGATAATCTCTGGCATGCCTTAACGCCGCAGCTGTTCCCAACTTCGTTATTACGAATACATTTAAAAGCCGCGCTTGCCGCAGGCGCCGTTGTGACCGATGAAGCCTCGGCGATGGAGTGGGCGGGCATTTCCCCTGGTTTGGTCGCGGGGCGGGCGGATAACATTAAAGTCACCCATCCCGATGATTTGGAGTTGACAGAGCTTTTTTTACTGCGCGCGAATGCTTGAAGGCAAGCTGATTGAATTGCGCAATTTATTAAATACGTTAGGAATTAAGTAATGAAAATCCGAATCGGCCATGGTTTTGATGTCCATAAATTTGGTGAAGCGCGTCCGTTAATTTTATGTGGGGTCGAAGTCCCCTACGAAACCGGGCTGGTGGCTCATTCCGATGGTGATGTGGTGCTGCATGCCATTTCCGATGCCGTTTTAGGGGCGATGGCCCTTGGGGATATTGGTAAACATTTCCCCGATACCGATGCTGCCTATAAGGGCGCCGATAGTCGCGTCTTGCTGCGCCATTGTTATGCGTTAGCGCGGGCGAAGGGATTTGAGCTGGGTAATCTGGATGTCACAATTATTGCCCAGGCGCCTAAGATGGCGCCGCATATCGAGGATATGCGCCACGTGTTGGCAGCCGATCTTAATGCTGACATTGCCGATATCAACGTTAAGGCCACCACCACCGAAAAACTCGGGTTTACCGGCCGTAAAGAAGGCATTGCGGTCGAAGCCGTTGTATTACTCAGCCGCCAATAGCCTGAAACTTTAAGAGATAAGAAAGACCCATGAGCGAACTACATTACCTGTACGGCAAACCGACGGGCACCGCAGATTTAAGAACCGTTAACAGCGACTTTATCGTGAAAGAGATTTTGCCTTTTAGCCCGTCGGGCGAGGGCGAGCATCATTTAGTCCACATTCGTAAGGATGGGCTGAATACGGTGCAAGTGGCTGAAATGCTGGCGAAGTTCGCTAAGGTTCATCCCAAAGAAGTGACCTATGCCGGACAAAAAGATAAAAATGCCATCACAGAACAGTGGTTTGGCATTCGTATCCCAGGTAAAGAAACCCCGGCGTGGAGCGAGCTTAACAGCGAGCGCTTAACCATTTTATCCAGTAGTCGCCACAGCAAAAAACTGCGTATTGGCGCGCTCTTGGGCAACCGTTTTATTCTTACCCTGCGCAATGTCACAAACGTGGAAGACATTATCAGCCGCATCGAAAAAGTTAGCCAAATTGGTGTGCCTAACTATTTTGGTGAGCAGCGTTTCGGCCACGATGGTAAAAACCTCGTGATGGGACGGCAAATGCTGGCGGGCAAAAAGGTGAAAGACCGTAATAAGCGCAGCATGTATCTGTCTGCGGTGCGCTCCAATCTGTTCAATACCGTTGTTTCCTATCGTTTGGCGAATCATGGCACTAAACCCTTAGCGGGGGATTGCGTGATGCTGGCGGGTAGTAAGAGCTTTTTCGCCACGCCAGAATGGGACTTAGTGGTATTAAAGCGATTAATTGAAAAGGATATTCAGCTTTCTGCGCCACTCTGGGGCCGCGGGAAAATGCTGCCGCAGGGCGAAGCCGCCGAGGTTGAAACCCTCGCCATGGCAGAGCTGAGCGAAGATTGCTACGGCCTTGAGCACGCGGGGCTTGAGCAGGAGCGTCGCCCATTGCTGCTTGAACCTCAAGGCCTTAAATATGAGCAAACCACGGATGGATTAGTGCTCGAATTTATCTTACCTGCGGGCAGCTTTGCGACATCACTGTTAAGAGAGCTAGTTGATTATCAAGATGTGAAAGAGCTGCAATGGCAAGCGACAGTCTCATCTGATACGAATGCAGCTGAAACAAACACAGCATCAGAAACCGATTCAGCAGAGGCCATTACAACCGATAAGGGCGAGTCAGCTTTATGATCCGCATCCTAGTCAGTAATGATGATGGTGTGAATGCGCCAGGGATCAAAGCCTTAACCGAGGCGCTCGCCGAAATCGCCACTGTTATGACGGTCGCGCCCGATCGTAATTGTTCCGGCGCAAGTAACTCTTTAACCTTGACTAACCCATTAAGAATTAATAGGTTAGATAATGGTTATATTTCGGTTCACGGTACACCCACGGATTGCGTTCACTTAGCCATACGTGAGCTTTGTGATGGTGAACCGGATATGGTGGTATCGGGCATTAATGCTGGCGCGAATATGGGTGATGACACTTTATATTCGGGCACAGTAGCGGCGGCGATGGAGGGGCGTTTTTTAGGTTTCCCCGCCGTTGCGATTTCGCTTAATGGTAAGGCATTAAAGCATTATCACTCTGCGGCTGTGTATGCGCGGCGGATCGTGCAGGGGCTGTTAGCGCACCCGATTGCGAGCGATCAGATCCTCAATATCAATGTGCCCGATTTGCCGCTCGATGAGATTAAAGGGATCAGGGTGACGCGCTTGGGTGCACGGCATAAGGCCGAAGGCATAGTGCGAACGCAAGATCCTGCGGGGAAAGAGATTTTTTGGCTTGGCCCACCGGGTGTTGAACAAGATGCAAGTGAAGGAACGGATTTCCATGCGATTGCCCATGGTTATGTATCGATCACTCCCTTAACCGTGGACTTGACCGCGTATAGACAATTATCGGTATTGCAAGATTGGGTAGATAAAATATGACTCGAGTTGCCTTAACATCGGCGGTGAATTTAGCTAAAAAGCTTCAGGAGGCGGGGATCCGCCATCCAGCCGTTCTTAAGGCAATATCCCATACCCCGCGCGAGTTGTTTCTTGATAATGCGCTGGCCCATAAAGCCTACGAAAATACCGCCTTGCCCATAGGTCAAGGGCAAACGATTTCTCAGCCTTATATCGTGGCGCGTATGACAGAGTTACTGCTGCAACATCAGCCGCAAAAGGTGCTCGAGGTAGGAACGGGCTCTGGCTACCAAGCGGCGATCCTCGCGCAATTAGTGCCTGAATTGTGCACCATTGAGCGTATTAAAGGTTTACAGATCCAAGCGAGGCAAAGATTAAAGCGACTCGATCTGCATAATGTGTCATTTAAATATGGCGATGGCTGGCAGGGCTGGCCGAATCGCAGTCCCTTTGATGGCATTATGGTCACTGCGGCAGCGGCTAAGGTTCCCGAAGCTTTGTTGTCTCAGTTAGCCGAAGGGGGCGTGCTGATCATTCCTGTGGGGGAGGAGACGCAGCAATTGATGCGCTTTACCCGTCACTCGGACCGTTTTAGTTCCGAAGTGATAGAAACCGTCAAGTTTGTTCCCTTGGTCAATGGCGAGCTCGCTTAAGTTATTCGCTTAAGTTTTTAGCTTTAGGTCACTTCGTTAAATACTTGACCTTAATGATTAGGTAAAACAGTAAGATAGCCCTAAAGAGGAGTTTTTATTGTTGAATGCGGGTTTACTCTTAAACCTCAGCTTAGTGTTGTTGCTTGCAGGCTGTAGCTTTCAGGCGAGTCGCCCCGCACCTGTCGAAAGTCTTTCCCACAGTTATTCCAAACATAACAAAGGCCACATTAAATCTAATTCATATAAAGTTAAGAAAGGTGACACCCTTTACTCGATCTCTTGGGCAGCGGGTAAAGATTTCGCCGAAATTGCTAAAATTAATCAATTAGATAAATCGTATACCATCTACCCTGGGCAGATTTTATATTTAACGAATGACCATAGGAAAAATGGTAAAGGTTCTACAACTTTAGGTGGGAGTAATTCGGCATCTAACGGGCAAAATCAAGATGATTTTTCGGAAAAACAATCAGCTAACAACAATTCCTCCGCGAAAAACTTGTCAAGTGAACAGCAGAAAAAAACACTTGATCAGAAAGCGAAGTCTGCGTATTCTGCAACAAGCTCTCAACAAAATATTAACCATTCGATCGTCACACCGACGTCAACACTGCCAGACAGTGTCAGTCAGTGGCAATGGCCAGTAAAAGGTAAATTGATTGGGACATACTCTGCCAATGAGCAGGGAAATAAAGGAATTAAGATCGCAGGAAAACGCGGAGATATCATCAAAGCCGCTGCAGATGGGCGGGTGGTATACGCAGGTAGTGCTCTTAGGGGTTACGGTAATTTAGTGATTATTAAACATAGTGACGATTATCTTAGTGCCTATGCTCATGCAGATCAGATCTTAGTCGAAGAAAAGCAACATGTCCTGGCCGGACAGACTGTTGCAAAAATGGGCAGTACAGGTACGAATCAGGTAATGCTTCGCTTTGAGATCCGTTACCACGGTCAGTCTGTTAACCCACTTAACTATTTACCTAAGCAATGATTGTTTAGGGCCTTGTTGGCATGGAGGATAAAAAATTGCAGTAATTCAAGCAGTTTACATTAGGTTTGGGAGATTCGATCATGAGCCGCATAAATAGCACTGCCGCAGAAGAACTAGTAGATTTTTCCGTAGATACCGCAGAGTTTGATCTCGAGAAAGAGGATATTGCCGCTGATTTAGTTCAGGAATTAGGACTCGAACAACAGGTTCAAGATGACCTGCAAAAAAATCTTGATGCCACACAGCTCTATTTAGGTGAAATAGGGTTTTCCCCACTGCTTAGCGCAGAAGAAGAAGTTTACTTTTCCCGTAAGGCCTTAAAAGGCTGCGAAAAATCCCGTAATCGTATGATCGAGAGTAATTTGCGACTCGTGGTCAAAATTGCCCGTCGTTACAATAACCGTGGCCTTGCGCTGCTGGATTTAATCGAAGAGGGAAATCTTGGCTTGATCCGTGCGGTAGAAAAATTCGACCCTGAAAGAGGTTTCCGTTTCTCAACCTATGCAACCTGGTGGATCAGACAAACCATCGAACGTGCCATTATGAATCAAACCCGCACGATTCGCTTGCCAATCCATGTTGTGAAAGAACTCAACGTGTATTTACGGACGGCTCGGGAATTAGCGCAAAAACTTGACCATGAACCTACTGCAGAAGAAATTGCCGAAAAACTGCAAGTATCCAGTGTTGATGTCAGCCGTATGCTGAAGCTCAACGAGAAAATCACTTCTGTCGATATCCCCTTAGGTGGCGATAACGACAAGGCGTTACTCGATGTGCTTGCCGATGACGACAACGTAGGCCCTGACTACAAAGTTCAAGATGAAGACATTTCTAACTCAGTGGTGAAGTGGCTCAATGAACTCAATACCAAGCAAAGAGAAGTATTAGCGCGTCGCTTTGGATTATTGGGTTATGAACCCTCAACCCTTGAAGATGTGGGTGCTGAAATTGGCTTAACCCGTGAACGCGTACGCCAAATTCAAGTTGAAGCCCTAAAACGCCTGCGTGATTTGCTGGGTGCTCAAGGTCTCTCCGTAGAGGCACTATTTAGAAACTAAGGTTTAGAAACTAATGCTTAGAAATTAAGGTTTAGAAACGTACCCTTAAACCATTTTATCAACCTATAAAAAACGCCCAATTTTCAGGGCGTTTTTGTTTATGCTATCGCTATCTCTTCACTCTATGGTTTTAGCTCAAGCGTTTAAGTTCATAGAGTAAATCCAGCGCCTGTTTTGGTGTCAGATTATCTGGGTTGATGGCTTTTAACTTGCTTATTGCGGGATTCTCCACCGGCTCAGGCAGGGCTAACAGGGTTTGAATCGGTGCCTTTGTGCCTTCAACTTGATGATCGCGGCTCTCAAGCTGATGTAATTTGTGTTTTGCCGCCTTAATCACCCTAGCTGGTACCCCGGCAAGGGCCGCAACTTGTAAACCATAACTCTTACTGGCCGCACCTTCTTGCACCGCGTGCATAAAGGCGATGGTATCTTCGTGCTCAATCGCATCGAGGTGCACGTTATACACCCCTGCCATGAGTTCCGGTAATTGTGTTAACTCGAAATAATGGGTAGCGAAGAGCGTCATTGCGCCGACCTGCTGTGCTAAATACTCAGCTGCAGACCAAGCTAATGACAGACCATCGTAGGTTGATGTGCCACGGCCAATTTCATCCATCAAGACTAAACTTTGCGCGGTCGCATTATGGAGAATATTTGCCGTTTCTGTCATTTCCACCATAAAGGTTGAACGACCAGAGGCGAGATCGTCTGATGCGCCGATACGGGTAAAAATCCGATCGATAGGGCCAATGATGGCGCGATCTGCTGGCACAAAAGAGCCAATGTGTGCCATTAGCGTGATTAAGGCGACTTGGCGCATATAGGTTGATTTACCGCCCATGTTCGGACCTGTAACAATCAACATACGGCGTTGATTGTGCAAGGTGACGGGGTTGGCGATAAAAGGCGTTTGGCTCACTCGCTCGACCACAGGGTGGCGGCCAGCTTCGATTTTTACCCCAATTTCGCTACTCAGTTCTGGGCAGGTATATCCTAAGGTTTCGGCACGTTCGGCAAAGTTACTCAGCACATCGAGTTCGGCTGCGGCTCTGGCAAAGGCTTGTAGCTCATGCAACTTGGGGAGTATTAAATCAAACAATTCGTCCCAAAGTTGTTTTTCAAGGGCGAGCGCCTTACCTTGGCTCGACAGCACTTTTTCTTCGTATTCCTTAAGTTCAGGCGTGATGTAACGCTCCATATTCTTAAGGGTTTGACGGCGCTGGTAATTTAAAGGCACTTGCTGCGATTGCAGTCGGCTGACTTCTATGTAGTAACCATGGACTCGGTTGTAGCCAACCTTCAACGTGGCAATGCCGGTACGCTCTTTTTCCCGCGCTTCGAGCTGAACCAGATAATCTGTGGCCCCTTCACTTAAGCCTCGCCATTCATCTAACTCGGCATTGTAGCCTTCACGGATCACGCCGCCATCACGGATCAGCATAGGCGGGTTATCGACAATGGCGCGCTCAAGCAGTTGTTGCTCTTCGGGAAACTCACCTAAGAGTTGGCCTAGTTTCACCGTATGTGGCGCACTTAACTGCGCGAGTGATTGCTGCAACTGAGGCAATAGGTTTAATGCTTGGCGTAGTCGGGCAAAATCCCTTGGACGAGCGGTACGAAGCGCCAGCCTTGCCATGATACGTTCGATATCGCCTAGGGCTTTAAGCTGCTCATGTAATGATTCATGGGCCGTGGTCTCGAGTAATTCATTCACGGCCGTTTGGCGAGCAAAAATCTGGGCATGGTCTCTCAGCGGCTGATGGATCCAGCGTTGCAACATCCGGCTGCCCATCGCTGTTGCGGTATTGTCGAGCACAGCTGCTAGGGTGTTATCTCGACCACCACTCAAATTTTGTGTCAGCTCGAGGTTACGGCGCGTTGCCGCATCCAAGACAATCGTATCGGTTTGATTGAAACGGGTAATGGCATTGATATGGGGCAGGGCGGTGCGCTGGGTGTCTTTCACATATTGCATCAAGCAGCCAGCCGCCTGTAGCGAAAGCCTCGCATCGGTAATCCCAAAGCCGTGCAAATCCTTAGTGCCAAATTGTGCCAGTAGCAATTTGATGCTGGTATCGTAATCAAACTCCCACTCGGGGCGGCGACGTTTGCCTTTGAAATGGTGCAGCAATTCCATAGCGCCGAAATCTTCGCTATAGAGGATTTCGACCGGATTGGTACGTTGCAGCTCGGCTTCGAGGGATTCCTTCGTTTCTAATTCAGCAATCACGAAGCGGCCGGAAGACACATCGAGGGTCGCGTAGCCAAAACCAACTTTACCTTGGTAAACCGCGGCTAACAGATTGTCTTGTCTCTCCTGTAATAGTGCTTCGTCGGTCAAAGTACCTGGGGTGACGATACGCACCACTTTTCGCTCAACCGGGCCTTTTGAGGTAGCAGGGTCGCCAATCTGCTCACAGATCGCGACCGATTGACCAATTTGAACCAATTTGGCTAGATAGCCTTCAACCGCATGGTAAGGGATACCCGCCATCGGGATCGGATCGCCACCACTTTTGCCTCGGGCCGTAAGGGAAATGCCCAATAATTCAGAGGCGCGTTTTGCGTCATCATAGAAGAGTTCATAGAAGTCACCCATACGATAAAACAGCAGCATGTCGTGATGCTCTGCTTTCATGGTCAAATATTGACGCATCATAGGGGTATGTTTTTCTAAATCATCGGTATCTATAGGATTCATTAAATCGTTTTCGTCCGTTATGCCGGCCCAAAGCGGGGAAATAAGTCGTACAGTAATGGGATAAAAAATCAGTGGATGTGCACTATTACTGTCTAAAATAAATTGACGCCAATCTTAGCAATAATTTTCTGAAAATTGACCCTTAAACCATGGATATTCACTGATATCCTGACAAATCTGCAGCATGAATCGGTAAAAGCTTGTCTCAACGGGAAAATTTTCTGACTGAAAAATAAATCATTCACAGGTCTTGATACTGTATGATTGTACAGTATACTAGACAGCAGATTATGACAAAGAGCCTCGCTTTTTGTATTACCCGCTTTAATTAAATTGAATATCACTTTTGACAGTACTGATACTGTCTTGATGAGGGAACAGGAATGAAGGTCGATCCAAACAAAGAGAAAGCACTTGCTGCGGTATTGAGCCAAATTGAAAAGCAATTTGGTAAAGGCTCCATCATGAAGCTGGGCGAAGACCGCTCTATGGATGTTGAGACTATTTCTACTGGTTCACTTTCCCTTGACGTCGCCTTAGGGGCTGGCGGTTTACCAATGGGACGTATCGTTGAGATCTATGGTCCAGAATCATCA
The DNA here is from genome assembly GCF_047975355.1 of Shewanella sp. Taxonomy (GTDB): domain Bacteria; phylum Pseudomonadota; class Gammaproteobacteria; order Enterobacterales; family Shewanellaceae; genus Shewanella. The sequence continues at coordinate 6,535 of NZ_JBKEDJ010000041.1, read as the reverse complement.
GGTAAAACGACGCTGACATTAGAAGTGATTGCCGCCGCTCAGCGCGAAGGTAAAACCTGTGCCTTTATCGACGCCGAGCACGCGCTAGACCCTATCTATGCTAAAAAGTTAGGCGTAGATATTGATAACTTATTGTGTTCACAACCCGATACCGGTGAACAAGCCCTTGAGATCTGTGATGCGTTAACCCGTTCTGGCGCGGTAGATGTGATCATTGTTGACTCGGTCGCGGCATTAACACCCAAAGCGGAAATTGAAGGTGAAATTGGTGACTCACACATGGGCCTAGCGGCGCGTATGATGAGCCAAGCGATGCGTAAGCTCGCGGGTAACCTCAAGCAATCGAATACACTGTTAATCTTCATCAACCAAATTCGTATGAAGATTGGTGTGATGTTTGGCAACCCAGAAACCACAACGGGCGGTAACGCGCTGAAGTTCTACGCTTCTGTTCGTCTCGATATTCGCCGTACTGGTGCTATCAAAGAAGGCGATGAAGTGGTGGGTAACGAGACGCGCGTTAAAGTGGTTAAAAACAAGGTTGCCGCGCCGTTTAAGCAAGCTGAGTTCCAAATTCTTTACGGTCAAGGTATCAACCGTACCGGTGAATTAGTCGATTTAGGTGTTGCCCATAAACTTATCGAAAAAGCCGGTGCATGGTACAGCTACAAGGGTGACAAGATTGGTCAGGGTCGTGCAAATGCCGGTAAATATCTGACTGAAAACCCAGAAATTGCTGCTGAAATCGATAAAACACTGCGTGAGTTACTGCTGAGTAACCCAAGTGCTATGTCTTCATCTTCTTCTGATGATGAAAATAGCGAAGGCAATGTTGATTTCGAAACAGGCGAAGTATTCTGAGTCAGTCTGCCCGTCAAATCGCGGTCGCGCTGTTAGCGCGCCGCGACTATTCACGCCAAGAAATCCGCTCCAAACTGCTCGAAAAAGGCTTTGAGGTCGTAGACATCGATCCCGTGCTCGATGATTGTGAAGCATCGGGTTTTATCAATGATAAGCGCTATGCCGAGCTTCTCGTTCGCAGCCATATTGCCCGTGGTCATGGACCTATCCGTATTCGTCAAGCCATTGCCCAAAAGGGGCTTTCAAAGGATTGTATCGAAGCCGCGTTATCGGCAAATGATCATGATTGGTTTGAGTTAGCAAAAGCTAAAGCCATCAAAAAATATGCTACCCCTAAAGTCACCGAGGTCAAAGGCTCACAATCCCGCGAGCTGCTGGCGAAAGAAAAAGCCAAACGGGTGCGGTTTTTACTGAGCCAAGGCTTTAATTACGAACAAGTCTCCTACGCCTTAGATTACGACCCTTTGGAAGATAATGATGACTAACGTCATGGCATAAACTCGCAGCCCTTGGCGGGGCTTATCGTTGTCTTTTTCGTTCGGCCACTGTGCAGATTCGCCTCATCGACTTTTCTTTACCGCTTGGCTTTTGTGATAAGCCATGTCTTAGCGGTAAACTCACCGAAAATATGAGATTCCTAAGCCTATATCGCTATTCAAGGCTGGTCGTCTTTCTTCAGTCTGCTTATAATGCTGGGCAAATAGAAATACGGCTACCTTATGGTGTAGCTGGTCATGCTTACCCAATTCAGGACGATTTCATGTATCAAACGACAGCAGCGCTTAGAAGTGCTTTCCTCGAATTTTTCCGCAGCAATGGTCACCAAGTTGTGGACAGTAGTTCTCTTGTACCAGGCAACGATCCAACGCTTTTATTCACCAACGCCGGTATGAACCAGTTCAAGGACGTGTTTCTTGGCATGGACAAACGTAGCTATACACGTGCGACCACTGCCCAACGCTGCGTCCGTGCGGGTGGTAAACACAACGATTTAGATAACGTTGGTTACACCGCGCGTCACCATACTTTCTTCGAAATGCTGGGTAACTTTAGCTTTGGTGATTATTTCAAAGAAGATGCGATTCACTTTGGTTGGACCTTCCTGACCGAAGTATTGAAGTTACCAAAGGAACGTCTGTGTGTGACTGTTTACCAAACAGACGATGAAGCCTTTGAAATTTGGAATAAAAAGATTGGTGTTGCCGCTGAAAACATCATTCGCATCGGCGATAACAAGGGCGCGCCATACGCTTCAGATAACTTCTGGCAAATGGGTGACACAGGTCCTTGTGGTCCATGTACCGAAATTTTCTACGATCATGGCGACCATATCTGGGGCGGACGCCCTGGTAGCCCAGAAGAAGATGGCGACCGTTTCATCGAAATCTGGAACATCGTATTCATGCAATACAATCGCCAAGCCTCTGGCGAAATGTTGCCGCTGCCAAAACCTTCAGTCGATACTGGTATGGGGATTGAGCGTATCGCTGCGATTATGCAGGGCGTTCATTCAAACTACGAAATCGATATTTTCCGCGCCTTGATTGCTAAAGCGGCTGAAATCATCGGCGTGACTGACTTATCTAACAAGTCACTGCGGGTTATTGCCGACCATATCCGTTCATGTGCCTTCTTAGTTGCTGATGGTGTAATGCCATCGAACGAAGGTCGTGGCTATGTACTGCGTCGTATTATTCGCCGCGCCGTGCGTCACGGTAACAAGTTAGGGGCCACCGAAGCCTTCTTCTACAAGTTAGTTCCGACGCTAATCGAAGTGATGGGCGATGCCGCTAAAGGTCTTGCCGATACACAAGTGATTGTTGAAAAAGCCCTTAAAGCGGAAGAAGAGCAGTTTGCCCGTACGCTTGAGCGTGGTTTAGGTATTCTGGATAGCGCGTTAAACGAATTGCAGGGCGACACCTTAGACGGTGAAACTGTCTTTAAACTGTACGATACCTACGGCTTCCCAGTGGATTTAACCGCTGACGTATGCCGTGAGCGCAACATTATCGTCGACGAAGCGGGCTTCGAAGCGGCGATGGCAGAACAACGTAGCCGCGCTCAAGCCGCGGGTAACTTCGGTGCCGATTACAACGCCGCACTGAAAATTGATGCTGAAACCGCATTCTGTGGTTACTCAGAACTTACTGGTAATGCCAAAGTCACAGCACTTTACTTAAACGGTGAGTCAGTGCCTGCAATCAATGCGGGTGATGATGCCGTAGTCGTGCTTGATGTGACGCCATTCTACGCAGAATCAGGTGGTCAGGTTGGCGACAAAGGTGTTCTGGCTGCCGAAGGTGTTGAGTTCGTTGTAAACGACACCCAAAAATTCGGTCAAGCCTCTGGTCATAAGGGCACATTAACAGCTGGCACTATCAGTGTTGGTCAAGCCATTGAAGCCAAAGTGGACAAAAAACTGCGCCACCGTACTCAGTTAAACCACTCTGTGACTCACTTATTACATGCTGCACTGCGTCAAGTGTTGGGCACTCACGTTACTCAAAAAGGTTCGTTAGTTGACCCTGAGCGTTTACGCTTCGACTTCTCTCATTTCGAAGCGGTCAAGCCTGCTGAATTGAAACAGGTTGAAGAGTTAGTCAACACCCAAATTCGCCGTAACCATGAGCTGAAAGTCGCTGAAATGGCGATTGATGAAGCCAAAGAAAAAGGCGCTATGGCGCTTTTTGGTGAGAAATATGATGCCGAGGTGCGTGTTGTCACCATGGGCGATTTCTCTATCGAACTGTGTGGTGGTACTCACGTTGGACGTACCGGTGACATTGGTCTATTCAAAATTACCTCTGAAGGCGGTATCGCTGCAGGCGTTCGCCGTATTGAAGCGGTAACCGGCGCTGCGGCGATGGCCTATGTGGCACAGCAACAAGCGCAACTTGAAGAAGTAGCAGCTCTGCTTAAAGGCGATACTCAGTCCGTCGTGACCAAGCTGAAAGCGCAACTGGATAAAATGAAGCAACTTGAAAAAGACATGCAGCAACTTAAAGATAAGTTAGCTGCGGCAGCGAGTGCAGATTTAGCCGGTGATGCGGTTGTGGTTAATGGCGTTAACGTGCTGATTAAGAAGCTTGAAGGCGTTGAAGCTGGCGCACTGCGCGGCCTGCAAGATGAGTTAAAGCAAAAGCTGAAATCCGCCGTTATCCTGCTCGGTGTGGCTCAGGAAGGCAAAGTGAACCTTATCGCAGGCGTGAGCAACGACTTAGTTGGTAAAATCAAAGCCGGTGAACTGGTTGCTATGGTGGCTGCACAAGTGGGCGGTAAAGGCGGCGGTCGCCCTGATATGGCCCAAGCGGGTGGTAGCCAGCCAGAAAATCTGGATGTGGCACTGTCTCAAGTATTACCTTGGATTACTGAGCGTTTAGCTTAAGAGGTTGCTGTGCTCGAAAAACGAAAGCTTAGTGGTAGCAAGCTTTTTGTGAAGAAGTTTGGTGGCACTTCGGTGGGTTCGATTGAACGCATCGAAGTGGTTGCCGAGCAAATTGCAAAGTCCGCTCACAGTGGTGAGCTGCAGGTCTTGGTACTTTCTGCGATGGCAGGGGAGACCAACAGACTATTTGCGCTTGCGGCGCAAATCGACCCCCGCGCGAGTGCGCGGGAACTCGATATGCTGGTCTCTACGGGAGAGCAAATCAGTATTGCGTTAATGGCGATGGCGTTACAACGTCGTGGCATTAAGGCTAGATCCCTGACTGGTGATCAAGTCCAAATTCATACAAACAGTCAGTTTGGCCGAGCGAGTATAGAAAGTGTCGATACGGCATACTTAACCTCCTTGTTGGACGATGGCATTGTGCCGATTGTGGCAGGCTTTCAGGGGATCGATCCCAATGGGGATGTGACGACCTTAGGGCGCGGCGGTTCGGATACCACGGCTGTTGCACTCGCAGCGGCATTAAAGGCCGACGAATGTCAAATCTTTACCGATGTGCCCGGAGTGTTTACGACCGATCCTAATATCGACAGTAGTGCGAGACGCCTCGATGTGATTGGCTTTGATGTGATGCTAGAAATGGCAAAACTCGGCGCTAAGGTGCTGCATCCCGATTCGGTTGAATATGCCCAACGTTTTAAAGTACCACTGCGGGTTTTGTCGAGTTTTGAGGCGGGTCATGGGACATTGATCCAGTTTGGTGATGAATCAGAGCTGGCGATGGCTGCATCCGTGCAAGGTATTGCTATTAATAAGGCATTAGCGACCTTAACCATAAAAGGGTTGTTTACCAGCAGTGAGCATTATCAAGCATTGTTAGCCTGTTTGGCACGGCTTGAGATCGATGTTGAATTTATTACCCCGCTCAAACTCAATGAAACCTCAGCAGCCGAATGTGTCAGTTTTATGCTGGCCGAAGCTAAGGTGGATATTTTATTGCACGAGCTTGAGCTTTTAAGCGAAAGTCTTGATCTAGGCCAATTGATTGTTGAACGTCAACGTGCAAAAGTGTCTTTAGTTGGCAAAGGTTTACAGGCAAAAGTTGGATTATTGACTAAGATGTTAGATGTATTGGGTAATGAAACAATCCATGCTAAGTTACTTTCGACATCGGAGAGTAAATTGTCAACTGTGATCGATGAAAGGGACTTGCACAAGGCGGTTCGAGCGCTGCATCACGCCTTCGAGCTAAATAAGGTGTAATTAAATAACTGTTTGAGTATTGAATACTATTAATTTGTACTCAGCTGACCCTATAATATGCCCATCTACCGGATGAGTGCCGTGTGTAAGCTGAATTAAGACATAAAGGAGCTATCGAATGCTGATTTTGACTCGTCGTGTTGGCGAAACACTGATGATTGGTGATGAAGTCACAGTTACAGTGCTAGGGGTAAAAGGCAATCAAGTGCGTATTGGTGTTAATGCACCGAAAGAGGTTTCTGTCCACCGTGAAGAAATCTATCAACGCATTCAATCTGAAAAATCAGGTACACCTTCAGAAGGTGGTAACTTTTAATACGGCGCTTAGGCGAGTATTAGCGAGATAGAAGAGTCAGTTTTTTAACTGGCTTTTTTATTTTTTAGACCTAAAGATTGGCGCAAATCAATACATTGGATTGATATAACAGCAATGTGATTAAAAACGCTTCAAACGGAAGTTGTTTCAGAAAAAGGGTTTGACTTATTTCCGTCAAACAGTAATATGTGCGCCAAGAAAACGGAGAGGTGGCCGAGTGGCCGAAGGCGCTCCCCTGCTAAGGGAGTATGGGCTTTATCTCCCATCGAGGGTTCGAATCCCTCCTTCTCCGCCATTTCTTACCAATAAAAAATTGCGCGTGTAGCTCAGCTGGATAGAGTACCTGGCTACGAACCAGGCGGTCGGAGGTTCGAATCCTTCCACGCGCACCATTTTATTGAAGCAAGATAGATACAAGTCGCGCATGTAGCTCAGCTGGATAGAGTACCTGGCTACGAACCAGGCGGTCGGAGGTTCGACTCCTTCCATGCGCACCATCTCTGCATTAGTTATGTTTAACTCATCAGGTTTGAATTTCAGACGAAATTTTGTAATTAGTGCTTCAAGTAAGTGTTTTAAGCGCGTGTAGCTCAGCTGGATAGAGTACCTGGCTACGAACCAGGCGGTCGGAGGTTCGAATCCTTCCACGCGCACCATATTCAATCTTAATGCGAATGTGTTGAGATAACAGTTAAAAATGCGCATGT
>NZ_JBKEDJ010000067.1:0-2640 GCF_047975355.1 Shewanella sp. | reverse complement strand
GCGGCACAGTTATTTTCACTGGTAAAGAGAGGGGTTGTTTGAGAGCGCTTTCTGTTTAGCCGCATGTTTTCTCTATTCAGAGCGTAGTCAGTAGATTCCTGCTCTCGCCTAGGTCCGGCTGGAATGACGACTAAAAATATGCGGTGAATTTGGGATAGATATTGAAACTAAACGCGGCAAAGTTTAACTCTTCCCCTTTATAGATAAAGCCACTTGGTAGAAGAAGCCGATATAAGGGGAAGTTGGATCTGTCTCTTCTACACAAGTAATAATTTGAGGAACTTTAATTTTATTCAGCGATCAGATCTCCTAATAGCGAAAAAAATTAGGATGAGATAATGATTGCAAACTCTGTTGAATGGGTTCAAACAAACTTTGGTAAAGCTGAATTAGGTGACAAAAGAAGAACAAAACGGTTGGTTACTTTTGTTACCGATTTAGTCAGTAATATTGGTATGTCAGTTGTAAAATCTTCACAAACTTCGGATAAAATTGAAGCAGCTTATCGTTTGATTCGAAATAATAATGTTAAATCTCAAGATATTGAAACATCAGCATTTAATGCAACTGCCGAGCTAGTTAATGAGTATGATTTATTGCTTGCACTAGAAGATACAACATCTCTTAATTTTAGTTATAAATCAGTTAACTCTGAGCTAGGCCCTTTAGGGCATAGCACAAAAGCTAGAGGTATATTAGCTCATTCAGTGTTGCTATTTGCGCCAAATGAACAAAATGTAGTGGGACTTATCGAACAACAACGTTGGTGTCGAGAGCTGGCTTCTCATGGAAGAGGTGATCATCACTTAACATATAAATACGAAGATAAGGAAAGCTTTAAATGGCAGCGAGCTTCGCTGCATGTCGCCAAGCGACTTGGGAAAAACATGGATAAAGTAATATCTGTTTGTGACCGCGAAGCAGATATTTATGAATATCTTCGTTATAAAACTCAAAACAATCATCGTTTTGTTGTTCGTTCAATGCAAAGCCGTCGGATATTGGAAGGAGCTAATAAGCTCTATTCTTTTTCAGAAAACCTAATTAGTGTTGGTCAGAGAACCATTTGTATATCACAAAGAGGGTCAACTAATAATTCTGCTGCTCGCAAAAAAAGGTTGGTTAGTTGTGAGATAAAATACTCACCCGTTACATTGAAAGTTCCTGGAAATAAGAGTGGTAATTTTGAAGATATAAGTCTTTATTATGTTGGCTGTCATGAAAAATCAAAAGGCGTTAAAACGCCATTACGATGGCACTTATTGACTTCAGAAAAAGTTGTTAATGCAGATGATGCTAAACGAGTTATAGAGTTTTATGAAAAAAGGTGGTTAATTGAGGATTTTCATAAAGCATGGAAATCAGGAGGTACAAAAGTCGAATCATTGCGAATGCAAACAAAAGAAAGTCTTGAAAAAATGGCTGTAATATTTGCATTTATAGCAGTTAGAATTCAACAGCTTAGATATATGGGGTTAAACGAAGTTAAAGCTAAAGATACAAGCTGCGAAACCTTGTTAACTCCATTGGAATGGAAATTACTTTGGATAAAAGTTGAAGGTATAAAACCTCCAGAAATAACGCCCAATATACATTGGGCTTACACGCGTCTTGGTCTTCTAGCTGGTTGGAACGATAGTAAACAAACTGGACGAATTGGTTGGATCACTTTGTGGGAAGGATGGTTTAAGTTACAAACATTGGTTGAAGGATATCGACTAACTCAAAGGTTCATCATTGATTTGTGATCAAGAGACAGTTCTTTGATGCCCTTTTCTAAGCCGTATTGAATCACTTGCAAAATTGCCGGAATAGCAGGGTAATTTCCGCGTGCTTTTTGATTGGCCTTTTTCGCCGCTTGTTCAAAAATCACTTTGCGACCCAAACCGGTATTCGCCAATAATTTCTCTTTAATGTCTGACTTACCTTTACGTTTCGACTTTGAGATAAATTCTTGTGCTGCTTGCAATAAAATTGATGAAGGCACACAAGCATCAGCCAACCCGAGTTTTAATGCTTTTTTGGCTCGAACTTGTTTGCCCGTTAAGATCATATCCAGGCTATCCAGTAAACCAATCAAACGAGGTAAACGTTGTGTGCCACCCGAGCCTGGTAATAAACCTAACTGTACTTCTGGCAAGCCTAAACGCGTAATATCTGAGTCACTACACACACGGTAATCACACGCCAAAGCCAGCTCTAACCCACCGCCCAAACAAGGGCCATGAATGGCAGCCACCACAGTGAAAGGCAGCGCAGCCAGACGATTAAACATCTCTTGACCTTGAGAGGCTAACCCTTCAGCTTCTTGCGCCGATTGGCTAGCATCGAGCATGCGCTCGTCCGCACCTGCAATGAAGTTATCCGGCTTTAGAGAATGGACGATCATGCCTTTGATCGATGAACGCTTTTCATCGAGTTGCTTAAACACCGCTTCCATTTGTTCTGCAAATTGCGCTTGCAGCGTGTTCATCTTTTCATTCGGAACATCAACCGCTAGCCAAGCGATTTGATTATCATCGATGGATAAAGTGAAGGCTTGTTTTGAACTCACTTGGCTTTCCGAAACGCTTGAACTTTCTGAAACGCTTGAAGTGGAAACTTGATTATCGGTTGTCATGATTACTTCTCTCCTTGCGT
>NZ_JBKEDJ010000008.1:0-67579 GCF_047975355.1 Shewanella sp. | reverse complement strand
AGAAACCTTAGCTAAGGCCTATGCCGATCCTAAGGTCAAAGTCATGAGTCTGTGGACCATGGGGATCAACCAACACGTTCGTGGCGTGTGGGCAAACAACATGCTCTACAACATCCACTTACTCACAGGTAAAATCGCCACCCCAGGCAACAGCCCATTCTCATTAACGGGTCAACCTTCGGCCTGTGGTACCGCCCGTGAAGTCGGCACCTTCGCCCACCGCTTACCTGCGGATATGGAAGTGGCTAACGATAAACACCGCGCCATTACAGAAAAAGTGTGGCAGGTACCAGAAGGCACGATTCCGCCAAAACCTGGCTTCCATGCCGTGCTGCAAAGCCGCATGCTCAAAGACGGTAAGCTCAACTGCTATTGGACCATGTGTACCAACAATATGCAGGCAGGCCCGAATATCAACGATGAAATTTACCCCGGTTTCCGTAACCCAGAAAACTTTATCGTGGTATCCGATCCATACCCAACCGTCACCGCCATGGCTGCCGACTTAATTCTGCCCACTGCCATGTGGGTTGAGAAAGAAGGTGCCTACGGTAACGCCGAGCGCCGCACCCATATGTGGCATCAACAGGTCAAAGCGCCAGAGGGGGCTAAGTCAGATCTGTGGCAATTAGTCGAGTTCTCAAAACGCTTTAAAGTGTCTGAAGTATGGCCTGCTGAGCTTATCGCCAAACAGCCTGAATACGCTGACAAAACCCTTTATGAAGTGCTATTCGCCAACGGCGTCATCAACAAGTTCCCGACCACAGATTGTAAGGGCGACTTGAACGATGAAAGCGCGCACTTTGGCTTCTATCTACAAAAAGGCATTTTCGAAGAATACGCCGCCTTCGGTCGTGGCCATGGCCATGACTTAGCCGACTTTGACCGTTACCACGAAACCCGCGGCCTACGCTGGCCAGTGGTCGAAGGTAAAGAAACCCTGCGCCGCTTCGTTGAAGGTAGCGATCCTTATGTGAAGGCAGGTGAAGGCTACAAGTTCTACGGTAAACCCGATGGCAAAGCGGTGATTTTCGCCCTGCCCTACGAGCCTGCGGCAGAAGAGCCAAATGAAGAATACGATCTGTGGATGTCTACCGGCCGTGTACTCGAACACTGGCATACAGGTTCGATGACCGCCCGTGTACCTGAGCTGTACCGCGCTTACCCCGATGCACAAATCTTTATGCATCCTGAAGACGCTAAGGCCCGTGGTCTGCAACGTGGTGATGAAGTGCTAGTCGCTTCTCCCCGTGGTGAGGCCAAAACCCGTGTCGAAACCAAAGGCCGTAACAAACCGCCACGCGGCGTGGTGTTTATGCCCTTCTTCGATGCGCGTCAGTTAGTTAACAAGCTGATTCTTGATGCGACCGATCCACTGTCAAAAGAAACTGACTTTAAGAAGTGTCCCGTAAAAGTGATGAAGGCCTAAGCCCTCATTTGATAGCGATAAGCGTATTTGAAAGCGATTAAGGAGTGCTAAGGTGAGTCAGCAAGTGAAGAGTCCATTCACAGTCAAGCAAGTCAACCGTCGCCAATTTTTGGCAACGACGGCTAAGGCTGGCTGCGTGATGGGGCTCGTGGGATTAGGCTTGACGGCCACGGCAAAAAGCCAAGGCCAACTCGCCCCCCAAGCTTGCAGACCGCCGGGCGCCCTTGAAGAAAGCGATTTTCTCTCCGCCTGTGTACGTTGCGGTTTGTGTGTCGAGGCTTGCCCCTACGACACCCTATCGCTGGCACGTTGGTTCGATGGCGCTGCCACAGGCACGCCATTCTTTACCGCAAGACGCATTCCCTGCGAAATGTGTGAGGATATTCCCTGCATCAAAGCCTGCCCATCGGGCGCGCTTGATCCTCACCTTGAGCAAATTAGCGACGCTAAGATGGGGGTTGCGGTACTGATAGATGAGAAAAATTGCCTGAACTTTAAGGGATTACGTTGTGACGTCTGTTATCGGGTTTGTCCGTTAATCGACAATGCCATCACCTTAGAACGCCAACGCAATCAACATAGCGATCACCACGCCATGTTTTTACCCACAGTCAACAGCGATACCTGCACGGGTTGCGGTAAATGCGAGCATGCCTGCGTGCTCGACACGGCCGCGATCAAGGTGTTACCGACTGCTCTCGCACTCGGTAAAGCGGCGGCGCATGACACTTATATCAACACTGAGGAAACCACCTTAGAGATGTTGAATATGGGGCTGACGTTATGAGTAACAAGTCTATGAATAACCAGACGGTGAACTCAAAAGCTAAGGCTCACATGCAAGGCGAGCATGCCGCAGCCATTGCAGAACTCGGATGGTTTGGCGCACATAAATATTTGCTGCTACGCCGCGCAGTGCAATTTGGCTTATTAGGCCTATTTGCACTGGGGCCACTTTTAGGAATTTGGCTTTTTAAGGGAAATTTATCGGCCAGTTTACTGCTCGATACCGTTCCCTTTGCCGATCCACTGGTGAGCTTACAAATGCTCATTAGCGGGCATATTCCCGAGCTTAGCCTACTGATAGGCGCCGCTTTGATCATACTGTTTTATGCCCTCGCCGGTGGCCGGGTGTTTTGCAGTTGGGTGTGTCCAGTCAATCTGGTTACCGATGCCGCAACCTGGCTCAGACGTAAACTGAACCTCCCTCGCACCAGCGAGTTACCGCGCAATTTACGTTACTACCTGCTGGCACTCGTGCTGTTATTGCCATTACTCACGGGCAACTTGATTTGGGAATGGGTCAATCCTGTGCCCTTAGTCTATCGCGCCGTGCTATTTGGCAGCCTCAGTGGTTTATGGATCTTAGTGGCGATATTTCTGCTGGATCTGTTTATCGCCGAGCGTGCTTGGTGTGGTCACCTGTGTCCAACAGGCGCCCTATTCGGCTTAATCGGCAAATGGAGCCCCATCAAGATAGTCGCCAGCAAAGCCAGTGCCTGTGATAACTGCATGGACTGCTTTGCGGTTTGCCCCGAACGCCAAGTATTAAAACCCGCGTTAAAAGGGCAAAACCCGGTGATATCAAGCCCAGACTGCACCCAATGCGGTCGCTGTATTGATGTCTGCGCACAGCGCGTATTTCGCTATCAAACTCGCTTTACTGCCACTCAGGCTCAACTTAGTACAAGTGACTTGGCCGATAACCAGTCACCATCTAGCTCTTCACCAATTCGTCAACACATTGCCCCCAAGGCGGAGAATGACCAATGAAAAAAATACTCACCTTAGCTGCGATTGTATTAGCCATCGGCGGCTGCTCAGGCCAACAAGCAGACACTCAAGCAACACCTGTGAACATTAAATCCCTCGCTGGCGATAGCGCGGTGACCGATATTCGCCCAGCCGATGCTATGCCAGTTTACCCAAGCCGAGGCAAGGCGTTGGAACGCAGCTTTACCGACCAACCACCACTGATCCCCCATAAGGATGATTACAAAATCACCTTGGATAAAAATGGCTGTTTAACCTGCCATAGCTGGGATAAAGCACCACGGATGAAGGCCACACCAGTGGCAAAATCCCACGTTATCGACGATAAGGGTACGCTCAATGGCCAGAACTATTTCTGCACCCAGTGCCACGTTGCACAGGCTGAAAACAAGGCGCCTCTAGTCGAGAATAAGTTCTCAAACCAATAAAACAGCACTTCCCTGCCCACAAAAGCCACTGCTAACCCAGTGGCTTTTTATTCTCCGTAATAACACCTCAGCGATAAGCTTCGCCCGCTAAGTGTTTAAAGCATTGTGTTAAGAGCGCAGCTAAAACTGAAGAGTTAGACGCAGAAAGTGAAATGCAAAGACTAAACAACCGTGCAATAAGATAGGAGATGAGGGAAAGAAAACTAGCGGGAAGATGACGCGAATAAGAAACGACCAACAAGTAAACCCAGCCTAGGCTGGGTTTACTTGTTGTTTTGCTTTATGCAAATCACCCGCTGGAGCCGTTAATCTGGTTTGCACCGCTTTAGCTGTTTGCATATTCTTTGCTTCAGGCATCGCCGCCTGCCACAAAGCACCTACCCATAAACTCGATGTGGATTTCATTGGTTATTCCCCTCTTCTGTTAACGAGCTCAAAGTAATACTTAGGTCATCATCAGTAAAATGAATTAACGCCATACAATGGATTCCATTTAAGCATGAACATCCCAATCAAGACCTTGCAATGTTTTCTAACCTTAGTTGAAACGGAAAACTTCACCCGCGCCGCGGAAAAATGTTTTATTACTCAGCCAACACTCAGCAAGATCATCCAAAGACTCGAAGAGAGCTTAGGGGAGACGCTGCTTATCCGTAACAATCAAAAGGTCGAGCTGACCCAAGCAGGGCAACTGTTTGAGCACAGCGCGCGGGAGATCCTCGGACAATGGCATAGATTGCAAGAGGACATGAGCAACTTAAGCGGACTTAAGACGGGACGGCTAAGATTAGGCGTCTGCCCTATGATGAGCAGTTTAATTATCGGGCTACTGACCAGTTACCGGAAACGTTATCCTGGGGTTGAGCTACAAATGTATGAATACGGCGGGTTTGGTTGTGAGCAGGCGCTGCTGAATAACAGCTTAGATATCGCCTTTACCGCACTACCAACCACCCATGAGACTGAGCTGGTTAACCAACCGTTGACCAAATATCCCCTCCTCGCTTGCCTGCCCGATGGGCATCCGCTTACTGCTAAATCTAACCTTAGCTGGCAGGATTTTGAGCCCTATCCCTTTATTCTCTATAACGAAGATTTTTCGTTGGCAAAGTTAATCAATCGGCTGAGTCGTAAGGCAGGAGTACAACTCAATATCGCCTTTCGAAGCGGCCAATGGGACTTCCTCGCCGCCATGGTCGAGGCCGATATGGGGCTGGCCATTTTACCCGAACCCATCTGCCAAAAACTCAGCACCAGCAAGTTGGTGTTTAGACCCATGCAACCGGCAATGACCTGGGATTTAGCCCTCATTTGGCGGCAAAACCTGCCTTTAACCCCAGCGGCCAATGCGTTACTGGAATTGAGTAAGCAGAAAGCACTGGGTTGAATGTCCTTCAAGCCTCGAGCTGAGGCTTAGTTTGTCCCACTAAAGCTGTGTTTTTATGCTTAAATTTCACCCATAAAAAAACCGCTGCTAGCCTAGGCTTAGCAGCGGTTTCTATTTGGAAGAAGTTAAGAATTACTTCTTAGCTTCAGCAGCTTTACGCTCTTTAACTTGTTCAACAACTTTGTCCGAAACGCTGTTTGGACATGGGCTGTAGTGTGAGAACTCCATAGAGAACTGACCACGGCCTGAAGTCATTGTACGTAGAGAACCGATGTAACCGAACATTTCTGATAACGGAACGTCAGCCTTAACGCGAACACCAGTTACACCAGCAACTTGGTCTTTGATCATACCGCGACGACGGTTTAAGTCACCGATAACGTCACCCACGTTGTCATCTGGGCTGAACACGTCAACTTTCATGATTGGCTCAAGCAGTTGTGGTTTAGCTTTAGCAATAGACTGACGGAATGCCGCTTTAGCAGCGATTTCGAACGCGATTGCTGAAGAGTCAACTGCGTGGTAAGCACCGTCAGTCAGTTCGAACTCTACGTCTAACACTGGGAAGCCAGCGATAGTACCAGTGTTCATCATGCTCGCGAAGCCTTTCTCAACTGCTGGCCAGTATTCCTTAGGAACGTTACCACCAACAACTGAAGACTTGAACACGAAGCCAGAGTTTGGCTCACCTGGGCGGATGATGTATTCGATCTTACCGAATTGACCAGAACCACCAGATTGTTTCTTGTGGGTGTATTGGTCTTCAACCATTGCTGTAATGGTTTCACGGTATGCTACTTGTGGTTCACCCACGATCAGCTCAACACCGTAAGTACGCTTCAGGATGTCCACTTTAATGTCTAAGTGCAGTTCACCCATACCTTTAAGGATGGTTTCACCTGAATCTTCGTCAGTTTCTACGCGGAATGATGGATCTTCTGCGATCATCTTACCGATAGCGATAGCCATCTTCTCGCTGCCGCCCTTGTCTTTTGGCGCTACTGCGATAGAGATAACTGGCTCTGGGAACACCATGGCTTCCAGAGTACATGGGTGCTTAACATCACACAGAGTGTGACCAGTTTGTACGTTCTTCATACCCACGATAGCGATAATGTCACCAGCTTCAGCTGATTCAATTTCGATACGATCGTTTGCATACATTTCGCACATACGGCCGATACGCTCAGTCTTACCAGTTGCACTGTTAAGAATGGTGTCGCCTTTCTTCAGGCGGCCAGCATAGATACGTACGAAAGTCAGGGCGCCGAAACGGTCGTCCATGATCTTGAACGCTAATGCTTTTAATGACTCGTCAGCAGAAACGATAGCGTATTCGCCAGTTTCGTTACCTTCTTCGTCAGTTAAAGGTTGTGGATCAACTTCGTCTGGTGCTGGCAGGTAGTCAACAACTGCGTCTAGAACCAGTTGCATACCTTTGTTCTTGAACGCGCTACCACAGAATGTTGGGAAGAATGCCATAGTACGAGTACCCTTACGGATACAACGCTTGATGTCTTCAATAGATGGCTCTTCGCCTTCCATGTAAGCTTCCATCAGATCGTCATCTTGCTCAACGGCAGTTTCGATCAGCATTTCACGGTATTCTTCAACTAAGTCAACCATGTCTGCAGGAACGTCAGTTACAGTGAAGTTTTCTGGAATACCAGAATCGTCCCACACGTAAGCTTTACGAGTTAACAGGTCAACAACGCCTTTGAATTCGTCTTCGATACCGATAGGCAGAACCATAACCAGTGGGTTAGCAGCTAAAACGTCTTTAGTTTGCTTAACAACACGTAAGAAGTCAGCACCCATACGGTCTAACTTGTTTACGAAGATGATACGCGCAACTTCAGATTCGTTAGCATAGCGCCAGTTGGTTTCTGATTGAGGCTCAACACCACCAGAACCACAGAATACAGCGATACCGCCGTCAAGCACTTTCAGAGAACGGTAAACTTCAACGGTGAAGTCAACGTGTCCAGGGGTGTCAATAACGTTGAAACGGTGATCTTTCCAGAAACAGCTTACTGCTGCTGATTGAATAGTAATACCGCGCTCAGCTTCCTGAACCATGAAGTCTGTTGTTGATTCACCGTCGTGAACTTCACCTAACTTATGGATTTTACCGGTTAGCTTAAGAATACGCTCGGTGGTCGTGGTTTTACCCGCGTCAACGTGAGCGAAGATACCAATGTTTCTGTATTTGGATAATTCGGTCATGATTCAACTTTAATGATTAGTTTAAGAAGTAGACGGAGTATGCGACAAACCACCGACACACCGCACATCAGATTATTTTAGGCGCATATTGTAAATTGGAACCCCGCTATGCGCAAATGGCTCTTGCAATTTTTCACGATAAAGTCGCGGAAAAAATTAAAAAAAAATCAGAAAAATATGTGAAAACAACTAAATAAAAAAATTTAGCTCAATATTCAATCAATTAGTAAAAACCTTAAAAATAAGTAGATTTTAGCCTGTAGCGATACTTTTCCATGCTTTAGCTGTTAACAAATAGCGATAAGACCACCTTGAGCCAGCCAACATACAGCCCAACTCAGTAAAAAATCGCGCCAACTGGGGAGGTTTTCTAGGATAAATACAGGATTTCTGAATAAAATCCGCAATTGGCTTAGGAATGTGCTCATTTCCCCAATAGAATGAGACTAAAGGTGAGTCTCATCCACACAAATTTGGTCCCGTCCCAACGCTTTTGCCTGATATAGCGCCTTATCCGCTCGTTCGAAGCAAGATTGCATCGGCTCATTTGCAGCAAGTTTGGCAATCCCAAAACTACAAGTCAGCCGTACATCGCCACTGAAATGGTTATCTTTAATGGCAGTTGCAATCCGCTGACATAAGGATTTTACGGCATCGAGAGATGTTTGATGACAGAGGATCACAAACTCTTCCCCGCCCCAGCGCGCAACCACATCGCTTTCGCGCACACAGTGCTGCAATACAGAGGATAGCTCCATCAAAATATTATCCCCAACGGCATGGCCGAAGGTGTCATTGATCTCTTTAAAAAAATCGATATCTAACATCACAAGACAAATGGCCCCTTGGGTGGAAACGGCGGCGCTGTGTTCATGGACAAACTGACGGTTAAAGTAATGCCGATTGTAGAGCTTGGTGAGCGGGTCATGGGTGGATAAAAACTCAAGTTCGGCATTACTTTGCTCTAATTGCAGACGCAATTCCTCAAGCTGCTGGTTTTTATCGGTTAAACGGCGATTATAACGACTAATCATATAAGTTCGCGTAACCAGTAAACACACCACCAACAGCGTCGCAGCTATCACTTGATAGATAAGTAGGTAATTGGTTTCATCAATCACAGTGATGTTGTTCCACTTCTGATAAATCCGGATCCGCTCAAGCTCATCCACATTATCTAGCACTTGATTGATTAACGGTAGCAACGCCTCATGCCGAGCACTCACCCCGACCCGCAGTTCATCCTCGGGGCCGCCCCAGCCTGCAATTTTGAGGTGATTAAACCCGGTCTGCTGAATATAGGCATTTACCGAAAACATAGAACCAACAAAGATATCGACCTTTTTCTCGAGCACGGCTTCCAGCCCCGCCGGCTCGCTCGCCACTTTAATGGTGCGAACCTTGGGATAGTAATGTTGGATATATTCGGCGAGACGATAGCCATCTGGCACAGCCAAGGTGCGCGAGCCAATATTTTCAAAACCTTGCAAAAAGGGCTGGTCCTTAAGGGAGACTAATACATTGGGGGAGCGAAAATACACATGGCTAAAATGCAAAAACTGCTCTCGACTCGCCGTCTTATTGAGTAGTGGGGTTAAATCGCAGCGCCCCGTTTGCAGAAAATCTAAGGTTTGTGTCCAGGAGGTGGTGGGCACTAGACTGAACTTTAACGACGAATGGGATTCGATATAACGAATATAGTCCGAGGAGATCCCTACATGTTGACCATCACGGATCGCTTCATAGGGTAGCCAATCGGGATCAACACAATAACGAATTAACTGGGTAGCACTACTGAGATCGTCTGCAGCATTAAGATAAGCTGAGGCCAAGCGCTCAGCACTGGCACATAAAGGTGAGCATAAACAGAAGAATAAAACCCAAAATCTACACCCCATGTCGCTTCTCGAATACACTCATCAGTTAGTATTGCAAGGTAAAAAAAGTGTATACGCGATATTAAGATAATACCAATAAACCCTAAATTGTTTATGGAAATAGGCTCACGGGGTTTATCCATTCGCCGTTTAATCGGATAAAAAAATACCCGCCGATTGGCGGGTATTTCGATTAACTCATCACTTAAGCATGATTAATCTTCTACTGGCGATACCACGAAGAGTAAGTCACCTTGCGATACTTGCTGACCATTGCTGTTCAGAATACGCTCGATGCGATATTTCTTATCTTCTGGGTACAGCACAGCGCCTTGACGGTTGAAGCCAGCTAAGTTGACTTGCGAGAACATCTTCATCGCTTCAGTTAACGCAAGCGTTTGCTCTGCAGTGACTATATCGCCTTCTTTCACGAAGTCAGGTTCACCAGGGGCAGGAGAGGTATAGAAGATACCCGCGCCTTGGGCTAATACTTTCAGCTCGTTACTTTCACCTACACGCAGTGACTCAGTATCCACACCCACGGTTTCGGCAGCGGCTTCCATTTCAGCGATCAGCGCTGGAATGTCGAGCTCAGCCATAAAGCGTGGCAGATAGTTAGTGTCGTATACGCCTTCTTTGAAGGTGCCATCGCTTAGGATTAGCTTCAGCAATGGAATGTTAGTCGCGATACCTTTCAGTACTACGCTGTCTAAGTAAGCGTGCAGTTTCGCGATAACGTCTTCACGGTTTTCACCGCGCATAATCACCTGAGCGATTAAGCTGTCGTAGTATGGCGATACTTCTTTACCCGCGGCGGCAATCGAGATGATTTCCACATCTGGATGATCTGGGAATACACATTCGGTGATCTTGCCAGGATTTGGGATCAGTTGTAGAACGCCATGGCTGTCGAGTGCGGCTTTTTCTGCCGTCACACGCACTTCCATCGCATAACCGATTTCTTTCGGCTCTAGGTTCTCGATTGAACGGCCCGCAGCGATATCAAACTGCGCGCTCACGATATCGATACCAGAAGTTGCTTCAGTTACTGGATGTTCTACCTGCAGACGGGTGTTCATTTCCATGAAGTACACTTCGTTTGCATCTAAGTTATAGATGAACTCAACTGTACCTGCGCCCATGTAATCGGTCGCATCACCTAAGGCACGAGTGTAATCCAGAACTTGTTTCTTCAGCTCATCTGGCAACATGGTTGAGCCAGATTCTTCGACCACTTTCTGGTTGTTACGCTGAACAGAACAGTCACGTAAGCCAAGAACCTTAGCGTTACCAAACTTGTCACGCAGTAACTGCACTTCGATATGACGCAGTGACGTCACATATTTCTCTAAGTACAAGTCGCCGTTACCAAAGGCCGCAGCCGCTTCGGTAGAGGTCTTTTGGAATAAACCAATCATATCTTCAGGACGTTTAACGACCTGGATACCTTTACCGCCACCGCCTTGTACCGCTTTGAGCAGCACTGGGTAACCAATTTCATTGGCCACGTTCACTGCTTGCTCAGCATTCGTCAGAATACCGTGTGAACCTGGTACTACTGGTACGTTTTGGCTTTGTGAAGTCTTAATCGCGTTCGACTTGTTACCCATAGTCGTCATTGAATGCACGCTAGGACCAACGAAGTTAACCCCATTGTTTACGCACAATGCTGCAAATTGTGGGCTTTCAGACAGGAAGCCGATACCTGGGTGCAGTGCATCAACTTGCTCGTATTCGGCAACTTTCAGTACAGAGTAGGCATTCAGGTAACTTTCGTCAGAGGTGTTACCCCCTAAGCACACTAACTTGTCTGAGTCTTTCAGCATATCCGCAGGTACGGCGGTCATGTCAGGATCTGACGCCACTAATACCACATTGATATCGTTATCGTGAGCCTTACGGATCAACTTAACAGCGGTACAACCACGGGCATGAACCAATACTTTGTTAATTGGTTTCATTAACTTACGTGGATCGTTTTGAACAATCACTTCTTCTTCAACAGGCGCTTCAACAACCAGTGTTGATAGAGCGTTGATAATCACGTCATTGATCTTCGCCGTTGGCATTGGCATCAGAGGATCGATGCTCGCCAATTGATTATCTAAGGTTTCGCTGAATGGGTTGTGGACTAGGCCCGCCATTGCACCTGGTACTTTCGACAAGTAGTTAGACAGTGTCGAAGTCGAAGGCAAGTAAGCTGGAACCACCATTTGACCCGCAAATGGCATGTTAGTACCAGACAGGTAGTAGGTTTGCACTAATGGGTGAGTCACGAAACTCGCCTGCGCACCACCGGTACAGTCACCAAAACCGAACATCAATACTGGCAGTTCGTTATCACGGATGAAACGAGTGATACGGTCGTTCACAACAGCCATTGAGAATAGTGCCGCAGCACCTTCTTTAGTCTGCATACCGCCTGAGCTGATAAAGCAAACAACAGGTAGCTTACGCTTAGCACACTCGATCAGCAGCGCAGAGAATTTCTCGGCACTCGCCATATCGAAGGCACCCGCTTGGAATGCGGTGTTAGACACAGCCACACCAACACGGACTTTTTGACCTTTTTCTTTAAAGTCAGCAATACCCGTGATCAGACCGCAAGGACGAATGCCTTTGTCTAACGCATCTTCGATTGAGAGACGGAAACCTGGGAAGTTAAGCAAGTTGGCCGACATTTTGTCGCCATTGATTTCTTCAAAATGAGTGAAGAATTGCTTAATCACATTTTCCCATGTCATCTTGCCGGTACGTTTTTCGTCACGTAATACTTTTTGGATCAGTAAGTCCTGATAACCCATGGTCAAGCGGTTCCAGAAGTCCTTACGACGACCGATACGCACAGGGTTAATCGCGCCAGTGTACTTGCTGTTATCGCTTTCACTGTCAAAGTATTCAGGCAGTAAACGCTCGAAGAAGTAAGTCAGGATAACGAATAAACTGTCGTTAAGTTGTGGGAAGCCCACACTCTTCCACTGCTCTACACGCACCAATAAATCGGCACGGTTAGATTGGCCCATAAAATACTTAAGCCACTTGTAGAATTTCGCCTTATCGTTAGCGGTATCCTGAGTCGACAGCGCATGGTCAATTGACTTGTGCAACAGATTGTTCACTGAGTTGCGCGATAAGCTCTTCGCCATCATGGCTTCTTTCGCGATAGACGCTAAGCTGCCCACAACGTTGTCGTACAGTGAGTTAAAGATCAGGATGTTATGACATTGCCAAATGAAGTCTTCACGCAGTTCGTCGTTCACAACCACATCGAGCACCGTCAGTTGATTCAGTTCAGGCCACTTGGCTTGAGTGACTGACTTTGGCAGATTTTCAAGGTGCTGGATTAAGCCCTTGAAGTTGTTTGCCGCGTTGCTCTTCCAGCGGTGATATAAAGACCAACCAATGTTAAATAACAGCGCCTTACGTGCTTTTTTGTAGTTCTCTTTTGGTTCACCCAAAATCAAACGAGTCAGCATGTTACGCTCGGTAGACACTTCATCGCGCTTAGCAATAAAGTTCGCCCACAGCTTGTTTAGATCTTCATCGTAAACCAGCTTATCTGGGCTTGATAACCAAGCTTGGAATACACGGTCTTGCTCTTGCTGGATACGTGCTAACAAGTCACCTTCAGGCACGCTAACACGTGACAAACGTCCGTATTGCTCCTGAGAGATGGAATGAATGCGGCTACGCAGCGTTAAATAACGCAGGTAACGGTAAGCACTACCAAACAGGTTGTGGTGGTTGGTTGGGCTAGTGGCCACAGCCAACTCCGCGTTTAACTCTAATGCCATCAAGTTTTTAGATGGGTTGAGGAAACGCGTTAAACTGCGGTCATAGTGTTCACGTAAATCTTTAGATTCACGCACAAAGTTGATTGCAGCACGTTCAACAGCTTCGATACTGCTGATGATAGCGCGGCGTAAATTGTGCTGGCGCTCGTCACGGTCACCTGGCGAGAAATCGATGATGCCATCGATACAACCCGCGGTGTACAGTTCTTCTGGCGATACACCAACAGACTTAGCACATTCCTGCCAAGACAGGTTGTACTTACGCGCAATACTCTGCAAACCTTGTGGCTGAATGGTGTTGAAAATACCATCGCGCAGCGATAACAGAATGTTAGCCGCCGCTAATGGGATCGCGCCGCCCGAGTAACCGGCACCGATAACGATACCGACTGTCGGCACGTCAACGTTGGCACTCTCAGCGATCGCCTTAGAAATAGAATGAGCTTGGTTTTGGCTGTTAGCCACTTCGCCCGCATCGGCCCCTGGTGTGTCGATAAGGTAAACGATAGGCATAGACAATTCAGCAAAGTGACGAATTGCTTTACAGGCCGCGTAGTGATGCTCCGGCATCCACGCACCGTTAGCCGTTGTACGCTCTTGGGCAATAAAACCGATACGACGAGTACGTGAACCAAAATTCAACTCGACCTCAGCACTATAGAAAGAGCCCAAGTGAGTTTCGGTAATCAAGCGACCTTTCAGATCAGCAATGATACGTTTAGCGCCAGGACGACCTTTATCTTGGGTTGGCTGGATCACTTTTGCGACGTAACCATCGACATCTAAAGATGCCAAGTCTTTCAAGTTTGCCTGAATGGCATCATCGTTCAAAAGACCTTTAATTTCTTCTGATAAGCTCTGTTTACTGTGTTTAGGAAACAGAGAAAAATCTTTTGCCAAATGCTCGGCTTGTAAAAAAAGCGGATCGGGCGTTTGGGCTTGAGTCATGTGTGTGGGCTGATTATTGCTGGTCATCAAAAGATCCTCTGCTTTAGCCTCTGAAAATTTTTAGCCAATAAATATAACTTTGTTATCCCGCCAAATGCCATTAAACTGCATAAGACGCTATGTTCCAAATATGAGACAGTGGGAAAAACATGCCAGATTTAAACGGTATGATGCTATTTGCAGCCGTTGTGAGAGCCAAGGGATTCTCCCAAGCTGCACGTGAAACCGGCCACCCAAAATCCACCATAAGTCGCAAAATCGCGCAGCTCGAAGAAGAACTTGGCGTGCGATTATTACAACGCGACACCCGTAACTTAAGCCTTACCCAAGTCGGGGCACTCTTTTATCAACACTGTGATTCCATTCGCAATGAGGTGGAAGCGGCCAAGGCGGTTATCGAGAGTACCCATGATGATGTGTCAGGCTCATTACGGATAGCTATTCCAGTCTCTTTTAGCCAAGAATTAATCGCTAACCTCTGTAGCGGATTCATGCGTTTATATCCCAATGTGGAATTAGATGTCCAGTTTACCGACAACGATATAGGTTTAGTGGGTGAAGGATATGACATAGCTATCAAATATGGGCCACTGCAATCCTCTGATCTTGTTGCAAGATTATTGTTCGAGCGCCAACCCATACTGGTTGCAAGCCCAGCCTATTTAAAAGCCCGCGGCACGCCTGCAACCCCCAAGGAATTAAGCGAACATAGTGGCATCCTACTCGGGACATCACGCTCAGCGCCCATTTGGCCCTTAGGTAAAGGCGCGCGTAAGACCATGGTGAATTTTCAACGTAAGGTTAGGGTTAATAGCCCAATTATGGTCAAACAGTTAGCCCTAGATGATTTCGGGATTGCCATGCTGTCCAACTCCGCCTGCAAGACAGAACTAGCAAATGGTCAACTGGTGCCCATACTGCAAGAATGGCCAATCGAGCCCTTTAAGGTCTACGGTGTGTATTCCAGCCGCCGCCAATTAGCCACTAATATCAGTGCCTTCTTGGACTTTTTCGTCAAACGCTTTAGTAGCCAAGAAAGCCTGCAATCCCTGATGGGCTAGGTTGTTATCGCTATTTACTCGTATAGCCATTTCCTTAGATAACAAAAAGCCTAGCAAGTTAAGGCTAGGCTTTTGGCGTCAATGTATTAAGTGCGAATACATGAGTTGTTAGTGGATTGGCGACTAATACTTTGAGTGATAGTGCATTGATAGTTAGTGAGCTTGTCTATAAATCTTTACAGATTATATCCTGGATTTTTAGCTAAAATGTCCAACTAACCACTTCTAAGGAATAATTTTTTCTTGTTTCAGCACTTCTTTAGTGATGGTTTGACGCAGTCCTAAACCATCCGAAGTTGGCATATCCATATTGGTCGCGAAGAACCACACATTATCATCGAGCTCAACCCACCCCACCCACCAACCGATTTTCGGCTCAATCCTGACCGAGTATCCGGTTTTAGCCCGAATAATATAGTCGGCATTCGCCTCGGTCAGCATGGCTTGTTTAACGATACGCTGACTACGCTCCGAGACATGCAACTTGTTGTGGTACAGCTTGCGTAAAAATTCGATTTGCTGGATGGCCGAAATCCGAATGCCACCATCGAGCCAAAAGCTGTCTAAATTGCCCGAAATATCCTCATTGCCATAATCGAAGGCATGCAGCATCTTATTCATACGTGCTTGGCCGATTTTGCGAGCAAATTCTTGATACACAGGCACAACCGAATATTTCATTGCGGTAATTAAGTCATGGTCGCGGTTCCAGGCGGCGATATCGCGCGTCTGTCCATCCCATTTAAAGACTTGGTGCTCATCCTTAACCACACCTAAATCGAGTGCAATCAAGCTATTGGGAATTTTAAAGGTCGATGCGGGTAAAAATGCTTGGTTCGCCCGTTTAAGATCGTTGGTATAACCCTGCTGTTTATTCTCGTTCCAGAGTACAACCACGCCTTGGGTTTTATGTTCCGTAAAGTGAGTATTCCAACTCTGAGTTTCTTGCCACTCCTTTGCTTCCGCAGGCATTCCGATAATCGATGCCACTAACAACACAGCCGATAAGGCTAATGCACGCATAACGTCCCCTTGCTCAAGGCAAAAATCCATAAAAATAAGGCATTAAGGTTACCACTGTCTCGGCCCGCTTTCCCTAGCAAACTGCTGACCAATTGTGGCAGAAAAAAGGCACGCGGCTAAAACGGGATAGTGCCAATGCTCGCGGTCAACGAAACGAACTCACAACCTAAAAACGCCACTTAGATAACATCTATATACAAAACAGGAATAAGATCCTCGAATCACTTTAGGTAAACTCTTATACTCAAAGCAATCATTGTGACTTTTTGGCATAAGTTGCATCCGCTCTAGGATGAAGCAAACCAGAACGCCTTAGGAACATCGCCCTTTTCCAGCAAAATAAGTGATTAAAATAAAAAGGAAACGCCAATGTTAAAGCCCAGTCTCGCTTTTATCCTCGCCGGCACAGTGGTGCAAACCGCAGCTGCCGTACAACTCCTCGGAGATGTGGAAGTTTCCCGCATTCCCACCGCTGAAAAAGCCATGGCTGAGGTGGTCAATCGCTATCAAGCCTTGGATGAAGGCTTGGCTAATCAATTATCTGCACAAAAGAATGAGCGCGATGCAACCCAACTGGCCGCTCGCCAAGGGCACAGACTGTGGCAACAGGCGGTGCGCGATGTGCAGTCAGGACACTTTGACGACAGATCCCTCTACTGGGCACGCCTCTCAATGTTAAATAGCATCAAGAGTAATAGTGCCAATTTCAAAATGGCCGATTGGCAACAACAGATTTTAGCCAGCGCCGTCGAAAAGGCATCCCGCGGTTTTAGCGATATCCAATACGATGACGATGTGCAGGTGAAAATCTTCCTGACGGGATTCGACCCCTTCTTCCTCGATAAAGATATCAGCCAGAGTAATCCTTCAGGTCTAGTTGCCCTCGCCCTCGATGGTTTTAGGTTTGATATTAACGGCAAAAAAGCCCAAATCGAAACTGCGATGATCCCGGTGCGCTTTGAGGATTTCGACCAAGGCATTATCGAGTCGCTACTCAGCCCGATATACCGCGATCCCAAAACCCAGTTTGTATTTACGGTTAGCATGGGGCGCAGTGATTTTGACCTTGAACGCTTCCCAGGACGTAACCGTAGCGCCGCCGCGCCTGATAACCAGAATCTGTACACAGGTGGGAGCACAACTGCGCCTGTCGCCCCCAAACTCAACGGTAAAGACTTTATCGGCCCTGAGTTTGTTGAGTTTTCGCTGCCCGTCGCGGCCATGCAGGTCAAAGACGACCAATGGAAAGTCAACGACAACCATACAGTGACGACCCTAGCGCGCGGCGAATTTAATGCCAGCTCCCTAAGCGAACTGCAAAATGAAACCTCGGTCGAAGGCTCTGGCGGTGGTTATCTCTCTAACGAGATTTCCTACCGCGCCATTGTGTTACAACAAAAGTTCAACAGCCCTGCCAAAGTCGGCCATATCCACACCCCGAGGGTGAAGGGCTACGACAACGCCACCGAGCAAGCCATCGTCGAGCAAGTACGTACTATGGTGATGCAGGCTGCGGCGAGCCTGTAACAGGCGCAAGACTGGCATAGTAAGCAAGCGTTCGATATGATGCGAACGCTTGCCTAGTCAGCCTTGAATGAGAGCTTTGTGCTGGTCAAATCCTAATAGATGCCTTGCGATAGCTAGAGATGTTGTTTAATTGATGCTTTGCAAAATAAGAGTTAGCCCCTAAGTCTATGTTTAACCCGAGATCCTTATTCAATAGCCTGCGTCGTAAAGCCGTCTCTACAGCTACTGTGTCCAATACGGCGAAAGCCTGCACACCCCAACGCCAGCCTAAGCCACTGACGCCGTTACAGCAGCAAATTCTTGCGCGCATCGAAGATTGTTATCAGCAGGCGGAAATCTACTTTAAGCGCCCATTTGCACGGCCGCTGACCCAATTTGCCCTGCGGGGACGGAGTGCGGGCACGGCCCATTTGCAACAGAATCGCCTGCGCTTTAATCCCGTATTACTCAGGGAAAATAGCGAAGCCTTTTTAGCCGAAGTCGTGCCCCACGAAATAAGCCATTTACTCTGCTTCCAACTCTTTGGCAAAACTAAGCCCCATGGCCGCGAGTGGCAATCCATCATG
Organism: Shewanella sp.; assembly: GCF_047975355.1. Lineage (GTDB taxonomy): Bacteria > Pseudomonadota > Gammaproteobacteria > Enterobacterales > Shewanellaceae > Shewanella. Next base: position 49,540 of record NZ_JBKEDJ010000008.1, on the reverse strand, counting down.
CTCAAGCTGTTTAAGGTGAGCCCCAATACCACCCACAGTTTCGATACTCAGTCGGTTAAAGGTAAAGACTTTGAGTACCGCTGCGCCTGCGGCCCAGTTCGGTTGAGTATCCGTCGCCACAATAAAGTGCTGCGCGGTGAAACTCGTTATCTGTGTAAACGCTGCCATACCCACCTCACCTTTACCGAAGCTGCCGAATAGCAAACATTGACGCAAAACCCTCGGTCAAAAGTACGAGCTATTTGCATAAGGCACAGTATTTCCCTTACCATTCAGGCATAAGAGACGAGCCACAGGCTCGCGTAGTACTGATTATTTTTTGGGATAAATATTGAACAACTCCAAGATAGCCTTAAGGTCTCGGCAAGCCTTGCTGTGCCTATTCAGTTGGCTGGTGGTTTCAGCCTCAGTCCATGCTTCTCCTTCACACCCAAATAGTTTTAGCCAAGCTAAGGTTTTGTCCCAATCTTTATATAAGGGCAGTCGCCAGGGCACACTGCCAGCGGTCAGTTTTTATTGTGGCTGTGATATCCAAATAAAGGGTAAATCTTGGAAACCGGATCTCAACAGCTGTGGCTATCAAGTGCGTAAACAAGAAACCCGCGCCAACCGCATCGAGTGGGAACATATAGTCCCGGCCTGGGAATTTGGTCATCAATTACAATGCTGGCAAAAGGGCGGCCGTAAAAACTGCGCCGATAACAGCAAAGAATTCAATAAAATGGAAGCGGACATGCACAATCTGGTGCCCGCAATTGGTGAAGTGAACGGCGATCGCAGCAACTTCCGTTTTAGCCAATGGAACGGTAAGGCCGACCAATATGGTCAATGCACTATGGTCATCGACTTTAAGAATCGCCAAGCCCAGCCGCCCGTTAATGCCCGTGGCAAGATTGCCCGTACTTACCTGTATATGCAGCAAACTTATGGCCTTAAAATCGCCTCGCAGCAATTAAAATTGTTCAAAGCATGGGATAAAAGCTATCCAGTTGATACTATTGAATGCAAACGCGATAACGCCATAGCGCAGATCCAAGGTAATCATAATCCCTTTGTGCAGAATGCCTGCAATGCGCCGCCACTGCGCCAACAATTAGCCGAATAAGGTCGACAATGAGAGTTCCAAGAATTTATCAACCTCAGCCATTAGCCGTAAATCAACAGCTGAATTTAGATGAGGATGGCGCAGCCCATATAGGCAAAGTGTTGCGCATGGGCAGTGGCGAACACATTAGCCTGTTTAATGGCGATGGTAATGATTACCTTGCCGAAATTGTCGATGCGGGTAAAAAGTCGGTCACGGTAAAAGTGCTGTCGTGTGAAGCTAATCCCTCGGAGTCGCCCCTCAATCTGCATTTAGGCCAAGTGATTTCCCGCGGCGATCGGATGGAGTTCACCATTCAAAAATCCGTCGAGCTAGGGGTGAATACCATTACGCCACTGTTTTCTGACCGCTGCGGCGTCAAGCTCAATGGTGAGCGTCTCGAAAAGAAAATCCAGCAATGGCAAAAGATTGTGATCAGCGCCTGTGAGCAATCCGGCCGTAGCCAAGTGCCGATCGTTCGCCCCGCGATGGAATTACAGGAATGGTGCAGCGAACCGACCAACGCGCTCAAACTCAACTTGCACCCAAGGGCGGCGCACGGTATCAATGGCTTAGATTTATCCCATACCCGTGTACGCCTGCTGATTGGCCCCGAAGGGGGATTATCGGCGGAAGAAATCGCCATGACGGAAACCTACCAGTTTACCGATGTGTTACTCGGCCCCCGAGTGCTGCGCACCGAAACCGCCTCACTCACGGCGATCACCGCGCTACAACTCAGATTCGGTGATTTAGGTTAAAGGTTAATCGCTAGCTGGCGAATCGGTTACTGGCTAATCTATAAATGCTTTTTGCCTGCGACGGCAACCAATAAGGAACAGATTAATGATAAAACTCGGCATAGTGATGGACCCCATCAGTGAGATCAACATTAAGAAAGACTCCAGTTTTGCCATGCTAATGGCGGCGCAGGAAAGGGGTTACCAACTGTTTTATATGGAAATGGCCGACCTCGCCATGGTCAACGGCGTGGCAATGGCCAATATGCGTCCGTTAACTGTTATCAATGATGCGAGTAAATGGTATGAGCTAGGCGAATCTCAAGACACGCCATTGAGCGAGCTGAACGTGGTGTTAATGCGTAAAGACCCGCCGTTCGATACCGAATTTATCTACGCCACTTACATGCTAGAGCGTGCCGAAGAGCAAGGTGTGCTGATTGTGAATAAACCGCAAAGCTTGCGCGACGCCAACGAGAAATTATTCACCGCATGGTTTAGCGAATTTACTCCAGAGACCATAGTGACCCGCGATGCCAATCGCATTCGCGCGTTCCACCAAGCCAAGGGCGACATTATCCTCAAGCCATTAGACGGCATGGGCGGTACCTCGATTTTCCGCGTGAAGCAGGACGACCCGAATCTTGGGGTGATCATCGAAACTTTGACCCAATACGGCAACCAATACGCCATGGCGCAGGCCTTTATTCCTGAAATCACTAAGGGCGACAAGCGCATTCTGGTGGTGGACGGTGAACCCGTGCCCTACGCCTTGGCCCGTATTCCGAAAAAAGGCGAAACCCGCGGTAACTTGGCCGCAGGCGGTAGCGGTGTTGCCCAGCCGTTATCTGACTCTGATTGGAAAATCGCCCGCGCCATTGGCCCAGAGCTGAAAAAACGCGGCCTGATTTTTGTGGGTCTGGATGTGATTGGCGACAAGCTGACCGAGATTAACGTCACAAGCCCAACCTGTATCCGTGAAATCCAAGCGGCATTCGATGTGGACATCACTGGCATGCTGTTCGATGCCATCGAAGCCCGTCTTGCCCAATAAGCTTGTACACCTACAAGATAATATTATTCATTGAAGGCGCCCAAAGAGCGCCTACGACTTCTAGGGATCTGATATGAGTTTCACCAAAGCGCCACTGTTATTGCTTGGTATGAGTGTATGGCTCTCCACCTCGGCACTTGCAGTTGAAGCAGGAGCGAATGAGACTGGCCCAGTTAAAGCCCCCTCACGCCCCAAAAATATTGTGATCATGATTGGCGACGGCATGGGGCCTTCCTACACCAGTGCCTATCGTTATTACAAGGACAATCCAGATACCGAAGAAGTCGAACAAACCGTGTTCGACCGTTTATTGGTTGGTATGGCAAGCACTTATCCCGCTAACGTCAGTGGTTATGTGACCGACTCAGCCGCAGCCGCGACCGCCCTCGCGACTGGAGTTAAATCCTATAACGGCGCTATCTCGGTCGATACGCAAAAACAGCCATTGCCCACCATACTCGAAAAGGCCAAAACCTTAGGCTTGAGTACGGGTGTGGCGGTCACGTCGCAAATCAACCATGCAACGCCAGCGGCCTTTTTATCTCACAACGAGAGCCGTAAAAATTACGATGCACTAGCATTAAGTTACCTTGAAACCAACGCCGACGTATTTTTAGGTGGCGGGCAAAAGTACTTTCCTCCAGAGCTGTTAGCCCAGTTCACCGCCAAGGGTTATCAACACATTACCCGCTTTGACGATCTGGCCAGCATTACCCAGCCTAAGGTCTTAGGTTTGTTTGCCGAAGTGCAACTGCCTTGGGCTATTGATGAAAAAGATGCTAAAAAACTTAGCACCTTGACTCAAAAAGCCCTCAGTTTACTGTCGCAAAATGAGCAAGGCTTTGTGCTGCTGGTCGAAGGTAGCCTTATCGACTGGGCGGGACACAACAATGATATCGCCGCCGCCATGGGTGAAATGGATGAATTTGCCAATACGATTGAAGTCGTCGAGCAATTCGTACGCCAAAATCCCGATACCTTAATGGTGATCACCGCCGACCATAACACAGGCGGGTTATCGATTGGTGCCGATGGCAACTACAACTGGAATCCAGAGATCCTGCGTAATATCTCGGCAAGCTCAGATACCTTAGCCCAAGCAGCCCTTGGTGGTGATACTTGGCAAGCCGACCTATCCCGCGGGCTAGGCTTTGAATTGACCGAAGAAGAAGTGACTAAGTTAAATGTTGCCAGAATGCAGGGCTTAGAAACCATGGCCGTTGCGATTCGCCATGTGATTGATAAGCGTACCGATACGGGTTGGACAACCGGCGGCCACACGGGTACCGACGTGCAAGTCTTTGCCGCAGGCCCAGCCTCTGAGCTATTTAATGGTCATCAAGACAACACAGATATCGCCAATAAGATTTTTAGCCTGTTACCTAAGCCTAAAAAGCCAAAAGCTCCCGCTCCTACACAGGTATCAACTCCAGCACCAGTGCAGCCTCAGGGCTAATTTGCTGCGATTGGCTAGGGATAAGAGTTAGCCCACGCGAATATCGCACTGGCTAACAGAGAAAAGGCAACCGTGTTTACACAGTTGCCTTTTTTATTGGCTTTCATTCCGCACCGTTCGAGTGAGCGCTGTTTTGCTGCATCCCTTAAGTCGGTGGCATGCAGGCTGGCTCGTAGCCGAATAAGGGGTATAATGCCCGCACTTATTTTTTACGGTAGCCATGCAGTGTTAACGAATCCATCGCAAATCATTATCCGCAATCAGGAAACCCTGAGCCAACATAGAGTCTTAGTGCTAAACCATGAGGCAGACTCATTGCCCAAGGCACTGCTCGATGTCGCCCAGTCCGTCGATGCCCTCGCCTTGGATTACCACCATTACCTGCATTTAGCGCCACAGGCCAATGCCAAACTGCGCTGTTATTTTGGCCATCAACTGCCCCACCAGGATAAGTACGACACTGTGATTGTGTACTTTCCTAAGGCGAAGCCGTTAGCGCCCTACTTGTTTAATCTAGCCGCTCAGCACTTAGTGGCCGATGGTCAACTCTTAGTCGTGGGAGAGAACAAAGGCGGGGTTAAATCCTTAGTAAAACTGCTGCCGAAATACTTTGCCACCGGCGTCAAACTCGATAACGCGCGCCATTGCCTACTCTTTGGCAGCCGCCTAATCGATACCGCGCCCGAGATTAAACTCAGCGATTGGGCCAGCCAGTATCAACTTGCCACTCCGCAGGGTAATATCACCATCTGCAACTTAGTCGGTGTGTTCAGTGAAAAGCATTTAGACCAAGGCACAGAGCTATTGCTATCGCATCTGCCAACGCTTTCTGGCCGAGTACTGGATTTTGGCTGCGGCGCAGGCGTCATTGCCGCTGCACTGTTAAAGGCACAACCGACGCTGTCGCTAGAATGTATTGATATCAATGCCATGGCGCTGGCCTCCTGTGAACTCACGCTGGCGGCAAACGGCATGACGGCCAAGGTCTATCCCTCCGATGGACTGGCGCAAACCAGTGGAAAATTCGATGGTATTATTTCCAATCCACCGTTCCACGATGGCCTTGCCAGCACCACCAGCATTGCCCAAGGTTTTGTTGCCGATAGCGCCAAGCAATTGCAATCAAAAGGGATTTGGCAAATCGTCGCTAACCGCCACCTCCCCTATTCAGACACCATAGCCGCCGAGTTTGGCCAATTAACCGTGCCAGCTGAGAATAACAAGTACAAACTCTATTCCTTCCAACAGGCCTAATCTTTCGCCCCGCTCGCTCGATTGTGAGTGGGGCAAACATATTTAACTCGATGATGTACCAAGGAATAAAGACTCGTTCAGATTAACGAGAATATAAACGTTCCAATCGGATACAGCCATATTGAAATCAAAATGTTGGAACAATGGCAATCTTAATTACAAACTCAGATGTGAATTTTGCTAAAGAGCTTATGCCCCAAAGCAAGACAAATTTGTCGCCAGTTGTACTGCACTTATTGTCATTATTTCCCCAGTGACACGCCATTAACTCGTCCCTGAGGGCTCTACTAAAACATATATGGACCCATCCGGTTTGCAAGACATTCGATATCAATTTTGAGAAGAGTTCATTGCACCCATATATTCGGCCTGTTATTGAGGGATTCCTCTGGCCCTGATGGATATTTGCTTCTACTGTCCTTATCATCCCTGCGGCTTCATCAGAGCCTGTGTTTTCGTAAGGTTTTTAGTAGATCAGTCTGACTTTCTCATCATCAAATCAAGTGTCTTAGCAACTTGCTGGTTAGTTAATGGCTAACATAATAAGTACATTTGATGTTGTTACATCGCGAGCCGAAACTCTTCTTCACGTGCCGCGATAACCCATGACATTCTGGCGAGTTTATTCGCGACGGCCACACACGCACGATTGAAACCTCGGCGCTCCGCTAGCTGGATAGCCCAACAACTCAACTTATCTGACTTACTCCCACTGTGTCGAAACACCGCTCTGGCGCCGTGGATGAATAGCGTACGTAAATAGGCGTTTCCCCGCTTACTTATCCCGAGGAGGTTATCTTTCCCGCCACTGCTGTGCTGCTTAGGTACTAAGCCACACCAAGCTGAAAAATGTCGGCCATTGCTAAAGTCTTTACCGTCACCCACTGCAGCATAAATCGCCGTAGCGGTGACAGGCCCAACACCAGGAATAGTTTGTAATCGCTGACAAATCACATTGTTTTGAGTTTCGTTTAGTACTTGGGTGTCACAACTCTTAAGCCGTTTTTCAATGTCGATAACCTCATCATATAACTGATAAAAGATGGCTTTACCCTTGATGGTCAGCATATTGGTTTCATCGACCAAAATATCTGGTAACTGGGCTTTAAAAGCCGATTTACTTTTTGCTATCACGATGCCGTATTCTGCTAACATGCCTCGCACTTGGTTGATTAAGGCTGTTGATTGCTTAGTTAATCGTTCGCGCATACGGTGGAGCAGTTGCACATCTTGCTGCTCGACGCTTTTGGGTTTTACAAACCGCATGTTGGGCCGCTGCGCAGCCTACGCAATGGCTAGCGCATCGTTGTAGTCATTTTTATTACCTTGCCTAAAAGGAACCACATACTGCGGGGCAATTAACTTAACTACGTGCCCAAATTGCTCAAATTCTCTGGCCCAATAACTCGCGCCGCCACACGCCTCCATAACGATAAGGCAAGGCTCAATTTTCGCGAAAAAGGGCAGCAAGTCTTTGCGTCTAAGCATTTTCTTTTTGATTAACTTGCCTGCTTTATCGACACCAACAGCATGAAAAACAGACTTTGCGATATCTAAACCGATTGTAGTAATCTTCATAGGTGGACCCGTCCTCTTTCTGATGAGTTTTAGCGACTACATCGTGGCCCATTGCGAGGCCGATTAAAAGTGGATGGGTCCATTCCATTATCCATGTTTTAGAAGGTCACTGGTGTAACAATGACAATCTTAGCTACCCCTTACATTGTTCGTTTAGCTAAAAAGCTATTGCCCCAAAGCTTGCTAGCATTTATTTAGTGAATCGAAAACTTACGAATGAATTGCCCTAAAAAATCTCATCTATTTACCTAATATTTGGCCCTACCGTAAAGCGACTAACAATGTATGGGTATGCAGTCGTATTTAAATTTAGATGCTTTTGAGTGTTTTTACACTCATTAGTTTGCGCGTTTATCCAGCCTAAAATTAACAAAACTCTTTAAAATCATTTGTATATACTTTTCCAAAAATAGTTAATAGGTTTGAAAAACGCGCATGCGCGTTTTTCCATGTGGTGTATTTGATAGAAAGCTGATAAGTTCTTTATATACAGACAGTTAACTGTGCTCGCTTTCACTAATCTAACGAGGTAAACGCGCATGCGCACGAATAAAACGTTATGTTTCAAGGAGGATGCTGTGAAGTCTAAAGTTTTAACATGGGTTGGAGTTGGTCTATTTGTTATCTTAGTTTTTGTCGTGGGACTATTTAGTGGTGCTGTATTGACGTTTCAAATGAATGGAGCTTCGTATACTAAAGAACATGTAGATAATGGTCGTTTTTTTCTATATGCCTTAAAAAGGCTTGAAGAGAAGAAAGACGTCGATGGCGCTATAAGTACATTGCGGAATAGCTTATTTGCAAAAGTTGCAACTGTTGGCATTCAACTAGAATTACCGACTAATAGTCGTGATAAAGAATTAATTGAGTCTTTCTACTTTGAAGTGATTGATTATCTCAATGAGCATGGTGGCTTGTATGACACCTACCAAGTCATTGAAGATGGAAAAACAGTAGATAAACAATCTGCTTATTCAATGCTTTTACAGGAGTTTGCTAAGAAACATAACAAGAAAATAAACAAGGACACGTAACAATTGGCTGCGCTCCACTTCGTTTCACATTTTAGCCAACCATTACTTAGCCTGTTATTTAGGCGTTAGGCAGATTGATTAACTAACCAAGTGCTAAAGCTATTAGGAAATGGTGTGAGGGAGTTAAGTTGATAGCATCAAGAGACAAAGATAAAGTCGAAATTCTGAAAGCCGGTGTGAGTAGCCTCAACGATTTTAAGCTGGCATTGCAGGATTCTTTTCGAGTGGCTGCAGAGGCAGACTTCGGGCATCCACTTGACGAACCAATTCCATCTAATGAAGACATCGAACAGTCTTTTAACGCACCTGGTGCCGTAACATACTGGATTTTGGCGGATGGCCAACGTGTTGGTGGTGCTGTCGTAGTCATTGACGACAATACATGTCGAAACTCCCTATTATTCTTTTTTATCTCAACTATTCAGCAAAGTCGAGGCTTAGGTTTGAGGGCTTGGACCTCTATCGAAAAGGAATATCCCCAGACCAAGGTCTGGGAAACTGTCACGCCATACTTTGAAAAGAGAAACATACACTTCTATGTGAACAAATGTGGTTTCAAGATTGTTGAGTTTTATAATGAGCACAATCCTGACCCTCATGAACATAATAAGCATGGTCAAGAGGGCAATGATAACAATGAGATGTTTAGGTTAGAGAAAACTATGGAGTTGCACTTGTAGAGAGCAGACAAAAATATGTCTAACAAGTCGCGCTGAAACATCGTGCCTTCTGCACTGGACAGTTTTTAAGTCGCGGTTTTGTGGTATTGCTGCGCAAAAATTTTCCACAAAACTGCAACTTAAAAACTGCCGCTTAGCTCGGCGTTAACCTCTAAGGCGAGTATGAAGCACATTATTAGTGAAAATATCGACATTGAAGCATTCAAAAAGAAATTCACAGAAATCAGAGAAAAGTTTTTGGACTCATTAAGAGCGGCTAGCGAAGGTTATGAAAACGTAAGATACCTTGCTTGTGATGAAAATGGGGCACCAATTAACTGGGTGTGGGACGATGAAACGTTCACCCATAACAAGGAAGAAGGCTCTCTTGAAGATGCAATTCAATTTGCCAATAACATGATAAATAGCGGCATGTGTTTTTCCTACATGGGGTGTTTATCAGGCACCGGTGAGCTTGAAGTTTGGCTGACGACCTTTGAATCCCCCATAGAAAAGGCAACATGGCCAAGCAATAAAGCCCCAAAATTTGAACTGACTCATGGGGGCGTAATCTGTGAGTAGAAAAGGGTAATCAAATGTTAAACCATCGAATTTTTAATCCTAATCCCACGAATTGAAGCAAAGCACCTAGCTTACTTTTGCCCAAAGTTAGATTACTCGAAGCTTTTAACGCGCCGCACTCGTTTGGATAGACTAGTTATCCCCTTAAGAACTCCTCAATAAAGTCGTGTCCCGCAACCGAACACTAGCCGCTCTCTATACAAGATTTTCATGGTTTTGTGAACGGTATCAAATGCAGCAAGCACTGAATTACCGAGCGCTTTACCTTTTTACACTCTTCCCTAGCATAGTGAGTACAGTTGTAAAGTTTGATTTTTTGTTAAATCCAAAAATCAGCTAATTTTATCCCCGTGCTAAATCCGCCGCAAAAAACCAAAGATAACACTAAGTTATCTGTAATATCTCAAATAAAAATCTATTTAAAAATCAACAAATAGGCTGCACACCACAAAACACCAACATTTACGTTTTTTCGTACCAAAAAGGCTTCTTTGAGCAAAGTTTCTACTGTTATACTCAGGTTAGCTACTAAAACAAAAATAAAACAAATGGATAGGAATGCTCTATGTTGGCCCCTGAACTTCTTGAGCTAAGCAGCGATAAAACTAAGGCGGAATTACGACTAATTCCGAATGAACACGGTCCCATCACCCGTGATGATGTGATGCGTTTATTATCTGTGCCTGAGTTTGCCGCCCTATTTCCACTCGAGCCTGCGATAGATAAAGTGATCGCGCAAACCAATTCCCTATGCCATCAAGAGGATGGCAAATTCGAGCTATTTGCCGTACTGGCAGAGCGCCGCGATGGCAGCGTTAAAATCGAGATCAGCCAAGACAAAATGCAAGCCACTATGACCTTAACCGCCCCTTGGGGAGGTAAAGCCGTCGACTTGCCTGAAATTCTCACACAACTGAAAAAAGACAATGTGTGCATGGGTTTAAGCAAGCTTAAGATTCAAACTTTGCTGCAAAAAATGACCAAGTTAAAGCCGGGTGAAAGCTGCCAGAGTGAAATCGCCCAAGGTAAACCTGCGATAAATGGTCAAAATGCAGTCTTGGAACGCAAGGTCTCCTTAGCCCGTGAACGCCTATTGCAGCCGCAGGAACGTGAAGATGGCACTGTGGATATGCGCAACCTTGGCGCGATGATCATGGTCAAACCCAATGATCTGTTAATGATTAAGCATCCCGCAACCGAAGGGTCTCCCGGCTACAACATCAAGGGCGAAGTCCTAAAACAAAAACCGGGGAAAGATCTGGTATTGCAACCTGGTACTGGCACTGACTTCCACCCGAAAGACACCAACAAACTCATCGCCACAGTGGCTGGCCAACCGGTTGAAACCCGTACGGGCATGAATGTCGACGATGTGTTGCAGCTTAAAGATGTGGATATCAGTACCGGCCATATTAACTTTAAAGGCAGTATTTTAATCACAGGTGATGTGCACGAAGGCATGATGGTTAAAAGCTCTGGCGATATTACCGTGATGGGCTTTGTGGATTCGGCGACCCTAGAGGCCGATGGTGATATTACCGTGAGTAAAGGCGTTATTGGCCGGCAAGTCAGGGTGAATGAGTTCTCCACCAATATCACGGCTCAAGGGCAGATCAGCGCCCAATTCGTGCAATATTCCCAATTAACAGCCAAGGGTAATATACTGATCACTAAGCAACTACTCCACAGCAATACCAAAACCGCAGGCACGCTCACAGTGAGCGATACTAGCGGTCGCCGTGGTGACTTAGTCGGTGGCGTGGTACATGCAGAAAAAGGCCTCACCGCCGTGGTGATTGGCGCCACCGCAGGCACCAAAACCGAAGTGTTCTGTGCTATGGAGCAGGGCGAACTCAAACAAAACCTTAAGCAGCTTGAAGAGAGCGTCCATGCGATGGTGGTGGCTACACTCGACATTGAAGCTCGCCTGAAAAAGCTTCCGCCTAAATCCGAATGGCAAAATGATCCTATTATGATCGAACAGATCAAGATGATGCTCGATGAGAAGAATCGGATCTTAGCTGAACGTTCCCGCGAAGAGTTAGAGTTCGATGGATTAAAGCTGGAAGTCGAAAGCTACTATGACAAGTACCGTATTGATGTGATTAAGCATGTGTTCCTCAATGCCGAATTCCATATTGGTCAAGCCAATCACAGAACCACCCGCGAACACGGCACTTGCTCGATAACCAATCTTAATCAAGAGATTCATTTCGATTACAACGCTAAACCTAAGGCGCAAGCGGCAAGCCATTAACTCGGGTTTGCCAACACCCGCTAGGGTTCATCATTCTGGAATGAACCCTTAGCTTGTTCCCTCGCCCACCATTTCAGTCCGCTTAGGCAAGACTTACAGAGAAAATCCCCCAACGCCTTTCATCTTCGCCTGCGTCGGTGGCATACTGACCTCAATATAGCTCTTTAGCGAAAGCTTTTTTGGTTAAATGGCTCAGCAAATAAAAATCGCCCACGGGATAGCCCATGACTCAAGTGAAAATGGCAGACATTGAATGGCCTGCGGTAGTCAAACTCACTCAAAATGACGAACTACTTTACCTTGCCCATCAGCGGGATTGGTTAGAGCTTGCCTGCCTATATCAGCACCAATTTATCGATACGGATCTGTTACTCGACAGTCTCGGTAATCAATATCTGATCCGCGCCACCCCAAGTACCATTCACGAAGATCCTGTTGGTGAGCTGCCTAAGCTCCTCAAACAAGAGCAAAAATTGCCCCTTACCGACTTTATCAAATGGGTACAAAAGCACGCCAATGCCATAGGTCAGTGCTGCGTTGCCAAGTTAGCCTTTACCACCTTGGCCCAAGGGATGGAAATTGTCCGCAGCTTAGATGACTAACACTGCTCAAAGAAATCACTCGAGATAACAATAAAAACCAAGATGATCCTAAAAGCTAATACCATCGGCCCCATTTCACAGGCATAATTTGTCACACACGGCTCAGGCCGTTGTGCCCAAAGCGATTGATATCATATGCCAAATTATCGCTGGGCATCATTCGGATACACATACAAACGGACCCTAAATTGGAACTACTTAAGATTGACTGCTTAGGCAAATCGCTGCGTTTGGAAGGCTCACTCGCAGGTTGGCAACAACTCTTTTGGGACAATACCTTAGTCTCGCAAAAAGCCGCATCGGTAGAAAATGGCGGCCTCAAAGTCCATGAATTTGAACTCACCCAACACCAGAGCCAATTAGTCAGCGAGACTGGCGAAACACAACTGATTGAAAACAAAATTCTTATACGCCTCGAGACCGATGTGGTTTGGCAGCCATTTAAGTTTGATTATCGCCTGCTCGTGGATGAGGAAGTGATTGCCCAAGGCACCCGCACCGAGAAAGATATCGAGCGCCAAACCCCAGAAGTCCCAGTGACTAACACACAAAAAATCAGTTTTGTCGGCCTAGCATCCCTCGGCTTTAAGCTGCTAAAAAGTGCCAAAGTGATTAAAGTGGTACTCGCGGGGGCAAGTGTGGCGGCCTATTCTTGGCTGTTTTCCTTCCAATTTGCCTTGGCGCTTATCGCCTGTTTGGTATTCCACGAATACGGCCATATCCGCGCGATGAAGTATTTTGGGATGAAGACCAAAGGGATTTACCTGATCCCCTTTATGGGCGGACTCGCCCTCAGCGATGAAAAGATTAACACCCGCTGGCAGGATGTGGTCATCTCGATTATGGGGCCGACCTTCGGCCTGTTGATGTCGGTGGGTTCGCTTATCGCTTACCACATGACGGACAATGTCTTCTTTGCAGGGCTTGCGGCCTTTAACGCGCTACTTAACCTGTTTAATTTATTGCCGATTTTACCCCTCGATGGCGGCCATATTTTAAAGAGCATTAGCTTCTCGATGAACAGCATCATGGGCTTAATCGCCTGCGTGATTGGCGCCGCCTTTGGGGTCTATATCAGCTATACCTTGGGCCTCGCCCTGCTCGGTTTCCTATTGCTTATCGGTAGTTTAGAGATAGTGTTCGAGTGGCGTACCCGCCATCAAAGCCACCTGTTACCGCTGGACAGATATGGGCAGATTTTCTCGACCATTTGGTATCTGGTCACCGTTGCGGCCCTAGTCGGCATCATCTGGCACTTAGCGGGCACGGGCGATGATATGTTAAGCCTGCCACTGCATATTCTGCGCAGCTAATCACGACACGCATTAATATAAAAGCGAGATAATAAAAAAACCGCGATAGCCTAAGGCATCGCGGTTTTTATTTATCAATTATTCAATTAGTTATCTTCTAACAGCGGCGCGATGTCGCTCCCGCCGAGGGCTTGGTAGAGCGTCGCTTGAGCCGTTAATTGGTTATAGCGATTCTCCAGCAATGCGGCCTCGGCGCTGCGGCGATTCTCCTGCGCATCGATCCAATTTTGAATGCCGATAGCGCCATGGCGATATTGGCTCTCATAAATGGCTTCGGTCTGGGCAGCAGCGCTAAATTGCTGCTCAAGCTTCTCACCTTGGTAAGCGTATTGCTGCTTGGCCGAGATGGCGTTATCTACATCCTCGAAGGCGCTGTAAAGGGTTTTACGATAGCTCACAATGGCCGATTGATAGTCGATATCGGCAATATCATTGTTGATTTGCATTTGATTCCATTGCAAAAAGGGCAGCACTAAACCCGCACCTAAACTCCCCACGGGATTACGCAATAACTCTTTTAGCTCTGAGGTCGACTCCCCTAAGCTGCCAGTCAGACTCAAGCTTGGGAAGTAACTGGCATAGGTCGCATCCTTACTGGCCAGCGCCGAGCGTAATTGATACAGGGCCGCCTTCACATCGGGGCGACGGCCGACCAAGTCAGCGGGAATGCCGACGCCAATCTCAGGCACAGTGCTATCCGGCAATTGCTTGATCTCAACCGCCACTTGCCCCGGGGCGCGATTGAGTAAGATCGCCAGAGCATTTTTGGCTTCAACCAACTGTTGCAACAATTGACTGTGGGAGGCCTCTTGCCCCGCTAAACTGCGTTGGGATTCGAGCACATTCAGCTCTGTCACGGCGCCCGAGGCATATTGGCGCTGGGTTAACGCCAGCGTTTGCCGACTGTGTTCAATACTCTTATTGCTCAGTTCAATCCGTTGATGCAGATAACCAATCTGCCAATAGAGCGACGCCGTCGTCGCGACGAGACTCTGCGCCGTGCTCTCCCGATCTTCTAGGCTTGCCAGCGCAGTCCACTGGGCTTGATCGATATTGGCCGACACTTTGCCCCAGAGATCCACCTCATAGCTTACCAACAGATTCGCCTGAAATGCCCTGCTCGAACTACCGCCCTCCAGTGGTTTATTCACTGAGGCCGTATTATTGGAGCTGAGCTGTGGATATAAATCATCCCGCGCCCCCCCCGCCTGTAAACGCGCCTTTTGCAAGGTTAAAGTGGCGAGCGTCAGGTCATTATTGCTGCTGAGCACTTGGCTAATCAGCTGATTTAATTCGGGTTGATTAAACTTCTGCCACCAAGGGTCTAGGCTGACTTGACCATTTACTTGGGTGTGCTGCCACTGCTCAGGTACCTGTAAAGCAGGTGGCTCAAAGTCGGAGCGCATCAGCGCGCCACAACCCGAGAGCAGCGCGATGCTGATGGCAATCACGCTGACCTTAAGCGTTGAACCGACACGGCGGCTTAATTCATTTTGATGCGTTAAAACTCGATTATTCATTCAGTTACTCTCTAGCTAGGGCATCAACAGGGTCTAAACGCGCCGCGTTACGAGCGGGCAGGAAGCCAAACAACACCCCGATTAAGGTAGAGCAGGCGAAGGCGGCAACAATAGAAGTCGTCGAATAAATCATCTGGAAACTGCCTCCCGCTTGGGCAAATACCACACCAATCAAATAGGCCAAGGCCACCCCAAGCGCGCCGCCGCACAGACAAACCAACACGGCCTCAATTAAAAACTGCCGCAGAATATCGCTCTGGCGAGCTCCCACCGCCATGCGAACGCCGATCTCGCGGGTACGTTCGGTCACCGACACCAACATGATATTCATCACCCCAATGCCGCCCACCACGAGGGAAATCACCGCAATCGCCGAGATTAATAGCGTCATGGTCGCGGTGGTTTTCTCGATATTCTGGCGAATGGTGTCCGTGTTAATGGTGAAGAAATCCTGCGTGCCGTGGCGCATCTTCAGCAGGCTAATAATGCCCTGCTCCGCCGCATTGCTCGGCACCGACTCATCGAGCCGCACGGTAATCCCATCTAAGTATTTTTTGCCCACCATACGGCCAGAGACCGTAGTGTAAGGCACCCACACATTAAGGGCATCGCTGTTACCAAAGGCGCTTTCCTTAGGCTGAGTGACGCCGATGATTCGCACTGGTAAATCCCCGAGGAAGATCACTTCTCCAATGGCAGAGTTCATAGCGCCGCTACTGTTAGGG
Source organism: Shewanella sp. (assembly GCF_047975355.1). Classification (GTDB taxonomy): domain Bacteria; phylum Pseudomonadota; class Gammaproteobacteria; order Enterobacterales; family Shewanellaceae; genus Shewanella. The sequence goes on along the minus strand of NZ_JBKEDJ010000008.1, from coordinate 33,682 downwards.
AACAGCTGTTTGCGGGTGTTTTCGTCGATCACCGCATTTTGGGCTAACGCATTAACACTGTCATCGTCCCAAAACTGTCCTTGGGCAAGCTCATAGCCTCGAACCCGGAAGAACTCGGGCCCCACGCCATTCACTGTTGCTGTGACCGCCTTATTGCCATAACGCACAGTCGCACTCGAGCCAATGCTCGGGGTGACACTATCGACATAGGGTAAATTTTTCAGTGCATTCGCATCGCTTGCGGTCAAAGTTCGCACCCTTGCCGAGCGCCTATCACCAAAATCTGAGCCAGGGCGAATATCTATGGTATTGGTGCCCATTGAACTAATGCTCTTTAAGATCTCCCGCTGCGAGCCTTCCCCCAGCGCCACCACAGACACCACGGAGGCGATACCGATAATAATCCCGAGCATAGTTAAAAAGGTGCGTAATCTATGGGTCGACATCGCTAGCAGCGCCATTTTCAGGGCTTCGGCATATCTATCCCAAGCCGCCACACGGGCGCGCGCCTTAGTCTTGGCGGGGATCACTTCGGCCTTAGGCGCAGCCGCAATATTTGAGGCGGGATTAGGCTCATCGCTGATAATCACCCCGTCCTTAATCTCGATAATACGGTCGGCATGCTGGGCCACGTGCATATCGTGGGTCACGATGATGATGGTCTGGCCTTCACGGTGCAGTTCCTGCAACAGCCGCATCATTTCTTCGCCGCTGTGGCTATCTAAGGCGCCCGTCGGTTCATCGGCGAGGATCACATCGCCGCCATTCATCAACGCCCGCGCCACACTCACCCTTTGCTGCTGGCCACCGCTGAGCTGATTCGGCTTATGGTCGAGGCGCTCACCTAAACCCAAGCGCGATAACAAGCTTTCCGCACGCTCCCGACGCTCTAAGCGATCTTTACCCGCATACACGGCGGGTACTTCGACGTTACCCACGGCATTAAGATCGCCAAGCAAATGATATCGCTGGAAAATAAAGCCAAAATGCTCGCGCCTCAGCTTGGCCAGTTCATCCACATCCATCTGCGAGGTATCTTGGCCATCGATAAAGTACGAGCCCTTTGAGGGTTTATCTAAACAGCCCAAGATATTCATCAGGGTCGACTTACCCGACCCCGAGGCGCCGACAATCGCGACCATCTCACCACGGGCGATGGAAAGATTAATATCTTTGAGTACAGTCAGTTGTTGCTCACCCGCCTGAAAACTGCGGTAGCAAGCTGAGACTTCCAGTAATGGCTTACTCACGCTTAAAACCTCATTGGTGGGCCACGGAACTTCATGGTCGAACCGTCGGCGGGCATTCCGAGCACCACTTGGTCGCCTTCGTTCAGGCCAGACAGGATTTCGGCATTGATTTTGTTATTAATCCCAACGGTCACATCCACATATTGCACTTGGTTATTCACCAACACAGGCACTTGATACTGTGGCCCACGGGATTTGCGATCGCTTGCCGATGCCGCTTTATCCCGAGGCTTGGCTCGCAGCACCTGCGATGGCACTAACAGCGCATCATCGGCCTTAGCAAGCACAATCGAGATCTGCGCCGTCATGCCAATGCGTAGGGTACGGTCGGGGTTTTCGACATCGAATAAGCCGTGGTAGTAGATGGCGTCCGAATCGCTGGAACTCATATTGCTATCGTCACCATCCATGGAGGTGGGACCGGGTTCAATTGCCCTTAAGGTGCCGCGGTACGGATGGTTGGGACGACCGAGAATCGTAAAGTACACCGCCTGCCCCGGATGCACATTGACGATATCGGCCTCGGAGATCTGCGCCTTAACCGTCATGGTATCGAGCTGCGCCATCTCGACTATGGTTGGCGTGGTTTGATTGGCGTTTACGGTTTGGCCTACTTCGACCGCAGAGTAAACGACCGTGCCATCCATAGGCGCGGTGATCTTGGTATAACCTAAATCGATTCTTGCGCTATCGACATTGATCTCAGCCTGTTGTTTTTGCGCCTGTAACTGCTCAAGCTCGGCCTGATAAACCGTCAAAGTGGCTTCGGCGGCTTCAAAGTCTGCGCGGGAGCTAGCCTTATCGGCGAGCATTTCCTGCTGACGGGTATATTCGAGTTTTGCCTGACGTATTTGTGCCTGCTTAGCGCGGTATTGAGCATTGATGCTTTTAAGGGAGGCCAGCGCATTTTGCAGGTTGTTTTGCTGGGCAAGGCTGTCGATTTGCGCGATAAGGTCGCCCTTCTTCACCTCTTGGCCAAGATCCACAGGCAAACTCTGAATTTGCCCCGAGACCTGCGCACCCACACTCACCAACTTAGAGGCCTGCAACATGCCATTGGCGAGCACCGAGTTTTCAATGTCGCCGCGCCTAACGGGTTCAGTCACATAACTTGGAGCCGCCTCGGGTTTATGCAACAGAAAATAAGCGCCGCCCCCGAGGAGGACTAAACCACTTAAGATCAATATCAGTTTACGCTTTGAGGATTTTTTCATCTGAATCTAGGTGTCCATCAATGCCAATGGGCGCAAGCTTGCATCTTGCGGGAGGAAAAATATTGCAATCAGTATATAGAGTTAGCTCAACGCAGTAGACGAAGGAAATGTCGATATCAGGTAAAGATTTGCAAATATCTGTGTAGAAGTTTGAAACAGAGATCACGGCCGTAACAATTCCCGCAAACGAGTCCTGATTCGTTTGCGATGGGTTATTGCCTCAACCTTATTGGCATTCGCCACAACGCGCCAACCAGCACAGGGCATCATCAGGCTCTGGAACTAAAGTGCCATTGTCAGGCGCCGCAAAATTCAGCAAGTTCTCACTATCATGAACTTGGAAGCACTCCTATGCGCAAATTGACACTCATTGCCACTTGCCTCAGCGCACTGTTATTCACCCCCGCCTATGCCCAGAGTGAGTATCAGGCATTTAGCGAATTTGGCGCCAATCCCGGTGAGTTAACCGCCTCCTATTTATCGCCCGAAGGCCCAGGCCAAGATGCGCTCGTAGTGCTGCTACACGGCTGTGTGCAGGATGGCGTGGAACTGGCCAACAATAGCGGTTTAACCGCCCTTGCCAAAGAGAAAAAGTTTAGCTTACTGGTGCCACAACAGAGTTTTGAGAACAATGTAAAGCGTTGTTATAACTGGTTTTCAGCGCAGGATACACAGGTGGATAGCGGCGAGATGCTATCGCTGAAAAACATGATAGCCAAAGCCCAATCCCAATCCGGGGCGAAGCGCGTCTATGTAATTGGCCTGTCCGCCGGTGGCGCCATGGCCAGCGCCGCACTGGTGAATTATCCCGATTTATTCACTGCGGGCGCGGTGATCGCAGGCCTGCCTTACCCCTGCGCGGATAACCTGACCAAAGCCATTTCCTGCATGAAAAAGGGCCCCGCCGAATCCATTGAAGAACTGGTGAGTTTTGCCAAGCAGGTGCATCCGAACCAACAGCACTGGCCAGCCTTAACCGTATGGACCGGGCAAAACGATGTGGTGGTGAATCCTGAAAATGCCAAACAACTCTCGGCCCAGTGGGTCGCACTAACCCAAGCGAATAAAACACCAAGAGTCGAACAATATGCCGACTATAGTGTTAGCACTTGGTCCGATACGAGTGGCAATAACCTTATTTCGTTAGTCGAAATAAATAATATGGGCCATGGCATTGCCGTTAATCCGGATATTAAACACGGCGGCAACACGGGAGACTTTTTACTAAAAGCACCTATCAGCAGCATGCCAGAAATAATCAATCTTTGGGGAATATAGGGTTTAATAATAAATAAACCTTGAGTATCGATATTCAACGTATCGGTATAAAAATAAAAACAATGAGTTAAAAACACATACTACTATAGTACCGATTTAAATTTTAAATAATTACTATAGAGTCAATGTGAATCAGAAAAATAGTAGTAAGTACCAACCTTTAAAAAATAAATACTACAACGGGAAATCTGTATGAAACAGAATACTATCAAAATGAGTTGCATTGCTTTAGCTATCTCATCTGCATTGGCAGCACAATATGCTGTTGCTGAGGATGAAAATAGCACCGGGGAGAAGCAAGCCACCTTAGAACGCATTGAAGTCACCGCCCGTAAGTCCATTGAGAGCCTGCAAAACGTACCAGTTGCAGTGACCTCGGTCAGTGCTGACGATTTGGCGGAAAATGGCATCAGTGTCATGACTGAAATCCAGCAATTTTCACCCAACACCACGCTGCAATCCAGTCGCGGCACAAACTCTACCCTCACGGCCTTTATTCGCGGTGTCGGCCAGGAAGATCCGCTCTGGGGCTATGAGCCCGGCGTCGGTATCTATATTGATGATGTGTATATCGCCCGTCCTCAGGGTGCGGTGCTCGATATCCTCGATGTGCAACGTATCGAAGTACTGCGTGGTCCACAGGGCACCCTCTATGGTAAAAATACCATCGGCGGCGCGGTCAAATACGTGACCAAGAAGATGAGCGGTGATGCTGAGTTAAACCTCAATGCAACCATCGGCAGCTACAACCAGCAAGACTACAAGATAGCAGGTCAATTACCTTTAATTGATAACAAGCTGTATATTGGTGGCGCCTTCGCAAGCTTAAATCGCGATGGTTATGGTGACTTCATTACCTCAGCATTACCAGATCAAGATACTGAAAACTATAACAAAGATGTTATGGCTGGTCGTGTGAGCTTAGAATATACGCCAACCGACATCCTGTTTATGCGCCTCAACTACGACAAGACCACAGATGAGTCGAATTCAAAGGGGGGCTACCGTATGCTCCCCAGTGTCCTGACCGATGCCCCAGTACCAGACAGCAAATACGACTCTTACACCAGTATGCCAACCTGGAACAAAGTAGAAACCGAAGGTTGGGGGCTGACCATTGAATACGGCTTGAACGATGACTGGACACTGAAATCCGTGACTTCATCCCGCGAGAGCTATTCGCCCACCAACATCGACTTTGACAACACCAGCCTGCGTATATTGGACGTTCCAGCCATCTACGATGACGAGCAATTCAGCCAAGAATTCCAAGCTAACTACGACGGCGAAAATTTGAAACTCGTATCAGGCCTTTATTACTTTAAAGGCGATTCCTGCGGGATGTTCGATTCCATCCTGTATGAGTTTTACAAAGCTTACGGTGGTCTCACTCGTGAAGTTCGTGGTTGCAACAACAGTGAAAGCTATGCCGCCTACGCTCAAGGCACTTACGACATCACAGATAAATTGTCGATGACCGCCGGTTTGCGTTATACCCGCGAAACGAAGGATGCAACTGTCTATAACGGCATCATGTTTACTACGATTTACCCCGAAACAGGCTGGGTCCCAGGATATGTTCGCGATGAAGATGCCATCAACGCCAGTATTCCTAAGGTGTTAGATGATGAAGAAACCTGGTCGAAACTCAATCCACGCTTAGGTTTAGAGTACCAACTCACCGACGATATGATGCTCTTTACCAGCTATTCACAGGGCTTCAAATCGGGCACCTTTAACCCAAGGGCAACGGGACCTGAACCCGCAGTAGACCCAGAAGTCGTTGATTCCTATGAGCTGGGTATGAAGAGTGAATGGTTTGACAGGCTGCGAGTTAACGCAACCGCCTTCTATTTAGACCATAAAGACAGACAGTTCGTGACCGTATTACCCGGTGAAAACGCGTCCGATCTTAACCAACGTCTAGGCAACATTGGTAAATCGACGGCCACGGGTCTAGAACTCGAAGTAGAATACGCTGCGACTGAGTCATTGAACCTGTTCGCGACTCTGGGCTTAATCGATGCCAGCTTCGAGGAAGTGATCTCCTACGATAGCGATGGAAACCGCATCGATATCAGCGACACTTACACTATCACCAACACCCCAGATACCACGGCAAACGTTGGATTTAGCTACAATATCGACACGGATATCGGCAGCTTTGTAGCCAACGGTAACTACTACTATCGCAGCGACTACGACTTAGCCGTAGTAAATAACCTGTTGAGCCAAGACGGTTATGGCCTGCTAAACCTCGGCTTGAACTGGTACAGCAACAACGGTCACTGGCAAGCGGGTCTGCATTGGAAAAACGTCACTAACGAAGAATATCTGGTCGGTAACTACGCCTTCGTCACCCCAGATGGTAATGGCGGATATATTCCAGGTTTAGGCGGTGACAATACATTAATTGGTTATTATGGCGATCCAGAGACTATCTCTCTCACTGTTGGCTATAATTTCTAGAATATAATGTTATTGACGCATAATAATAACCGACTCCCATGAGTCGGTTATTAATTTAACGGCTTTAAATATTATCTAGCATTAATTTCCAATAGGATTAAACTGGGTTTAAAAAATAAAGGGAACGGATTATGTCTCAGATAAAAGTCGCCATTGCAGATGATCATCCATTATTTCGTACAGCCTTAACACAAGCTGTTCTCAAGAATGTGAATACAGCGGAAGTATTGGAAGCGGAAAACTTTCAAGAATTAATTACGCTAGTTGAAAATAATCCTGATATTGAACTGATCTTTCTCGATTTACATATGCCCGGCAATGAGGGCTTTACCGGCTTAACCCTACTACAGAATCATTTTCCCGATATCGCGGTGATCATGGTGTCCTCCGATGATCAGCCCGAGATTATCCGTAAGGCCATTAACTTTGGCGCCAGTGCGTTTATCCCCAAATCCGCCAGCTTAACCCAGATCTCCACCGCAATAGCCACTGTACTCGAAGGGGAAGTCTGGCTACCGGAACACACGGATATCAATGTCGATCAGCAAACCGCTGCCGAGCATCAACGTTTAGCGAAGCAACTGGCGCAATTAACCCCACAGCAGTACACAGTGCTGGCCAGCATTGCCAATGGACGCTTAAATAAACAGATCGCCTATGATCTTGATATTAAAGAGACCACGGTTAAAAAACACGTGTCGGCAATACTGGTTAAACTCGAAGTCTACAACCGCACTCAGGCGGGATTAGTCTTCCAACAGTTGATGATAACCAGCAACGATAAACCGCCGATCAGCGCCTAACTAAACTCTGCCCGCGGAATCCAAACCTCAAGAAAAACAGTGGCACTGAGCCACTGTTTTTTTTATCCGTATTTATTAAGCCAGAAGCACGATAGTGCAGAGTTAAGACAATTGCTTAATCAATCGTTTTAAGGCGGTGGCTTTAACGGGTTTACGCACAAAACTGAACTGTGCGCTGCTGGTATGTTGCCGCACGGATTCAGACGGATCTGCCGAACAGATGATGCAGGTCGGATGCAGCCCACTAAACACCGGGTTGGTGAGTAGGTTTTGCACTAGATCGACACCGTTTTGGTCATCATCCAAGTGGTAATCGGCAATGATAAGCTTAGGTAGAACGGGCTGCGCCAGTTGCTGCTCGGCACTGGTTTTATCCCGCGCAGTGAGTACATGGCAGCCCCAGCCTAACAACAATGAGGAGATGGCTTTTAGCATCAACTCATCGTTATCTATGACTAACACACTGATATTAAAGCTATCGCTAACAGACTCTTCTTCGCTGCGAAGTTTAACGACATTTGTAGGCTTTTCTATGGCAGAGAGGCGCGGCACTTCAACACTAAAGCAAGTGCCTTTGCCCACCTCAGAGTGCAAAGCAATCTTAAGCCCGAGTAACTTAGCGATGCGATCACAAATGGCCAGTCCCAGTCCAAGCCCGGGGATCTCCCGCGTTTGCTCTAGACGCTCAAACTCCCCAAAAATTGCCTGTTGCTTATCTTTAGGTATGCCGGGGCCATTGTCCCACACTTGGATAAGCAGGCTGTGTTCGAGCCGCCTTACGCCGAGTAGCACCTTAGGCACAAAGGTAGATTCAGATGGCTTAGGCAGGGCAGCGCCGACATTCACTGCAAGCGGCGTTTGCCGATTCAACGCCCCAGCCGGAGAATAGTGGAACGCATTGGAGAGGAAGTTTTGAATAATTCGTCGCAGCAAACGTTGGTCGCTTTGCACTAAACAGGAGGAAAACTGATAGGAAAAATCAATCCCCTGCTTGGCGGATAACGCTTTAAATTCATTGACTAAGGTCGAGAGTAAATCATCGAGCGCAAACTGGCTCTGCTCGGTTTTAAGACTGCCGCTATCGAGGCGGGAGATTTCTACGAGATCTGATAATAGGCTCTCCACCACATTCAGTGAGGCTTCGATATGGTTGGCTAAATCCTGAAGCTCGGTGGAAGTGACCCGCTGTTTAAGCATTTCCGTAAACAGGGTGAGCGCATTAAAGGGTTGCATTAAATCGTGGCTCGCCGCTGCTAAAAAGCGCGTCTTACTGCTATTGGCCGCCTCGGCCTCGGCCTTGGCTTTGGCGAGCTCTCGGGTACGGCTTTCGACCCGTTTCTCAAGAGTTTCATTGGCCAGTTGCAGAGCTTTTTCGGCCTGAATATGGTCGGTAATATCGGTAAAGGTACTGACAAAGCCGCCTCCCGGCATGGCTTGACCACGGATCTCCAGTACCTTGCCATCGAGCATAGTGCGCTGGAAATGGTGCGGGCTGCCGCTACGCATATGGGCGAGGCGTTTTTCCACCAGCTCGTGGGCTTCATCGCCCACAATAATGCCGCGCTCGATATTAAACCTCAGTAGCTTCTCTATCGGTATACCGGCTTTGACGTAATCCTTTGGATAATCAAGTAATTCAATATAGCGTTTGTTCCATGCAACTAGGCGCATATCGGCATCGACCACGCTGATGCCCTGCTCGATGTTTTCTACCCCAGATTGCAGCAGCTCGCGGTTAAACTCGAAGATCTGGTTAGCCTCGTCGACTATGCTGACCACATCCTCCAGCGGCACTTGCTGGGAGCGTGAGGCGGCATTCATCACCATCCGCGTCGAGGCAGACCCAAGCACCCCCGACAACTTAAGGCGGGTGTAATCCACCAGCTCCTCACGCCGTGTGGCTAATTGCAATTCAGACCCAAGCACTTTCGCTCGAGCCAGCAGCGCATCGGCTTCTTCCTTATTAATAAAGCGGTGTAACAGGCTCGCTAGATCCTCAACCGAGAGATGCCTTTCCAGCGCCACCTGTTTGCGGTTAACAAACACATCGGCTTGAAGGACTTCCCCCACACTCTGCTCTTTCATCAACGAAATCAGCACAAAACAGCCCACATTCGCGAGCAGACTATACAGCAGGCCGTGGCTGATATTATCCAGCCCCGTCAGGCCAAACAGCGCGGTTGGGGTTAACCATGGGATATTCAACAACCCTTGGGTGACCCAAAGCGCATCGGGGAAGGTCGCGGGCAACAGCAAGGTATAGAGCCACACTAGGCTGCCCATCAGCATGCCCCAAAAGGCACCTTGAGTCGTGGCGCGGCGCCAATAGAGTGCGCCCACGGCAGCGGGAAAAAACTGCGATAACAGCACAAAGGACAACAAGCCAATGCTAGCCAAGTGATTCTGTTGATCGATATAACGCTCGAATGCAAAGGCCGATAGCAGAATCGCCGCTATCGATATCCGCCGTAAATTGAGCAATATCCCCGAGAGCTGTGGCGTCTGCTGCGAGCTAAATTTCGGCAATCTCAGCAGCAGCGGCGTTAAAATCTCGGTCGAAATCATGGTACTGAGTACAATCGCAGCCACAATCACCATAGCCGTTGCCGCCGCAAGACCACCAATATAAACCAAGATCCCAAGCCAAGCCTGCTGATAAAACAGCGGTAAGGTCAGCACATAGGTATCGGCATCGACGCTGCCGCCGGGGAAGCTTATCTGCCCCGCAAGGGCAATCGGCAATACAAAGGCATTAATCAGCAACAGATAGAGGGGCACCATCCAACGGGCGGCCTTTAGCTCTTTGGCATGATGATTTTCAATCATCATCATGTGGAATTCCTGCGGCAACGCATAAATGGTAATGGCACCAAGTAGAATTTGTGACAGCACAAAATAGACCGAATTGCCCTCAGAACTGGATGGCAAATGCTGACCTCGAGCGAGTAAATCACCAAAACCATCAAACACATAGAAAGTCGCAAACAGCCCGACTGTGGTGAGTGCAAAGAGTTTTACAATAGAGCTAAAGGCAATGGCCAGTACCACCCCTTGATTATGTTTACTGGCCGAAAGTTGCCGCGTACCGAATAAGATACTAAAGATAATCAATACGATAGTCACAATAAACGCTGTGCTAATCCCCGATTGGAAGGTACCGGTTAAGAGGTCGAAGCTAGTGCTTATCGCCCTCAGTTGCAGCGCGATATAGGGAATAGTGCCAAAGAGGGACACCATGGCAACACTCGCGGCGATTTTGGGCGAGCGGTCGAAGCGGCAGGCAATAAAGTCGGCGATGGAGGTCAGGTTTTGGCTTTTGATAATCTGTAGTGTGCGCATCAACATAGGCCATGCCAGCACCAAGCAGATTATCGAACCTATGTAGATGGGTGCTAACCAAGCTCCTGTCGTTACCGCCTGCCCCACAGTGCCGTAAAACGCCCAAGAAGTACAACATACCCCCAAGGACAAGCTATACACCCACGGCCGTTTACGCCATTGATCTATCGCCTGATTTTGCCCCCACTGGGCAACAATAAATAACACCGCCAAATAGGCAATCGATATAACGCTGATCCACCAAGTATCAACAGACAACCACGCGAGCAAGATATTCCCCAATCAACCTGTGTACACCCTGCAAAACTACACTAGATAAACAAATTGTTAAACACTTGATAACACACCAGTGCACTAAGGTAGTACTTATTTATCCCCCCCCATCGGCTAACCTACGCCCAATATTAACTCGAGGTATTAAACAACTATGCCGATAAAAATCACCCATAAATATCTTGTAGAAGGCTTGGTTTTTACCAGTTACGTCTTATTTGCTATGGCATGGGTTGGCGGCACCGCGAGTATGAATAACATCATGGCCTCGATGCGTATTGAGAGCTATGCCTCCGCCAGTTTATTGAGCGGCGCAGTCACCTTAGCCAAAATTGTCGGCACCTTTGCAGCGGCCTATCTCACCCTAAAATTGGGGGTAAAGTATGCGTTTTTAGTCGCGGCGCTATTGATAGTGGCAGGCATAATGACGCCCTACGCCCCGAACTATGAGTTACTGCTAGTGAGCCGCTTTTTAATGGGACTGGGCGGCGCCTTTATGATCGTCTATTTCAATCCGATTGTGATGCATTGGTTCGCCCCCGAAGAGCGCCCAGTGATCAATGGGTTAAATGCGGTGGCCTTTAATGTGGGGACGGCTATCGTGCTTTGGGGCATGCCGAGCATCAATGCCATTAGCGGCGGCTGGCAACAAAGCCTGTTGGTGTTTTCCTTGGCAAGTCTGGTACTGGCACTGCTGTGGTTACTGGTGACATTTGAGCAAACACCAAGCCACCAAGCCAAGGCGCAGGTGGATGACACCAACCAATATACCTATCTCGATGGTTTAAAAGACGGCTTTAACTGGGCCTATGCCCTCACCTACTCGGGATTATTATCCTTTTATATTTGCCTGTTCACCTTTTATCCACTGGCGGGCATCAGCCAGAGTAAGTGGGTGATTGGCTTTGGCATTATCGGCACCATAGCGGGCATACTCTACAGTCGTAAACAGCCCCTGCGCCTACCGATTATTCGCCTCAGTGGCCTGCTGATTTTCTTAACGGTATTAGGGCTCTCCTTCGGCTCGGCGCCTTGGCTGCAAACCCTATGCGCCATAGTATTGGGCTTTTGCATCTTTTTGCCCGTGACGGCTTTGGTCTCGATTCCCCACGAATTGCCTAAGATGACGGGGCAAAAAATCACGGTAATTTTTAGCCTGTTTTGGTCTATCAGCTATTTAATTTCGACCTTAGTGCTTTGGCTCTTTGGCAAGCTCGTGGATATCAATAATGGCAGTTACTTCGCCTCGTTTGTGCTGATCACTCTGTTAAGCGCCACAGTGTTTGTTGGCAGCTATTTTCTCCCCGAAACCGGACAAGCTAAGGAGTAAGCATGCAAGTTTCCCCACGCGGTACCGCTTCAGCAAAGCTGAGGGATTTTCTTGAGTTAGCGAACCAGAATATCGCCCTCGCGAAACAGCAAAATATTCAATACAACCCACAGTTGCTGCGGGAAAACTTAAACAAACTCGCAGCCCTGATGAGCACCAAACCTGAGGTGAACTATATCGCCGATAAGGCATGGCAAGTTAAGGATCCGCAGCATGGCGACAGGGAAATTGGCTGCCGTGTATATAGCCCAGCGCCGAGCAAAGCTCTGCCCGTAGTATTACATTTTCACGGCGGCGGCCATATGTGCGGCAGTGTTGAGCTGTACGACCCTATCTGTCGTCACCTTGCCAGCATAGCTCAATGTGTGGTGATCAGTGTCGAGTATCGCCTCGCGCCCGAACATCCCTATCCGGCGGGACTTGAAGACTGCGAATACGCCCTGCGCCACTATCAAAGTGTGCTGACTGAGGTGCAATATCAACAAGGTGTTAGCATCATGGGCGACAGTGCCGGTGGCGCGCTATGCACTAGCCTCAGCCAACGTAGCCTCAGCGACAACACGCTTAACATCGCCAAGCAGATCTTGGTGTATCCCAGCGTGGATTACACTATGGCGAGCGCTTCCTATCAGAGTAATGGCACAGGCTTTTTACTTGAAACCCCAAGGGTGCAATGGTACTTCGAGCAGTATTTTCAAAAGGTGGCTAAGGATGTCGAGCGAGTCAAACGAGCCTCCCCCTTACATGGAGAGTTCAATGCCAAGCTGCCTAGCACCTTGATATTTACCGCGGGCTGCGACCCTCTACGGGATGAAGGTATTGCCTATGCCAACGCCTTAATCGCCGCGGGCGTGCAGGTGCAGCACCATCAATTTGAAGATATGATCCACGCCTATATGCTGCTACATGATTTGGTCTTGGAAGAATGCCTTGCCACCTACCGCATGATTGCCGCGTTTTTAGCAGAACCCATAACCGCTACCACTCGCTAGCTCGCCCATTCAGACTCTCCCTCAAAGCACCTACACCCAAGATATGCTTGTAGGTGCTTATTTTTTAAGTAGGAATTTGCCAGAAAAACTATTTAAAATCATGAATGAACGCAACAAAAAACGGGATGGGTATTGTTACCCATCCCGTCTTGTATTTCTCAGTATTGCGGCTTAAAGCTTATTGACTCAGCGGCGGTGTACGCGGCGGAACCATACGCTTATTGCCCGTCGACTCAAACGCGCCCGCAAACTTCAGCAGATTGTTATCGTCATAGGCACGGCCCGCGAAGGTTAATCCTATTGGCATGCCAATATCGGCCATCACGCCCATAGGCACAGTCACAGTCGGCACGCCTAAATGGCGAATCGCAAGGTTTCCGTTAGCCACCCAAACCCCGTTGCTCCAAGCGATATCGGCGGAAGCCGGATTCACATGCGCATCGGCAGGTCCGACATCGGCCACGGTCGGGAACAGCACGGCATCAAGCTTAAGTCCGTCCATCCAGTCTTCGAGATCCAGCTTACGGGTCTTCTCTAAACCACGCAGACCATCGGGAATACTATCGATCTGGTCATAGGATTTCAGGCCGCGTTTGGCCATGTTGACATACTCTTCCATGCCAGCCGCCAAATCACCCTCACGGTTTGGTAAGGTGCCAAGATCATGGGGGAATATCAAATGTCCCACCACATCTTCAAGCTTGTTGAGTTTAGGGTCGTTGTTCGCCCGCAGGAATTCATCGAACGCCCAACCTGAAAGTTCCCATAATTCATCATGGAGGAATTGGGGCGTGACTATGCCACGGTTAAACACGGTCGGCGCGCCGGGACGGTCGCCTTCGCAATTTGACACCAGCGGAAAATCGACTTCAATCACTTCCGCACCAGCGGCTTCTAGGGCTTTACGCGCCGCTTCCCACAAATCGATAACTGATTGGCGAGTATGGATACGTTGTCCCGTTGGCCCACCGATACCTGGGTTTTCGCTGGTACCTGCGAGTTCATCTTTGTTGATGTACATGCGCGGTACGCCAAAACGCTTACCCTTAAGGGTGTCGGCGCTAGCGGCTAGTGCCAGATAGGATTCTGGACGAACGCTAGAAGCTTTAGGGATTTGAACCCAAGGTTGCAGACGCCAGAGGTCGCCACGGGTGATAGGGTCATCGGCCACAATCACATCGAGCACTTCGAACATATCCGCCATAGTGCGGGTATAAGGCACGACCACGTCCATGGTTGGGGTTAATGGCCAATTACCGCGCACCGAAATCACGCCGCGAGACGGCGTATAGGCACACAAACCGTTGTTGGACGCAGGGCCACGACCACTCGACCATGTCTCTTCGGCAAGACCGAACGCCGAGTAGCTTGCCGCCGTTCCTGTGCCCGCACCGTTGGAAGAACCCGAAGCAAAGGGCGCAGTCAGATAGTTCGCATTGTAGGGGCTTTCGGCGCGGCCATAGTGACCACGCTGCATGCCGCCATTCGCCATGGGTGGCATATTGGTTTTGCCTAAGCAAATAGCACCCGCGGCGCGTAGTCGCTCGACGGCGAAGGCATCGTACTGGGCCACTAAATCTTTAAATGCTGGGCTGCCAGACGCCGCCGTCAGTCCCTTCACTAAATAGCTGTCCTTAGCGGTGTAAGGAATACCATCGAGCGGGCTTAAGGTTTCGCCACGGGCACGGCGTGCATCGGAAGCCTCGGCTTCTTTGAGCGCATCGTGATTGTGCACCACTAACGCATTCAACTTAGTCTCAGTGGCAGGGCCATCGTAAGCCGCCACTCGAGCCAAATAGGATTTCACCAACTCAACCGCAGTCGTGCGGCCAGATTCGAGTGCTTCACGCAGCTCGGCAATGGAAACTTCAGTCACTTCAAACATCTTACGCCCTCCCGCAGAAAACCAATTGTGGTGCAATAACAGTGACATCAAGCGTCATACTGTTCTCCTTGGTGTACTTACTTTCCAGAAGGGATCTGCTGGGTAATACAGTGGATATTGCCGCCACCTAATAAAATCTCCCGCGCGGGCACACCCACAATCTTGTGCTCAGGGAAAATGTCCTGCAGTTTTTGCGCAGCGATATCGTCGGTTGCAGGGTCAAGCAGTGGGAATACGATACGGTCGTTGGTGATTAAAAAGTTCACATAAGAGCCCGCTAAGCGCTCGCCCGCAGTGCGCGGTACGCCAGTGCCTTCTGTTACGCCTTTTGATTCTTCTTCGGTGCAATACAGCGGACCCGGTTGTGGCAGCAGGTGAATTTTTAACTTGCGGCCTTGGGCGTCAACGGTGTTTTGCAACACATCCAGCGCAGCCTTCGAGCGTGGGTATTGTGGATCGGTTTCATCGTCAGTCCAGTGTAGGATCACTTCACCTGGACGCGCAAAACAGCACATGTTGTCGATATGACCGTCGGTTTCGTCCATATAAACGCCCTCTTCCAACCAGATAAACTGCTTAACATTCAAATAGTCACGCAGTAAGGCTTCGATCTGCTCTTTCGTCAGGTCTGGGTTACGGTTGGCGTTCAGTAAACATTCGGCCGTGGTCATACAGGTGCCTTCACCATCGACATGGATGGAGCCACCTTCGAGGATCAACGGTGCACTATAACGGGCAAAACCATGTTGCTTGAGCATTTGTGCGGCAACTTGTTCGTCCTTATCCCATGGGAAATACAGACCACCGTTGTGACCACCCCAAGCATTAAAGCCCCAATCCACGCCACGGCATTCGCCCTCGGCATTAACCACCACAGTAGGTCCAGTGTCGCGAGCCCAGCAGTCGTTGCTGTCGATTTCGACCAGAGTCACATGGGAAGGCATCACTTTTTGAGCTTCAGCTAAAAAGGCCTGAGGTACACCCATATAAACGGGAGTTGCACCACCAATGGCATCGGCCACCTTAGCAAAGGTCGCTTGAGCATAAGCACCTGCAGAACGCCAGTTATCAGGACGATATGGCCAAATCATCCATACGGCTTGCTGCGCCGCCCATTCGGCGGGCATATAAAAACCATCTTGTGATGGCTTAGTCGTTAACTGCGTGGCATCCACATTCGCGTTTGTCATGAGTTTTGTCTCCAGTAATGCTCACATCTATAAGGGTGTACGCCCCATTTAGGACGACAGAATAGAAATACACCTAACATAATCAAATCAATAAATCGAATAACCGCATTCATCACGCGGCGCATTAGGTCAAAATTGCCACGTCTTCACTAGGTGAGTTTTCACCTCATAAAAATTCTGGCGCCTATCTTATCATTTAAGACGGCTTTCGCTGAATAGTGCTATGCAGGGCATTGGTGAGAATTTACAGGATAATGCGCTATTTGCTGTCAGTAGCCGCCCCCGCCATCCACCCAAGCCAATGCAAAAAGGCGAACCATAAGGTTCGCCTTTGTTATCAAGCTTACATAACCCAGTCAGGGCCTCCCCCTAATCAACCTTCACTTAGTTAGGACAGCTACCAACCACATAGTAATTGGCAGCAGTATTTGCCAAAGTACTGCTATAGAAGGTGTTATAAAGCCCCATTAATTGACCCGACCCCTTAGCGTAGGCATAACCGCCACTGCTGGTCGCGCGGCCCGCCGTAACATGGGCATAGTTTGTCGCCGTGACTTGGGTACATTGATAGGTATCACCATTGGGTGTGGTATCACAGGCATTGCCGATACCATCACCATCGTTGTCCGCCTGATCCGCATTAGCGACATTGGGGCAGTTATCTATGCTGTCACTCATGCCATCGTTGTCGCTATCTGTAGGCTCAGTGCTACCACCTGTGCTACCAGTACATGCCTGCTGAGGCCCCGCGCAGCTAGTATTGCCATCGGCAACCCACTGACATTGCGAGCTGCCCACCGCATATTCACGCATGGTAAATTGCCCTGTGCCGAAGGCGAGATAACAGGCGGAATAGCCTACACCCCAAGTAATATGACCAAGATTAATATGGGTGTTGTAATCCCCCGTCACGCCCGCATCGATAGTAAAGTTAATGCTGTCTTGGCTAGAGAGTTGCGTGCTATCCATCGCAATCACGGTCGCAAGATTCGCACCACCCGGTAAATTACAGCCTTGAGCGCTATATTGAGTGCCATTAATGCTCGCGCTGACTTGCTGACCAGAACTAAAACTAACGGTCACCGAGGCTAAATTTTGGTTTGCATCGATAACCGAGCCCGTCACCGATGCGCATTGTCCTGAAACACTCACCTGAATATTACTCAGTACTGGCGCAGCATTCGCAGGCTCAGGCCCAACACGTACGGTTAACTCCACTGGCGCGCTAAGCGCAGACACATCATCGCTTGCTTGTACCACCAGCTTGTATAGGCCATCACTCAAGCTCTGGCTAGATAGCTGGAAACTGCCGTCGCTACCAAGGCTTGTGGTACTCACATTGCCGATCAGGCTTTGGCCCGCACCGTCGAGCAAATAAATGCCCATAGTTACCTGCGCGACATACCCATCGCTATCATTAGCCATGCCAGAAACAGTCAGCACGCCCGCGTTATCGGCACCAGTGACATTGGTAAGGGTAGGCAAGGCATTACGGTTTACCCTTTGGTTATTCTCGGCAAAAAATTTCCCTAAATAGGTGGCAAAGTTAATGCTGTCGTCGGCCACATAATCCCCCGATGCGCCCGCCCCACCTGACCATGAATGGTCTAAGCCATCGAACCACAACATTGCCACCCGTTTGTTGCTCCACAGGGTTTCCGATGCCGTATGTCCAGCGCCCTCAGATAACGCATTGGTTCCGCTTAACTTAGTCACGCCATAAACCGTGGCAAAACCATCGGCATTCTGCAGGTTATAGCAAGTGTTGACCGTAGTGTCGGCTTTGCCATGAGCAATCACGGCTAACTGAGTCCCCAAATAGCTCTTGTAGCTACCCGCGTAGGATTCACAGCGTGATTTAAAGGTGGATGTGGATACGGTTTCACAGGTAGAGATCGCCCCATTCGAACTCGTCCCTATGCTTGGCCCCGCGCTCGAGGCCACCCCTGCAAACACATCGGGTGCCACGCAGGCAGTTTGCATTGCCATCGCCGCGCCCGAAGAGAGCCCAGCAATATACACCTGAGTCGGGTCGATATGACGGTTTGCATCACCCGACAGGGCACTCGCCAAATTAATCAGATTTTTATAATCCCCCGATGTTCGATTAATGCTGCCCTGCCAATAGGACCAACAGCTGTAGCCCGCCTTATTCATCGCATCGGGTACGGCAATCACCATACCGTGGGCTTCGGCGGCTTGCTCAAGATTGGCCGTGAGATAGTTGTTGATGGGTTGCACGCAGCCATGCAGCACTAACATCAATGCCTTACCGTCGCCCACCTTAGCGTCAGAATCTGGAGTATAGATATGTACTTTGTTAAAACCACCAATGGCCACATTCTGTTGCCAACTTCCGGCGTACGTCAGAGATGAAAAAAGCCCAATTACAAGGAGTAGAAATTGGGCGACGAGACACGATTTATTCCATTTCATTGTTATCACCTTTAAGGTTATTTTTGTTTGAAAATAGACATCAAACTAAACCTAGGTGAATCGTCTTAAAACGGATATGGGTCTTTAGAAGTAGACGCTAAAGTAATGCTAACCAGTTGAGCTAAAAACGATTGTGCCAGCCTTTGATGTAAACCTATTGCGCGGTCCAGGCGCCGTCCATGGCCAGCGATGCGCCCGTAATACCCCGCGCCGCATTACTACATAGAAACAGTACAAACTCGCCAATCTGACGTGGGTCGAGCATCTCAGGCAGGGGTTGTTTTGCCGTTACGAGCTGGTACTTAGCCTCGTCGTAACTTAAGCCCTTATTGCTGGCGATGGCCTCAATCTGCTTATTGATCAGCGGTGTATCTACCCAACCAGGGCAAATAGCATTGACGGTAATGCCTTGCTCGGCGCACTCGATAGCCACGACTTTGGTTAAGCCGACAATCCCGTGTTTAGCCGCACAGTAGGCCGCCTTGTTGACCGAGGCCACTAAGCCATGTACCGAGGCGATATTGATAATTCGGCCCCAACGCTTTTCGGCCATGGCAGGCACTACCATTTGGATGGTATGAAAGGCGGACGATAAGTTAATGGCGATAATGTCGTTCCATTTATCAATCGGGAAATGAGCGACATTTTCAGTGTGTTGAATACCGGCGTTATTCACCAAAATATCAATACTGCCCAAAGCCTTAACGCCCGCGTCCATAAAGGCATGGATGCTCTCGGGATCCCGCAGATCGGCATTACTGAAGTAAGTGTGAATATGATATTGCTCGGCAAATTCCGCCGCGAGGCGCCGCCCCTCTTCCTCAGGCATTAACCCATGCAGGATCAGATGACAACCTTGCTCCGCCAGCACATGGGCCGTTGCTAAACCAATTCCACTGGTGGAGCCGGTGATCAGCCCTACCTTACCCTTTAAGCTTGAGTTTTCAACCTCCATATTGCTTGTCTCCCGATGCTTTAAAATCCATTCACAGTCCTTTATCCATGCCTTGAACACAGGCATGGCGGGGCGCACATCCTCAATGCCCCAGACTCAATGTCACTAGAATATGGCAATTGGCCGCGGTTTTATTTGGCACCTTAGTACCATAGGAGCGCCCGAAAAATTGGGTAATAGTAAGCGCCACACTTTCAGCAAGCGTAAGAGAGCACTCCATGTCTGGATTGAATAAGGTGGTTACCAGCTACGCCGATGCGTTAGCGGGACTCGAAGATGGGATGACCATTATTGCGGGCGGCTTTGGCCTTTGCGGTATTCCTGAAAATCTCATCAAAGAAATCAAACACAAGGGCACCAAAAATCTGACCGTTGTCTCCAATAACTGCGGCACCACGGAATACGGGCTGGGGATCTTACTGCTCGATAAACAGATCAAAAAAATGATCGCCTCCTATGTTGGCGAGAATGCCAACTTCGAGGCGCAGATGATGTCTGGCGAACTGGAGGTCGAACTCACGCCACAGGGCACGCTGGCGGAAAAAATGCGCGCGGCGGGCGCCGGCATTCCGGCTTTTTATACCGCGACCGGCTATGGCACGGACGTGGCAATGGGTAAAGAAGTCAAAGAATTCAATGGTCGCCATTATATTCTTGAAGAATCCATCACCGGCGACTTTGCCCTAGTCAAAGCCTGGAAGGCCGACACCTTCGGCAATTTAGTCTTTCGCAGAACCGCCCGTAACTTCAATCCGCTTGCCGCCACCGCGGGCAAGATTACCGTGGTGGAGGTGGAGGAAATTGTCGAGCCGGGTCAATTAGATCCCGATGAAATCCATACGCCCGGCATCTATGTCGACAGGCTTATCCAAGGCTGCTTCGAGAAGCGTATCGAGCAACTGACTACCCGCCCCTCCAGCAAATAGGATTTGGTTATGGCACTTTCAAGAGAACAACTCGCCCAGCGCGTCGCCCAAGAACTCAAAGATGGCTATTACGTGAATCTCGGCATTGGTATCCCCACACTGGTGGCCAACTATATTCCCGAAGGCATTGAAGTGATGCTGCAATCCGAAAACGGCCTCCTAGGGATGGGCCCTTTCCCCACCATGGAAGAGGTCGATGCCGACTTGATCAATGCCGGCAAGCAGACAGTGACTATGGCAAGGGGCGCCGCCATCTTCGACTCGGCCGAGTCCTTTGCGATGATCCGCGGCGGCCATGTGGATCTCACCGTATTAGGTGCCTTTGAGGTCGACACTCAGGGCAATATCGCCTCCTATATGATCCCGGGTAAACTGATTAAGGGCATGGGCGGCGCCATGGATCTTGTCGCTGGCGCCGACAATATAATTGTGACCATGACCCACGCCTCAAAACACGGTGAATCCAAGCTGTTAACCGAGTGCACCCTGCCGCTAACGGGTAAGGGCTGCATCAAAAAAGTACTGACAGACTTGGCCTTTATCGAAATCAAAGAAGGCAAGTTCCATCTGCTCGAACGCGCCCCCGGCGTGAGTGTCGAGGAGATTATTAAGCTCACCGCTGGCGAATTGGTGGTACCTGAACATGTCCCCGAGATGATGTTTAACGAATAAGTTCAACTATGCCTTTTCAAATCGCCAATAAAAACAGGGATACCTAAGGTATCCCTGTTTTTACGCTATGCCAAAGAGGCATAGATTGCAGATTTTACAGCGCTTAGCCGAGGCGGCGACGCAGTTCGCGGGTCGCATCCACCATGTTCTTCAGTGCGGGTTCTACCTCATCCCAAGTGCGGGTTTTAAGGCCGCAATCGGGGTTAACCCACAGTTGGCGCACAGGCACTTTTTGCGCCGCTTTTTCGATAAGGTGCACCATGGCCTCAACACTTGGGGTATTTGGCGAGTGGATATCGTAAACGCCTGGGCCAATTTCATTTGGATATTCAAAATCTTCAAAGGCGTTGAGCAGCTCCATGCGTGAACGCGAGGTCTCGATGGTGATGACGTCCGCATCCATGGCGGCAATGGCGGCAATCGTGTCGTTAAACTCGCTGTAGCACATATGAGTGTGGATTTGGGTTTCATCCACAACACCCGCCGCACTCAGTTTAAAAGCATTCACCGCCCAATCTAAGTAAGCTTGCCACTCGCTTTGCTTTAATGGCAGACCTTCGCGGAAGGCTGGCTCATCAATTTGAATAATGCCAATGCCTGCATTTTGTAAATCCACCACTTCATCACGAATCGCCAACGCCAATTGGGTAGCAATGGTATCGCGGCTGATATCTTCACGGGCAAACGACCAATGTAGAATCGTCACAGGACCCGTTAGCATGCCTTTGACGGGTTTGTCCGTCAGGCTTTGGGCGAATTCGGCCCACTCAACCGTCATAGCCTTAGGGCGGCTCACATCACCATAAATCAACGGCGGCTTAACGCAGCGAGAACCATAACTCTGCACCCAACCATTTTTGGTAAAGCCCACGCCTTCGAGCTGCTCGCCGAAGTATTCGACCATGTCATTACGCTCGGCCTCACCGTGTACTAGCACATCGATACCGAGTTTAAGTTGACGGTCGATGGTATCACGGGTCACTTGCTGCAACTGCTCGGTATATTGGGCATCGCTTAACTCCCCTTTGCGCCAGCGGCTACGTAAACCACGGATGGCAGGCGTTTGTGGGAACGAACCAATAGTGGTCGTTGGCAGCAATGGCAAACGATACTTGCGCTGCTGCACCGCTTGGCGATCAGTAAATTCGCTCACACGTTCATAGTCGGCTTGGGTCAGCGCAGTCACACGGGCGATGACTTTTGCATCCGCCGCCTGTGCTTTAGCCTCACGGCGTGCCAAACAAGTGTTAACTATCTCTTTGGCCGCGACAGACTCAGGAGCCAGTAACAATTGACGCACATTGGCCAGTTCCAACAGCTTTTGCTTAGCAAACGCGAGCTGTTGACGTAGCGCTGGCGTGAGGGTTGTCTCTACCTCTAAATCCACAGGGCTGTGCAGCAGCGAACAGGAGGTGCCAATCCATAGGCGAGATCCGTCTTGTGAGCATAAGTCCCTGGCAACACTGCCGATACGCTCTACAATCAGGTCAACCTCTGCCGCCCACACGTTACGGCCATTAACTACACCCGCTGACAGAATTTGATCTGGTCTTAATGCATTGGCAAACAAGGCCAATTGCTCTGGGGCTGTCACTAAATCGAGGTGCAGACCCGCAACAGGCAGCGCGGAAACCAGCGCCTGATGATGGCTTATGCTGCCATAGTAACTGGTGAGTAAAATCTTCACTTGAGCCGTTTTAAGCGCTTGATAAGCTTCGCTAATCGCTGCTTGCCAATCGGCGGCTAATTCGAGTGCCAGAATCGGCTCCTCAAGTTGTACCCAAGTCACGCCCTGCGCGGCAAAACGCGCAAGAATGTCGGCATAGGCCTTTAACAGATTGGGCAATAGGCTGAGTTTATCGAAATCCTGACCCACGGTTTTTGCCAGATACAAGTAACTCACAGGGCCTAACAGCACTGGCTTGGCTTGGTAACCCAGCGCCTGCGCCTCGGCGACTTCATCAAAAAACTGCTCATAGGCGATAGAGAACACTTGGTCTTGCTTAAGCTCTGGCACTAAGTAGTGATAGTTAGTGTTGAAATACTTCGTCATTTCCGAGGCTGGCGCATCGGTGCCAGTTGGTGCACGACCACGGGCAACGCGGAATAAGGTATCAAGATCGATAGCGCCCTCGCCACGGTGACGATCTGGAATGGCGTTCAGGGTCGCACTCAGGGTTAACACTTGATCGTAAAAGGCAAAATCACCCACTGGCACTTGCTCAATCCCAGCGGCGACTTGCCATTGCCAATGGGTGCGGCGTAACTCCTTGGCCACCTCATGCAGCTCAGCTTGAGTGCTCTCACCACGCCAGTATTTTTCGAGGGCAAATTTCAGTTCACGACGACGCCCGATACGGGGAAAACCAAGACTGTTTAATTGCATACCATATCTTCCTTTATTTGAGATAAGCCATATTCGGCACTTGCACCCAGCTGATGGTGTTTTCTTGGCAATTTTTCGCATTTAAGCCTTGATAAATCACAGTGGGCGTCTGGACGTCTAGAAGTTTATTGTGATAGTCTCTATGCCAGCAACCGAATTGATTTCAAGCACAACATGAGCGAAATTCACTTGGAGTGATCATGATCGAACTAAGACATCTGCGAACCTTAATGGCACTGAAGGAAAGTGGCAGCTTGGCGGGCGCAGCCAAAAAACGTTTTGTCACTCAATCGGCTCTCTCCCATCAAATTAAGGAGTTAGAGCAACGAATTAATTCGCCCATTTTTGTGCGTAAAAGCAAACCCCTCTCCTTTACTCAGGAAGGCGCACGCCTGTTGCACCTCGCCGAGGAGATCCTGCCTAAGGTGTTAGAAACGGAAACGGATCTGAAAAATGGTCTGGAAACAGAGACCAATCAACTCAGAGTGGGGATTGAATGCCACAGCTGTTTTCGCTGGTTAATGCCAGTGATGGAGCAATTTAGGCAAGATCATCCGCAGGCCGAGTTAGATCTGTCGAGCCGGCATCTGTTCGATTCGCTCAATGCCTTAGAAATGGGCGAACTCGATATAGTGCTGACCTCAGATCCTGTGCCGGGACACTCGCTCGCATATCAGCATTTGTTTGATTTTGAAGTGAAGTTAGTGGTTGCCAAGGATCATCCCTTAGCGAAAGAAGCCTATGTTACGCCTAAGCAATTGGCTCGCTTACCCATAATCAGCTACCCAGTGCCACTGGCGCGTTTAGATATTTACCGCCACTTTTTAGAACCCGCTGGTGTTGAGGCGGGCGAACAAAAGACCTGCGATTTGACCATGATGTTATTGCAACGCATCGCCTGCAAGGACGGTATCGCCGCCCTCCCCAACTGGTCAATCAATGAGGGACATGGATTGAGTTTAGCTTCAGTCAAACTTGGCCAAGAAGGCTTAAAACGCCCACTATTTGGTGCTTATCGCCGCCACAGCGCAAACTCGGCCTTAGTGCAAAACTGGCTGCAATTGGTGGCAAGCGAAGGCTTAGCTCGCCAGCAGAAATCCAATTAATTAACTGAAATAAAAACAAAGCCTGCAATCGCAGGCTTTGTTTTATTAGAAGATCTTAGAGCGGATTAAGCAATAAACCGCGCATTGACAATACACGGCGCAGAATTAATCCAGGTGAATTCTGATTACGGGTCTGGCGTAAATTGTGGGCGATCATAAACTCTTGGCGTAGATCCTGATCGAGATCTAAGGCCTCAAAGGCTTCGATGGTTAAGGTCTGCTGCTGATTATCAATCAATGACTTAATCACGCTTAACGGGAAAGATTGCTCAGAGCTGGCATTTAAGTAAGCAAAGGCCGTTAAGGCAATGATTTGCCCGAACACGCTAAACAGCGCCAAGGTTTGTACTTCATCGGGGTCAACTTCGACATCCTGCATATCGACTAGGCTGTCGACCGCATCGATAGCGATATTTTCCGTTAATTTCCAATAACCTTGCACCAACTTCTTATAGGGTTGGGGTAATTCATCGAGGCGTTCTTTCAAATAGAAGGTGAAGGCATAACGATAAATATTGACCTGGCCTAAACGGATTAGGGCGTCTTTTAAGGAACGAGATTTAGGATTTACGACGCCTGAAGCCTGCGCCGAATTACTGCGCATCAACATGTGGGCAGCTAACGCGGGATCGCTCGAAATAATATCGATCACATTACGAATGTCGCCTTCGGCTAGGATCGCTTTTTTGAGTGGAATTAAGATCCCACGGCGACCGATCACTTGCTCTTCATTCGCTATGATGGCTCTCACTTGAGTAAAAACCTGTTGCTCAAGATCTGTCATAAGACACTTTACACCTGTTAATTAGCTATAAGATGATTCGAATACCGCTCACATCATACCCAAACTACTGAGAATTTCAGCCCTAAGTCGCAGAATAATTGTGACTATGCTTTAGATGAAGTGATCTATAGCACAAGCAACGACTTAGGCTATCTCAAAATAGGCTGAACTTATAAAGAATACACCGAGAAAATGGATTTTTCTCTGCGCATAGCCAAACAACAGAAATAATAAAGCCAGACTGAGTCTGGCTTTATTCGGTTAAGCATTTATTTCAAGCTTAGAAGCGGTAACCCACAGTCAAGCGAATATCACGGCCTCGGCCTGAGTAATAGCTATCACCCCAAATGCCACCGTAGTAACCCGAGCTAACATACTCTTTATCAAACAGGTTATCGATACGCAGGCTCGCTAACCAAGCATCACGGGTATAGTTCAGGGCTAGATTACCTAAAACATAGCTAGATAATTTATCGCCTTCGTTGCCGTTATCGCCTTCGATAAAACGATCGCCCGTGTAAATTGCCTCGGCAAACACTTGGAAATGCTCGGCAAAATCCATGCTGACATAACCGCGTCCCGTATGCTCAGCCACCCAAGACAATTGCTTGCCATCATTCACCCCGTCGGTAAATTCGGCATCGATATAGTTATATTCCAAACCTAAGGTGAGGGCTTGAGTGACCTGCCAATCCCAATCGGCACTCGCGCCATAACGGCGTGAGGCATCGGCATTGACGTTGGCGCCTTGGAAGCTGCCACCAACAGGTTTTTCAGCACTCGGATCGAAGACGATTTCATCTTCTAAATCGAGGCGGTATAGGCTGACGCGTAGGCTTTGGCTAGCAACAGTCCAATCCCAACCCGCCTCATAGGAGCGGCCCGTCTGCGGCTTTAAGCCATACACATCTTTCGGGGTGTAGGCTTGCTCATCGACCTTAGCAAAACGGAAGTTTTCATCGCCACGCAGATAGAATCTGTGCTCAGCACTCGGGCGATAGTTTAAACCGAACTCGAATGCGGTCGCATCTTCATCTAAATCGATGCCATTTGGATAAACATTGCCATCAACCAGATCGTCGGTCACCCGCGCATAACGTCCGCCCACCACATAACTTAAGGTGTGCCTTAATGGCACAGTAGCTTGCAGGTAAGCACTTTGCATTTCCTGCACATTGTTGCGCGCCATAGAGTCAAACTCGGCCTTACCGCGGCTGATATCCAAACCTGTGACTAGGTTTAGCTCACCTTGACGGGTACTGTAATTGGCGAGCGCTTTAGGACTAAACATCAGTAGTGAGCGAGTGTTATGGCTACCCGCGCCCCAGTTGAGTGAGCTAACTAAAGTATCGCTATAATCCAAATCCGCAGCTAACGCCCAATTCTGGTTAAGTTGATGCTGATAACCGCTGCGCGCCGCTGTGGTCATCTCATGGACATATTCGCTGCTATTTGAAGAAAGCTGCGGATCTTTGTTGAACTGATCTTCGGTCAGTGAGCCTGGATTTTCGCGGTCATCATCGTAATAGCTGGTTTCAACGAAGAAAGAGTCAGTGGCGGTTTTATATTGAATACGACCAAGGATAGAACCCGTTTCATTGGCATTGTGTTTGCGATAGTTATCGCCTTGGTTGTAGCTACCGGTCAGGAAGTAATGCCAATCTTTATTGATTGCGCCCGACACATCGCCGCGACCTTCGTAGGTATTAAAGCTGCCGCCGGATAATTGCACACTGCCGCCCGTATTCTCAGGCGACTTAGTCACAATATTGATCACCCCGCCTACCGCTTGGTCGCCATAGAGCACGCCAGCACTGCCAGATAGAATTTCGACCCGCTCAATTAAATTGAGTGGAATCGCATTCAGGCTAGGCGCGGCGATATCGATATTATTTAAGCGGCGACCATCGAGCAAAATCAAGGTGTTGTTAACCGCAGAGCTCGCGCTAAAGCCACGCATCGCGAAACTAGTACCAATATTATTGTCGGACAGCTGAATACCGCTTTGACCACGTAACACTTCGGTCAAGCTGGTTGCGCCACTCTGCTCAATCGCAGCGGCATCAATCACATTCACATTGGCGGCAATATTTAAGGGGGTCTTGTCTGAACGGCCAATGACGACGATATGCTCATCGACTTTGGCAACGCTGGCATCATCGGCCGCCACGGCGGGGGCGATAACAGAAAAGCTGCAAAGGCTGCCGATCAGCAGCGCGATTTTAGTTGGATGTGTTCCCATTTTACCTTTAACTCCTGCAAGGAAAACGGGGCATTGGCGCCACGATACCGTTGATTCAGTAACAAATACTGACAGTCACTATCGCATTTTGAGATCTGCCCACCGAAATCTCAAAAACACCTTTAGGGCCGGTCTCCGGACTTAGGCTATGTTAATCCAAGCAATAGAAGGACTAACGCGAAACTGACCTTTACACACTCGATTCTCTGGCTCACCTTGAGCTACCTTGCGAATGCGGTCGTCTCTCACCTTTTACCGTTGCGGGGGCAGTGCCAGAATTTCACTGGCTTCCCGATTATCTCGCGACGAATGCATCGCAAGCACCACAGAAGGTTGACTAAAAATAGGTTCAGAGGGCGAAAAACCAGTTAACGCCCAATAAGGCTCGTGGCATATCAAGCCTGAGCGCGCGCATTATAGACGTCTATACGGATGAAAGTCCATGCTCATCCGTCTCACGACTGACAACTACTTTAATGAATAGGGCGCTAAGCCTGAAATAAAGTCGGCACTGTTAGCCGCCTGCAAGGGAGGTTTGTCGGCAGAAAACACATCGCCACGCATCGATTTATGCAGTAAATACAAGTCCTTGTTACCACTTACCACGGTATAGTAACCAATTTCGCCTTGGGGATTTGAGGTAAAGGTACTCGGATTGAACTGAGTTGCGCCATGGACATGCGGCATTGTGGTACACCCGAGAATGGCCTGAAAACCTTCATGACCATCCACTTGGGTATCACCCAGTTTTTGATACACCACTTCACCGTCACAGGCCGCTTGGTAAGTTTCAGCCATCGCATCTAAAAACTGCTCGGGGCTCACGCTTTCGGCCATGTCCTTAAAGCCTTGCACACAAAACAGTGCACTCCATTGATTGAGCGCCTCCTGCTCCGGCACAAATTCCGCCATAAACATGCCCGCACGTTCCTCATGGTAGGCTTGACGCCAACCCTTTGGCAGATTAAATCCTAATTGCTGACTAAAGACAGGCAATACATGGGTATGCGACGCGCCACTTTCGCTGCGAGGCATATCCAATTTCGCCTCGACGGATTCAGATCCGATTAGGCTGCACAGCATTAATACGCTCGCGCCCTGCCATAACCTCACCTGCATATGGGGTATACATTTCATTATTATCATCCTTGTATCGCATTGGTATGGGTTAATACGACATATGAAATTGCATAGAAAACATCCAGTATTCTAGCGAAGATGTAAATAAGATAACAGTTAAAAAGCTAAACAAAATGATACTTATACAGTCACAACAACTGTAAAACAGCAAATAGCAGCCAAAGATAGGGTCGATGATGGATTTAAAAAGCTGGTGAATGAACTTTCACCAGCAGAGAAATGCCCTACAATGAGTTAGTCAAATGACCAATTGATTTTCCGCTGCGGCCTTGCCTGACTCAAAATCGCCTGCCGTTGCTCTGGAGTCTCACATTGGGCAGCGGGGGTGAATTCCAGCGGCTTAACCACCAAGGAATCGGCAGGTTGTACCGGTGATTTATCAAACATTCCGAGATTCATCGACCAAGAGACCCATTCTCCCTTTTCACTGATCCCCACAAAACCATCATTTGCCGGCGCTAGCCAAGTGAGGCGTGGAATGCGTTCAATCAGTTGCTCGACATTTTTAAGATCTGCCCGATAACCGACGGGTACCACTTTGCCGTCGGGGCGCGTAAAGGCAAAGGAGGACTTACCTAGGGTAATTTTGCTGCCTTGCTGCCAATATTTGTCGAGGATCGCTTGAGCATGATGAAAGCCAAACAGATAGGCGTAATCCGTATCGTCGGCGAGAATTTGCGGCGTGGCGTTGTCACGCAGTAACAAGAATCCCGGGCCGACGCTGATAATCTCCTTCACGCCTGTGATATCGGTTTTCTTGATCCAATCGACGCCACAGTTAATGCCATCGCCCCAGAAATGGGCATCCCCCGTCGGACTTAACACCGCAAACGCGCAACTGTTTGCCGTGAGACTCGCCACATCCTTAAGAGCGCTGCGGATCGGATAAGCATCACTGCGCCAGCCCCAACTCACCACTGAGCCATCTTTTTTCAAAGCGGCATAGGTATTTTGAAAATATTCGATATGTTTAATATCCATCAGCTGCGACTGCAACTTCTTCATATTGGTCGAACTTTCAACCTCACCCCACACTACAGCGCTGGCGTCTTTTTTCAGGGCAATAAAACTGCGCCCTTTAGCAAAGATATCGACCACATCGACTAAGTCATTTTGCACCTGCAAACTATTGCCGCCGTAAGGCCCATAGCCCCAAGTATGCACCTTACCATTGGCATCTAGCGCGGCTAGGGCCTCTCGGTTGGCAAATAGCTTAGTGATATTAGTCATGCGCGCTTGCAATGCCTTGTCCAGACTTAATTTTCCCGAATTGCCCCAATAGACCACAGAGCCATCTTTACGCAGCGCGGCAAACCCGTCTTTGACCGGGACAATTTGCTTCACTTGCTTAAGTTGTTCTGTCACTTCACGGCTATCGCCACCAGCAAAACTGTCACCCCAAGTGATCACCTCACCCGACTGAGTTAATGCGGCGAAGGCCGTGCTGTTTGTCACCACAGTCTCAACTGCGGGTAAATCGCAGGGAATATGGCGATAGTTCGGATTCGCCTTTTCCTGAAACTGGATAAGCTTGCCGTTATCAAATTGCAGCAAGGATTCCTTTTCATTTTCGACGACGGCTACGGGTTTAGGTTGGCTACAGGCGGTTAATTGTAACGCCACTAAGGCGGCCACCAGTGCCAAGGGGCGTGAGATAGGATAAGACTGCATTACTTATTTCCCTGTATTTGCTGAAACTTTGGTTGCTGAAACTTTAGTTACTGACAACGCGGTTTGCTGATTGGGTTGTGCTAATTTGGCTAATATCGACTCGAGTAACGGCTTAAGTTGGTATTCAAAGCCCTGACGCGAATCGATACGGGTTAAGAGAACTTGAATTTGTTTATCCAGCGCCTGCGCACTGTTTTGGCTTAGGGTGTCGAACGCCTGCGCCTGTGTTAAGGCTGTTAAGAGCAGCCGTTGAACTGGGCCGATAACCTGCACCACTTGGCGATTCAGTGCGGTATTGTCGAGCACTAATGTCGCCAAGCAGAGTAAATAATCGAGGTGCACCGCAAAATCGACGGAGCATTGTTTTTCATCTGCCAAGCCGAACCTTAGTACTTTGGCCTCGCACAGCGCCTTCAATGCCGCTAACTTTTCTGCGGTTAATTCCAATGCAAAGAGCAACTGCTTAGTGCGCGTCATCAACACAAAGCTGGCTAAGGTTTTAGCCGACAACGCCTGTTTACTACGGGCGAGCATCGCCAGCGCTAAGTCGTGAAATCCTAATGAACTCAAACGATAAAAGCTTATCATCACAATAGATTCGTCTACCGATTCCAGCTTTTTTTTGCTCGGTGAAGTTTGCATTTGCTCGAATAAATCGACCAAACGCGGATAGTGCTCAGGGCTGCGACCTAAATGCTCAGCCGCCTCCCAGACCAAAATATTCGCGGCGGGATGCTGCCGATAGGTTTCAAGCGAACGGATAATCCCAGTGTAATCCTGTTGCTGCCCTAAACCCTTAAGTATTGGCACATAACGGAACTCGGCCCAGCGGATCCTTAATAGCGTCAAACAGAAATAACCGACAAGCAAACAGCCTAATATGCCTGCGATGCCAAAGCCGAAGTCCAGTTTGGCGCGATCGCGGGTTAATTCAAGATCGGCGCTCGCCCGTGTTGGCACCTCGGGAAGATAATGCACAAAACTTTGCCCGTAGTTGGGCACTAATGCCCCAGGAGTGTCGCCCTGCGGCGGCCGTAATTGATAGGTCGCTTGGCAATTCACGCCATCGAGTTCCCATTGGCGAACGAGGTTGCCCTCTGCGGTGCGATACTCCACCAAGCAAATCAATCTTTGGTTATATACGCCCGTCGAACTGCGCTCACTGCGATAGGCCGTCTCAACCACTCGACCTATGGCTACATCGCCACGCTCTAGTAACTGATTGACCAGAAACCACTTTTGCGCCCCATCCCAGAGAAACAGCGCGGCAACACCAGCCAAAAAGAGAGGGACACAGGTCAAGAGTATTTCTAACCAACCCCAAAAACGCGCGGGTGCACTCGAGGTTAATTGACTGCGATTCATCAACACGCCAGAACTTCCTTATCATTCCATGATCGGTAAAGCATTAGAGAACTTGATTCTGCCTAAAGCGGGGCGCTATTGTAGCAGCTTATTGATAGAAATCAGAAAAAGCTCACAGTTTGCCCTAAAGACTCGGCCACATCCTAGCCTGCAAACGTGGGCGTGCTATTCTTAGCCTCCATTCCCGCTGTTTAAAGGAGTAACAGTATGAGTCGCCCAATTATTTTGGATTGCGATCCCGGCCATGACGATGCCATCGCACTCATTTTAGCCCTCGCCCATCCCGAGCTAAATCCACTGGCCGTGACCACCAGCGCCGGTAACCAAACCCCAGATAAAACCCTCAATAATGCCCTACGGATTTTAACCCTGCTCAATCGCAGCGATATTCCAGTTGCGGGCGGCGCGGTTAAACCTTTAAGCCGTGAGTTGATGATTGCCGATAACGTTCACGGTGAAACGGGACTCGATGGTCCAGCTCTGCCTGCACCGAGTTTTCAACCACAGGCCGTGAATGCGGTCGAGTTGATGGCCGAGAAAATCCGCCAAAGCGATAAGCCTGTAACCTTGGTGCCAACGGGGCCGCTCACCAATATCGCGCTGCTACTCGCCAGCCATGGCGAATTGCACGCCAAGATTGAGCGCATTGTGTTGATGGGCGGCGCTGCGGGTGTGGGTAACTGGACGCCCGCCGCCGAGTTTAATATTTTTGTCGACCCCGAGTCGGCCGATATCGTCTTTAAATCCGGCATTCCCATTACCATGTGCGGCCTCGATGTTACCCATCAGGCACAAATCATGGATGAAGATATCGAGCGCATTCGCGCCATTCCTAATCCCGTGGCTAAATGTGTCGCCGAGTTGCTAGATTTCTTTATGATTTACCATAGAGATCCCAAGTGGGGATTTGTCGGCGCGCCGCTGCACGACCCTTGCACTATAGCTTGGTTACTCAACCCCGCATTGTTTGATGCCCAAGACTGCTGGGTCGGCATTGAAACCCAAAGCGCACTCACACTGGGGATGACAGTCGTCGATCGCTATCAGCTTACGAGTAAACCCGCGAATGCCACTGTGCTATTCGGGATTGATAGACAGGGCTTTGTTGACTTGTTAGTTGACAGTTTAGCGGTCTACACACCAACCTATCTCAATCGCAGATGAACTTAAGGTAACGCTTCCATGAGTCACATACTCGTTATAGGCAGTGCCAACGCCGACCATGTTATGAATTTTGAGTATTTGCCCGCACCGGGGCAGACCTTAGTGAGTCAAAGCTACCGACTAGAGCATGGTGGCAAAGGAGCGAATCAGGCGGTGGCCTGCGCCCGCTTATGTCAGGCCGATTCGCGAGTGGATTTTATTTGTCACTTAGGTCAAGACAGCGCTGGAAACGAGATGCGCGCCAATTGGCTCAAGGATGGGATAAAAGCCGATGGCATCACGCAAGTCGCCAATATGAATAGCGGCACGGCGATGATTTTTGTCGCCGAGAATGGCGAAAATTCCATCGGCATTGCCGCTGGCGCCAATGCCCATCTAACCCCTCTTGAGATAGACAAACATTATGCTCTGTTTGCCAATGCCCAGTTTATGCTTATCCAACAGGAAACCCCGATGGATACAGTGAGCCATGCATTGCAAACCGCCAGACGCTTAGGCATTACCACAGTGCTGAATCCCGCGCCCGCCGTGAGTTCACAACTAGATTACCTCAAGTGGGTCGACATTATTACCCCAAATGAAACCGAGGCCGAAGCGTTAACTGGCATTGAGGTCAATAGTGAAGAAGATGCCAACTTAGCCGCCCAACTGCTGCATCAACAAGGGGTGACGACTGTGGTAATTACCTTAGGCAGTAAAGGTGCGTTTATCAGTAGCGCAGGCTTTACCGGGTTAATTCCGGCACTTGAAGTACAAGCCATAGATACGGTTGCCGCTGGCGATACCTTCAATGGCGCCCTAGTCGTGGGCTT
>NZ_JBKEDJ010000062.1:0-15659 GCF_047975355.1 Shewanella sp. | reverse complement strand
CTGGCACCAATAAAGGCGCCAAAGGGCAAGCTCAACCAGAGCAGCCCCGCAAAGCTGCCCGAACCGCTAAAAACCCCCGAGTTAACAATCGCGCTCCCAGTGCCAAAGAGGCCTGAACCGGTAAACAGAGTCAGCATAACCACAGCGCCAAAGGAAGCACCTGAGCTAATGCCAAAAAGGTAAGGATCCGCAAGGGGGTTGCGGGTCACGGTTTGTAGCACACTGCCCGCCAAGGAAAGCCCTGCCCCCGCCACAAAGGCGAGTAAAATCCGTGGCAATCTTAACTCCATCACAATGCGCTCAGTCATGCTGCTGGTGCTCACTTCGCCGTCACTGACAAAAAAGTGATTGAATTTATTGATAAACACATGCAGCACATCTAAAAAGCTAATATTAGCCGCCCCAAAGCTCGCTGCGGCTATGGGGGTGAGCAGGGCAAAGCCCGTTAAGCCTAAGATGAGCCATTGCTGACGCGTAAGTGGCGTCAAAATATGGTTTAAAAAATTCATGGTCACCAGTTTGAGTGTGTCTATCATGGCGTTGGCTCAACGCTATGCTTGTGCAAGGCCGCGCTTGGCGCGCCTGGATTGTGACAGGCGCAGGCCACAAGAGGTAACGCTTGAGCCGAAACTGCGTGGGAGTCACTCGCCGCGTCCGCTGCATCGCAATTAGGCTTTTGATAACCGTAAAAGTAATTAATCAAGGGGTTACCATGCTGTGGATGGGGCATGACTTGGGCGCAAACCCCAAACACTTGGGCGATACGTTCTTCGGTTAAGACCTCAGTCGGCGTGCCCATGGCACTCACCTGCCCCTTGTCCAGCAGCAGTAAGCTATCACACAGGGCGCTGGCCAAGTTGAGATCATGAATCGAGGTAACCACGCTGATCCCAAGGCTTCGCACTAGCTCTAAAATTTGAATTTGATAGCGGATATCGAGGTGATTGGTCGGCTCATC
Organism: Shewanella sp.; assembly: GCF_047975355.1. Classification (GTDB taxonomy): domain Bacteria; phylum Pseudomonadota; class Gammaproteobacteria; order Enterobacterales; family Shewanellaceae; genus Shewanella. The sequence goes on along the minus strand of NZ_JBKEDJ010000062.1, from coordinate 14,701 downwards.
TAAAATCAATAACTGCGGCTGCTGCACTATGGCGCGGGCGATCAGGGCGCGCTGCTTCTCACCGCCCGATAATCGATCGTATTGCTGATGCACTTTATGGCTCAGGCCGACCTTTTCCAGCGCCTTGGCAATCTTGTCACTGTCTTCGCTGGAATGGCTATCAAACATGCCCTTATGGGGCGTGAGTCCCATGGCGACCAATTGCTCTGTGGTCATATCGAAATATTGCGGCGTATCCTGCTGCACCACAGCCACTTTACAGGCAAACGCCTTGGGCGACAGCTCGCTAATATCCTGCGAAAACAGGCTGATATGCCCTTTAGCTGGGCGAATAAAACGGTATAAACAGCGCAGCAAACTAGATTTACCCGCGCCATTAGGGCCAATCAGCCCGAGCATTTCACCCTGCGGCAGGGTAAAGCTTATCTCCGAGAGAATAGTTTTTCCCTCGATAGCCCAACTCAATTGGCTGACCTTAAGTGCCGTATTGGCTAAGTCCGCAGCGGGTGCTATTGGCGCAAGACTCGATGTGGAATGTTTCACTAACTGCGACTCCCACACGAATATTGATCTATGCTATCTGTGCCCAGTGCCACTTGGGCCGATAGGGCGAAACTGATTAATGTCATCTTCTGCTCCCTCGAGTTACCCGCTCGAGAACTAAGGCTGCACGCAGCGAAAACAGAAATAGGCAGGTATCCTGACTCGTAGGAAAGAAGTGAACCTCTTCGACTACTCACAGTTGCGGGTACAGTTCGGGCTACTGACGGGCAGCTCCCCGATTCCCTATTATGTTTGGGTTATCAGGTGCGATAACGGCTGCTGCCTTAAAGCAATAGCACTCAATCTCACAAAATTCCCAACACCTATTTCTGCGACCTTTGAGTTTAACGTGCGGAGTGCGCTATCTGGCTCAAACGTCAGGGAAAAGCATTATCCTATATCTTGCTCATTAGGCAATGCTGTTTAAATCAGAAAATTTTCATCATACCGATGAATAATACTTTCAAGCTACTCACAGTGGCCCGAGGGCCAGTCTAAACGCCAGTATCTTTTACCTTGCTCATCCTCGAGGACATTAATCGTCACCACCGCCGCCACGGGTAAGGCGAGCTGACTGTAAAAACCTAAGGTTTTCACCGCCCCTAGCGCCCTTGACATCACGTGGCGAATAACTCCGCCGTGGGTCACGACCCAGATATTGGCCGCGGGTGCATTGGCATTAAACTCGCCGTGGGCCTGTTCATCATCCATCGCCAGCAGGGCAAACTCTTTATCGAGGATTTGTGCTATAGCGCCATCGATACGGGCTTCGAAGTTTGCCATGGCTTCACCATTGGGCGGCGTCACCTCCCAGGGATTCTGCCAATAGGCCGCCATCCGTTCGCCATCGTGTTGATATAAGTCATCGAGCAGGCAACCATCCCAATCGCCAAAGGCTATTTCCTGTAACTCCTCCAGCAGGTTGACCTTCAGCGGCAAAGGCGCGGGCGCATCTAAACTCCTGCCCACGGACGCACTCGAATGCAGCTCAGCCGCAAAGGCCTTGGCAAACTCGGCGCAGCGCCTTGAGGTCGAGCTATAAATACCGTGGCACACAGTCGCCTGCGCCTCCACCGCCGCCGACATTTGCCGCCAGCCCTTGTCGCTCAGTGGCACATCCACTCGACCACGCAAAATCGCCCCGCCCTCGCATTCTCCATGGCGTAACAGTAATAACCTGAGCTGCTTCATCTAATCTTTCCTTTTAGCGTTTTTATCTGCCTTATCTCGCCTATGCTATACCAACTTTAGCCTTGCCCTGACAATCCGATGTCGCGTATTATGGACGTCTATACGTATAAATGTCCAAAACATAACGAACGACATTCAATAATAAAATGCAATTTGTCACCCGATTGCGTACTTTGGACTCAACTTAGCTGTAGTAAAGGTAATCATTTTATGGCGATATCTCTCCATCGAGCCAGCCAAACACTGGCAGACATTCGCAACCAGTTGTCAAAGCGCATTCTGATTTTAGACGGCGCTATGGGCACTATGATCCAAGGCTACAAGCTGGAAGAAGCCGATTACCGTGGCGAGCGTTTCAAGGATTGGCATACCGACGTTAAGGGCAATAACGATCTTTTAGTGCTCACGCAGCCACACATCATCAAACAAATTCACATCGACTACCTATTAGCCGGTGCCGATATTATTGAAACCAACACCTTCAACGCCACCACTATCGCCATGGCCGACTACGACATGCAGTCACTGTCCGCCGAAATTAACCGTGAAGGCGCGCGCCTCGCCCGTGAGGCCTGTGATGAAATCGAAAAAGCCACGGGGAAACCACGTTATGTCGCCGGTGTGTTAGGGCCCACTAACCGTACCTGCTCTATCAGTCCCGATGTTAACGATCCTGGTTTTCGCAATATCCATTTCGATGAGTTAGTGACCGCTTACTGCGAATCGACCCGCGCCTTAATTGAGGGCGGCGCCGATATCATTATGGTCGAGACCATCTTCGATACCTTAAACGCTAAGGCCGCCTTATTTGCCATAGAAACAGTGTTCGATGAACTCTTTGGGGCAAATTCGCCCGCGCGTTTACCGGTTATGATCTCAGGCACCATTACCGATGCCTCAGGCCGAACCCTTACCGGACAAACCACCGAAGCCTTTTATAACTCCCTTCGCCATATCAAGCCCTTATCCATCGGCCTTAACTGCGCCCTCGGCCCTAAAGAGCTGCGCCCCTACGTTGAAGAACTGTCGCGCATCGCCGAATGTTATGTCTCGGCGCACCCTAACGCGGGCCTGCCAAACGAGTTTGGCGGTTACGATGAAACCCCAGAGGATATGGCGAGCGTTATTCAAGAATGGGCCCGCGAAGGCATGCTCAACATTATTGGCGGCTGCTGTGGTAGCACGCCCGAGCATATTAAGGTCATTCGCGAAGCCGTGGAGCACTTTGCACCACGGGTACTACCCGAGATCCCCGTCGCCTGCCGTCTCTCTGGTTTGGAACCGCTCACTATCGACGCCCAAACCCTGTTTGTGAACGTGGGCGAGCGTACCAACGTCACAGGCTCGGCCAAGTTTTTAAAACTGATCAAAGAAGGTAAGTTCGAGCAGGCGCTCGATGTTGCCCGTGAACAAGTAGAAAGCGGCGCGCAGATCATCGACATCAACATGGACGAAGGCATGCTCGATGGCGTGGAGGTGATGCATAAGTTCTTAAATCTTATCGCCTCTGAGCCGGATATCAGCCGCGTACCGATTATGATCGACTCCTCAAAGTGGGAGGTGATTGAAGCTGGCCTCAAATGTATTCAAGGCAAGGGAATCGTCAACTCTATCTCCTTGAAGGAAGGCGAAGAGAAGTTTATCGAGCAGGCAACCCTAGTGAAACGCTACGGCGCCGCGGCGATTATTATGGCGTTCGACGAGCAAGGTCAGGCCGACACTAAGGCGCGCAAAGTCGAGATCTGTACCCGCGCCTACCGCGTGCTAGTCGATAAGGTCGGCTTTCCGCCCGAAGACATTATCTTCGACCCGAATATCTTCGCCATTGCCACTGGTATCGATGAGCACGATAACTATGCCGTCGATTTTATTGATGCCATTAAAGAGATTAAGGCCACCCTGCCCCACGCGATGATTTCCGGTGGGGTGTCGAACGTGTCGTTCTCCTTCCGCGGTAACAATCCAGTGCGTGAGGCGATTCACGCGGTGTTCCTGTACCACGCGATTAAAGTCGGCATGGACATGGGTATCGTTAACGCGGGCCAGTTAGCGATTTACGATGATATCGACCCCGAGCTAAAGGATAAGGTCGAGAACGTAGTACTTAACCTGCCCTGCCCAGTTGAAGACTCAAACAACACCGAGCAATTGCTTGAGATTGCAGAAAAATTCCGTGGCGATGGCTCAAGTAGCGCGAAAAAAGAAGACTTAGAATGGCGCTCATGGCCGGTTAATCAACGTCTCGCCCATGCGCTGGTCAAAGGCATCACCGAATTTATCGACGAAGATACCGAAGCGGCGCGCCAACTTGCCTCACGTCCTTTGGATGTAATCGAAGGCCCGCTGATGGACGGTATGAATATCGTCGGCGACCTGTTTGGCTCGGGCAAAATGTTCCTGCCACAGGTAGTGAAGTCGGCGCGGGTGATGAAAAAGGCCGTGGCCTACCTCAACCCCTTTATCGAGCAAGAGAAGGTCGAAGGCCAATCTAACGGCAGAATTTTGATGGTCACGGTGAAGGGCGATGTGCACGATATCGGCAAGAATATTGTCGGCGTGGTGCTCGCCTGTAACGGCTTTGAGGTATTCGATTTAGGCGTGATGGTGTCGGTGGAGCGCATTCTCGAGGCCGTGAAAGAGCACAATATCGACATTATCGGCATGTCTGGGCTTATCACCCCAAGCCTCGATGAGATGGTGCACAATGTGAAAACCTTCCACCGTGAAGGCCTCACCATTCCAGCGATTATCGGCGGCGCCACCTGCTCGAAAATCCATACCGCAGTGAAGATTGCCCCCCATTATCCCCATGGCGCGATTTACATTGCCGACGCCTCGCGCGCCGTGCCTATGGTCAGCAAGCTAGTCAGCAATGAAACTCGCCAAGCGACGATCGATGAGACCTACGCCGAATACGAAGAGATGCGCATTAAGCGTTTATCGCAAACCAAGCGTAAGGAAATCGTCTCGCTGGAAGCTGCCCGCGAAAACCGCTGCCAGCACGACTGGGCAAACTACACCCCGTTCAAACCTAATGTGCTGGGTCGCCAAGTATTTGAAGACTATCCATTAACCGATTTAGTCGACCGTATCGACTGGACGCCCTTCTTCCGCGCATGGGAGCTGCACGGCCATTACCCCGAGATCTTAACCGACAAAGTGGTGGGCGTTGAGGCGCAAAAGCTGTTCGCCGATGGTCAGGCGATGCTTAAAAAAATCATCGAAGAAAAATGGCTCACCGCCAAGGGCGTGATTGGGCTGTTCCCCGCCAATACCGTCGGCTTCGATGATATTGAGCTCTATACCGACGAGACTCGCACCGAAGTCGAAATGACCACCCATCACCTGCGGATGCAGCTTGAGCGTGTGGGTAACGATAACTTCTGTCTGGCCGACTTTGTGGCGCCCAAAGACAGCGGCGTTGCCGATTATATGGGCGGCTTTGCGGTGACCGCTGGCCATGGTATCGACGAGCATATTGCCCGCTTTGAGGCCAATCACGATGACTACAACGCCATTATGCTCAAGTGTTTAGCCGACCGTTTAGCCGAAGCCTTTGCCGAACGGATGCACGAGCGCGTGCGTAAGGAGTTCTGGGGTTATGCCGCCGATGAGCAGCTCGATAACGAAGCCTTAATTCGTGAGAAATACAAAGGGATCCGCCCTGCACCGGGTTACCCAGCTTGCCCGGATCACACCGAAAAAGGCCTGTTGTGGGAACTGTTAAAGCCGAATGAAACCATCGACTTAAACATTACCGAAAGCTACGCCATGTTCCCCACCGCAGCGGTATCGGGCTGGTACTTCGCCCATCCAAAATCCCGCTACTTCGGCGTGACCAATATCGGCCGCGATCAGGTGGAGGATTACGCTAAACGTAAGGGGATGACAGTCGCTGAGACGGAGAAGTGGTTAGCACCAGTGTTGGATTATGACCCTGAATAATCAGGATCGGACTTACGCTAACGCGGTTTGAAAAGCTGATTCAAACTTCGTTTGAATAAAGCGTTAAAGTCGTGGGGTGAAGCCCCACGACTTTGATTTACATCGGGATAAAAATAAGCGATGTAAAGTTCGCAGGGTATCCGTGTTGGGATTCACACAATCTGTTTATTCGCCCTGCGATAACAGCGTGGAGATGGGTGCAGGTCTTAAGCTGTAAAGTTAACTTCTCTTATTAACAGATTCATACCTATCCCTTCTTTTTTGACAAAGTCACTGAATACATCAGGATTCCAGTAAAGACAATAATTTCTCGGCGAGCCAATCGTAATAAGAGTCCCCACCATGGAAGTAATCCCGGCTGCCGTCTGCATAAACCAAAGTTGAAGCGTAATGTATTGGATCGCTTATCTCTTGATTAAAAATGCGTGCCGCATGAAAGAACTCAACCCCCATCTGCTGCCACACATATTCCATGGCATCCATGTAGGCCATTACTAAGGGTGCCATCTCCTTGGACTCTTCAAAGTACTGCCAGAATGGGGGGTCCGAAATCACCATTACCCTGTGCCCCTGTTCTTTAAGACGAAATACTATGGTCATTTGATCCCGCATATTGGCATCAAAGAACTCCACATAGTCCTCAATATCTATCTGATTCAACCGTTCCGAACGCTCAGAACTCATCCATTGTATAAACCCGGATACTGTCTGATGGGTTTGTAGTCCAATATTAGTCAATACCCAGGACTCCGACTGACGTTGAACCTTACATAAGCTGTCGAGGTTGTTAACTATGGGTTGCCATAGGCGGCGGGATTCTACACTTTCCAGTGGCACCATGACGTCCGCATCCGTGGTCAACATAAATTTATGCTGAGCGAAACCAGAACCATTCATCACCATACCACCACAGAAGGACTGTCCAAGGCGCGCAAAGGACTTGGCCAACTTGCCAAAATGGCTATCACCTATCAGTGTCAACGGTGTGCCCAGATCACTTGATGTGCCCTTCTTGATGGCATCCAACATTTCATCATCGCAGGCCGCTTCAATGTGGCTTGCTTCTGGTGTTTGCTTACCATTTAGCGACGCGGCCCAATGCCGCATCACATAGCCAACGCCTTTCTCAGATACTGTGCGTCGGTTGTCCAGATAGCGAAAATCTTCCGGCAAGGGGGTGGTGATAAGTTCAAACGAGGGAAAATAGCTGACATCATTCCGCCCTTGGCAGAATGCCCCCGCAACAGCACGCAGGACCGACTTGGAATAGCCGTTTGCCACCAGTATGTGGTTATCGGTGGCAGTGGCCGTCAAAGGTACGGGAGATACAGTCAACACAAAACGTATATCGGGATTTACGGACTTGATTTGCTTGAATAGCTCGCTGAGATCGGAAAATATTTCCTGATAATTAAATACTTTAAGTTGGTATTTTTCAGGATCATACTCACCAAATTTCACCCCAGGGCAACTTGGATAACATATATCGTTACCATCGGCCCAGGCTTCAATCAGCCCAAGAGTAAAAATAAAACATTCACTTTGCGCCAACTGAGCTCGGGTTTCCTCCATCACCAGCTTTCTGAACGCCAATAACTCATCCCGTGACTGATAGCCTGCTTCTGCAGCTCTTGGTAACAACAAGTCATAGTAACGGCAGGATTCCACCTCAAAGTGCACACTGTGCTCTGATAGTTCATCGTCGGAACAAACAAACCACTGCAGCAAAGAGCGGGGGGTGTAGATATTGCCAAAGGCAAAACTTGAAACTTCATCCCGGTTTAACAGGCTCCTATTGTAGCAATAACCATTTTGCATCAACCAGTTACCTATATGTTGAGCAAAACAGGATCCCGCCGATGAAATCCGATGATGACGTTCAATATCGAATTTGGGAGTAAGCATGTTAAAGGTATCAAACCCTGTACGAATGTTGGCAACAGCCGTTCGCCAGAAAATCTCATCACGAGAAGAGTCATAGGGTAATACAAGCGCCATGGTCTAAACCACCTTTGTCAGAGTTAAGCCATTCCATAAATTACGCCTAATGCCGAAAGTTTGGCATTGGAACAGTGCTAATTTACTTAGGCAAAAATCAAGCCAAAAACTGAAAATTGCAACTAGGTTAACTTCGTTAGCAATTTAGTCATCTTTAACGATCAAAGAACTAAGTATTATTAGTTCAACCTGAACTCTATTGCGCCAATATCGATGACTTTCATGCCATTGTTGTCACAGTCTGAGAGTCTTGCAACACCATAAAGATCGACAATAACCTTCAACGAGGCACAGGCATCAATTACTGGTGGGTTACTAAAAGGAAATTCATTACTATCGAGCAAAGGATTGGAAAAAGAGCATTCACTTAATCGCCACCACTTTAATTTTATAAATTAGATAGTTAAGCAATTTCTGGTTTCTTTCTCACCAAGACTAACAAACAGGAGTCCCCCAGCGAAGTTGCTGAAGGGTGTTGAAGACTCTTTATTAAATAGATAGAACGTGAGCGAGGCATGGATGCAAGTTAGCTTTCAGACTCTTTGTTGAATGAATAAGGGTGCCCATCAGAAACATTAGTGATGTTCGAATAAGCACAAAGTCACTAACCATTGCATGTAACTTCGCTAGGGGCGTCTTGGAGCATCCAACGGCCGTTTTGAGCGCGAAATAAGGATATCGAGCTGTCAGTTTAACATGGACGTTTTTGATAGGACGAGCAGTCCTCCTTGGTCGACTCTCGATTAAAAATCAGGGGGTGAAGCCCACGACTTTGATTCATCTCGGCCGACAGGCCGCAATTAACAGATAACAGCAATAATATTGCTAATTCGCACCACTAAGCGAACCATCAATATTATTGGGTGTGGGGTGAAGCCCACGACTTTAAACATACCTCGGTCGATAGACCGCAAATAAAAAGTATCTCAATTGCCGTTCGGCCCCCCCTAACCTTGTAGATATTTACCAAAAAAATCCAAGGTTCTTGTCCATGCAAGCTCGGCGGTTGGCTCATCATATCGGCCGGTGGAATCATTATGAAAACCATGATTCACATTGGGATAGAGGTAGGCAATATACTCGGCCTTGTTAGCCTTTAATTGGGTTTCGTACTCGGCCCAGGTGTCGTTAATCCGTTGATCTAAAGCGGCAAATTGCAACATCAACGGGCCTTTGACCCGACTGCGTAGCTCTGTGGCCGCGGGGGTGCCATAAAAAGGCACGCCAGCCGTTAGCTCATCGGGAATGCTGGCGGCGAGCATATTGACTATATAGCCGCCAAAGCAGAAACCGACGGCGCCGAGTTTGCCATTACTCTGGGGGTGGGCCTTTAAAAAGTGGGCGGCGGCGATAAAGTCCTGCTCGATTTTGGCCCGGTCTAAACTGCTTTGCATCGCGCGGCCGGCATCATCATTACCGGGATAGCCACCGAGGGAATAGAGTGCATCGGGGGCAAAGGCGATATAGCCCTTGGCTGCTAAGCGGCGGGCGACATCTTCGATATAGGGATTAAGGCCACGGTTTTCATGCACCACTAACACTACGGCGGCTTTTTTGGTGGTATCCAAAGTCTTAGGATCGCCCGCCTCTTTGCCAGGAATTAGCATAGAAGTTGGCATCACTAAATAACCTCGCCCTTCGCCATAGCCCTCGGGGGAGGGAAACTTCACATAACTGGCTTGAATACTGGGATCGTTAAAGGAGACTTGCTCGGCTAAGGCGTAGTTGGGCATGAGTGCGCCGGTGAGCGTGGTCATGGTAAATCCCAGTGCCACTCAGCCTGCGAGGCGCGCCATAAACTCACGGCGATCGATAATGCCGTGGGCATATTCATCGTACCAATCGAAGGCTTCCTGCGGGATAGGGTGGGAGGCGGGCGTTGCACTGTCGGATTTGTGTTGTGGGCTCATCGTTCTTTCTCCATTGAACACGCTACCACAGGGTTATCTTCCCTAGCTTGTGAGTTATCTAGCGGCATTAACAAGAGTAAAGGATGAGGCCTTATCAGGGCAATCGGCTTTCTCACCTTAGGCTCATATTCATCATGCAAACTTACGACTGATCTTGCGCCCAGATTGGTGTGAGCTTTTTATTCCTAGAGACTTTTTTGTGTATAATGTCGCCAAATCTTAGCTTAATAGATTTACATTTCAATAACATAAGTTGTCAATGGAGTTCAGATGGCTATAAGGATATGCAGGGTAATTTGTACCACTCTCACGCTCACTCTGGGGTTAACGGCTTGCGATAATCTAGCTTCCGACAAGTTGACTGGCATCCCCAGCGCACGTGAATATCAGGTGATTTCCACCCTCAGCATTAATGATGGTATTGAAACCCAAAAGAGCATGCAGGGACGTGTGCTGCTGAATTACCAATTGCAGGACGCTAAGGGCAAAGTGAGCAACTTAACCACGCCCTTAACCAATAATGCACAGTTTTTCGTGCAGCCGAGCCTAATGCAATTAAGCGATCGCGGCCTGCCTATCCCAATCAGTAATATCGATCCCAAAAATAGCGCCAGGGAACTCACCTCCATCATTAAAGCGGGCTTTGATCTGGAGCTGAAAAATGGTGATAACAATCGCCTCACCCCAGTCACCAAGATAGAAGAGCAGGATATCGCCGAACTATTTAACCGTTGGGCGAATCTTAAATCCTTGTTTGAACAATCTCCTACCTTGCCAGTGGTGCTCGAGCCACGAGTGGGTTATAGCGTCAGCGCCCCCATGGATGAACGCTTAACCTGGACGGTTGAGCAAGTGAGCGAAGATAAGTTATTCGCCGTACTACAAGGGGAGAAAGATAGCTTTAAAGCCTATGGCAAGTTCGAACTTAACCGTAAGACTGGTTGGTTAGAGAGCATGGCGCTGTTTAAACAGGATAAGCATCGCGGTAAAACCTTCACCCAACGTATCGTTATGGCGCCTAAGGATCGCCCCTATGTGATGAGCATTCTTTGGCATGCCGATGACAACTACGATGCCGAGCGGGATATAGACGATCTGCACAAAGAGCTGTACCCCATAAGCAATGCCCAGCGGGAATATAAGCCTAACGACAAGGCATTTATCCAATCCTTATTACCTGATCAGCAAGGGATTATTGATAATATCGGCGACTGGGGCAGCGATTCCCCCGAAGAGATACAACTGCGCTTTGTGCATGCCATGAGCCCACAATATGTGGTCGCAGATATGCGTTATGAGGATATCACCGCCTTTGATGAGAGCGGGAAAGCGTTAGATCTCAACTTCTGGCAACACAGCACCGGCTCGGCAATTAATTTCAGCCGCAATATAGAGTCTTCGGCCGATATCATAGCCACGGGTTGGGATAACACCGCCGCTAAGCTCAGTCAGATCAGCTATATCAAGGCCAAGCTCACCCTAATCCCCGAGGCGAATAACGTCATCGATAAATCCTGGGATGAATTACTGGCTAAGCCCTATACCTTTGGCGATGCCAGCCTGTGGATTCAGCCCCTCGATGCGGATACCAAACTCTTTAAAGTGGTGATTAAGCAGAGCAAAACCCACAACATTAACCTTGGTATTCAGCAGTTAACAGGCAAAATGGCCGAGGCGCGTCCCGAAGGGGATTACCCCGAGTGGCTTACCGTCTCCGATAAGGAGCTGCTGGAGCAACTAATCGGTGTTGATGAAAGCACTCACCTGATGGCCCGCGCCCTGCTGCTGAAGTTAGACGAGATCCCAAAAACCGTGCTGTTGGTGGAGAGTCAGCCACAAGCCGAACTCACCCAAACCAAGAATATCCGTTTTGTGCCTTATACCGAGTACAACCAAAATCTCGCTAATCCCCAGAGTGAGTTTGGCAATGCCAGCATGGATAACTTCATCTATGGGGAGCTTGCGTCGCCAAAGGCTGAAATCGGCACAGTTAAAGATATTAAACCTGCGACTGAAAATGGTCACAACTTATATATCCCCATGTCAGCCGCGTTAGCAACTGCCTGCAAACCCGAAATAGAACAAGGCTTTAACGAAGGAAAACAGACGGTGACTTGGCAGTTTGTGCCCAAAGGGCCAGAAGGCGCGGCTTACCATTTGATGACGCCCGATCGCGTGCGCCAGTACTTCTACGATAAGCGCATTCAAGGCACCATTCATTGCAAAGGGGATATCAGTTGGCAACCTCTAGCACAGTCAGTGACTGAGCGCCCTTGGTTAATCGATTTGCAATCTTGGCTAACCGACACAGATTATGGCAAGGAGCCGAGTAAAGATCTGCCCAACTACTTTAGGGTCGAGGATGCCCAAGGCAAACCATTAACCATTCGCCTACCCGAAGCAAGCGAGCTTAGGATTAACGAGGTACTCGTCGATGGCCGCTATTTAAGTGTCACGGGCGCCGCCGCTAAGGTGAGCTATATGATGATTTCCAAAGACCCCGTCGACATCCCCTATGAATTCACCTTTAAACCTTTGCCTTAAGGAGCGGTTATGCGTCCATTTACTGTAAAACTGCTCCTTGGAACACTCACCCTTATCAGTACCCATGCCAATGCGGAAAAGGTATTTCTCGATGCCAATTGGAATGTCATCAAAGATGAAAAACAGGCTCTGTACTATTTTGAGCAACCCGTTGATCTAACAGATGGATACTATAAGGTCGAGGTTTATTACAAAGAAAAGAATATGCTTTTCTGCTCAACGGCCATCGCCGATAAAAAGATCGGTAAGGCGCTCACCAGTGAACAATTTCGCGGGCCTTATCAGTGTAATTTCGACGATGGTAAGCCCTATGAACAGGGTGCTCGTAACGCGCAAGGTCAGCTGGATGGCGTAATCAAAAAGTACATTGCCACAGGCCAGTTATCTACTGAGTCGCACTATGAAAATGGTGTGAAGCAAGGCCCAGAAACCGGTTATTGGAATGGCGGTAATATCCGCTACAAAACCACCTTTAAAGAGGGTCAGCAAGTCGGCATCAGCGAAAATTTTAGCCCAGAAGGTGAAGTCACCGCCAAAATCTGCCATGACCCCACCTGTGTCAGCCAATATTTTAATCTAGGCAAACTCAACCGAGAGGAGCATAAGGTTGATGGCCTACTGCAAGGCACTGAGACCACTTGGGGGCTGAATGGCCAAGTCATCTCCACCCAAGAGTGGTTTAAGGATAAAAAACACGGCGACTACTTTAGCTATTTTGACAATGGCAAGGTAGAGCGCCACTTTCAATATCAACAGAATTATAAGGTCGGTGAGCAGCTCACTTATTTTGAAAATGGCCAGCTCAAATTAAAGGAAGTCACCAACGATAAGGGCGACGTCATCCAGGCTATCGAATACGATGACAAGGGTCAGATTAAAAAGACCATCGACAGCAAATACCAAGGTAATCGCTGGGTGTATAGTAAGCAGCAGCGCTATCGCGATGGTCAATTGATTGAGACTCAAGAAGAAGACAAACTCAAAAACTGGTCGCTTTCCGAAACCTTCAAAAAAGGCTTGTTAATCGAGCGCCAAGAGCGACTCAATAAGCAACTGAATGGCTTACAGATCAAATCCTTCGACTACAACGATGTCATCACCCTCACCCGCGAATATTATCAGGCGGGTAAGCGTGAAGGCGCCTATGAGACAGTGAAAATAGAGCCATCCACAGGCAAAAGTCAGCTGGTAGAGCAAGGCCAGTATGCCAAGGATAAACAAGCAGGCACTTGGAAGAAATTTCAAGATGACGCCACCCTCACCTATAGCCACGATGATAATGGTGAGCTCCACGGTGAATACCACAATGAGACTAATTCAGGGCAGTTGCTTGAATCCATGCACTTTAAACATGGCAAACCCGATGGTTTAGTCCAGCGTTACGCCAGTAATGGCCAAGTGTATGAAAAAGGCGAATACCTTAATGACCTGCGCCAAGGCGATTGGATATTCACCGATAACGAATTCCAATATCGCCCTAGGCCGAATCCTGAAAGACGCTCTTGGCATGGTCGCTTCGACAAGGGTAAGCAAGTCGGCCACTGGGAACTGCGTACCCCCGAGGATTATGTGCTCGAAATCGCCAACTATGACGACCAAGGTAACTTGCATGGTAAGCAATACCAGTTTGAGAATAATGGCTCGATACAGGTGATTAATCATTACAATCACGGCCAGTTTTTAAATCAGGAAATACCGCCGCCCGTCTTACCCGTTGAAGATAGTGTGTTTCCTTTTTATTAACTCAAGCCTGTGGCGTTAAGCTGTTTAGCTTAACGCCAATCGCGTACACTAACTCGCTGTGCACTCGGCCAAAGTGCACAGCATTAACGTATTATAAACGTTAGGATTCTTATACTGGCCGCCATTGTGCGGCCCTAAGACCCAGAGCAAAGGATCAGCATGTACAACACGCCATTTCGCCTTATTAGCCTCGCCATTGCCGCAACTAGCCTAGTCGGCGTCCATGCACAGGCGGCGCAAAACCTCTCCTCCATGATGGTCGAAATTCGCCAGCAGGACGGCATTCCCAGCTATTACAATCTCGCCACGGGCATGCCCTTAAATGGTGATATTGCCATTGTCCGCGATAACCAAGGTTATACCTTAGGGCAATTTTCACAGGGGATACCGAATGGGAAATGGCAGGTTTTTCATAGTAATAACAGCAGAATTGTCGAAGGTAACTATCAACTGGGTTACCCAGATGGCACCTGGCGACTGTTCGACTTAGATGGCGCCCTAACCGAGGAGCAGCAATTTGCCAAAGGAGTTCCGGTTGGCGAATGGAAGGAATTTAGCGCCACGGGCAATGTTAGCCAAAGCACCCTCTATCAAAATGGCCAAAAGTCCCAGGTAAAACGTTTCTTCCCGAGCGGAAAATTACAGGCGCAAGAGAGCTACCTCGATAACCTTCGCCACGGTAAATGGGAAAGCTTTTATGAGAATGGCACCCTCTCCCAAAGACAAACCTACGCCAATAACCAACTCTCTGGCCCCTATCTCGAGCAAAATGCCGAGGGCCAAGTCGTCGTTAATGGCCGCTTCGATGCCGACGGCCGCCGCCAAGG
>NZ_JBKEDJ010000049.1:0-28364 GCF_047975355.1 Shewanella sp. | reverse complement strand
CTTTGAGCGTGCCGTAATTCATTCGGGCGCAGTGCGGGCCAAACCTATTATGCTGACCGCCTTGGCAGCCATGATAGGCGCCCTGTTTATCCTGGACGATCCTATCTTCAACGGGCTTGCGATCAGTTTGATTTTCGGGATTTTTATCTCGACCTTACTGACATTAATCGTGATCCCAGTGCTTTACTATGCCGCGATGAAAAATCGCATCAACTTAACTCAAACAGCCGATTAACCCACAATAGGCAGCCACAGCGCTGCCTCTAGGAGCAACCTATGTCACTCGAACGCAGCATTATGGCCTTTGCCGGTTTTATGGTGTTATTGTCTTTGGTGTTAACCGCTTTTGTACACCACAACTTTATGTGGTTAACGGCCTTCGTTGGCGCTAACCTATTCCAAAGCGCTTTCACCGGTTTTTGCCCTGCCGCAATGGTATTACGTAAATTGGGCGTCAAATCCGAGGCTGAAATCGCGAAACAAAGTTAATGCATATTTGCAAAGGAGAAAGTCAGTGTTCAACAAGTTACTGTGTCGCAGTAAAG
Organism: Shewanella sp.; assembly: GCF_047975355.1. GTDB lineage: Bacteria > Pseudomonadota > Gammaproteobacteria > Enterobacterales > Shewanellaceae > Shewanella. The sequence continues at coordinate 27,819 of NZ_JBKEDJ010000049.1, read as the reverse complement.
CGCTACTCGGGGTGGCCCTCTTGAGTCTGTCATCGCTCGTCTTAGTATCGCACGCGGCAAGTGCAGCCGATCAAGAGCCCCAAGTTGCATGGGAAAAAATCGCTGCTGGCGCTATGGTGCTCGATGTACGTACCCCAGAAGAATTTGCTGCGGGCCATTTAGCCAATGCGGTTAATATTCCCTTTGAGCAAGTCGCCGCCGAGTTTGCTAAACGCGGTATCGCCAAAGATACGCCTGTGGTGTTGTATTGTCGTAGTGGCAGACGCAGCAGTATCGCGACCGAGGCTTTAGTCGCTGCAGGTTACACTCAGACCTATAACGGCGGCGGTTATCAAACCTTAGCCGACGCTAAGTCTAAAACAGAGTAAATCACTCTTTTACTTACGGATTAAAAAGCGCCAAATGGCGCTTTTTGTATATTGTTCTTTTTTCAATCCTGCCACCAAGATAACTCAGTCGATTACGCTGTTAATTCGATACAAATAAGCCAATAAATTGGCAAATGCCAAACTGTCGACACCCAAATTCAATAAAACCGCATAATCAATCACTTGAATAAAATTCAACATCACATCCAAACAGATGTAGCCAATTTTTGAATTTATCATTCCAAAAAATTATATAAAGCAATTTCAATAAAATAGAGTCGTGCAATTTTCGATTTTTTCCAATTTACCGCTTAAAAATTCGCTTTTACTTATTCACCTTTTCCACATAAAAAAACATAAATATTTAAAAATATTGGTTACAACTTGTTACATATGAGTATTTATTCATTTAAAACGCTTATCGATAAAGTTATTTTTACCAACCACCATACCATTAACATTTAATTTACAAACACTTACACCAAAGATAAATTCTCTAACCGAGTAGCATCTGAGTCGTAGTTATTCTTTAAAAGCCAAAAATAATAATGATTAACACTAAATTGAACATGGAAGAAAAACATGACAATCAATCGAACCACTAAGATAGCCCTGAGTTTATCTAGCTTAGCTATTGCGATTTCAGCCGGTGTAAATGCAGCCCCCGACACTCCAGGTTTCGCCGCGGCAATGCAGGCACAGACCTCTCCTCTGCCTAAGCGCTATATCGTGAAATTTAAAAATGCCGATGCGCCAACGCTGATGTCAGAAAGCAGCCTGCAAAATAGCGAACAGCTACCCACCACGATGAATTATCAGCCTCAAGTGGCGGAAATTAGCGCCCAACACAGCGTGTTGAACAAGGCGCAAGCCAAAGAAATGAAGCGCATCGGCCGCAGTAACAGCTACTCAGTTAAGTTGGATAACAATGGCATTAAGGCTTTAAGAGCGCGCGCCGATGTGGAATATGTCGAAGAAGATATGCCACGCCACCTGCTAAGTGAAACAACGCCTTGGGGACAAACCTATGTAGGTGCAACCCAATTAAGCGACAGCCAAGCAGGCAACCGCACCATATGTATTATCGATTCAGGTTATGACCGTGGTCATAGCGACTTAAGTGGTAACAATGTCACGGGTACCAACAACTCAGGCACAGGCAGCTGGTACGATCCAGGCAATAACAACGCCCACGGTACCCACGTTGCCGGTACTATCGCAGCGATCGCCAACAACGACGGCGTGGTTGGCGTGATGCCAAATCAAAATGCCAACATTCATGTGATTAAAGTCTTTAACGAGTCAGGCTGGGGTTACTCATCATCCCTCGTGTCAGCCGTTGATACCTGTGTGGCAAACGGCGCGAACGTAGTCACCATGAGTTTAGGTGGTGCAGGTTCTAGCACCACAGAGCGTAACGCACTGGCCGCCCACTACAATAACGGCGTGCTGTTGATTGCTGCGGCCGGTAACGCCGGTAATAATACCCACAGCTACCCAGCCTCTTACGATGCGGTTATGTCTGTGGCATCGGTTGATAATCACAAAGATCACTCAGCCTTCTCTCAGTACACCAACCAAGTGGAAATCTCAGGCCCAGGTGAAGCGATTCTCTCTACCGTTACCCGCGGTGAAGGCCGTTTAGCGGATATTACTATCGGTGGTCAGTCATACTTCAATTCAGGTGTTGTGCCGCACAACCGTTTGACCCCTTCAGGCACTAACTATGCGCCAGCCCCCTTTAATGGCACAGCCACTGCCACCTTAGCAGAATGTAGCGTCAGCGGCTCAACCTTTAACTGCGGCAATATGACTAACAAGGTCTGTTTAGTTGAACGTGTCGGTAACCAAGGTTCTAGTTACCCTGAAATTAATGCGGTAAAAGCCTGTAAGAATGCGGGTGCCAGTGCGGCGATAGTTTACAGTAATAGCGCATTACCTGGATTACAAAACCCTTTCTTGGTCGATGCTAACAGCGAAATCAACATGGTGTCAGTGTCTGTTGACCGTGCAACCGGTTTAGCACTGCGTAACCAGTTAGGCGCAACAGTTACCGTGAGTAACCAAGGCAATAAAGACTACGAGTACTACAACGGCACGTCGATGGCGACCCCACACGTTTCGGGTGTAGCGACCTTAGTTTGGAGCTATCACCCAGAATGTAGCGCAGCGCAAGTACGTAATGCCCTCAAACAAACCGCTGAAGACTTAGGTACAGCAGGCCGTGATGACTACTATGGATATGGTCTAGTCAATGCCGTTGCTGCGAAAACCTTCTTAGATGCGTCTTGTAATGGCCCAACAGATCCGGTTAACCCTACACCCACTGACAGCGTGTTAGTGAACGGTGTGCCAAAAACTGATCTTAGCGGCGCTGCCAGTGAAGAACTGCATTTCTCATTTGAAGTGCCACAGGGCGCAACTAACTTAGGTTTTGTGATGAACGGTGGCACGGGTGATGCGGATCTGTACGTACAGTACGGCGCAGCGCCAACGACTTCAAACTACGATTGCCGTCCATACAAAGGCGGTAACAGCGAGTCTTGCCCAATCAGCAACGTTCAATCTGGTACTTATTACGCGATGGTGAAAGGTTATTCAGCCTTTAGCGGTGTATCGTTAACCGCAAGCTACACAGCCCAAAGCGGCGGTGGAACCCCTACCACGCCAACGAGCTACACCAACACCGATAACTACAATATTCCAGATAACAAAACCACAGGTATCACTAGCCCAATTACTGTGAACCGCACGGGTAGCTCAGGCACTGTGACTGCCGTGGTGAATATTGTTCACCCTTACATTGGTGACTTAAAAGTGCAGCTCATCAGCCCAACTGGCCAAACGGCAACACTACATAACAACACTGGCGCTGGCGCAGACAATATCAACAAGAGCTACACCGTTGATATGACTGGCGTTGAGTCAAGCGGTGTGTGGAAACTCAAAGCGGTTGATAGCGGTCGTGGCGACGTAGGCTATATCGATAGCTGGGAACTGAAATTCCAATAATGTTCGTCTAGAAAAAGAGCCTGCAATTGCAGGCTCTTTTTTATTGATAATCTTTAAGCATTTCGGGCTCGATAAGCACGCTGTGCTCATTATCCGATAACCAGATTTGCCCTTCACTGATGGACGCTTGCAGCGACATAGTCCGGCTCACTAACGCCTCCATCGCCGTCACCGACTCTTCGGCAATAGTCCACACTTTTAGGTTTTTATAACGCTCTAGGGCTGCTTGATTCTGTTTCCACCAAATGGGGACGCTACGACCACCGTAGGCAAATAGCTGCACCGCTTTCGCGCGGCCGCTGGCCTTACGCAGCCATTTCTCATCGGCTTGGCCAAACTCAATCCACAAGTCCACTTCACCAGAGAGACTCTTGTCCCAGAGCTCTGGTTCATCATCGACGCACAATCCCTTAGTAAAACTTAAGGTCTCGGAAGCGTTCAGGATAAAAGCCAGCAAGCGCACCATCATGCGACCATCGGTTTCGGAGGGATGCTGCGCTAACGTCAGCTGATGATCTTGATAATAACCTCGGTCCATATCGGCGATCTGAAGATTGACTTTGAACACGGTCGCTTTGAGAGCCATAGCAAATCCTAAGCTTAACGATAAAAATAAACGGCGAGTCTACCTAAGACTCGCCGTCAGCTCAAACAAACTGCGATAAAGAATGCTAAATCGCACCGGGGCGTAAATGCTTCGCCACCGGGAAATGTGCCTTAAGTTGGTCAATCTTCTGGGTATCGCCGACCAACAACATGCGCGAGCCTTGCTCATATTCACGACTGATATCACTCAGCGCAGGGAGCGATGCGCGGTTAGCATCTCGGCGTACTAGCTCAGCCAAATCGTCGGCCAAACTTGCCTCGCTGTAAATCCAGTCTAGGCGCTGTAATAACGGCATGGCCGCCAGCGGCAATAACTCGACGGGCGAGGCTTCATCCAATAACAGGATTTCCCCGCGGCTGATAATATGGTTAAAGGCATTTTGGTAATGCTCGGGAGTTCGCGCATCAAACCTATCGCCATTAGTGTCGAAAAAACGCTCCCAAAATAATCGGCGCGTCGCGGTTTTGGTAAGCCTTTGCTGAACTTCGAGACGTTTGTCGGCCACAAAGTCGAACAAGGGTTTAAGGGATTGCGGCAGGCTAGTCTCTAAGCGGGCGCGAATGGTGCGCGCAAACACGGGCGCTGCTCCAGCTGTGCTAATCGCCACCACAAGGCGGCCCCTGTCGACAATAGATGGGGTAATAAAGCGGCAATAGGCGGGATTATCCACGGCATTGACCCAAATCCCCCGCTCGGTAGCTAAGGTGGCCAATTCGGCGTTGAGCTTATCATTCGCGGTTGCTAGATAAATAAGATCGTAGTTTTGGATATCGGCCTGTACCACTTGCCGCTCAGACAATAAAATCCTGCCCGCATCGGCATAGGCCTTCACCTCGGGATTCACCTCGGGGGCGATCACATGGATATTCGCTTCGGTTCGCGTCAACAAGGCCAGCTTACGACTGGCGACATCCCCCGCCCCCACCAGCAGGACATTTAAATTAACAGTATCAATAAACAGCGGGAAATATTGCATGTAACTCGCCTATAAAAAATTAAACCTAGCCTAGATTAATCTTGCACTACAGGCAGTTGGCGTTGGATCCAGCCTTTATAACCGCCAATCAAAGAGGCCACCCTTTTATAACCCATAAGCTGCAAACTGCTGGCCGCCAGCACAGAGCGAGCGCCCCCCGCACAATACAGTAACAGAGGGGTATGTTTATCGGGAAAACGTTGTTCAATATCGCGCTCAATAACACCGCGACTCATGTGTTTTGCCTGCGGCAGATGATCCTGCAGCCACTCGTTATCCTCACGGACATCAATCAATACCCAAGTGTCGTCAGCTTGGTAGGCCTCAATACTCACTTCAACGACATGGGGCCGAATCGATTCGACAAGGGCCGAAAAAGCACTGGATGGATTCATCAGAGACTCCGTAGATAAGGGATTGAATGACTTAACGAATATAAGTTGGAGTGTAATTCGCTAAGGAGAGAGACGCAATCATTACCGTTAACGATGTGGGAAGCACGATAGGTTAATGCGCCTGAGCTCGGGTTAGGAAGGAATAAACGTCTTTAACAAGAACTTAGCCTTAATCTAGCACTTAGCGCTGATAACAAGGCGGTATCAGCACCAATAGCCAGCCGAGTAATTTCAACGCGCGAAGCGGTGCAAGCGGTTTGAGATACTGTAGATGAGTTGGAATGAGTTCAGTAGAGATTAGTTATGGCTTTCGCTGCGCTCGGCGCTGCAATGCCAACATAATTCAAAGTTGCCCTCGTTCATCTCGTGGCATTGCACGCATTGCCACTCGGGACTCACGACTTCTAAGGCGCTCAGCTGTGCCTGTGCTTTCGCCAGTTGCGATTCGCGCACCCAAAGCTCAATGTTGTGTAGCCCCGCAGGCAACTCACCCACACCGCCTAATAAGGCCTCGCCACGCAACTCCACATGAATACCACAGGCTTCTAACAATCCCTTCCATGTATGGGCCTGCAATAAATTTCCACCAGCAACTAACGTCTTACGTTCTTCCATGCGACATCCTACAACAATACTCTCTAGATATGGGCAGCCGACATCCTACTGTGAAATAACCGAGCCTGTCGAGCGCTGTTTTTTACAGCAGTTGTTAATGAAATTAACATTTAGGTTTTACAGCATTAGTCACTATAAAGTTGTGAGTTTGCTAGCAGATTATCGGAAAGGCCAAATTCTCAGTAAAAAAAAAGCCACCTCAGCGGTGGCTCCTTTTTCAATAGTCGTAATACACGACTTCGAGTATCAATGCCCGATTAAGGCATCATAGAAGGCTGGTCGGCGCCTTCTTTCTCAACTTCAACTGGCATCATATGCTCACGACAAATGCCCAGTTTGATCGCAAGGTAACTTGCTACGTAGATAGAAGAATAAGTACCGACGAAAATACCCAATAAGAGTGCTGTCGCAAAACCGTGGATCATAGTACCGCCCTTCAGGAACAGCGCCACAACAGTCACTAGCGTCGTACCGGTAGTGATAATGGTACGGCTCATGGTTTGGGTAATCGACAAGTTTACCACTTCTTCAGGCTCGCTCTTACGCATCTTGAGGAAGTTTTCACGGATACGGTCAAACACAACGATGGTATCGTTGAGTGAGTAACCCACAACCGTTAACAGACCCGCTAATACGGTCAGGTCGAATTCCAATTGGAATAACGAGAACACACCTAAGGTCACAATCACGTCGTGGGCCAGTGCCGCCACCGAACCGAAGGCTAAACGCCATTCAAAACGGAATGATACGTAGATCATGATACAGATAAGTGCGACTAATACCGCTAAAGCGCCCTGCTCGGCCAGTTCTTTACCCACTTGAGGACCGACGAATTCAACTCTTTTCTGCTGAACGCCCGCATCCACTTCCTGAGCCGCAGTCATCACAGATTTCACCTGTGCATCGCTGCTCACGCCTTCTTTAACCGACAGACGCACTAATATGTCACGGCTAGAACCGAAGTTTTGCACTACCGCACCATCTAATTCAGGCGCAGACAATTTAGAACGCAGCACGTTTAGATCTACGGGCTGAGTAAACTCCATCTCAACCACAGTACCGCCGGTAAAGTCTAAGCCCCAGTTGATACCTTTGGTCGCCAGAGATACCAGCGAACCAAACACCAAAATGGCAGACATGATACTGATAGGCAGCGCATGACGGAGGAAGTTAACCGTACGTTTTAAAGATAAAATTTCTAACATTATCACTTCCCCTTAGATAGACAGCGTCTTCACGCGCTTACCGCCCCAAATCGCGTTCACGATTGAGCGAGTACCCACGATAGCGGTAAACATCGATGTCGCAATACCGATCATCAGGGTCACCGCGAAGCCTTTGATCGCGCCCGTACCGACGGCGAACAGGATCAATGCGGTCAAGAAGGTGGTGATGTTAGCGTCGGCAATGGTAGAGAAGGCGTTACCGTAGCCTTCATGAATGGCCTGCTGTACGCTACGACCTGCACGTAACTCTTCACGGATACGCTCGTAAATCAGTACGTTACCGTCAACCGCCATACCCACGGTTAACACCATACCGGCAATACCAGGCAGGGTTAACACGGCGCCAGGGATCATAGACATCACCCCAACCACCATCACTAAGTTTGCCGTTAAGGCTAAGTTAGCGATCAAGCCGAAACTGCGGTAGTAAACCAGCATGAAAATAAGTACAACAGCCATACCCCAGATCATGGCTTGCATACCGCTTTCGATGTTTTCCGCACCTAAGCTTGGACCAATAGTACGTTCTTCCACAATAGATACTGGCGCAATCAGGGCACCAGCACGCAGCAACAGTGCGAGGTTTTGTGCTTCACCATGGCTTAAGCCAGTGATAACAAAGTTACGGCCTAAACGCGCTTGAATGGTCGCCACAGAAATCACTTCTTGGATTTTCTGCATCTTGACGCTGCCATCGGCATTACGCTCACCGCTGTCTTTATATTCGATGAATAAGGTCGCCATCGGTTTACCGATATTGTCCTTAGTCACGTTAGAGAAAATGGTTCCGCCTTTGGCATCGAGGTTGATGCTCACCTGTGGACGGCTGTATTGGTCAAAGCTGGGTTGTGCGCCGGTGATATGATCACCCGTTAGCATCACTTCCTTCTTCAGCACTACTTGGCCACCTTCACGGCGTTGGTAAACTTCAGAACCCGCTGATACACGGCCAGATTGCGCCGCGTTAGGGTCTGCTTTGTCGTCCACCATGTGGAATTCAATCGATGCAGTCGCACCCAAGATTTCCTTAGCACGTGCGGTATCTTGTACACCTGGCAGCTCAACGATAATACGTTCAGCACCTTGGCGTTGAACCACAGGCTCAGCTACCCCTAACTCGTTCACACGGTTACGGATAGTGGTAATGTTTTGCTGCAGCGCTTCTTCTTTGATCTGCTTGAGGTAGGTTTCGCTCATCACGGCCTGCAGAGCAAAGTCTTCACCCTTGGTCACATCGGTGAACACCATATCGTTGCTGCGTGATTTTAAGAAACGTTCTGCACTGGCTAAACTTTCAGCATCACGGAATTTAATCTCGATACCTTGCGCATTGTTGCGAATGCCCGCGTAACGGATTTTTTCTTCACGTAATTGTGAACGGAAATCGGCCACTTTGGCCTCTTCCATCTTGCGGATAGCTTCGCCCATGTCCACTTCCATCAAGAAGTGCACACCGCCACGAAGGTCCAGACCGAGTTTCATTGGGCTGCCGCCCATAGACTCGAGCCACTGCGGCGTTGCAGGGGCAAGGTTAAGTGCCACGGTAAACTTGTCACCTAAATCTTCGGCGATAGTTTCCTTGGCCAGCAACTGTTGATCCGCGTTTTGTACGCGAACCAACAATTGGCCTTTTTCAAGCTCAGAACGTTTTACCGCAATGCCCTTACTGGCTAACAGCTCGTTCACTCTGGCTTGGGTAGATGCCGTGACTTCAGCACCTCGAGTCGCCACTACTTGCACCGCATGATCTTCACCGAACAGGTTAGGTACGGCATAGAAACAACCTATGGCGATGACAAGCACCACCATAATGTTTTTCCACATTGGGTATTTATTTAACACGCCTGAGCCCTCTTGGCTTACAACGACTGGATAGAGCCCTTAGGCAATACAGCTGCAATGTAATCTTTTTTAATTGTAATTTGAGTAGTGTCGTTCAAGCTCAGTAACACGTAGTCATTTTCATCGCTGATCTTTGCAATCTTACCTAAGATACCGCCGCTGGTCAGGACTTCGTCGCCCTTGGTTAAAGATGACATAAGGTTCTTGTGCTCTTTAACACGCTTAGATTGCGGACGGAAAATCATGAAATAGAAAATCAGACCGAAAATCACCAGCATGAAAATCAATTCCATGGTGCCACCACCTTGTGGAGCGCCTGCAGCATTTGCATATGCATTTGAAATGAACATAGTTTTCTCTTCTTATTAGCAAAAAATCAATCGACTAACTCTGGTACTTCACGACCTTGACTGGTATAGAAGTCCTTTACAAAGGCGTCTAATGTACCCGTCTCAATCGCCCCGCGCAAACCTTCCATTAACATTTGATAGTATCTCAAGTTGTGAATGGTGTTTAAACGCGCACCCAGAATCTCATTACAACGATCTAAATGGTAAAGGTATGCCCGTGAATAGTTTTTACAGGTATAACAATCACACTTAGGATCGAGCGGTGAAGTGTCATCACGATGACGCGCATTGCGGATCTTGATAACCCCTTCACTGGTAAACAGATGACCGTTGCGGGCGTTACGGGTTGGCATCACACAGTCAAACATGTCGATACCACGACGCACACCTTCAACTAAATCCTCTGGCTTACCGACCCCCATCAGATAGCGAGGCTTGTCCGCAGGAATTTGTGGACAGACATGCTCAAGAATGCGGTGCATGTCTTCCTTAGGCTCACCTACGGCCAAACCACCGACGGCATAACCGTCGAAACCAATTTCGACTAAGCCTTTTAAGCTCTCATCGCGTAAATCTTCATAAACACTGCCTTGGATGATCCCGAATAATGAATTGGGGTTTTCCAGACGGTCGAACTCGTCGCGTGAACGCTTAGCCCAACGCAGTGACATTTGCATTGACTTGCGCGCTTCATCTTCTGTTGCCGGATACGGAGTACATTCGTCAAAAATCATCACCACATCACTGCCCAATGCATGTTGAATTTGCATTGATTTTTCAGGATCTAAGAAGATTTTCTCGCCATTGATTGGCGAACGGAAATGCACACCTTCTTCGGTAATTTTACGAATGTCACCCAAACTGAACACTTGGAAACCGCCCGAGTCGGTCAGAATAGGACGCTGCCAGTTCATAAAGTCGTGCAAATCACCATGCTTACGCATGATTTCTTCGCCTGGACGTAACCACAGGTGGAAGGTATTACCGAGCAGAATGTCCGCGCCAGTGGCACGAACCTCTTCAGGCGTCATCCCTTTTACCGTACCGTAAGTACCAACAGGCATAAAGGCTGGGGTTTCCACCGTGCCGCGTTCAAAAATCAAGCGACCACGGCGCGCACGGCCGTCGGTAGTGTCGAGTTCAAATTTCATAATTCACCTCGCCAGATAAACAGTCTGACTACATTTGTAATGGCACGCGCCATTTTGATTAACAATAGAGATAGGGGCAGATCCAAAAGGTTCAACCTTTGGCTGAAAAAAATTACCGCCCAAACTCAATGTGGGCGGCTATTTTAAAACAAAATCTTGGTCTAGTGAGCTTTTTTCGTCACAAACATGGCATCGCCATAGCTGAAGAAGCGATATTTTTGCGTGATTGCGTGTTGATATGCCGCCATAACATGGTCAAAACCAGCAAAGGCACTGACTAACATGATGAGCGTTGATTCCGGCAGATGAAAGTTAGTGACCATGGCATCGACCACTTGGAACTGATACCCAGGGTAGATAAAGATATCGGTATCACCACTAAAGGCTTTTAACTCGCCTTGGCTCGCACGGGCGGCACTCTCCAGTGAGCGCACGGACGTCGTCCCCACAGCGACCACTCGTTTGCCTGCCGCCTTGGTTTGGGCAATCAAATCCACCACGTCCTGCGGCACATTAGCCCACTCGGAATGCATTTTATGCTCGAGCACATTATCGACACGCACTGGCTGGAAAGTGCCTGCACCGACGTGCAAGGTCACAAACGCGATATTCACGCCCTTGGCCTTTAAGGCACCTAACATGGCATCGTCAAAGTGCAGACCCGCCGTTGGCGCGGCAACCGCGCCCGGGTTTTGGTTATACACGGTTTGATAGCGCTCTTTATCGGCATCCTCATCGGGACGGTCGATATAAGGTGGTAGTGGCATATGCCCTACCGCTTCGAGCACTTCTAAAATTGTGAGTTTGGAGAGGAGTTCGAGTTCAAATAACGCGTCGTGGCGCGCAGCCATCTTCATCTCATAACCGCCATCGAGGTGGATAATGCTGTCCACTTTCGGGGATTTAGAGCTACGCACATGGGCGAGAATTCGCTTATCGTCGAGCATACGCTCAACTAAAATCTCGAGTTTGCCACCACTGGCCTTTTGGCCAAATAAACGTGCAGGGATCACGCGGGTATTGTTGAATACCATTAAATCGCCGGGATTGATCATTTCCAGCAGATAGGTAAATTGTTTATCGGCGAGTGTGCCAGTATTGCCATCTAAGGTTAACAGACGTGACGCTGTACGTTGTGCCATGGGATAACGAGCGATAAGTTCATCGGGAAGATCGAAGGAAAAGTCTGTTACGCGCATGCAAAGGCCTCTAGATAGCTTAGAACGGCGGCTAGTCTATGGTTAGAGACCAATAAGATCAAGATTACTTGTTCGCGATATCCATATCCGTATCTGGTTCATTTAGCACATTTGAAGCTAACGCATCATCGACATCATATTTAGTGCGAGTCCGCGAAAAATGATCCATTCGAAAGCTATGTTGCTCATAGGGTATATCGACAAGCACTTTTTTACGCTTGGGGCACTCGTCTTTACCGAGCATTTTGGTGAACCAGTTCCACATCATCCATGATCCTTAACAGGTTAATTGATTGGTGCATTTTCAGCCCATTGTTAGCATTTACCCTCCTGTTGAAACGCTAACGTAAGCACTCCCTTAGAAAAGCACACGATTTTTGCCTATTTGCGCTTTCCTCAGCGCGCCCGCCCATGATACCGTGAACTAACGCGATTAACCAAGCACAAAAAATGAACATTCTTACACACTTACATCTGGCCGAGATCAGTAAAACCCACCTAGGCGCCAATCTGGCAGGCAATTTTATCACTGCGCCAATCGATTCTGCGCCGCAAGCACTTCGCCAAGGACTGTGGTTAAACCAAGAAATCAATCAGCTCTGCGCCACCCATGAACTGACCCAAGAGCTAATGGCACAGTTCCCAGCCCAGTTAACAAGCATAGCAGCAGATTTGATGTTCGTAAGTTTCGATCATTATTTAGCCTACTACTGGGAAGAATATCATCACCTGCCGCTGCCCGAGTTTAGCCAAAAGGCCTATCGCGAACTGGCAGAATTTGCGACGCAAAGCGATGAGTATCACCCTCAGCCCTGTCTGAACCTCATCGCCGATATGCGCAGTCAAGATTGGTTAAACGCTTACGCCACACCTAAAGGCATTCAACAGGCATTGGCGCAACGCGCAAAAGGTCATCCGCACTGTGCCTTATTTAACGGCGCGGATAAACTGCTAGCGAAAATGCAGATAGAGACAGAAACCGCCTTTCGCACCTTTTACCCTCAGTTGATGGCCTACACCCGTATTTGGAGTCGCAAAACCCCGAGTGACTATCTACCTAATGGCTCAGCCGACTAAGCTCGAAGTCGAACACCTCCATTCTGGTATCAAGCCTTGTTTAAGCCTAAGCGTTTACCCTAACGCCTTTGCGATAACGCCTATTTAGTGAGGTTCCCGTCACAGTGACGCCAGCAAACTCAAGTGTTAAGCCATCACAATCCCAAGGTTGGCGCCAAAAGCTGCAAAGCCCGCAATTTTGGGTAAAACAGCTTAGGGATCTCGCCATCATGGCGCTGTTACTCTATGGCGTCAGCCTCTATTTGCAACGGGATATGATCACCGGCCAAGCACCAGCATTAAACGGTATCGCCATTGATGGCAGCCACCTTGCACTTAATACCGCCCAGACTGAGCCAACTTTAGTCTATTTCTGGGGAAACTGGTGCCCGGTGTGCCGCGTGACCTCCCCTATGGTTGAGAGCATCAGTCAGGACCACAGAGTCATTTCTGTCGCCGTTGCCTCTGGCAGTGATAGCGAGATCCAGCGTTTTATGGACGAACATGAATATCACTTTCCGGTGCTGAACGATGACAATGGTGAGCAAAGTACTCAGTGGGGTGCTATGGCGTTTCCTGCCATTTATATTATCGATACCAAAGGGGAGATCCGTTATGTCACCTCAGGCGTTACCTCAACTTGGGGCATGAAGTTCAGATTGTGGTTGGCACAGTTCTAGTTCAGTTCTAACAACCACAGCAAACGCCAGTTCGAGAATATACTGCTTAGTGACTGATATTTTGCTAGTATGACCGCGCAAATGATGAGGATACGATGCAGATATTTGATTACCAGCCCCCTTCAGTCCCTTGGTTAGATCTTCGCTATCAAGATAGAGACTTGATCATTATTAATAAACCTTCTGGATTGTTGTCTAACCCCGGCAGGGCCGCTCATACCTTCGATTGTGCCCTCACCCGACTACAACGCTTGTATCCCGAAACCATTCTCGTGCATCGACTCGATTGCGCCACCTCTGGCATTATGGTGTTCGCCCGCAACAAGAAGGCCGAATCCCAGTTAAAAACCCAGTTCCAAGATAGGCAAAATGAGAAAGTGTATATCGCCGAAGTCATGGGAGTGATAGCAAAGGATGCAGGGATAATCGATTTAGCTATCGCGCCCGATCCTGAGCACCCGCCCTATCAAAAGACGCAAGCGGCAGGGACGGCTGGCGCGAAGAGTGCTCTGACCCATTACCGAGTGCTAGAAAGACGCGAAAACAGCACCTTAGTCGAATTAACACCACAAACGGGCCGAACCCACCAACTGAGGGTGCATATGCTCGCCCTAGGGCATCCCATTCTTGGAGATGAATTTTATGGCGATGATGAGGTGATAAAGGCCAGACCGAGACTCTGCCTTCACGCCCAAAGTTTACGTTTTACCCATCCTTACTCGGGTAAAGCCATGCATTTTTACAGTAAGCATCCCTTCTCGGCTTAACGCACTACCTTATCAATTCCCCAAGCCCTAAAAAGACACAAGGTCGCCTCAGGCGACCTTGTATTTAGCAAAATGGGTTGGTGTTTGCCACTTTATTGATTAGCGTATTTCGCTGCCACTCATTAAGCCACGCGCTGATTGAAATCAATATCCGCCATTAACTTATCGACTTGGAAATAACTGCCCTGCTCATTGCAAAACTGCAGTTGCATGGCGGGCGTCACCATAAAATATTCACCGAAGAAGTTGCCGCCAACATCTTCCACTTTTTGGCCCTGCGGCGTATCGGACAGACTCACTTCATCCAAACTATGGCAGCCATCGCTAAACCAGGTTTCTAAATAATATTTGCCCGCTTCTTTATAGAGGGTAATTTTGTCACCAAGCAGTGGACGCTCATCTAACCAGCGACCAATAATTTCTCGATTTTGCATATCTGTCTCCCGCCAATGAAGGCGACGGCGTTTTTCAATCCCAGACATCCTGATATCCTTATGCAATACCCACTCACCTAAAGTGAACGTCAGTTGTGGTAGTACATTAAGCATAGAACCCATTTACCGCTTTACTCCCCCGAGTCGCAAATTACGTCAAACCCATCACAAAATGTAATTTTTTGGTTAAATTTAATTTGCTAAACATTTAAAAACTAAAAGATAATTTAGCTTGATTAATTAATCGGCAGTGTAGCTTAATTAGAAAATAAAAACGCGATCTTTATCACTATTTACCAATCGCTAAAGTAAAGATAAATACCTTATATCACACCTTATTAATTCACCTTGCTGTATGAGCTTGTTACATCTTTTATTCCCCTCTCACTCAAGGATTCTGATATAACAAACGGGATATTTATCGCCCTACAAACAATTAAAAATAATGCAGGAAGCCTATGCACAATATTCATCGCCGCCATTTTCTAAAAGCCGCGGGCGCCGTTACCGCAGGTCTGGTTACGGCCAATATTGCCCTCAATGCCAACGCCAACAGCGTTGCCCCTAAACCCCGCGTAGGAAAATCCGTTATCGGACTTATCGCCCCGAAAATGGAGCTGGTTAGAGTCGGTTTTATCGGTGTGGGAGAGCGGGGTTTTAGCCATGTCGAACAATTCTGTCACTTAGAAGGCGTAGAACTTAAAGCCATTTGTGATACCCACCAAGCCGTTATCGATAGAGCCGTTGAGCATATCGTTAACCAAAACCGGCCCAAACCTGCCGTCTACACAGGGAATGACCTCAGCTATCGCGAGCTATTAAACCGCGATGATATCGATATTGTAATTATTTCGACTCCGTGGGAATGGCATGCCCCCATGGCCATCGATACCATGGAGAGTGGTAAACACGCCTTTGTAGAAGTGCCACTGGCACTAACAGTGGAAGAATGCTGGCAAATTGTCGACACCGCAGAACGCACTCAGAAAAACTGCATGATGATGGAGAACGTCAATTACGGCCGCGAAGAATTGATGGTGCTCAACATGGTGCGCCAAGGTGTGTTTGGCGAGCTGCTCCACGGTGAGGCCGCTTATATCCATGAGCTGCGCTGGCAAATGAAGGAAATTGACCATAAAACCGGTTCGTGGCGCACCTATTGGCACACTAAACGCAACGGTAACTTATATCCCACCCACGGCTTAGGGCCGATTTCCCAGTATATGAATATCAACCGCGGTGACCGCTTCGATTATCTCACCTCGATGAGTTCACCCGCTTTGGGACGCGCGCTGTATGCCAAACGCGAATTCCCCGCCGATCATGAGCGTAATCAGCTCAAGTACATCAATGGCGATATGAGTACAAGCTTGATTAAAACCGTAAAGGGTCGAACCATTATGGTTCAGCACGATACCACCACACCAAGGCCTTACAGTCGCCATAATCTTATTCAAGGCACTAATGGCGTATTTGCCGGTTTCCCCAATCGCATTGCCGTTGAGCACGGCGGTTTTGGTAAGAGTTACCACGAGTGGGATATGAACATGCAAAAGTGGTATGACAAATACGATCATCCACTCTGGCAACGAATCGGTAAAGAAGCCGAAATCAACGGCGGTCACGGCGGGATGGATTTTGTGATGCTCTGGCGTATGGTTTATTGCCTCCGTAACGGCGAGGCGCTCGATCAAGACGTGTACGATGGCGCCGCTTGGTCTGTGGTGAATATTTTAAGTGAGCACTCGCTGAATAACCGCAACAACTCGGTCAACTTCCCCGACTTTACCCGCGGCGCGTGGGAACATGCGACCCCATTAGGGATTGTGGGCGCCTAAATCGAGGCTAACCGAGCGTTTAGACAGAGGGACAAGCTTTGCTTGTCCCTTTTTTAGTTTAGTAACAACCTATCGATTTAATCTTTAATGAAAAATCACCACTTTGCTGCGCACCAATCACTAGTCCTATGCTACTGAGACGACTCAGATCAATCGCAGCCCGTTCAATCGGCTTACCACGACATTGGGGATGAAACGCCGTAAAGGGGATTTCGATACGTTGCCAGTGAATAATGCTCCCACCGTTGACACCAAAGGATTGATGCTTAGCGTCGGGCATAGGCGCTTGATAAACCGTACTCTGAGGCGTGTAGGCATCTTTGAGGTTAACTTTGTAATGTTTGCTTCTATCACGGTCGAGTTCAAGGTAAATGCCGTTGAATTCACTAACATTTTTAGGCTCAAACTCACAACGCACCGAGGCAAACCCGCCACCATTGGCGAGCGATACATGGCCGCTAAACATCCCATAACCTAACGGAGAGATGGTGAGCTTACTGCGTGACAGGCCGCCCATCACTGTATCATTTACACCATACCAAGACTTAGCCGCACCTAAGTCCTTAAAATCAAAAAGGATCATAACTACTCCCATAAAAAAGCAGCCACCGGAGTGACTGCTCTTATGATACTTTTTCTACACTAACAACAGCACACTTTATCCAAGTTTAGCTTTGTTTTCAGCGGCTTCACAAGCTGCGGCAGTAAAAATTACGTCCGTAGAGCTATTCAGTGCGGTTTCGGCCGCATCTTGAATAACACCGATGATAAAGCCGACGGCAACCACTTGCATGGCCACATCATTAGAAATACCAAACAGGCTACAGGCCAGCGGGATCAGCAGTAACGAACCACCCGCAACACCCGATGCGCCACAGGCAGAAACCGCCGCCACGACACTGAGCAGTAACGCCGTTAATAAATCCACCTGAATGCCTAAGGTATGCGCCGCTGCTAAAGTTAACACGGTAATGGTAATCGCCGCGCCGCCCATGTTAATGGTTGCGCCTAACGGAATAGAGACAGAATAAGTATCTTCGTGCAGCTTTAATTTTTCACACAGCGCCATATTCACAGGAATATTTGCCGCGCTTGAGCGAGTGAAAAATGCCGTTACGCCACTTTCGCGCAGGCAACGGATCACTAGAGGATAAGGATTACGTTTGATTTTCACGTAAGCAATCAGCGGATTAACAATCAAGGCGATAATCGCCATCGCTCCGAGTAACACGGCCAATAGCTTGGCATAACCCGCGATCGCCGCAAAACCAGTTTCGGCAAACGTAGCGGCAACTAGACCAAAAATACCGATAGGCGCTAAACGAATGATAAAACGCACCATTTGCGAAATACCATGGCTCACATCAGCAAACACTTGTTTGGTCGAATCGCTCGCATGGTGCAGGGCTAAACCTAAACCCACACCCCAAGCCAAAATGCCGATGTAGTTGCCCGTCATTAAGGCATTGACAGGGTTATCAACCAGTTTGAAGAGTAAGGTATTGAGTACTTCACCTATACCCTGCGGCGGACTGGTACCCTCAACGCCCGCAACCAACACCAGATTGGTCGGGAACAGCATGCTTAACACCACGGCGGTTAACGCAGCGGCGAAGGTACCAAATAAGTACAGCACCACAATCGGGCGCATATTGGTTTGAGTATTTTTCTTTTGATTGGCGATGGAAGACGCCACAAGGATAAACACCAGAATAGGTGCAATGGCTTTTAACGCACCGACGAAGAGACTCCCTAAAAACGCGACTTGCTTTGCGGCTTCATGTGAAAAACTGGCTAGACTCACACCAGCGATGATCCCCACGAGAATTTGCAGCACCAAACTGCCATTAGCCAACTTGGCTAAAAAGGATGATTCTTGTTTCATTACTTAACCTATCGTTATTATATTTCGGCTGAGTTTCCCCACCCCACACCTTCAACATTGAGGCCAATAAGGTTTTTATAGGATGTGGTGTAACTTGTCTAGCTTTGTAGGGAAATAAGCCAATTAAATTACCCTGCCCCTGCAAAACCCTTACAAAAATCCAACAAGGAACTAGTTTGCTCGCTTAGCCGCTAAATCGGCCCCCCGTAACATTGCCTCCACCAGTTCATGGGCATCAAACTTAGTGAGCGCCTCATTTGCACCCACTTGATGGGCTTGGCTGACGCTGATCTCACTCGACAGCGAGGTATGCAGAATAATATAGGCATTGGCGAGGAGTGGATTATCCCGGACTTCAAACGCCAACTCATAACCATCGAGTCCAGGCATTTCAATGTCACTGACCAAAATATCAATGGGATGATGCTCGGCCGCAGCTTGCTCCATAATCGAGAGCGCATCTTTACCATCTGGGGTAACAAAATAAGGAATGTTAATGCTATCGAGCGCATCGGAGAGCTGTTTGCGCGCGACCTTAGAATCATCCACCAGCAAAATATGCATGGGTTTTAGTTTCTCGCGCTGTACGTCAGTTAAAATCGCACGATTGGCTTCGGGCGCATCGGGGAAAACTTTAGACAATAACAACTCAACGTCGAGTAACTGCACCAATTGATTATCGTAACGCGTCACTCCGGTTAAAAAGGCATTTCGGCCTAAATTGGCCGATGGCGCTTCGATATCGCGCCAATTGCACTCGATGATCTTATCAATAGCACGCACCAAAAAGCCGATAATCATCCGCTGGCAATCGGTAATAATGATATAGCAATGTTGGCGCTCTTCATCGCTGATGGGTCTATATCCTATCGCCGCCGCCATGTCGACTACGGGAATGGTATGGCCGCGAATCGTCGCCGCCCCCATGATCGTCGGATGAGATTGAGGTATTTTACTCAGCGGAGTGTAAGGCACTAACTCACGGATTTTAAGCGTGCCCAGAGCAAAAACCTGTGTTTGCGATAACCGAAACAGTAATAGCCCTTGGGATTGACTTGCCTTGCTTTTCATAAACCTAAATTCTCGTCATCTATTCTGTTTTTATCATAGCGGTTCGTAAAATGAGTTGCGACAGCTAAAACCGCTATTTAGTCACCTTAGCTTATAACTGTGACTCTATTGGCAGTAACCCAAGGAAATCGGCGACAAATACGCGCCAAAATCCGGCGTCAGGTTCACTGTCATAACGCTGTTTAATGGCATCATCCCACCAAACGAGATCCCCTTCTTCCAAGGCGAGTCTATAGGTATTGGTTGACAGTTTTTCTTCAATATTATGAGTGACATGACTACTAAATTGCGGCTGAGTGATCAGCAGTCCAAGTTCGGTATTGACCGCAGCTGAGCGGGGATCAAAATTAAACGAACCGACAAATATCTCTTTATTATCAAACACAAATGATTTGGCGTGTAGACTGCTTTTGGAACTCCCCCGCCAGCTCTGGGAGCGTTCCCCCGCCTGCGCTTTGACTTCGTATATTTCAACGCCCGCAGCTAACAAGGCTTTGCGATATTGTTTATAGCCCGCATGTACCGCCAGCACATCGGTCGCCGCCAGACTATTGGTGAGTACACGCACCCGCTTGCCCGATTGAGCCAAAATGGTAAGCAGATCGGCTCCCGATTGTGTCGGCACAAAATAAGGCGAGATGATAAACAGCTCAGACTCCACCTGCGTCAGATAAGGTAATAGCTGGCTGAGTAACCAAGTGGTTTTATCGCTTTGAGCTAATTTGTCGGGCGGATCAACCAGCACTAAGGCTTTACCCCAAAACCAAGTCATATTGTCGCTCTGCAAATTAGCCAATAACAGGCTCTCGGCTAAGCGTTTTACATATTCGCTCGACTTGGACTGCTCGCGCTGCTCCGCAACCCGCTGGGCAAACGCTTCAAGCTCCGCCTGCGTGGGATTATGGTCACTTAACACTTCAATCGGATGGGTTGAGTCGGCGTTCCAATATCGGTCAAATTCATCGGACACCTTGGGCACGGCATCGCCCATGGCTAACAGATCAAAGTCACCAAATTCGAGATCGCGATTCGCCGCAAAATACTCATCGCCAATGTTACGTCCACCGACAATGGTCATCACATTGTCAACGGTGAATGACTTATTGTGCATCCTATGGTTTAAGCGACTAAAACCAAACAACATAGCAAGGCCGCGGTAATTTCGCTCTGTGCTTGGATTAAACAGTCGGATACTGATGTTAGGGTGGCGCGCTAGAGCGATTAACTGCTCATCCATATCGGCACTGGTCATATCATCCAGCAATAAACGCACTCGCACCCCGCGTTGTGCTGCATCCAATAAAAACCAGGTTAGTAAACGGCCAGTTTCATCATTGCGATAAATATAATATTGCAGATCGATACTACTAACGGCGGACTCAATCAACAGCAATCGCGCCACAAAGGCATCGACACCATCGCCGAGAGGAAATACTCCCGTTTGCTCAGGATGTTGTTCAAGCGCCCCCTTTACGGCCTGATACAAGATTGAATTCGTGGCTAAGGGATGGGCGGTTTCAATTGATTTTGCGGGTAATTCTGGCATTGAGCTACAACCGTTAATCAATAGGAGCAAGAGCCCCAAAAAGAAAATAGAGAGACGAAATACCATTTGTTGGATAGAAGAAATCAACCCGTTGAATCTTATTTCCTTGGCGAAAACGCCACACTTATCTTGCGAAGATATCCCTAATATCGTCACCAAGTGGTATTCCTTAATGATATTAATTCAAATAGTTAGTCTTGCAACGCATAGAGCACATCGAAGGCAAACTGGTCCCAACCTTCGGCAGTAAACGCGATATCACGAATGCTACGCACTTGACTAACGGCATGTAAAGGCGCTGCGCCATTGACCATCAAGTAATAGGCCATGATAAGCCCGGTACGGTCTTTACCCGAACGGCAATGGATTAACACTGGCAAATTATCGGCTTCACACTGCTGAATAAAGGCCAGCGCATGCGGTAACTGGGCTACACATATCGCGATATCCCCTTCCTGCGGCGGCACATTGCGTGAAAAAGGAATGCATTCATATCGCAGTCCGTGGTGCTTAAAACTCCCCGGCTCACAGCCCTCACCGCCATTAACGGATAACACGGCACGGATCCCCGCGGCCTTAAGCTCGGCTAAATCCCAAGGGTCCTTATTGGGGCCACTTCGGCCCGCTATCTTGCCTTCAACTAACCAAAATAGATGCTGCATACTGCTCCCACAAACCAGATGCGAGGGGACGTAAAGATGCACTAAGCATAACTCACGTCCAAGGAATTATGACTTTTTACCCCAAAATTCAACATTCGCCGCGGGTAACTGTTTACGCATTTTCTTGCCTGTGCCTTCGGGCTTAGCCTGAGGTTTCTCCTGTGCTAACACTTCGAGTAGCATCTCGGCATTCGCTTCAAATCCGGGGATTTGTTCACGTACAAGTTTGATTTTGTTTTTCTTTTCAATTACGCCGAAGTGATGATATTCCTCATGGGAAATCAAGGTCACCGCCAAACCCGCCTCTCCCGCGCGGCCGCTACGGCCAATACGGTGCATATAATCGGCCGGACTTCTTGGCAAATCGAAGTTAATCACCACTGGGAGTTTATCAATATCAATACCGCGGGCTGCGATATCGGTCGCAATCAACACACTGATTTCGCCACTTTTAAAGCCATCGAGTACCCGAGTTCGTGCGCCTTGGGCCTTATCGCCATGGAAGACTTCGGCACTGATCCCACGTTTAGACAGCTTCTGTGCGAGGTGATTACAAGTGTTTTTAGCGCTGACAAAAATAAGCGCCTGCGACCATTGATGCTGTTTAATCAAGTGTGCTAACAACGCCGTTTTTTGTTCACGGTTGACTGTGATAACGCGCTGCTCAATGGTACTTTCTTGCTCACTTTGCAGATGATATTCAAGCGGTTGATGGAGTAATTTTGCCGTGAGTGCACGCACTTCTTCAGGGAATGTCGCCGAATACAATAAGGTTTGTTTCTTGGCGGGCAGCGCCTCAAGCACTTGATTTAATTCATCGGTAAACCCAAGGCTTAACATGCGGTCAGCTTCATCCAGCACTAAGGCCGAGACGCGGTTTAACTTAAGCGCATTGCTGGCTAATAAATCCAATAAACGGCCAGGTGTTGCCACCAGCACATCGGCCCCCGCACGTAAACTTTGCATTTGTAAATTGACAGACACGCCGCCGAACGCCGCAACAATCTTAAGTTGGCCATTAAAATGAGAGGCATAGGATAAAAAACTATCGGCAACTTGCTGCGCTAATTCGCGGGTTGGCACCAGTACCAAACAACGCACTTGTCCTGCCGACTTATCCGCGGTTTTCGCCTCAAACAGGCGCTGCAAAAGCGGTACTGCAAAGGCGGCAGTTTTGCCTGAGCCCGTATTTGCCCCCGCCAAGACGTCACGTCCAGTGAGCACGGCCGGAATAGTCGCCACTTGTATGGGTGTGGGTGCCACATAGCTCAGCTCAGAGAGTCGATTACACAGAGGCGCAATAATGCCAAGTTCGGCAAAGCTGGCAACGGAGGGAGAAGCTTGGGTCATAAAAAATTACATGGCTCATCAATAACAAATATGACCGCTATTCTAACGTAAAATGCGCTCCCTTGCTTGTCGATTCCAGCATTAACAGCTGTTGTTTCATCGCAAGCCCATAGGCATAACCGGTTAATTGGCCATTTTTACCAATGATACGGTGACAGGGCACAATAATCGCGATGGGATTGGCGCCATTGGCGGCACCCACCGCCCTGACGGCTTTGGGTCTGTCGATGCGCTCGGCGATATCGGCATAACTGCAACTCTGGCCATAACCGACTTGCACCAGTGCTTGCCAAACCTGCTGCTGAAACTCGGTACCCTTGGGCGCCAAGCTCAAGTGGAACTGGGTTAGCTCACCGCTGAAGTAATCCTGAAGCTGCGCCTTTGCCTGCTCGATATGGCTTTTCGCCCGTGCGAGTGCATCATCGTTTGCTATCATCAGGGGAATATCCGTACGGCTCGACCCAACCACAGTTAAATGGCTCAATCCGTAGGCATTGGCATTGAGTTGTAGCACGCCCACAGGAGTGCTTAAGGTATCGACAACGCAGGGCTGATAATCTTTTGCCGTTGGGGCGCTAATCAGTTGGGATAAGTTCTGACTCATAGTGGTTCTCGTAAACTGCTTTAGTAAAGTGTTTCGAACTGTGTTTCAAATAGTGGCTTTCATATGGAACCTCGGTATTGAATCAATATCAACATGGCCAGGAATACTGTTGGTCTCTTATGCATTGGACCACAACTGGAAGGTCAAATAACTCCCCCAAGGGGCGATATCCGAACTTACCCGCTCGGCAAGTGCTGAATAATCCAGTTGTTTTACCGCTTCAATATCCAAGTTTTTCTGCTCACCAATAGTCGCCAATAATTGTTTTTTCACAATTAAATCTGTGTGCAGGAAGATATTCGGATCGCCAAGTCCACGTAACTTAGCGTAGGCAATGGTCCAAGGGCCAATGCCTTTAACGCCAATCCACTCATCGACTGTGGCCTCGGGGTACTCGCAGATAAAGGCCGCAAGCGCATTCAGCGCCAGCTTGCGCGCGCCGGGCATTTTAAGCTCATCTAAACTAGCCTCACGAATCGCCTGCGGCGTGGGGAACAAACGATATTCCCGCCCGTTTAAACTAAAGCATTCGCCGTAGGCTTCGACCAATAGATTGAGTAACTTAGTGGCCTGTACTACGCTCACCTGCTGACCTAAAACGGCTCGGCAGCCCGCCTCAAACACAGAGCCTGCGCCAGGGATCCTAAGCCCGGATTTGGGGATTAATTTAAGATCGGCCAAACGCAGTAAGTTGTGTTCAATCTGCTGCATATCGGCATCAAGATCTAATATTCGCCGCACTTGGGTGATGAGTTTTTGTAGGCCCGATATGAGCGAATCTGGTGTTAATATCAGCGTGAGTTTAAAACGATGCAAATGCGCCTCATGAACTATGTGCACCACAGCGCGAATATCCTCAATTTGCAACGTGCGGCTATACTCAAGTGGTATATCTTGGTCAATCGCGTCATGGGAGTTATGGTCTGCATTCTCGCTAAACCATTCCATGCCTGCGACGGCGCGTAGGCGATAAAAGGCTAATTGCGCCTGCCAATCGAGCGGCGGTCGATAGTATTGATACAGACTCAAACTGTGCGCTGGTATCTCCTGCGAACAAGCGAGTTTGGCACTCTCCCCTTGGTCTATTTTAATAGTCGATTTCTGGCTGGATTTTCTTAGCTGTGTGGGCGTTAATTGCAGCGCCTGCTGAAATGCCTCGTTAAAACGACGGATGCTGTTAAAGCCTGCGGCAAGGGCGACCTGAGTGATGGGCAACTGCGTCTGATGCAACAACTGTTTTGCGAACAATAACTGACGATAGAGGGCAAATTGTTTAGGTGAAGTGCCAAATCCTGCGGTAAATAACTTATTTAAATAACGGCTGCTGATCCCCAGTTTGTCCGCCAAGGCCTCGACCGTTAATCCGTGCTCGCCAGATAAGGCGCCAGCTTCAATCAAACCTATGGCTCTGTCTAAGGTTGTGTTAGTGCCTTTCCACGGATTAGAGCCAGGAGCACTGTCGGGGCGGCAACGCAGACAAGGCCTGAGTCCCGCCTGAGCAGCTTTAATGGCCGAGTCAAAATAACGAACATTTTCTTCCTTCGGCGCTACTGCTGGGCATACTGTTCGGCAATAAATCCCCGTACTTAACACGCCCACAAAGAACTTACCGTCAAAACGTGGATCGCGGCTCATGCGCGCTTCACGGCAAATCCCGGCGGATATTTGGCAATCCTGCGCGTCGCTTGATGCCAGCTCGTATGGCGGTTTTGGGGCTGAATTTTGGCTCACGCTTGTCTGCTTCATTTGGCTATCCGACAATCTTATTCACAATTTTGTACTTGTCGGTTACTGTACGTCACCCTATGCTAGCACACTCGCGGAAAACGGAACTGGATCATCGCGTGCTTTTAAAGTGCAAGATCCTATATGCTAGACACCTCGACGTTTTCCCCATCCACTTTTCTCAATAAAATAGAGTCAATTCATGTTTAAACGATTTGAATCTTGGGTTGAAGCCCTGCCCGATGGTGAACCTACCAAGCCGCCCACGGGGGTGTATGCGTTTTGCCGGCATTACACTAAGGGCTATGAATTACCGCTTATCTTAATGTCAGTGCTGACGGCATTAATCGCCATGCTCGAAGTCTCGCTCTTTGGCTTTATGGGGCAATTAGTCGATTGGTTAGTGAAAAAAAGCCCTGAGACGCTCTTTCAAGATGAAGGCTCGACGCTGTTATTAATGGGGCTGATGGTCCTAGTGGTGATGCCATTATTAGTGCTATTTCATGCGCTGATCATGCATCAAACCTTGCTGGGTAATTATCCCATGTCGATTCGCTGGCTTGCGCATCGCTATCTGCTCAAGCAAAGCGTGTCCTTCTATCAAAATGATTTTGCCGGCCGCATTGCCACTAAAGTGATGCAAACTTCCCTTGCGGTTCGTGAAACCGTAATGAAGCTCCTCGATGTGCTGGTGTACATTTTAGTGTATTTCACCTCCATGCTGGTGATGGTGGCCAGTGCCGATGTGCGTCTAGTGATCCCCATGCTGATCTGGCTGGCGCTCTATATCGGTTTACAGTGGTATTTTGTGCCTAGGCTGAAAACGGTTTCGACCGAACAAGCCGATGCGCGCTCGACGATGACGGGACGCATTGTCGACAGTTACACCAATATCACCACAGTGAAACTCTTCGCCCATACGGATAAAGAAGCTGAGTATGCCAAGGCGAGTATGCGCAGTTTCCTCGACACTGTGTACCGCCAGATGCGACTTGTCACGGGGATCAGTGTCAGTGTGCAAGTGATTAACTATATGCTCGCCTTCAGCATTGCCGCGGTGTCTATCCTGCTCTGGAGTGACAATGCCATCTCTGTTGGAGCAATTGCAATTGCCGTGAGTTTAGCGCTACGTCTCAATGGTATGTCGCAATGGATCATGTGGGAAATCAGCTCGTTATTTGAAAATATCGGCACAGTGACCGATGGGATGAATACCCTTTCGAAAACGACACTTATCCAAGATTCGCCCAATGCCAACACCTTAGTAGTTGAGCACGGTCGTATCGATTTTAATCAGGTGAGTTTCCATTATGGCGAAGAAACCGGTGTTATCGAAGAGCTGAACCTCAATATTAAAGCGGGTGAAAAAGTCGGTCTTGTCGGCCGTTCTGGTGCGGGTAAATCCACCCTAGTAAACCTGTTGATGCGCTTTTACGATGTTGAAAAAGGCCAAATTTGTATCGATGGTCAAGATATTAAATCGGTCAAACAGGATTCACTGCGTTCGCAAATTGGCATGGTGACCCAAGATACTTCTCTGCTGCATCGTACCATTCGGGAAAATATTCTTTACGGTAATCCAGATGCGAGTGAAACCCGACTCGTTCATGCGATAAAACAGGCTCAAGCCCATGATTTTATTAATGAACTTACCGATCCTAATGGCAATTATGGTTTAGATGCACAGGTGGGCGAGCGCGGGGTAAAACTCTCCGGCGGTCAAAGACAACGTATCGCGATTGCTAGGGTGCTATTAAAAAATGCCCCCATTTTACTGCTCGATGAAGCGACATCAGCGCTGGATTCTGAAGTGGAAGCTGCAATTCAAGAAAGCTTGTACGAATTGATGCAAGGAAAGACAGTGATCGCGATTGCTCATAGATTGTCCACTATCGCCGCCATGGACCGATTAATAGTGCTGGATCAAGGTCGTATCGTCGAACAAGGAACTCATCAAGAGTTGATTGCCGCAGGCGGTATCTATGCCCAGCTTTGGGCCCATCAAACTGGTGGCTTCCTCGGGATTGAGTAGCATAGAGCGTTTCTTAAGCGTACCACTTTGATTTGAAACGTCTTTGAGTTTGGATTAAAAGGCGACCATAAGTCGCCTTTCTATTTGTACTTCATTGTCTGGTATAGATACAGGCACAAATAGTTTGCTGCCGACACTTATCCTCTACAATATCCGCAAACCGAGTCCTTTGAGTATTGTGCTCTGCTCAGAGCGCACGCCGTTTGCCCTCATATCGTTACTGTGATTTGA
Organism: Shewanella sp.; assembly: GCF_047975355.1. Lineage (GTDB taxonomy): Bacteria > Pseudomonadota > Gammaproteobacteria > Enterobacterales > Shewanellaceae > Shewanella. The sequence continues at coordinate 197 of NZ_JBKEDJ010000049.1, read as the reverse complement.
TAAGACGTAAATACCGCAGAAAGTGTCAGCTCACCTCTCACAACACAACCCAAAACAAATAAACGATACGATCTAAATAGAATTGGCTTATGGCTTATGGCTTATGGCTTATGGCTTATGGCTTATGGCTTATGGCTTATGGCTTATGGCTTATGGCTTATGGCTTATGGCTTATGGCTTATGGCTTATGGCTTATG
>NZ_JBKEDJ010000029.1:0-39744 GCF_047975355.1 Shewanella sp. | reverse complement strand
TCACTCAACGCCAAGGAGCAGGTCGATTACCTCGATGAATTTGTTCGCAGCATGGATAACATAAAAGACCAAGCGAAAACCAGTTCACAGCAGAGCGAAGTGATTGCCCAAGAAGTACAGCAAAGCGTGTAAGAAATTGAGACCAGCCTAGGCATAGCAAACACCAAAACAGTATCTGCCCGAGCGGCTTAAGCTTGATGCCAATAAAAATGGGAGCCTAGGCTCCCATTTTGTTTTTTAATCAGGCATTAAAGTGCCGCCAACACCACTTCGGCTTTACTCACTTCAAATGACTTTGGTGCTTCAACATTCAGTAACGTCACCACGCCGTCATTGATGATCATCGCATAACGTTGTGAGCGCACACCGCCAAAGCCTGCAGTATCCATCTCTAATCCGAGCGCCTTAGTAAAGCTGGCATCGCCATCGGCAAGCATCAGTAACTCAGACGCATTTTGCGCTTCGCCCCACGCTTTCATTACAAATGCATCGTTTACCGATACACAGGCAATTAAATCAACGCCTTTAGCTTTAAATTGATCGGCCAGCACCACATAACCTGGCAAATGCGCTTCAGAACAGGTTGGTGTGAAAGCACCAGGCACTGCAAATAACACCACTTTTTTACCCGCGAACAGCTCGGTAACTTGATGATTTACCATGCCATCTTTAGTCAGTTGGCTTAGCGTCGCCGCTGGTAATGTTTGACCTTGAGCAATCATGTCTCTCTTCCTTTAGTTAACGTAACTTGACCATACTAGCCCGAATCCGAAATGATAAACACAGAGAGAAAAAGGGGATTTGTAGCAGAGGGTGCAAATTGCCGATAACTCGCGTGGTTTGTTTTTGTTACCGGCATTGCTTTTTAGTATTAGACACACTGCTTACTCTAGATAGGCGGTATGACTTTGTATAACAGTGATGGCTTACATAAGATTTTATTTCAGGGTATTAACCCACTTCTCACGTTTACGTATTGCCGCAAAAAGCCCCAGACCAAGCAGGGCAAAGATAGAAAATGCGCCGCCACTTTCTTCCACTACTATCACTTCGTCAACACGGTCACGGTCGCTACTTTCCAGCGGTAATGCATACAGGCCATCGGTATTATCGGCGCTAATGGTGGCGACAATATCGCTATAACCCACCTCATAGACATCGATTAACACATCGTAGTGGTCCGTTGGATAGCCAGTGTAAAGGGTCGTAAGCACTTCATAATCGTCCTGCGTCGAGTCACCATAGATGGTAAACACGTCCGTGGTGTAGTAATGCACCCAAGGACCACCGTTACGACTGAGATACAACTCGGCAAACAGGTCGGCGCGCTCATTGAGGTAAGCGCCAAACACATCTACATCGAAGGTCACGCTGAAGGTTTGATAAAACCCATCATAATCAAAGTCTTCAAACAAACGGCTGCTGGCATCAAAAATCGCAAAGCTGTGATACACGGGCGCGCGATAGGGATCTTCACTGGTCGCACTCGAGCTTGGAATAGGCTGACTCGTGTGCTTAGCAATCACTTGTTCGCGGGTCATTGGGGTTGCGCCCATCAGTTGTACGCGATGAGCACTTGGGCTTTTTGCCGATAAAGACGGCGCTAAGGATTTCACCGCAGCCGCGGCGGCTTCCCCTACGGTTTGGGCGGGCGCAGCCTGTTGCAATAGGCTTAAGGCTTGTTTTTCTTGCTCTGCGGCCTGCTCGGTATCGGCTTTTTTAGCCATCCCGATACTGGCCGCACTAAAAGGGGCCAAGTTTGACTCGTCCAAGGACTCTGCACTCACCATTGTGGGTGCCAGTAAGGCACCAGCCAATATCATTGCCTTCATAAAGGCTGAGTGAGTTGTACTTATGATAGCTTGCTGATTGAGTGTGTTCATCTTGAATACCCCATTGGATAATCCATTCAAATTGGAGACATTAGAGGGCACTCAAGGTGAATATAAGCTGAACATTAAAATCTGATCTTTTTAGGGCAAAAAAGCCGTTCAGCCTCAATTCATCTGTTTTGGTTAACACTGCTAATATGTCACAGGATATGACTCCCGTTCTGTAAAGAGGTTCGATAAGGATTAACTCGATAAAATTCCACGAATCACAGTGAATTTTAAAGGAATTGTGTTTACCAATTGGCTGATCTCTATGTGTTTGTTATGGTGATAAGGTATTCTTAGTCGACTCGATAAGCTATCCACCTAGCTACTCACTTAAGATCGCCGAACATGCGCGGGTAACAGATATGAAACTTGGTTTGACACTGACCCTAGTCGCTTGCTTATGCACCTCCTTTGGCAGCATGGCAGGCAATGATAAACACGATGATCGTAATCAATCGCGCAGCCAAGGTGTGAAGAATGAGCAGCGCCGCCTTGTGGTAAACAGTCCAGATCAAGCAGTGGCGATGGCGCAGCGTCAATATCGAGGAAAAGTACTCAGCGTACAGTCGAGTGGCTCGGGCTATAGAGTCAAAATCCTCAATAACGATGGCCAAGTTTTTTCCGTTTCGGTGGATGCCGCCACTGGGCGTGTTTCGAGGAATTAATATGCGACTCCTACTCGTTGAAGACGATTTAGCACTTCAAGCCAACTTAAAGCAGCACTTGCTCGATGCCCACTACAGCATAGATGTCGCCAGCGACGGTGAAGAAGGCTTATTCCAAGCCATTGAATACAACTATGACGCCGCGATTATCGATGTGGGTTTACCCAAACTCGACGGCATAAGCCTGATTCGCCGCGTACGCCAAAAGGAGCGTGCGTTCCCCATCTTGATCTTAACCGCGCGGGATAGCTGGCAGGATAAAGTCGAGGGCCTCGATGCCGGTGCCGATGACTACCTCACTAAACCTTTTCATCCCGAGGAATTAGTTGCTCGCCTTAAAGCCCTGATCCGTCGCTCGGCCGGTAAGGCAAGTCCGGTGATTACTAATGGGCCATTTAGTTTAAATACCAGTAGTTTAGAGGTGCGCAAAGGGGAAGAACTCGTCACACTGAGCGGCTCTGAGTACAAGCTATTTGAAATTTTTATGCTGCATCAGGGCGAAGTGAAATCTAAAACCGCGCTCACCGAACATATCTACGATCAGGATTTTGATCTCGACTCCAACGTTATCGAAGTGTTTATCCGTCGTTTACGCAAAAAGCTCGACCCAGATAACCAATACAATCTGATCGAAACCCTGCGCGGTCAAGGCTATCGGTTAAGAGTCATTTCTCCAGAGCAAGGTGTTGATGAGTAAGCGCGCGCTTGCCTGGCAGTTATTAAACTCCCTAAAAACACGGCTCATCCTCAGCGTGCTGTTGTTTATTTTGGTACTGCTGCCGCTGATTGGGGTCGCCCTCAATGACGCCTTTGCCGAACAAGTAAAAAGTGCCGCGAAAAATGAGCTGAGTGCCTATGTGTATTCGGTGTTAGCGGTCACAGAGGTCGAAAATAAGCGAATTTTTATCCCCGAATTAGTGCTCGAAAACCGCTTTAACCTGATCCAATCGGGCCTCTATGCCATTGCCACCACAGAGAATGCCGAGCATCAGCAGAGCATAGTCTGGCATTCACAGTCTTTTATGGGCATCACGCCGCCGGCACAGTTCACTATTCCGCCGACGGGCAAAAGTGCCTTCGATCAAATCTACCTCGCTGGTGCGCCGCATCTTATTTACAGCTTTAGTGTGAGCTTTGCCAGCCTGAACGAAAACGTGCCTGTGACTATCCATATCATTAAGGATGAGTTGGAGTTCCAACAGCAGATAGCCCAATTTAATCAACAGCTTTGGACTTGGTTGCTGATCTTAATCCTAGTCATGCTGGTGTTTCAGTTGAGTTGGTTGATTTGGACCATTAGGCCGCTGGCACGTTTTACCCAAGAGCTGCACGATGTTGAACAGGGCAAATCGACCCAACTCAGTAGCCAGTATCCGAGTGAGTTGCAGGAAGTCGCGCGGCAATTGAATATCCTACTCAATACCGAGCAGACCCAGCGTAAGCGCTATCGCAATGCCCTTGCGGACTTGGCCCATAGCCTGAAAACGCCACTGGCGGTGATTAAGAGTCAAACGGATTTAAGCGAGGCATCGAGCGAACAAGTGTCGAATATCAGTCGCATCATCAGCCACCAGCTTAAACGCGCCCAAACGGCGGCAGCCGCCTCATGGCATTTAGGCATCAAGGTAGATGATGTCGGCGCTAAACTACTACGCACCTTGGCCAAGATTTACCGAGAACCACAGATAGATCTCAGTGGTGAAATGGCCCCACAGGCAGTATTTAAGGGCGATGAGGCCGATCTTACCGAGATTTTAGGCAATTTACTCGACAATGCCTGCAAAGCCGCCAAATCTAAGGTCAAATTAACTGTCACAGGCAATGCCTATCAGCTACAGCTCTGTATTGAGGACGACGGCCCTGGGATCAGCGAAGCCCTGCAAACTCAAATATTTGAGCGCGGGATCCGCGCCGACTCCTACCGCCAAGGTAACGGCATTGGCCTCGCGATTGTCCGCGATTTAGTGGATAGCTATAACGGTCGAATTTCCGTATCCCGTTCAGAAAACTTAGGCGGCGCCAAGTTTACCGTTAACTTCACCCACTCGGCTTAATCTTTAATTTTTCATAAAGATAGTTAATTTTTTAGCTATAAATTGCGCTGTAATACTCTTTTTACCCTACAAAATACTTTCAGCTTATGTTCATATTCACGCGCCTATGATGCCAATAACATCCTCAATAGGATTATTGGAGCGAACCATGAACAGATTACATCGATGGAAATGGCTGGTGTTGTCGGCGGCATTAGTTGCCCTGCCTTTCACCGCGCCAACTCAAGCCGAAGGCGTATCAGTCAGCCAAGGTTCAAGTGCTTCACTGAGCCAAGCCGAACTCGAACAGATGCTTGCGCCCATTGCACTCTATCCCGATAGTTTGTTGAGCCATATTCTTATCGCCTCAACCTACCCACTCGAAGTGGTGCAGGCGCAGCGTTGGTTAGAGGATAACCCTAAGTTATCGACCGACGAGGTGATGTCTCGCACCGAAGACAAAGACTGGGATCCGAGTGTTAAAGCCCTGATGGCTTTTCCCAATGTCTTAGAGAAAATGAGCGAAGACTTAGATTGGACCCAGAAACTCGGCGAAGCATTCTTAGCCGACGAAGGCCAAGTGATGGATGGCATTCAATCGCTCAGACAACAAGCGGATAAAGCCAACAGTTTGGCCAATATGGACAACATGGCGGTGACCCGTGCGAATAACCAGATCATTATAGAGCCTGCACGCCGCGAAATCGTGTACGTGCCTTACTATGACCCCCGCGTGGTTTACGGCACTTGGCGTTGGGGCGTGGCTTATCCCCCCGTGTATTGGGAATTCGGTGGCTATGTGGGCTACCCTTACCGCCCAAGTCATAGTTACTTTTACTGGTCACCCGGGATCCATATTTCCTTTAACTACTTCTTTAGCTCGTTCCATTGGCACAGCCACAGAGTCGTCGTTGTCGATCACCGTCACTCCCACCATTATCGCCCAAGGGAGCGATACTCAGTCAGCTACGGTGCTCAACCTTGGAAGCATAAGCCCGAGCATAGACGCGGCGTGGTGTACCATAATCCCGTGGTAAAAGAGCGCTACTACGGTGACAGTAAGTTCCGTGGCCGCGATTCTCACTCCACTGGCAGTGGTCAGCACTTTACCAGTCAGTACTCGAAATCGCGGGAACACCAAGACGCACGTTATAACCGCGACAACAAGGGCTATGACAAGCGCCAAGATAAGGACAGAGGCAACAACGTAAGCCGCGATAATCACTACAGCCGCGAGCGTACGCCCAGTTACCAAAACACTCAGGCCGAGTTAAAAGAGCGCCGCGTGGCACCGACAAACGCTGCGCAAGCGAACAAGGAAAGTTACAAACGAGAGCGTAACGACAATGCCCGCCAGGATAATCAGGTAAGGCAAATGCAGGCAAAAGCGACGAGGGAACAAGCTAAGGAGAGTCCACAACGCCAGTATCAGACTCGAGATCAGCAGCCGCGCAGCTTTGAGACCCGTACTCAGCCACAGAGACAGGAAACTCGCCCCGAGGTGAGACGCGCCGAACCGCAGCGCATTGAACAACCTCGCCAAGCGCCGCCAAGACAGCGGGAAGAGATGAGAGTAAGGCAGAGCGAACCACGCCAAAATATGCAAATGGCCCGCAGCCCCGAGCATAACCAAGGCAGATCGGCGCAGAGCCAAGAACGTCGTCACAGGGAATAACCCGAGCCAATAAAAAGAGCGCGAATATTCGCGCTCTTTTTATTGCTTAAGTGCTTAGAACTTGAAGGTCAAGGACTGGCCTTCTCCTAAACCCTGCCACTCGAGGGTCAACTCCATTATCTCGTTGATAATATGTTCAAAGTCCGATTGAGAAACCTCGGGCAGCGCGAGTTTACGATTACCGCAGCTCTGCTCTAACAGGTATAAAAATCCGGCATAGGTCGGCGTATCGGCAGACCAGAGCAGGGATTGCAGGGATTCGACTATCGACTCGGTTTGCCAGATTTGGGTCTTATCCGCAACGGCGAGGGAGGCTTCATTGTGCTCTAGGGAAAAGCTGATATCGGCGCCCGCTCGGACTTGAGCAAAAAAAGCTCCTTGAATAAGCAGACGTTTTTCAACTACATAGTGGATCATATCGTGGGGTGCTATCCCCTGTTCGGGCATTTGAGTCTGGGTCGCGCTGCCATCCATACGGACACAGCGCAATTGTCCATAACGCTTCGAACCTTTGGTGAAGATAACTTGCATAAAGCCGTCCTTAGTTTATCCATCTTTCCATCGCCGGATTTAGCCAAGTATAGTTCTAACTGGATAAAAAACGGCTTAAAAATTGCGTTCGATAAAACGGGAACAGTCATCGGCAGCCAGTGGTTTACTAAAATAATATCCCTGCACTAAATCACAGCCCATGCTCGAGAGCAGCACCAGCTGCGCCTCATTCTCGACCCCTTCGGCCACCACGGTCAGCCCCAGTTCGTGTGCCATTGAAATCGTCGCCGCACTGATGGCAGCATCGTTCGGATCGTTCTCAATATCCTTCACAAAGGATCTGTCCAACTTGAGTCTGTCTAAGGGCAATAACTTCAAATACGAGAGTGATGAATAACCCGTTCCAAAGTCATCAATCGCTAACTCGATACCATGCTGACGCAACTCGGCCAGTAACTTGGCATTTTGCTCGGGATACTGCATGGCGACACTCTCGGTAATTTCAAGTTCGAGCGCCCCCTTTGGCAGTTTGTGCTTGGTCAGCACATTGATAATATCCGCCACTATGGTGTCTTTGCGTAGTTGATGGGCCGAGAGATTGACCGCCATCCGCAGTCCTTTAGCGCCCTTTTCGCGCCATTCGGCCAACTGAGCGAGTGCTTGTTCTAATACCCATTGGCCGATGGGAATAATCATGTCTATCTCTTCGGCGATAGGAATAAAGCGATCGGGGGCAACCAATCCCAATTCAGGATGTTGCCAACGGATCAGCGCCTCGACACTCACCATTTGTCCGGTGTTGATATCGATTTGTGGCTGATAATGCAGTCGTAACTCATCACGGGCAATGGCCTGCCTGAGCCCAGTTTCGATTTGCTGGCGCTCGGTCACTAAGGTATTCATCGCGACGGTGAAAAACTGATAGTTATTGCGCCCAGCCGCTTTTGCGCGGTACATGGCCATATCGGCATTTTTCATGAGCGCCTCAACACTGTCACCATCGGTTGGGAACAGGCTGATGCCTATGCTAGGTGATGAATGTAAAGGCTTGCTATCAATGATGTAGGTCTGATTCAAACCACTGCGCAGGGCTTCAGCCACCTTAGCGACCCTATCGTGATCCGTATCGGACAACACCACCACAAACTCATCGCCACCCAAGCGCGCGACGATATCGTCACTGCTCACAATACTCTTCAAGCGCCGCGCGACTTCGAGCAATAACATATCGCCGACATGGTGTCCCAAGGTGTCGTTGATATTTTTGAAATGATCCATATCGATAAACATCACGGCAATCTGGGTTTGACTGACGAAGGCCTCCTGAAAAACCGTCTCCAGACGCGATTGCAGACTCAAGCGATTCGGCAGCAGAGTCAAAGAATCGTGGTGGGCCAAGAAGTGAATACGCTCCTCATTCACTTTGCGCTCGCTGATATCGGTAAAGCTGCCAATGTAATGACTGACCGACCCCGTCTCATCCCGCACCACTGACATCATCAACCATTTTGGAAAATCATATCCATCCTTATGCCGATCCCAAACTTCACCCTGCCAAAATCCGGTCTGCTCGAGGCCGGCACGAACTCTGGCATCGATACTGCGGTCGGTTCGGTCGGCTTCAAGGAAGCGGCAGTTTTTGCCTATGATCTCGTCCCTTGAGTAGCCAGTGATCTGCGTAAAGGCGCTATTCACATCCACTATGATGTCATTGGCATCCATGATGGTGATGCCTTCACCACTTTGTTGGAATACCTGAGCCAATAGATTCACCCGAGCAACGGTGCGCTCCTGTTCGGTAATGTCCTCCACAATAAACAGGATGAGCTGCTCACCATCGTCGGCAGTGACTAGGGAGCCATTCAGCCTCACCGCCACCATCCGCCCATCCTTATGGCGGTAATGCTTCTGGTATGGACCATAACGCCGTGTTTGCTGGAGGCGTTCGAGTTGCTCGATTTCACTCAAGCGATAACGAATAGGAGTGAGTTCCCAGGGGTCTAGGGCCTGCAATTCCTCAAGGGTATAACCGGTAATATCAATAAAGGCTTGGTTGATGGCGACAAACTGCCCATCCTCTAGCCGTTTTAAGGCGTGCCCCACCGGCGCCTTATCGAACAGGGTACGATACTTTTGCTCACTCTCCATTAAGGTGGCTTGGAAGGTCTGGCTACGGGCAATCTCCTTTGAGAGTGCCATGGTTTTTTCCGCTACCTTTTCGGCAATGCGGTAGCGCTCCCCCGAAGACACTAACGTCATACCGCCTACTATGGCGCAGGTAATAAAGGCGAGCAGCAACATCAGCAGCGACAGGCTAAAGGTGTCCCCCATCAAGGCGGAGTAAGACTCGTAAATCACTATATGCCAGTGCCTGTCGGCCAGCATTAGATTAGCCTGATAATACTGGCCCATCCTGTCACTATGAATATTGCCTTCAAAATCAGGAAATTTCTTCTTACTATTGGTGTAGAGCAAGGCCCCGCCTGCACTCATGTCTGTCAGGCGCCAATGCAAGCCTTTAACCTGCTCCACTTCATTGATAATCGATTGCAGATCGATAACCGCCGAGCAAAAACCCTCTATATTGCCTAAACGGTCGAATACTGGCGCAATGAAAAGTGTACCGCCAGGGCCATTAGGATCCTCCGCTAACTGGATCTTACCCGTCATCACGGGCGATAACATCATACGCACTTTTGCAATGGCGAGCGCCCTAGCAGGTTCGCCATTGATATCTATGCCAAGGGCGGCTCGGCTGGTATTCAAAGGTTGTACAAACTTAACCGGCACCAACCAACCATCGGGATTAGGCTCTCCACCGTCTAAGTATCTAATCTTATAGGGCTCACCTAACTCAGCGCTGGTCTCGGCCTCAAAACTGTCTTTATCACTCGCTGCAATCAGTGGCGACCAAGCCCAAGCCCGAAAGCCATCTAATTGTAGTTGGTTACGCTTACCAAACTGAATAAATTCGTCCTGAGACACCTGCTCGCTATTATCGAATAAACTCGCGAGTGCAATCACTTGCTGTAGATTCGACTCCTGAAAACTCTCAACACTATTGATAATCGCATTAGACTGAATTTGAAACTTATCTTGCAGTTGTTGCCGTTGGTTCATATCCGAGTAGTAATAAATCCCGACACAGAATAAAAAACCGACTAACAGCGGAAGTCCTGTCTGAATGCGCCTTGAGCGCCAAATGGAACGGTGGTCGAATATCAGCATAGTGAGCGGGATAAAGATCACCGCCCCGAGTAAGTCACCAATCCACCAATTTACCGCACTCCCTAATACATCCTTAATGGGAATAGTGCCATTGGCCACCAAGGCGGCGTTAGCAAACAGCATGGCAATCATGCAGGTCAAGGCGAGGCTGAGGCAGGATTTAATAACTGTGTTGGGTTTATCTAAGGTTACCAAGGGGTCGATACGACGGACCAGATTGGCGGAGACATAGGCCTGTAAGCTAGATGCAGATGCGATCACTAATGGCAGCCAACCTAAATGAAGTGCTCCACCGATATTGATATTAAGCAGCCAAGAACCGAGCAAGATGCCAAACCAGGGCGAATGCTTGCCCCACAGGAGGCAGGAGGCAATGGCAATTCCCGCCGCAGGCCAAATGGCAGCGGAATAACCTGGCGGTAAGGCAATCAACAACCCGATTTTGCCAACAGCAAAGTAAGCCAAGGCAAGGAGTAAATTGACCTTAAGAGAATGAGCAAATGCTTTGATATTCAATCCTTTTTATTACTAAGCCGCAACTCAGATAGACTCCATAATGCCTTAATCCACAAATCAATCTCAAGCTTAGTAAATGCTAATTGTAAATTCAGTATTAAATCGCCTCCGTAAACTCCCCGTGAAGAGTCTGTTTGCTGCGGTGAAATCTGCTAGACTCGCGCCAAGCGCTCAATGAGGTATTGAAATGGAGAGTATTGAGGGAGAGATTAGCCAGCTCAAATTTCGTGTAGATAAGTCCGCTAAAACAGATGAAACAGCGGTGCATTTAGGTGATTTTTACGCCTCAAATTGTTCACATTTAACTCAAGGCGTTTTCTGATTTAGCTCACATTAACCCTATTTTTTGCGAGCGTAATCCATATAAATTAAGTTAAATTGGTTAGCACGGTGTTTTATTTTGGTTTTGATTAAGGTTTTTTTAATGCAAATACCGTTTTGAGCCTGGGATCCACTTTCAATCAATCCCCGCTTCTTGTTATTCTCCCGCCCGCACAAAAAAGTTGCAGCTTGAATTTTTTATTCAACCAACGATTTCCTCTCGTTCAGTCGGACTTGTTAATTGAAATTCGCACTCAGCCAATTTATCGCTGAAGGATTGAATCTCGTTGCGAGGTTCTCCCAGTTCAGTATGACAAACCTAACCCTACTTTTTGGGTTACTGTTTGTGCTGCCCGCAGCTGACTTAGTGTCAGTGATGGTTGGTGGCTGTATCGATATTGGCGAGTTAATCACCCTAAGCGATGGCTTTTTAATTGAGTTCTTCGGCGCCACGTTACTGAGCGTATTGCTGCTCAACCCCCAGATAATTAAGCAATTGTGGAATCTGTTCGACAATGGCTTTAAGTTTTTCAACAGCTTAGACCTCACTAATGCTGGCCTGTTTTTAGCACCCCCAAGGCTAAAATCCCTCGAGCACCTTGCGCACGGTTGTCGCGCCCCACCATTGTAACTCTCTGTTTTAAAATTCAAATTTAGCATTAAGCGCTGAAAGTCGATCCTCAATCTCGTATTGGGGTGGCAGGCATTTTTTGTGCCGCGCTCGAGCCACTTTCGGATTTGCCTTCGGATAACGCCGCTCAATGCTACTGCCTATCTCTCTGGGCAGAGTTGTAAACCTTAGGGTTAGAGGAATCTTCCTTTGTTAATTCGAAATTTAAGTAAAGTAGCATTCGCGGCGATAGCCCTGATGCTCGCAGGCTGTGATGGCGGCGTATTGGATCCCAAGGGCCAGATCGGTGTCGATGAAAAGCACCTGATCATCATCGCTACCCTACTCATGCTGATTGTGGTTATCCCCGTGATCTTCATGACCTTGTTCTTCGCATGGAAATACCGCGATGGCCGAGATCATGAGGTTTTTGCCCCTAAATGGTCCCACTCAAGTGCGATTGAAACCGTGGTTTGGATTGTGCCGATTGTGATCGTCGTGATTTTAGGCGTGATCACTTGGGGTTCAACCCATGATCTCGACCCTTACAAACCACTCGAACACGACGCCAAGCCGATTACGGTTGAAGTAGTTTCTATGGACTGGAAATGGTTGTTTATCTATCCAGAACAAGGTGTTGCATCGGTAAACGAGCTGGCTTTCCCAGCGAATGTACCAGTGAACTTTAAGATCACCTCTGATACCGCCATGAACTCTTTCTTTATCCCGCAGTTAGGTAGCCAAATCTACTCAATGGCTGGGATGACGACTAAGTTGCACCTGATTGCCAACGAACCCGGTACCTATGACGGTATTTCCGCTAACTATAGCGGCGCAGGCTTTGCGGGCATGAAGTTTAAAGCCATTGCCACGCCAACGGCAGCCGACTTCGAGGCTTGGGTAGCCAAGGCCAAACAACAGGCGACTAAGACCTTAGACTCTGCGACTTATCAAGCCTTAGCACAGAAGAGTGAAAACAATCCTGTTGAATACTTTGGCTCAGTGAGTCACGGCATGTTCGATCAAATCGTCATGCAATACATGCACATGGACTCAAACGAGCACATGGCAGGCCATGAAGGGATGGAACACATGGGTGCCGACCACAACATGGCTGGCATGCACCACGATATGGCGCATATGGCGAGCGAACAAGCTATGCCGCACGCACAGAAGATGGCCGACATGGAAGGCTCAACCCATTCTGACACTTCATCCACAGAACACTCATCCACTCACCCAGTGGAGGCGGAGTAATCATGTCTTTTCTCGGTAAATTAAGCTTAGATGCGATCCCGTATCATGAGCCTATCATCATGGTGACCCTTGCGGTTGTTGCCGTGATAGGCCTGTACATCGCAGCCTTGATCACTAAACACAAAAAATGGGGCGTGCTCTGGCACGACTGGTTAACCTCGGTTGACCATAAACGCCTAGGTATTATGTACATAGTGCTTGCCTTCATCATGCTGATCCGCGGTTTTTCCGACGCCATCATGATGCGTACCCAGCAGGCTCTGGCCACCAATGGCGCAGCGGGTTATCTGCCGCCAGAACATTACGACCAAATCTTCACTGCCCACGGCGTGATCATGATTATCTTTATGGCGATGCCATTTATGATCGGTCTAATGAACTTAGTGCTGCCACTGCAAATCGGTGCCCGCGACGTTGCCTTCCCCTTCTTGAACAACCTCAGCTTCTGGTTAACCGCGTCTGGTGCCGTGCTGATCAATATTTCATTAGGTTTAGGTGAATTCGCTAAGACAGGTTGGGTGGCGTATCCACCACTCTCAGAGCTGGCTTACAGTCCGGGCGTTGGGGTCGATTACTATATCTGGGCACTGCAGATTTCGGGTATAGGGACAACCTTAACCGGGGTCAACTTTATCGCGACTGTGCTTAAGATGCGCGCTCCAGGCATGAAGCTGATGCAAATGCCCATCTTCACTTGGACTTGTACTTGGGCCAACATCCTGATCGTGGCTTCGTTCCCGATCCTGACCGCCGTTTTAGCACTGTTAACACTCGATCGCTACATGGGTTTCCACTTCTTCACCAATGATGGTGGTGGTAACGCCATGATGTATATCAACCTGTTCTGGGCTTGGGGTCACCCTGAAGTGTACATCCTGATTTTACCTGCGTTCGGTATCTTCTCGGATGTGATTTCAACCTTTACCTCTAAGCGTCTGTTCGGCTATTCCTCAATGGTATGGGCTAGCGGCGCAATTTCGATCCTCGGTTTTATCGTGTGGTTACACCACTTCTTTACCATGGGCTCTAGCGCCAACGTCAACGCCTTCTTCGGTGTGATGACCATGGTGATTGCGGTACCTACTGGGGTAAAACTGTTTAACTGGTTATTCACCATTTACCGCGGCCGTCTACGCTTAACTGTGCCAGTGCTGTGGACCTTAGGCTTTATGGTGACTTTCACCATTGGTGGTATGACGGGCGTATTATTAGCCGTACCTGGCGCCGACTACGTACTACACAACAGCTTGTTCCTGATCGCTCACTTCCATAACACCATTATCGGTGGTGCCGTGTTCGGTTACTTAGCCGGTTTTGCTTACTGGTTCCCGAAAGCGACAGGCTTCAACTTAAATGAGCGTTTAGGTAAAGCCTCATTCTGGTGCTGGCAAATTGGTTTCTATGTGGCCTTTATGCCGCTGTATGTACTCGGTTTTATGGGTATGACTCGCCGTATCAACCACATTGATAACCCAGCATGGAACATGTGGATCTATATCGCTGCCGTGGGTGCTTGCATCATCATGGTCGGTATCATTCTGCAGTTCGTGCAACTGTACGTGAGTATCCGTGACCGCGACCAAAACCGTGACACCACGGGCGACCCATGGAATGGCCACACGCTGGAATGGGCAACTGCCTCACCACCACAGTTCTACAACTTTGCTAAGTTGCCACAAGTGTCTGATATCGATGCCTTTACCGATGCCAAAGAAAAAGGCACTGCCTATCAACGCCTCAAACACTATCAGCCAATCCATATGCCGAAAAATACCCCAAGCGGTATCTTAATGGCGCTTGGCATTACTGCCGCGGGCTTTGCTGCGATTTGGCACATTCTGTGGCTCGCGATTGTGGGCATGGTAGGCGCGTTTATCGTGTTCTTATTCCGTGCTTATAACAACGATGTCGACTATTACGTTCAACCCGATGAAGTGGCACGCATTGAAAATGCTCACTTAAACAATGTAGTAAGGGGCTGATATGAGTGTTGCAATCCCAGCTGATTTAGAAGTTGCTCACGCCGAGGAGCACCACGAGCACCATGAAACGGGTGGCAACACCCTGTTTGGTTTTTGGCTCTACCTGATGACCGACTGCATCCTGTTTGCATCGGTATTTGCCACCTACGCCGTGCTCTATATGAACACCGACGGCGGTGTCTCGGGTAAAGACATTTTCGAACTAGACTTTGTGCTGATCGAAACCGCAGCCCTGCTGCTCAGTAGTATTACCTATGGCTTCGCGTTGATTTTCGCTAAGCGCCACAACAAGGCGGCAACCCTCACTTGGTTAGCCATTACCTTTGCACTGGGCTGTGTGTTTATCGGCATGGAAGTCTATGAGTTCCATCACCTGATCGAACATGGCAACGGCCCACAACGCAGCGCCTTCCTGTCATCTTTCTTCACCTTAGTGGGCATGCACGGCTTGCACGTGACCGCAGGGTTAATTTGGATGGCAATCATGATGATTGAAGTCGCCAAAACGGGCTTAGGCAACCGCAGCATCACTCGCTTGAGCTGCTTAAGCTTGTTCTGGCATTTCCTCGACATCGTGTGGATTTGCGTATTCACCGTTGTGTACTTATTGGGAGCACTGTAATGGGCGCACATACTCATTCGCATGATCATAGCCATGGCGCAGATGATCTGGCCGCCAGCATCAAGTCCTACTTAGTCGGTTTTGTGCTGTCAGTGGTGTTAACTGCCATCCCATTCTGGGCGGTAATGACCCATCACTTCGAGCAATCAACGACGCTTGCCATCGTCGTTGTCACGGCACTGGTGCAGATTTTGGTACACCTTAAGTACTTCCTGCACTTGGACTTCTCTAAGGAAGGCAAGATCAACACCTTCTCCTTCCTATTTACCGCACTGATCATCGTGATGGTGGTTGGCTTGTCGGTATGGATCATTCTCGAAGCTAACGCTTTGATGATGTAACGAGACACAGCAAATGAACACACAAGCTAGATTGACATCGACGCAATGGAAAGCACGCTTCAAAGGGTATGTACAGGTAACTAAGCCTGGCATCATTTTCGGGAATCTGATTTCCGTTGCTGGCGGCTTCCTATTGGCCGCGAAGGGCGATGTGGATCTGGTCTTGATGCTGGCAAGCTTAGTGGGATTATCCTTAGTCGTCGCCTCCGGCTGTGCGATTAATAACTGTATTGACCGTGACATTGACGCCAAAATGCAGCGCACCTGCAAACGCGTCACCGTCACGGGCGAAATCCCCCTAAGCCATGTCTTGCTGTTTGGCATCGCCTTAGGCGTGCTTGGATTTGGCACCTTAGCCTTGTTCACCAATGCCTTAGCTCTACTGTTTGCCGCCATTGGCTATGTCGTTTATGTCGGGATTTATAGCCTCTATATGAAGCGAAACTCGGTTTACGGCACCTTAGTCGGCAGCTTTTCGGGCGCAGTACCGCCCGTGGTGGGCTATTGCAGCGTGACGGGGCAAATGGATATGGGCGCAGTGATTTTATTGCTGATGTTCAGTCTCTGGCAGATGCCGCACTCCTACGCCATCGCGATTTTCCGCTTTAATGACTATGCAGCCGCGAAGATCCCCGTGCTGCCCGTCGCCGAAGGGATGGCCAAGGCGAAGCACCATATAGTGCTCTATATCGCAGTGTTCGCCTTGGTCAGCACCATGCTGCCACTCGCAGGTTACACAGGTACAGCATTTATGGCCGTGACCTGTGCCACCAGCCTCTGGTGGCTAACTATGGCCCTCAAAGGTTATCGTCAAGATGTGGATATGCCACGTTGGGCCAGACAAGTGTTTGGTTTTTCAATTATTACCATCACAGCACTCAGTGTAACCATGGCGCTAGATTTTCAAGCGGTCAGTCAAACCCCACTGTTTACCTTAGTGCGATAAACATAACCTTTATTCAAAAACAAATGCGCTAACCTAGGTTAGCGCTTTTTTATTAGAACACTTTTGAAAGCACCATGCCGTCTCGAGGAAAAGCAGAGTCGCTGGCTTGATACACTGACTTTATGACATCTATTTGCAGATCTCAGTGATCAGTTGATAGTTTGGATCTTCGATTTTAACAAAATCACCTTTATCTTCAACAATATCAAACAGTTTAATCGTGCACTGATTTTTTCCGTTAATCTTATCCACAAAATACTGAGCTTCGTAATTTGCTCCAGCTTTGGGCGTAAAACTGACTTTTTTCACACAATGGGTATAACCATCAATTCGCGTGTTAGCGCCGTCAACCCATACACCAGCAAAATAGAAAGAAAGCGGCACTCCCGCCTCAACTTTTAACTCAGTTTGTTGCTTTTCATGGACATCAGAACGATACAATGGCATCCCGATTTTTCGGCCAGCTTGGCGATCAGCCAATAAATTAGCTTTCATACCCAATACAGCAATTTCACCACCTCGAATAAAATTATGCTTGATACAACCTTCAGTGTTATCAATCCATACCGATGTATTAGCGCTGTCAGTCGATAAAACACGAAGCGAGGCAGTTTCCTTTCCAGAAGCAACTTTATAGCCGCTAGTTGCACAAGCCGTTAGAACCGTGGACATTAATAAGACAGATATTGTCTTTAACTTCATAATATTTCCTTTTATATAAAGCACAGATAATGTTGACCATCCGCCAAGATGGTCAAACAAATTTATTTATATCAAATAATTAAATAATCTTCGTGGTATAGAAAGAGAATGGAATTCACTACTTCATTGCCGATTTAACATAGACATCGAAGCGGTTTTTCTTCGTTTCGATAACCATGCTGGGCTTAACACCGGCGAGATCTTCGGCATAATCGGGGCGCTTAACCACAACACGCTTACTGGCTAAGGCCATGGCGGGGGCGAGCAAACCATCGGCATCGAGATCCGCGCCTACTAAGGTTTGGAAGACCCGCATTTCCTTTTTAACCAAGGCCGATTTGTCGCGGTGGGGGTACATAGGATCGAGGTAGACAACATCGACCTCTTGCTCCAGTTTGGCGAGATCTTCGAGGCTGGAACCATGGAAAAGCTGCATACGTTCACGCATCCAATCGCCGATTTCCGCATCTTGATAGGCGCGGTGCAGACCGTCTTCTAATAATGCGGCCACCACAGGATGGCGCTCCACCATAGTCACAGTGCAGCCCAAGCTTGCTAGTACAAAGGCGTCGCGACCGAGGCCTGCAGTACCATCAACGACTTTTGGTGTAACACCCTGCTTTAACCCCACAGCCTTAGCAATTGACTGACCACGACCGCCACCAAACTTACGCCTATGGGCAACCGCGCCGGTCACAAAATCCACTCCTATGCCATCGAGTTTTGGCTCATCACGCTTATGTAGCGTCAAGGTGTCTGATTCAAAACGCAATTCAAATAGCGCATCGGCATCAAAAACCAGTTGCCAACGGGCACAAATATCCACAAGGGTTGGAAATTGCTGATTAAAAAAGACTGGAATAGGCAAAGGGATCACTGTTTAACTGGTAGAAATTGCGGCCATTATGCCAAAGAACCGCGTTGATGAACATGCAAGCAAATCACCCTGTTTGCGAGTATCAGGTTATTGGTCTATTTGTCTAAGTTCCCCCATATAAATTCAAACATAAATCACAATGTAATCTACTGATTTAAAAGGCAAGAATCTATTTGTGTAACCGTTTATGGATTTATGTTATATGTCTTATTCCTAGTCAACCTTGTAACTTCCATATGGAATAAGGACATTTTTTGCTTAACTGGCTGAAAGGTTTTTTGTTTATTAGGGAGCAAGACTTTTTAAACCCCGATAGAACCATATTAAAAACCAGTTTATTGCGGATTATTTTACTGAGTGGCGCCATTCTGACCACCAGCATAGTGCTGCACAGCTCATTGATCGCATATGAACTCAACCTCAGCTTTATTATTGGCATTACGGTCAGCTTTTTAACCGTCCTGTTCCTCGCGTTATGGTTTACCCGTCGATATTTACTGGCGAGCTCAATTAGCTTGCTGGCGATGGTGGTGGCCGCCTGCTTGGCTATGCTGTTGTTTATTCCTGATTTTACCTTGTCGCAGGCGGGCATTACCTTCCTGTATACGCTGCCGTTGATGGCGCTTTTCTTGTTTAGCAAAAAAGTCGCCTTATGGACCATGTGTTTCAATGCGCTGCCTTTTTTATTGCTGCTGCGTAACCAAGATCTCCCGCCCATTGTCGATGTGGACATTAGCCTGCCCGCGACCCACGCTTATCTCAACGGCTTGTTATTTATGTTTTTTAATATCTGCATTCCTTTGTCGGCCATGCGCTTGCTAAAAACCCAGAAAGTCCATGCGCAGCAGATGATCCAACATCAACACGCGTTGCAACGCTCCTTAGATCAATATGCCGAAATTTTTGACAATAATGGCACCGCCTCTTTCTTCTGTAATGAAGATGGCGTGGTCCTCAACTTGAATAATGCGGCGAAACAAATCGCTGGAGAAGTGACTCTCAATCACACTCGCCTCAGTGACATTTTTGAAGTGAACCAAGATACCAGTACAAATTTGCTAGCCGCCTCATTTCAGACCCGCTTAAGACACAGTAACAGCAGTAGATATCTACTGCAGAAAGCCTCATTAGAGCACCACGATACTCAGTTGTTTCACTGTCACGATATCACGGCACAAACAAATCAAGCGCTAGAACTCACTCGGCTCAAAAAGCACCATATCAGCACACATTTTTATGATTTAGTAACTGGCTTACCCAACGAAAATCATTGGTATAACCCAACGCCAAGCGCAATTCATCAAGAAATGACGGTGGCCTTGGTAAAAATTGATAATCTGAGTCAAATCAATGCTGCATTTGGGATCGGCGTTGGAGATGCCATCCTAAAAGCCTTTGCCTTAGAGCTTAAAGAACGCTTCGGCCATCAGGCCAAAATATACCGCTTTAGGGGCGCATCATTTGCACTGGAATTAACCGACCTACCGTTAGCTTCACCCGAGACGCTTGCACAACAACTACGTCAGCGCATACCAACAAGCTTAAAACTAAAGCAAGAACAACAGATTGAGCACCATTTAGAGTGCCGCGTTGGTTGTTGCTCTGGGCATAAATCCGCACCGCAGCAAGCCGCCGAACAATGCTTAATTGCCATCAAACAAACTACCCAAGCTAACCCAGTTATGGTGTATTACGTTGGTTTAATTAATAATTTGCTCGAGGCATCCTCGCAAGAAAGCAAAATCCGCGACGCGCTGAAACACAACCGACTCGAAATGTGGCTACAGCCCAAAGTGATGGCTGATGGTCATATTATTAGCTTTGAAGCGCTCGCTAGGATGTTTGATAAAGACGGCAGCATGATTATGCCCAGCACCTTTATCCCCATCATAGAGTCATCGCAGCTACAGGCGATTTTTGCCATTAAAGTGCTTAGGCAATTACTCCAATTGATCCGCTCTTGGCCGAAAAATGTCCCTATGACTAAGCTTGCCTTTAACCTATCAGGACAAGATATTCTGTCGGATCGCTTCTTTAAAGTGTTGATCCAGACTTATATAAACCATCCCGAACTCATCCCAATCTTAGAAATTGAAATAACAGAAACCTCCGTATTTTCAACGCACAAAGAAACGGGTAGACGCTTAAACACACTCGCAAGAATGGGCGTATCCATTGCAATTGATGATTTTGGAACTGGCCATGCCTCATTGAGTCAGCTGATCGACATCTGTGCTGACACAATAAAAATCGATCGTTACTTCGTGAGCCAGCTCGGCATTAGCGAGCGTCACACTCAAATTGTGAACGCCGCCATTCTGTTAGCTAAGAGCTTAAAACTGAATGTGATTGCTGAGGGAATAGAAACCGAAACCCAATTATTACAGCTCGCCGCACTGGGGTGTGAACAGTTTCAAGGCTACTTATTTGGCAAACCTGCACCTGCCTCGCTGTGGCTAAAGACCTATCAAATGCAAACCCCCACGCATTGGTTAGCCCAGAAAAAAAGTGCTAACTGAGGCATTCGTTTTACGCCTCAGAGCATCCTAGGTATAATTGCCGACATGCATTTGCCTCCCTTTGCACTGTTTGCAAATAACTAGGATCCTCCATGTTAAGTTACCGCCACGGTTATCACGCCGGCAATTATGCCGATGTGCTGAAACACGCTATTTTGCTGCAAACCTTGCAGTTAATGCATAAGAAAGACAAACCCTTAGTCTATATCGACACCCATGCAGGTGCGGGCGGTTATGCGTTAACGGATGAGTTTGCCCAGAAGACGGGCGAATACCTCGAAGGCGTGGCAAAACTCTGGGACAAAACCGATCTACCAAAGTCCCTGCAGGATTATGTGGATGCGGTGCGTCACTTTAACGAAGACAATCCAGAAGAACTCAACTTCTACCCAGGTTCCCCCGCCATTATCGATATGGAACTAGGGCCGAAGGATCGCATGGTTCTGCACGAGCTGCACGGTACCGATCATCTACTGCTGGATGAATATTTCGAGCAGGATAAGCAAGTTAAAGTCATTAAGGGCGACGGCCTTAAAGGGCTGATTGCCGCGGTACCGCCACTAGAGCGCCGTGCATTGGTGCTTGTCGACCCAAGTTACGAGATTAAGACTGACTATCAAACGGTCGCCGAGACCTTAATCAAGGCGCATAAACGCTTTGCCACGGGCGTATTTATGCTCTGGTATCCCGTAGTCAACCGAGCGCAGACGGAAGAAATGCTTTCCCGCTTAGCAGAAAGCGGTATTAAGCGTCAGCTACGTATAGAGCAGGCCGTTAAACCCGATTCCAATGAGTTTGGCATGACAGCCGCAGGACTATGGGTAATTAATCCACCTTGGCAACTGGATGAAATCGCGACTGAGATGCTCGATTACCTCGGCAAAACCTTAGGCCAAGTGGATGGCAATGTTATCGTAAAATGGGAAGTCGGCGAGTAAGCTA
Organism: Shewanella sp.; assembly: GCF_047975355.1. Classification (GTDB taxonomy): domain Bacteria; phylum Pseudomonadota; class Gammaproteobacteria; order Enterobacterales; family Shewanellaceae; genus Shewanella. The sequence goes on along the minus strand of NZ_JBKEDJ010000029.1, from coordinate 18,136 downwards.
ATAACCCTATTGTGCCATCACTGCATTAGACAGAGCAGCGTAACCCCTTGGGTTTGCTGCTTTTGTTTTTTAAGCTTGGGATAGGCAGCTTATACTTTGGCGCTGCGGTAACGCTTTAGCAGAATTTGCACCCGCTCCACATAGGCTTGGGTTTCTGGATAGGGAGGAATGCCGTTGTATTGGGTCACAGTAGTCGGCCCAGCATTGTAAGCCGCGCAGGCCAATGCAATATCGCCATTAAACTGTTTTAGCATTTGCGCCAAATACTTACTGCCACCGAGAATATTCTCCTCAGGCAAAAAGGCATTGCTCACGCCCATCTCTTTGGCCGTTTCGGGCATCAATTGCATCAATCCCATCGCGCCAGTGCGCGACAATGCCCTGGCATTAAATGCCGATTCGGCGTGGATCACGGCGCGGATAAGTGCGGGGTCTAATTGATGTTTATGGGCAGCACGGCTGATCAAGCTATCGTAATTGCGAGTGAACAACCGAATACCATTCCAGTCAATTTTGGAGTCTGGGCGACAGGCAAAGCAGTCATAAAGCAAGATTTGATACTCATTGGTCGTCGGCGCTTTATCGGTAAAAGCCGTGACACCATTGGCCTGTAGATATTGATAAACTTTAACTTTTTCTTGCCCAGAGTTACTCACAATACCGCTTTCAGAATAACGGGCCACAATGCGCGGCTTAGGCTTGACTTCATCGGCAAACGCGGCCGCAAAACTGCCCCAAGCCAAGCACAAACCTAGGCTAACAATGGCTATCGACTTAAGGCAAAGTGGCGCGGATTGCGTTGCTAGCATCAAAGTCCCGTATGTTCATTTAGTTTAAGCACTTCAATAATAGCAAAGAGTTGCTTCATCTCACGGTTTAACTGGCTAAATTCCACCGAAAAATTAGCGCAATCGAAGATAGAGCGCATCTGGAAACGACTGCGGCGATTAGGCAAAAACAGGATCAAACGATTTCGAAAGAAGGCACATTGAATATCCCCATCAAAATGCTGCGCCAGTTGCTGCAAACGCTCCATAAAGGCGGTATTGAGCAAATAACGCGACTCGATTTGATCCGTTGAAAACACATCAAACTCTTTTTCAAACAGGGGGTCTTCAAGCTTTACTCTCTGCAGCCCTGAATGGCTGTCGGATAAGAAATTTGCCAGCCCGCCGCGATCCTTTAATACGACGGTATGGCCAATAAATTGCCTATGGCTACTCAGCTCAACCACTGTGCCACGAAAGCGGGTTTCGGTGCGGGTCACGGTTCTGCGTTTATTGCCGTCCCACTCTTCTACTCGCACATCTTTTGTCAGGGTTAACTCATTGACAACTAACTCAATACCCTTGTATTGGCCTTGGATATAATCGCCAAAGCTCGCCTTATCGTAACTGGGTAGCACCTTAGCCGCAGTGAGGCGATTCATGTCGAGGCGCATCTCGCGGTTGTAGATAAAATCCTCACCAAAGTACTTAAACATGATGGGATAAATTTCTTGTTGCACCTGACGCTTAAACTGTCGAGTCGGCGTAAAACTCCAAAATCCTAATCCAAACAAGGCGAGCAAGGGCAACGGAAACAGCATTAGCCCACGGCTATGCCCCAATAGCGCTAACAGCACAAGACCTGCGACTATCGCCAAACTAAGATATAAGCGTTTACGTGTCGCCTTGAGGCTGGCGACGCGTTTGGTCTCATAGCGGGCAGCGAGCGGCGCAAGCTGGGCATCATAATAACGCTGTAGTGGCTCCCTATCCGAAGGCACGGCCAACAATTTTACCGCCTGTCGCTGAGCCTTGATAGGACTACCTAAGATAAAGGTGAGTATATTCATTGAGATCATATGGTTGCGGAGCCAATCTTAGCCCCGCAAATAGCGAAAGATTACAGATAATCCGCCGCGTCTATCGGCGCTTTAGAGGCTTCATTCACCTCGTAGAATGGCATCACCTTAATGTTCGCCATCGACGCAATAATCGACCCGGGAAAAATCTCAACGGCAGTATTTAATTCCGACACTGCTGAGTTATAGAAACGGCGGGCAGCAGAGATATGAGCTTCGACCTCATTATAGGTTTGCATCGCTTCGAGCATAGTGTTGTCTGACTTCAGCTCGGGATAGCTTTCAACACTTACCATCAAGGCACCCATTTTATCGTTAAGCTTCTCGGCTTGAGCGATATGCTCTTTAACCGCATTGGGATCTGTCTTGTTGTAATTACGGGTTAATTGTGTGCGTAGCTCAGTGATTTCAGTGAGTAATGACTTTTCATGATCCATAAATCGCTTGGCGATTTTGAGGATATTGGGCACAAGATCGGCGCGTTTGGCTAACTGCACATCGATCCCTGACAGGGCTTCGAGGGCGGTATTGCGTTTTTTGATTAGGCTGACGTACCAAAGATAGGTCACGATAAAAATCAGCGTTAATCCTAATAACAGTTTGTCCATCTTCCATCCTTAGGGTTTATTCTTAGTCTCAACTGGTACAACTATATAAATAACTATCAGCAGATACAGCTAAACATAAATGGCTAAGAATTTCATCTAAAGCGTTAGCTAACGCAATGAAAGATTAACTTTCCCTATTCTGGTCAGAGCATTGAGCAACGCGATTGCGCGAGAGATTATTCAGCTTGGATACAGAAAAACTAGGCTATAGTGTATTTGCACAACGTTAAGAGCAACCTTTCTGCTCGTGAATACTGGACTCCTAGTGGGTCCATTTTTTTACCCCGCATTTACCCGAAAAATCCGCCGCCCACCCGCAATTGCAACATTTAAGTTTCAATTAAAGCTTAAGCATCATACTTTTCGGCCAATTTTTTAACTTTCACCTTAGCGTTAATCCAACCACTTGCGCCGAGTACAGCTCTGCCAAGTACGCCGCATCGATTCTGCTCCCGGGTAAAGAATGCGCTAGCAAAGGTCGACAGAGGCAAGAGAATGAGCTCGAAATCCAACGATATTCCCGTCAATCCGTCACAGTCTAACGACATCAGCTCTAGCGGTTGGTTTGTCCGTTTTCTTAATATTGTCGAGCGATTAGGGAACTTACTGCCCCATCCTATTACCTTGTTCGCCCTGTTCTGTGTCGCCGTGATCTTGGTATCTGGCATTGCGGGTTACTTTGGATTGACGGTTACAGATCCGCGCCCCGAGGGGGCCCACGGCAGAGGTGCCGATGGACTTATCCATGTCGTCAGCCTGATGAATGCCGAAGGGCTGCGGATGATAGTGTCCAACTTGGTCACTAACTTCACCGGTTTTACACCCTTAGGCACAGTGCTGGTCGCCCTACTGGGTGTGGGTATCGCCGAACGTTCAGGCCTGTTATCCGCGGCAATGCGCGCACTCGTCATGGGCTCCTCTAAACGCTTAGTGACTGTGACTATCGTGTTCGCTGGCATCATGTCGAACACCGCGGCAGAGCTTGGGTATGTGGTATTAATCCCCATGGCGGCGATGATCTTCCACTCCTTAGGTCGCCATCCTCTAGCAGGGCTCGCCGCAGCATTTTCTGGGGTATCAGGGGGTTACAGCGCAAACCTATTGCTCGGTACTGTGGATCCGCTGTTATCGGGTATTACTGAGGCGGCGGCGCGTATGATAGACCCCGACTACAATGTCGGCCCCGAGGTTAACTGGTACTTTATGTTTGTCTCGACCTTTGTGATCACCTTCCTCGGCGCCTTTGTGACCGAGAAAATTGTCGAGCCGAAACTGGGCAAATATCAAGGCGATGATGCCGATGAAACCGTGCACCAATCCATGGGCAATGTCACCGAACTGGAAAAACGCGGCCTCAAGTGGGCGGGATTATCTATGCTGGTGCTAGCGGTATTCCTTGCGCTGTCCGTCGTACCAGAAGGCGCGCCACTGCGCGATCCTAAAACCGGTCTGGTCTCGGGTTCTCCGTTCCTCAAAGGCATAGTCGCCTTTATCTTTATCTGTTTTGCGATCCCAGGTTTTGTCTACGGCAAGGTCGTTGGCAGCATTAATAACGATAAAGACGTTATTAATGCCATGTCGCACAGCATGAGCACTATGGGGCTGTATATCGTACTGGTATTCTTTGCGGCGCAATTTGTGGCCTTCTTTAACTGGAGTAATCTCGGCGCCGTGCTAGCCGTGCTGGGTGCCGATGCCCTGCAATCCATTGGCTTAACTGGGCCAATCCTGTTCCTGTTTTTTATTATGATCTGTGGTTTTATCAACTTGATGCTGGGTAGCGCCTCGGCCCAGTGGGCCATTACCGCACCCATTTTTGTGCCCATGCTGATGTTAGTCGGCTATGCGCCCGAAACCATTCAAGCGGCCTACCGTATTGGCGACTCAGTCACTAACTTAGTCACGCCTATGATGAGTTATTTCGGGCTGATTTTGGCCGTGGCTTGCCGCTACCAGAAAAACCTCGGCATAGGCACGCTTATCGCCACCATGCTGCCGTACACCTTAGTGTTCTTCGTTGGCTGGACGGCGTTCTTCTTCCTGTGGGTGTTTGGCTTTGGTCTGCCTGTGGGGCCAGGCGCTGCCACTTACTACACGCCTTAAGCCGGGGTTTTAACTCCATCCCTAACAGAAAGGGCGTCGAAGCTAAGCTCGACGCCCTTTTTGATGATCGAATCCTTACGTGGATTAACTGCTTCAGTCGTACAGCCATTCCATTAAAAAACTACAGATCAGCAAGAAAACCCCCAGATTAAACAACACTGTCTGTAATTTTGCCTTAGGCGATTTATCGTCTGCCTGAGTCATCACTTGGTTGAGGGGAGTAAAAAACATATTGGGCTCGAGCCCCATGCCGACAAAAAATGCCGCCACAGCAAGACTACGAATGAGTTCAGGGACAGCAAGTTGTTCAAGACAAAACTCATAGGCGCCATAGGCGACCATGCCCAAAGCTACACAATAGCAAACCACAGCTACAATAAGTTGCTTAGTTATATAACTTCTCACCGATGACATGACTTTGCCCCTAAAGCCAAAACACTGTTACTCATTATGCGGCAGATAATATTCGGCGCGTAGTCTATCTCTTTTACGCTGTAGCCGCACCCAATCAACCCAACCAAATAAAATACCTGCCGCAGGAAAAATATAGAGTGCCCGAGCTAACTCGCCCCAAAAGGATGTATCGGAGGTGAAATAATGGATAGTCGCGACCACGAGTGAAGTCATACAACCCCAAAACAAGACGCCAACGACTAGGATAAAAAACCACTTACCTTTGGCTAAGGCTTTATCAAGCGCTGCAAGTTCCTGTGCCAACATACCAAGCCCAAATCTATTGTGATTCGTTCAATATGCCTGAATTGGTTAATGGTGGCTATCCATCCTTGTAACGATACTTTGCCCAATAAAAAGCCCTGCATAGGCAGGGCTTTAATAGTGTCAGACTAGATTACTCCGCCGAGTTAGGCTTTTCGTCTTTCGCTTTCTTCTCGCGCTTACTGAAGATGCGTTCAACAATCACGAAGAACAACGGCACGAAGAAGATACCTAGGAAGGTCGAACTCATCATACCGCCGAGTACACCAGTACCGATGGCGTTCTGGCTACCAGAACCTACACCCGAACTAATCGCTAACGGTACAACACCCAGACCGAAGGCGAGTGACGTCATCAGAATAGGACGCAAACGCACACGTACGGCATGTAAGGTCGCCTCGATAAGACCCGAGCCTTTCTCATAGAATTCTTTCGCGAATTCCACAATCAAGATGGCGTTCTTCGTCGCTAAACCGACCGTCGTTAACAGACCCACCTGGAAGAACACGTCGTTTGGCAAACCACGGCCATTCATCGCCAGCAGGGCGCCGATAATACCAAGCGGAACCACCAAGATTACCGCAAAAGGTACAGACCAGCTTTCATAGAGAGCTGCCAATACGAGGAATACCACTAGAATCGACAATGCATACAAGGCTGGCGCTTGGTTACCTGATAAACGTTCCTCATAGGATAAGCCGTTCCACTCGATACCAAAGCCTGGTGGTAACTGCTTCACCATATCTTCCATGATATTCATCGCCGCACCAGTACTGAAACCAGGAGCAGTTGCGCCTTGAATGTTCATGGCGGGTAAACCGTTGAAGCGCTCTAGACGAGGTGAACCATACTCCCAAGCACCGGTAGCAAAGGCTGAGAATGGCACCATATCGCCTTTGTTGTTACGCACGTACCAAGTGTCTAAGTCTTCAGGTTGCATACGGTATTGAGCATCGCCCTGCACGTAAACCTTCTTCACACGACCACGGTCGATAAAGTCGTTTACATAGGAACCACCCCATGCAGTTGCGAGCACGCTGTTAACGTTCGCAATCTCAATGCCCAAGGCACTCAGTTTGGCATGGTCGATATGCAACTGATAGATTGGCGCATCTTCCTGACCGTTTGGACGAACGCCCACTAGGTTTGGATTCTGTGCCGCCATACCCAGCAATTGGTTACGCGCCTCGAGTAACTTAGCATGTCCCTGACCACTTTTATCTTGCAGGTACATATCGAAACCGTTTGCCGTACCCAACTCGATTACCGCTGGCGGTACGAAGGCGAATACGAAGGCTTCTTTCATTTGGCTGAATACGCCCATCGCGCGGCCAGCAATGGATTGTACATCCATACCCGGCGCTTCACGCTCTGACCAATCCTTCAGGCCTACGAAGGCAATACCCATGTTCTGGCCTTGACCCGCGAAACTGAAGCCTGCCACGCTGAATACCGATTTAACGCCCTCTTCAGCCATGTAGTGATCAGAGACTTTCTCTAACACTTTCATGGTGCTTTCTTGGGTAGAGTTGGTTGGCAAAATCGCCTGCGTGAACAAGATACCTTGGTCTTCGTCAGGTAAGAATGCCGTTGGCATACGCATGAAAATCCAGCCCACAGCCACTACTAATGCGGCATAGATCATCATGACTCTGAAGCCACGCTTAATAATACCTGCAACGCTCGATTCGTAACGATTAGTTAAGCGATCGAAGCCACGGTTAAACCAGCCGAAGAAGCCCGTTTCGATATGGCCGTGGCCCTTCTTCAAAGGTTTTAACATGGTCGCACAGAGTGCTGGCGTTAAAATCAAGGCTACCAGCACAGACAACGCCATCGCAGATACGATAGTGATCGAGAACTGACGATAAATAACCCCAGTAGAACCCGACATAAACGCCATTGGTACGAATACCGCTGATAGTGTCAGACCGATACCGACTAAGGCGCCAGTGATCTGATCCATCGACTTACGGGTCGCCTCGATTGGGCTTAGGCCCTCTTCGGCCATGACCCGCTCAACGTTTTCAACTACCACGATGGCGTCGTCCACCAGCAGACCAATCGCCAGCACCATAGCGAACATGGTGAGGGTGTTGATGGAGAAGCCCGTCGCCGACAGAATCGCAAAGGTACCCAGCAATACTACTGGCACAGCAATCGTTGGAATTAAGGTCGCACGGAAGTTTTGCAGGAAGAGGTACATGATGACGAACACCAGTACGATTGCTTCGAGCAGTGTATGTACTACGCCTTCAATCGATTTCTCAACGAATGGCGTTGTATCGTAGGGGTAAACCACATCTAACCCAGCAGGGAAGAAGGGGCGTAACTCTTCAACTTTTGCGCGAACCGCTTCCGCCGTATCCAAGGCGTTAGCACCGGTGGCCAGCTTAATCGCAATACCAGAAGCCGGTTTACCGTTATACAGTGATTCTACCGCATAGCTTTCTGAACCCAGTTCGACACGCGCCACATCAGCCAAGAACACGTTCGCACCCGAAGTATCGGATTTGATGATGATCTTACGGAACTGCTCAGGCGTTTGCAGACGACTCTGCGCCGATACTGTCGCATTCAACTCTTGTCCCGGCAGCGATGGAGTACCACCGAGTTGACCCGCAGAGACCTGCGCGTTTTGCGCACGGATAGCGCTCACAACATCTAAACTGGTGAGGTTGTATTGGGTCAGTTTCAGTGGATCTAACCATATACGCATCGCGTATTGGGCACCGAATAACTGAATTTCGCCCACGCCCGGTACACGGCTCATAGGATCTTGGATGTTAGCGCCCACATAGTCGGCGATATCACCCTTATCTAAAGAACCATCGGTCGACACGAAGCCCAGTACCATCAAGAAGCCAGAGCTTGACTTGTTAACGTTAACCCCTTGAGATTGAACCTCTTGTGGTAACAGAGTCATAGCGCCCTGTAATTTGTTCTGTACCTGAACCTGGGCGATATCGGGATCGGCCTCAGCGTTAAAGGTTAAGGTAATAGACGCGTTACCGAAGCTATCACTGGTCGATGCGATATAACGTAGATGGTCGATACCCTTCATACGTTGCTCAATCACCTGAGTCACTGAGTCTTCAACGATTTTGGCCGATGCGCCAGGGTAGTTCGCACTGATCACCACTGTCGGTGGCGCAATACTGGGGTACTGCGAGACTGGCAGGGTTCGAATAGATAGAACCCCCGCCAACATAATGATTAACGCGATCACCCACGCAAAGATGGGGCGATCAATAAAAAAACGTGCCATAGCTATGCCCTATTGTGCTTGGGTTTCAGAAATAACTTTGGGAGTGACTGGTGCACCTGGACGGATCTTTTGTAATCCTTCCACAATCAACTTATCGCCCGCTTCCAAACCGGCAGTAATACGCCATTGATTGTCGATAACTTCAGCTGTGGTAACAATTTTTGCTTCAACAACGCCTTGATCGTTCACCACCATAGCCACAGCTTGTCCCTTAGCGTTTCGGCTAATGGCTTTTTGCGGCACCATGATGGCTTGAGGATCGGTACCGATATTCAATACGGCGCGAACATACATGCCAGGCAACAAGATGCCATCTGGGTTCGGGAACTCTGCACGCAGGATCACTGAGCCCGTGTTTTCATCCACACTCACTTCAGCAAATCGCAACTTACCGTTGTGCCCATAAACAGTGCCGTCTTCTAAGACTAGCTGCACGTCAGCATTATCGACCGCCTGCAGTTTACCTTGCTTCAACTTGGCTTTTAGGCGTAACAGTTGAGCACTCGATTGGGCGATATCCACATTGATAGGATCGAGCTGTTGAATGGTCGCCAGTGTTTGGCTCTGGTTCGCAGTCACTAGTGCACCTGCTGTCACACTCGATTTACCGATACGGCCCGAGATAGGCGCCAGTACTTCAGTGTATTGCAGGTTGATTTTAGCGGTATTGATCGCTGCCTCAGCCACAGTCACGCTCGCTAAGGCTTCCTTGTAAGCCGCTTCGGCTTCGTCGAAATCCTGCTTACTGATGGCGTTAGTTTTCACTAACTGTTGATAACGAGCGGCTTTCGCCTTGGCAGACGCAAGACTTGCATTCGCTCTGGCTAAATCGGCATTTGCGCTCACTAATGCAGCCTTGTAAGGCGCAGAATCAATTTGATAGAGGGACTCGCCCTGCTTCACATTGCCGCCTTCAACAAAGCTACGCTTAGTGATAATACCATTCACTTGAGGACGCACTTCAGCTTCGAGGAACGCCTTGCTACGGCCGGGTAATTCAACTTGGATAACCTGAGGCTTAGCCGCCACATTGATTACCCCAACTTCCATACTCTGCGGCCCAGCGCCGGCATGATCGGCCTTCTCTTCTTGAGGGCTACAAGCTGCCATCCACAACGCCACGCTAATTACTGAGGCAAGTTTAATAGTCTGCCGCATGAGAACTCCTTTAAATATTAACGCTACCGTTTTCACACTTTTGGAGTGTGAACTTACGGTCGTAATTAAAACTAAAATCAAATCTGTTACTTATCGCATACCCTATAAGGATGAACAAGAAAGATAAACAAACTAAAGTGTAAACTAATGAAAATATTCACATCCTAGCGAATACCTTTTTCATCGAATTGTTACCTTAATTAAGGAATATGCTAATAGTGGATAAGCTTGTTAGCGTTATACGATACAAAGCACTTATCCAGCCTACTCTATATCAAAAATGTTGCAAATATGTATGGCAACACAGGTTTCGTCACCATTAATGCTAAGTCAGCATTTATTTGATAACGATGCTATTTATTCTCTTACGTCTTTCATAAATAAGATTTTACGCATATAACATCAGCCCTTTCACGACAGATGCTTGATGAACAAGCATGAGCCATATCGCCTTGTTATCCAACTAAAGAGTCAAAAAACGTAGGCAAAAATTACTCTTGATACCGTGAAATAATATATGACTTATGTAAATTCTTTTTAAATCTACATCTTGGAAATGAGAGACGCCCAAAACCTTGGACGCGACATTTTATGACCAAGTGTAATTTAGGGCAAACCCGAAATGGCTTTTTACACCCCATTTAATGAAACTCTGCTTCCCAAAAAACGTATTTTAAAAAATTAACCTTCCAGCAACGGCATTATTTCGCCGCTTGTTCACATTCATTCACATCTTTTCGTCATTGGTTCATTCCAAGCGGCATGGCTATTCACAACTTATTTTTACGATAAAGGTGCGCTAACAATTCCCAATACTTTGAGATGATGATTATGAAGACTCGTACTAAATTTCTGCTGACAGGAGCATTGCTTTCTTTGGCGGCAAGCTCTCACGGCGCCGAAGATAATCAACTCTTTGGTGGCACTATTAACGGCAATGTGAACTTTGCTTCGGATTATGTGTTTCGTGGTGAATCTGAAACCTTAGACGGTGATATTCCTGTCGTACAAGGCACCCTAAGCTGGAATCACAACCAAGGCTGGTATGCGGGTGTATTCAGCTCCAATATCAAATTTGCCGATCCTAATCTAGAGATCGTCACCGCGCCTTTTATTGGTAAAGCGGGTGAATTTGGCGACTCAGGTTTTACTTATGATGTGATGCTGTTTTCATACCTTTATCCCGGTGCGTCCTACTCCAACTATACAGAGTTATGGTTAAAAGTGGGCAAACAATTTGGCCGCGCAAATCTGCAACTCGAAGTTACGCCAACGGTTGATGATTGGTTCGGTGTCGATGGTTGGCACGGCGTTAACTATGCTCTGCACCCAAGCTATAGCTTTGACAATGGCGTAAAAATCTCAGCTTCCGTTGGTTATCAAGACTTAAGTGGTGATGGCGCCGAAGGTTGGGGGCACTGGAACATTGGCCTAAGCAAAGCCTATTACGGTCTTAACTTCGACCTACGCTACCACGGCAGCACTGTGGAAAGTGACCATAAGGTCTATGGCACTCAAACAGAAATCTTCGATGACAGAGTCGTCATTGGGATCAGCAAAAGTTTCTAATCCTCCGTTTGCTTATACGTTCATCCCACTGCTTCCTGCAGTACTCCAGTTGCTTGATAATCGAGCCTTGACCAGCCAATTTGGCTGGTCCTTTTTTTATCTAAATACGATTATCTCCAACGCTGCAGGCCAATACACGGCTAATATCCGCAAGACAACGACCCGATTCCTGCTGCCATTGGTTGAATACCGCTTGCACCTGCTTTAACGCCGTTTGCGAGCTAAAACCCGCATCCACTAACTGGTGCGCTTTAAAATAGCCTTGCACATCATCGGTTAACAAAAAGGTATCCTTACCTATCCCTCGTAAAAAATACGGCCCAGTATTGCCTCCAAGACGAGCGCCTCGCTTCTTCAGCAGCGCCCAAAGCCCGACGATATCCTCGGTCGGCCAGTCGGCGATCAGCTTAGCCAAACTGCCATGTTCGCGGGCAATATCATGGATCATCAAAGCATTATCATAAATCGCTTGGGTTTTCTTTAAATGGCGGATCAGTGTCGCATCCGCAGCGCGAGCTTGGATCTGCTCAGGCGACAACATCAATACCTTTTCGGGCGCAAAATGAAAGAAAGACTGCTCATAGGCGGGCCATTTGTTATCGACCACACGCCAGACAAAACCACTCTGAAACACTTGGCGACTCATGGCAGAAAGCAGCGCCGCATCATCATATTGACGAATTTCTGCACTGGTAAGACAGTCGGGTAATAATGCTTCAAGTCCTGCTTTACCGCCCTTACGTTCACTCGCTCTGGCATAGATAGATGAGAAACTTTCTAACTGGCTCATACTGCTCCCTTGGGTTGTCCGGATTTCATTACTTTTATCTGAGCGCTAATAGTACCGAATTTTCGCGGAGGTGGCTCATTCCGTATGGCAAACCACTTTTACGCCACTTCCGCTACTTTTAAGGATAAATCCCACAGCAAGCGCCTTGATACCGACTAAAGTTAAGGCGTAGAGTCAAAAATACAGGGGTTGTGGAGTCGACACCTATGGAGCTTTATTATCATCCGTTATCACGTTATTCACAGAAGGTGTTGATTGCTCTCTATGAAAAACAAGCTAACTTTTACCCGCGGATCACAGATTTACGCGACCCGTTAGCACGTCAAACATTCCAGCAATTTTATCCACCCGGCAAACTGCCGTTACTCAAAACCCACGAGGGTCAACTGCTCCCCGAATCCAGCATTATTGTTGAATACCTAGACAAGCATTTTCAAAACAGCACAGAGTTACTGCCCGCCGAACCCGAACGCAATCTCGAGGTGCGCTTATTCGATCGCATCATAGATAACGATATCAATAACCCATTATTTCAATTAGAAAAATTAAAGCATGCGCCCGAAGGCCATGAATTTGAAATCAAGCAGATAGAAAAGCAGATGTTTATCCAATTTCAACGTTTGGATGCCCATCTAACGCAAAATCACTGGGTGTGTGGCGACAGTTTTACCTTAGCCGACTGCGCACTTATCCCCTGTTTAAGCTACAGTTTTGCGCACTTAAATTTGTTGGATTTAGATGAACTCGTGCGTTACTGGCAACAGGCGCAGCTACGCGGCGCCTGGATGCTAGTGCTTGAAGAAGTACTGCTCGCCGAAATGGAAGAAGACACTGGGTTAAGGAGTATTCCCTAACACTAACACATTAGAGATTGCGCTCTTTCTTTAACTGTAAAAACGCTTTCCATTTAATGACTTCTGGCGGCAACTCGGGTGCAGGATCGGTATAACCCGCCTCTTTGACTAACACATCCAAAGGGACTTGCTTACCTTTGCAGACAAACACACCACGCACGTGCACAATACAGTGCAGGCCGCGTTCGCTCACAAAGCGTTGTTCAATATAGAAATATTTTTCATCCCAGCCCACGACCTTGGTTTCAATCTCAAACTTTTTCAAGGGTTTGATGTCGCGGATATAGGTAAATTCGGCGGCATTAACGATCGGCATCCACTTTAATTTCAGGAAACGCTTCAACAGCCCCATTTCGGCCAACATATAGGTTCGAGCCAAATCCATAAACGCCGGATAACGGGAATTAGTCAGGTGAAAGTTGATATCGCAATCACTGGGCAATGCACGGTAATCAATCCGACTCGTGCCGAGAAAATCAATCTTACGGCAATGACGTGTGCGCCAAAACAACAACCAAAACAAACGGAAATACAGATTCATATACAGTCGCCCTAAAAATAAGAGCCACAGGCTAACAGAGGTCATACCAGAGGGCAAGCGAGATCTGGCTCACAAAAAAGGCGCCATTTGGCGCCTTTTTATGCTCGTGCACACCCTATTTTGTGTGCTTACTCCAACTTAAGCAGCAATACCCGAGTGGCGCAGCAACGCATCGATACTCGGCTCGCGTCCCATAAACTGTTTGAACAAGTCCATAGGCTCCGCCGAACCACCCATTTCGAGGATGTTGTGCAGGAAGCTACGGCCCGTTTCTGGATTGAAGATGCCTTCTTCTTCGAAACGAGAAAACGCATCCGCCGAAAGCACTTCGGCCCACTTGTAGCTGTAGTAACCCGCGGCATAGCCACCCGCAAAAATATGCGCAAAACCATGTTGGAAACGGTTAAATGCAGGCGGAATTAACACGGCCACCTGACGACGTACTTCGTCCAAGGTGTCTTGAATACGCGCTCCTTTGGCTGGGTCGTATTCGTGGTGGAGTCTAAAATCGAACAGTGAAAACTCCAGCTGGCGCAACATCATCATGCCTGATTGGAAATTTTTCGCCGCTAACATCTTGTCTAACATAGCTTTAGGCAAAGGTTCGCCGGTTTCGTAGTGACCGGAGATCTCCGCTAAGGCTTCTTCCTGCCAGCACCAGTTTTCCATAAACTGGCTAGGCAATTCGACCGCATCCCAAGGCACACCGTTGATACCTGACACACCAGACACATCAATTTTGGTCAGCATATGGTGAATGCCATGACCAAATTCGTGGAACAGAGTCGTCACTTCATCGTGGGTGAAGAGTGCAGGCTTGCCATCCACAGGGCCGTTGAAGTTACAGGTAAGATAAGCCACTGGTTTTTGCAGGCCCGTTGGCGTATTGCGACGCACTCGGCAATCATCCATCCAAGCGCCGCCGCGTTTTCCTGTGCGGGCGTATAAGTCTAAATAGAAGCTGCCTCTGTGCTCGCCCGTTTCGTCGAAAATATCGAAGAAACGCACGTCTTTATGCCAACGATCGAACTCAGTTTGCTCGACAATCTTTAAGCCAAATAGGCGCGAGACGGTATAAAACAAGCCAGAAAGCACTTTATCTTCAGGGAAGTAAGGACGCAGCAACTCTTGAGAAATCTCATATTTATGCTGCTGTAACTTCTCGGCATAGAAACTCAAATCCCAAGAAGCCATTTCGCTCACGCCATAATGCTCCAGTGCAAAGGCTTTAAGCACAGCGAGTTCGGCCTTAGCTTGATCCTTAGAGCGCAGTGCTAATTCATTTAAGAATGCCATCACTTGAGCTGGAGTTTCGGCCATTTTCGTCGCAAGGGATTTTTCGGCAAAACTATCAAAGCCTAACAACTGTGCCAACTCGTGGCGCAGCGCAAGGATTTCATCCATCAAGGGACCATTATCGAATTCACCCGCGTTTGGACCTTGATCCGAAGCGCGAGTCACGAAGGCACGATAACACTCTTCACGCAGGCTGCGGTTTTCGCTGTAGGTCATAACGGGTAAATAGGAAGGGAAATCTAAGGTAAATAACCAGCCTTCTAACTCACGGGCCTCGGCCATCGCTTTTGCGGCTGCCTTGGTTGAATCGGGTAAACCGGCTAATTCAGCCTCATCGGTAATTAACTTAGTCCAAGCTTGGGTCGCATCGAGCAGCTGATTCGAAAAGCCGCTCGTCAGCTCAGATAGACGTTTGACGATTTCACCATAACGCACTTTTTGCTCATCGTCTAAGCCGATACCCGAAAGCTCGAAGTCCCGTAAGCTGTGCTCAATCACCATCTGTTGTGCTTGGCTTAATTGAGCAAATTCTTCAGATGCACGCAGGGATTTGTAGGCTTGATATAACCCTTGATGTTGCCCAACATAGGTGCCGTATTCGGATAACAAAGGCAAACATGCATCGTGGGCGGCGCGCCATTCATCTGTGCTCACCACTGAGTTCATATGGGAGACGGGCGACCAAATCTGACTTAACTCGTCATCCACTTGCTCGAGTGGCGCGACAAGATTATCCCAAGTAAAAGGCCCTGGATTTTGCAGCACTTCATCAATCTTGGCACGACACTGAGCAATGGCCTGCTCAACGGCAACTTGAATGTGTTCAGGTTCAATCTGGGAAAAAAGCGGTAATTTTGCGCCGTTAAGCAAAGGGTTGCTCATAATGGTTCCTCTACAATCTGTGTAGCTAATAAATAAGGGCTTATCTGCTATTTATCAAGGCGAGAAAACCGATTGCAACCTTCGTCTATGCTTCTAATGCCATTAGGCTAATAAAAAAGCGAACCAGTTCACAATTAAGATTTACACCAAATTTACTTATTCAATCTTGACGAGTTGATCGCAAATCGAATCCATTCTCATTAACGATCATATTCGTCTGAGTTAATATCTGCGCATATTCCGCATCTTTTATCAGATTGGCTTAGATATGGCTGCTTCACTTCATCCCATCCTTGGTGCCGTCAGCGTGATTGGCTTAATTTGCTTGAGCCAGCCCAGCTTGGCGAACGAGAGTTTAGCGCTAACCGAAGGAGTCTCAAGCGGCGTATTGCCCGCAGCAACCACAGCACCTTGGGCTGCTAACTTCGACTTAGGTTGGGATAGTAAGTACATTTCACAGGGTCGCAGTAACTTAGCTAAGGGTGGAGTTTATTGGCTGAACGCCAACGTCCAATATGGCAACCTCACCACCTACGCCCTTGTCGGACGCGGCGATAGCCAAGCCTACACCGAGTGGAACATTGGTCTGGAATACGCTTTGAATTTAAGTGAACACTTAGAGGCGAATCTGGGTTATCAACGTATTGAAGGCTACAGCAGCAGTCGCTGTCAGGATAACGAATTATTTGCCGAGCTGGCTTACAATGCCGTGCCTTGGTTGGTACCTTCGGCGAGTTATGTGTATTCCACCGAGGCGGCAGGTTATTTTGTCGAGCTGAGTCTGCATAGTTATTGGCAGCTTAGCGAACGTTTCACTCTCGCCCCTTATATTACCCAAGGGATTGATTTTAAATATAGAACAGAAGATCACAATGGCCGCAATAACCTCCAATTTGGTTTAGAGGCTAATTTTGATCTTGCCGATAATATGAGTCTCAGTGGCCATATTAGCCATAGCATAGCGCAGGACGATATAGAGCACGAAGCCGCCACTAATGGCGACTTTACCTCGCAGGATCAAACCTATGCGGGTATCCATTTCAATATCAGCTTCTAAACATTACTCGGCCTAGCGTAACTCGGTTTGGCAAACCTATCCCACCCTAACTACACTCAAGAAGTCGATGGAACGACTTGAATTGGGCGAGGAACAAGGAATGTTAACACATCATATAAAATGGCTTTCTAACGCATTTATCATCTTGATATTTTATGACTTTTTATCATTTGCTGCCGAGCCAGAGTTAGAAGCATTATCCAAAGCGACCACAAGTGAGTCTTTACCTCTGGGAACCTTGCTCGACAGTGAAGGGAAACCGCTTCCGCTCCCGACTCAACAAAGTGCCTTAGATTACGAATCACCCGTCATAGACACTGACAATAAGCCCGCGAAAACAAATGCCAATAAGGCGAAATCCGCTACATCGAAAAAGAAAAAGCTTAATCGCAAACAACAACTCGCTAGCCGAGAGAGAGTCGCTAACAACCCCAGTTGCCGCTGGCTGAATGCCCGCATGTCACAACTCGAAACCCAGATTGGCAACCGACCCGACAAAGCGGCGAGCTATCAGACCGATGAGCTCAGTGCCCGTCAGCAGGAGTGGCAATGCCTCAAATGCGGCGCCGAAGGGCCAAACCAAGACGATCACTATCGTTGCCAATATCGCCGTTAAGCTCGAGCTAACTGTCAATGGGTAACATCTCAGGCTTATTGAGATTTTTTACGGCAAACCAAGGTCTATACCAAGGCGACTTAATAGGCTGGTCTGCAAACCCATTCCAACCTACAATGACCTTCTGCTATTTAGCACCTCATTCTTAGAGTTAGACGGAGAAACTCATGGCTCAACATTTTGACTATATCTGCCTAGGCGCAGGCAGCGGCGGTATCGCCTCAGCTAACCGAGCTGCCATGCGTGGCGCTAAAGTTCTACTCATCGAAGCGAAACATGTTGGCGGCACCTGTGTAAACGTCGGCTGCGTGCCTAAAAAAGTCATGTGGTATGGCGCGCATATTGCCGAAGCAATGAATCTCTACGCCAAGGATTACGGATTTGATGTTTCGGTTAATAAATTCGACTGGAATACCTTAGTCAACAGCCGCGAAGCCTATATAGGTCGTATCCATGAGGCTTACGGTCGCGGCTTTACCAACAACAAAGTCACCTTGCTCAATGGTTATGGCCGTTTCGTTAATGGGAACACCATTGAAGTAAATGGCGAGCACTACACTGCTGACCATATCCTGATCGCCACCGGTGGCGCGCCAACCATCCCTAACATTCCTGGCGCGGAATACGGTATTGATTCCGATGGTTTCTTCGCCCTGCTCGAACAACCTAAACGTGTCGCTGTCGTCGGCGCAGGCTATATCGCCGTCGAAGTCGCGGGCGTTTTACACGCGCTTGGCAGCGAGACTCACCTGTTTGTCCGTAAACATGCGCCGCTGCGTAACTTCGATCCTATGCTGATCGACGCCCTAGTCGATGCCATGAAGACCGAAG
>NZ_JBKEDJ010000009.1:0-29516 GCF_047975355.1 Shewanella sp. | reverse complement strand
GCCTCAAAACGGACAAAGGCGAAGGTTGAGTCATCATAACCCGTTGCGCTGCCATTGTTTGTCTTATTGTTCGCCTTATTACTAACCTTTGCGGTCGATATCGCGCTGCGGTTAGTTTCATCCAGCGAGTAATATTGCCCCAAGAGTGCAGGTGCATTTTTCCCCGTGCTCAGGTTCAATAATTTTTGGTAATAGGTGCGCAGCGCGACTTCTGTGGCGGTTGATTGGCCACCATCAAATTTACCTTGATTCATCCAGCGCTGATGGGCGGGGACGCCTGCATAATCAAAAATACTGGTGCGTGATGCATGGCCAAAGCCTAGGTTTTGCGTCGCCGCTTCTCCTACTTTTTGGCCAAAATAAATCAAGGTGGGTGAGGTACTTAAGGTTGCTGACACCACCATTGCAGGCAGGGCGTAGCGGGGATCGACCGCATCTGTTGAGGTGTTACCAGTTAAGGCGCCTAAAAAGGCGGCATTGGCGATGCGCTGCTCGTCGTGGTTTTCTAAAAAGTGCAGCATGTGCGAGTCGATATCTTGCACTTTGGCCTGGTCTGCGGCGATCTGCGCAGTACTTTTTTGCCCAGCCATAATGGCTTTGAGGGTGTCGTAAAGATCGACTTTATCGTAAAGGTAGTCCATTTTGCCAAGCTGAATATAGTCGCGATACAGCGCTGGGTTATAGACTTCGGCTAAGATAAAGGCTTCGGGATGACTATGTTTTATATGACTATTTAAATAGCTCCAAAACTCGACGGGCACCATTTCGGCCATATCGTAACGAAATCCATCGACTCCCATTGCTAACCAATACTGGGCAATTTGATTGAACTTGATCCAAGAGTTGGGTAATTCATGGCTATGTTGTTGCCAAAAAGAATAGTGCTGCTCGGCGTCGAGAGTGGCATAGCGTTGCGGAAGTGCGGGGAAATCATGGCTGCCATCGGGGCGGACACCGTAATTGATTTTAACGGTTTCATACCAGTCGTTCATATCCGGCTTAGCGAAGCGTGAGCCATTGCCCGTCCATTTGGCGGGGATCTCTTTAAATTGGCCATTAGTTAGTGGATGTGATTCACCGCCTAACGGTTTGAGGCTATCAGGCAAATCGGGCACTTGAAAGCCAGAGGATTGTTTTTTATCAATCACATAGTAAAAGTTATTATGTTGTGCATATTCAATGGCTTGATTATCGTCTTCACCAAAATCGCGCACGCCTTCTGGCTTAGTGATGGAATGATAATTACGTGCCACATGGTTGGGGACTATATCGATAATCACCTTTAAGCCTTGCTTGTGGGTGCGCGTGATAAGTGCCTGAAACTCTTGTAAACGCTTTGCGGGATCGACCGCTAAATCGGGGTTTACGTTGTAATAATCTTTAACCGCATAGGGCGAACCAGCGCGGCCTTTAACCACATCGGGATCATCGTTACTTACGCCAATCGCACTGTAATCGCCAATTAAGGCGTGGTGGGGCACACCTGTATACCACACATGGGTAACGCCTAAGTCTTTGATACTTTTTAACGCCGTATCATCTATATTATTGAATTTACCCACGCCGTTTTCGCTAATCGTGCCCCAAGGTTTATTGGTGGCATTTTTATTGCCATAGAGGCGGGTAAAAATTTGATAAACCACGGGTTTAAACTGGTTTGCTTGCTCGCCATTGTGATGGGCTGGCAGGATTTCGCCTTCGGCCACATTTGGATTGGCAGACATGGTTTTAGCCGCCATTGCCTGTAACGCTGTTGCTTGAGTAGTGATTGTTTGAGTGGTGATTACTTGTGCGGCCAAAGCGCCAAAGGCACTAACGCTGGTCAATGCCAGTAGGGTTAATCCCTGATGCCAGCGATAAGCGCCACGTTTGCTGTTGTTAGATAATAGAAAATTCAACCTAGGTTCCTTTACTGACTTGGCGGCCAAACTGTAGTTTGGCCGCGCTGTTAGGTAAGCATGCTTAGCTGCTTCATTGAATATGGGTTATTGATGATTGAGTTCAAGCAGCATGACGCCAGCATGGGGCAGGGCAAGTGATTGATTCAGCTTGAACTTATCCCCTGTGAAGACTGAGTTAGCCGAGCTATTGCCCGCCAATACCTTGCTAAAGCGGCTTAAATCTAGGGTTTGTGCTTGGTCATTCTTGTTGTAAATCACCATCACTTTATCCGCATCGGCTTGGTAGCAGGCATTGCCCGCTGCAGCCTGTTTGGCAACGCATCGAAATTGCACATAAATGCCGTTTTGCGGCACAAAGTGCAGTAAATCGCCCGTTTGCAGCGCGGCTGAATGTTTACGGTAATTAAGTAGGGGGCGCACAAACGCAAGCGCTTGCTGCTGTTTTGCGTTAAGCCCTTTACCGCTAAAACCGTTGACTTTGCTATTAGCAAAGCCACCCGGAAAATCGCTACGCACTACACCGTCGTGGCGGCCTTCGGTTGGGCTGGTCATTAATACTTCTGTGCCGTAAAACAGCTGTGGAATGCGTTTGGCCGTTAACACATAGGTGAGGGCCATTTGGTACAGCGGCAGGTTTTCTTTCAGCAGACTATAAATCCGATTGGTGTCGTGGTTGCCTTCAAAGAGGACTAACTGGCTTGGGTTAGCATACACCACATCATTCGCTAACATCCCGTAAAGCTTGATAAAACCTGTATCCCAGCCTTCGGGCTCGTTCAGGCTTTCAACCAGCTTTTCATAGAGCGGAAAGTCCATCAGGCTAGGTAAATCCGAGCGATAGCCATCGGCATTGATTTTGCCTTTTTGCCAATAGGAAACGGTAATGGGGTTGGCGGTCCACTCTTCGCCGACAATATTAAAATGTGGGTATTCGGCCATTAAGGCCTTTGACCATTGGGCTAAAAAGGTTTTATCGGCGTAGGAATAGGTGTCTTCGCGAATGCCCGAAAGCCCTGCATATTCCACCCACCAAATGCTGTTTTGAATTAGATAAGTCGCAAGTTTTGGGTTGCGCTGATTGAGATCGGGCATCGAATCGACAAACCAACCGTCGACAAAGTCACTTTTATCCTGTGTGTCGGCGTAGGGATCTTGCACTGTGGTGCGTCTATGACTGGTAAAGCTGGGGCTGATAAAACTGGCCGCGGGAGCCGTTTTGGAATCTGTTGCATCGGGCGGCTGCGGGTAGTTGAGCCAGTCACTGCTCGGTAAATCCTTTAGCCACCAGTGGTTTGAGCCGATATGGTTAAGCACTACGTCTTTAATCACCCCAAGACCATGCTGTTTGGCCTCAGTCACTAACCTTTGGTAATCTTGATTGCTGCCAAAACGCGGATCGACCCGATAGAGATTGGTAATAGCATAACCATGGTAGGAATATTGGGCTTGGTTGTTTTCAAGCAGAGGATTGATCCACAGCTGAGTGACACCTAATTTGACTAAGTAATCTAAGTGCTGGCGAATGCCTTCGATATCACCGCCATGGCGGCCATCGGAATTTTCTGGTGCCGCATGCTCGAGCATATCGGCTTGATTGTCATTGCTTGGGTTGCCATTGGCGAATCGGTCAGGGGTGATAAGGTAAATCACATCTTTATTACTAAAACCTGGACGCTCACGGCTGCCATCAGCCCGAGCAGCTAAAGTGTAAGGCAGTTGTAAGAGCTGCTTGACACCATCGAGAATGCGGATGTCAAAGGTCTGCGGCTTGGCTTGGCTCAAGTCTAAATTGATAAACAAATAATGGGGATTCTCCGTCTGTTCAATCCCTTCAAACACCACATCTTGGCCAACAATCTCAACCTTAAGCTGCGCAGCATACGCAGGCAGGGCACTGCTGTGGAGCATCAATTGCAGCTTAGGATTATGCATCCCCGACCACCAAGAGAGGGGCTCGAGGTGAAAAGATCCTGCACTGTTGATATGGCTATCGCTGGCGTGTACCAAGGTGGATAAGGATGATGATGCGGCTAAAACAAGGGCGAAGAGTAGACTGTGACGTATCATACTATGGGCCTTTTATAGTGATGTTTCGAGTGTGACTTTTGAAATAAATGGCGGCGTGTCATCTCACTTTTGTTATAGGAAAAATGAAAAGCCTGCTTCGAAGTGAAGCAGGCTTTTTTAACAATAACTTACAGAGAGTAGGTTAAACCGAGGAAGTATTGTCTACCGAAGTATTGAATTGTTCCGGTTTGATGCTCTTCACCAAAGTAAGTTTTATTTGGCTCGTCGGTGAGGTTATTGATTTGGAACAGGAACTTAAGGCCGTTATCCAGTGCATAAGAGGCTTGATAATCCACAATCGTTTCCGCATCGAAGAATGCCAGTTGAGATTCAACCGCAACTTGCTCTGAAACATAGCTACTACGATATCTCATGCTCACACGGGTATCGAATCCATCCAGTGTATAGAACAGTGTGGTATTCAGCACATCTTCTGAAAGTCCAGGTAATGGAATGGTCAGGTTAGAGCCGCTTAAGTCGGTGGTAAATTCCACTTCACTGTCTGAGTAAGAGTAACTACCTGTGAAGCCTAAGCCATCAAATGGTGATGGTAGGAAATCAAACACTTGGGTATAGCCTAACTCGATGCCACGGATGTAACCGCCTTTATCGTTGTTGATGGCTGTTTGATATTGACCTTCATCTTTGACGACAGGGAACTCTACGCCATTGTCAACGATGGTATCTGGCACGATAAATCCATTCGCTTCAAAATCAAATGGTTGAATAGTGAAGTTGTTGATAAAAGATTTAATATCTTTATAGAACAAGGCAACTACGACCGCACCTTCGGACTCTTCAAAGTAGTGCTCATAGGACAAGTCATATTGATCCGCATAGAAAGGGTCTAGTAACGGACTGGTGTTACCCCATGCGTTGTACTTTTTATATCCTGGCGTTGCGGAATCGTCATACCAAGAACCCATGCCAGACTTTAATTTATCAATTGGTGGACGTGACATCACGGATGCTGCGGCAAAACGCAGTTGATCGTTTTCAGTCAGGTGGAAGGTCAAGTTAAGTGACGGTAGGTAGTCAGTGTAGGTTTTACCGACTTTATTGCGGATATAATCCGTGCTTACTACACCCAGATCATCGGTAATGGCTTCACCTAGACCATAACCCACTTGTTGCAGACCAGTACTGCTTTGATCTGTGTGAACAACACGCATACCTAGGTTACCTGTGACTTTAATATCACCGATATCAAAGTCTAAGTTTGCTTGCACGTAGCCTGCTAATACATCTTCATTGACCGCGCCGCTTTGGATCATGGTCCAGTTATTTGACCAGTTAGCGGTTGGGGTAAAGGGTGACTGACCAGTTGCAGCGAGTTGTGCATTTACCAGTTCAATTGCTTTGTTAAAGTCAATGGCAAGGAAACTTGGATAACTCGCTAATTCACCACCAAAATCAACTACTTTGGCCATATCGCCATTGAGGGCGAGAACCGGTTGATTATCGGGGTTTTTGCCAAACTCAAAACCGTAACCCGCCTGTGAGCGCTGTGCGTTAAATTCACGCTCGGCATAACGCACACCAAAATCAACGGAAGAGACAAAACTGGTGTCTAGGACATAGTTAAAATCGAGTTTGTAAGCAATCAGATCGTTCTGCTGATTATAGGGCCACATACCGACTTCTTTTAGGCCAAGAGTCGAGGTATTGGTGTAGTCGTTAGCAAAGCTGACATCCGCAGGGCTTAAACCATTCAGTTGGTAAGTTACTGATTCAGAAGAGCGTACTTCATTGCCAATATCATCGTACAACACGGCGCGAGTACCGCCGTTAACGAATTCACCATCGGCTTTAGAATAGCTGACATCGGCTGCAACAGTCAGTGCGCCGCCATTATTCCACTCAAGGTTCAAAGAGCCTGAGGTGAGTTCTGAGTATTTTGAGTCGTTATCGTTGATCACGAAAACCGCAAAGTTATCAGTGCCATCGGTAGAGACTGTGCCGCCCGTCATTGAACCGTTTTCGACAACGGCATCACTGATAGTACCATTTTTCAATGACTTAACGCGGAAACCACGGGCAAAGTTTTCAGAGGTAAATTTAGAGTGGAAAAGATCGCCTTTTACGCTCAGGTTATCGCTCGGTTGCCAATGGATCGCAGCCATATAACCATCACGGGTATCGTCACCGCCTTTTTGTTGCAGTTCAAAGCCTTCGCTAATCGCTTCGGTTACGCCGTCAGCGTTAACGTCTTTTTTATCATCATTAAAACGTAAGCCGATGAATTGGCTTGCAACGTAAGGTTGATACAGGTGCGCATAGCCCACTGCAACCCCTAAGGTGTCTTCGAGGAATTTACCTTGGTAGGCGAGGCTTAAACGATTGCCATATTGCTCAGCGTCGGAGATTTCATCCGCACGATCATTAAAGCTGCCACGGGCATTGATATTGAATGATTGGTCTTTGTCATTTTTCAGCGGATCGGCGGTTTTTAATTCAACCGTACCAGCCACGCCGCCTTCGATCAGCGAAGCTTTAGGCGTTTTATAAACTGCCGCCTGACTGATTAATTCGGATGGATATTGGTCAAACTCAATGGCGCGTTTACCGCCTGTGGTCACTTGTTCATGACCATTGAGGGTTGCAAACACGAAATCGCCATCGAGCCCACGGATATTCAGGCCGCTCGCTTGGCCGCCTGTACGTACAGCAGTTACACCGGGTAAACGGGTCAACGCATCGGCGATAGATTGGTCGGGTAGGGCGCCGAGATCGTCGGCAGAGATAGATTCAGATACGGTATCGCCAAAACGTTTTTCATTGAGCGATTTGATAACACTGGTTCTGAAGCCTTTAACTTGGATTACTTCAATTTCGGCATCTTTGGCTTTTAGGTCTTTTTCTTTTACATCATCTGCTGCGTAGGAGTGCATACTGGCACCAGCAGCAACGAGTGCTATGGTCAGCAAGCTGGGTTTAAATCGCATCATTTCTATCTTCCCCTTGAAGTCGCTTTTTACCGCTTATGTAGAGCGTTTTATTGTTATTACCGCATTGTTTTTACGGCATTTTTTGGTATTTCGGCGCTTAATTGACTGCATAAGTGCTGCGTTTATGACCAAATTGTTATGCAACGGTGAAGATACTACTCCCGAGAATCTTAGCGTCACAATATTGTGCATACGTATTCAATAGGTCATACGCCCGCTAAAACAGAGATTTTGCCCAAAAAAAGTCCGATTTCATCTCCAGCTAATTCAATGTAACCTTATGTTAGTAAAGGGTTAGTTTATTATTTATCAGACAAGTCTAATCATAGTCCGTTTTGCATACGTATGCAGGCGTATTGAACCTTATTTCCCTGTTCACGTATGCTCGTTGCCACTAATACAAGCCGCAGCGCCTTTACTCCGCAATAACATGATTGTAACTGCTCATGTGAGAGTTTTTGGGTTAGCGCGCTGAAGAATAAGGATAAAGGGGCAATATGAGTGAGTTAACTTGGTGGCGTGGAGCCGTGATCTATCAAATTTATCCACGTAGCCTTTTGGATACTAATGGTGATGGCGTTGGCGATCTGCGCGGCATTATCACTAAGTTGGACTATATTGCCAGCCTGAATGTCGATGCCATTTGGATTTCGCCTTTCTTTAAATCGCCCATGGCCGACTTTGGTTACGATATCAGTGACTATCGTGAGGTCGATCCGCTATTTGGCTCGATGCAGGATTTCGATGAGCTGATTGAAAAAGCCCATCAACGTGGCATTAAAGTCATTATCGACCAAGTGTTAAGCCATACGTCAGATCAGCATGCTTGGTTTTGTGAGAGTCGTGAGAGCCGCACTAATCCAAAAGCCGATTGGTATGTGTGGGCCGATCCTAAGGAAGATGGCACTGCACCAAACAACTGGTTGGCGATTTTCGGTGGTTGCGCCTGGGAGTGGGAACCGCGCAGACAACAATATTATCTGCACAACTTTTTACGCAGCCAGCCCGATATAAACTTCCATAATCCTGAAGTGCGTCAAGCTGTGTTAGATAATGTGGAGTTTTGGTTGAAAAAAGGCGTCGATGGTTTCCGCCTAGATGCTATTACCTTCTGTTATCATGATGAGCAGCTTCGGGATAATCCGGCAAAACCTAAGGATAAACGCCAGGGGCGCGGATTCAGTGAAGATAATCCCTATGCCTATCAGTACCATTACTACAATAATGACCGCCCGCAAACGATCCTATTTATTGAAGAATTACGCCAACTGATCAATCGTTACCCGGGAGCTGTGACTTTAGGCGAAGTCTCCGCCGAAGATTCACTCGCCGTAATGGCAGCCTATACCAAGGGCGAAGATCGCTTACACATGGCCTACAGTTTTGAGCTGCTGACCGATGACTATAGTGCCGCATATATTCGCCAAACTGTCGAGGAACTAGAGGCGAGTATTGGTGATGGTTGGCCTTGCTGGGCGATTGGTAACCATGATGTGCAGCGCGTCGCCAGTCGTTGGGGCCGTGGCAAACAAACCCGCAATATGGTGAAAATGCTCAACGCTATGCTCAGCTCACTTCGCGGCAGTGTCTGTAGTTATCAAGGGGAAGAACTCGGCTTAACTGAAGCACCGATTGAGTACCATGAGTTACAGGATCCCTTCGGCAAAACCTTCTGGCCGATGTTTAAGGGCCGTGATGGTTGTCGTACGCCTATGCCATGGGAGCAACACGCCGACTTTGCTGGCTTTAGCCAAGTGACGCCATGGCTGCCTGTGGCGACAGAGCATCGAGCGCTGGCTGTCGATGTACAGGAAGCCGATCCCGCATCTATGCTGCAGGGCTATCGTCAATTCCTCGCGTGGCGTAAAGGCTATCCTATTTTGATTGAAGGGGAGATTGAGTTTCTCGATGCACCTGAGCCCTTGTTGGTGTTTGTGCGTACACTGGGTGAGCAGAAACTCCTTGTGTGTTTCAATCTATTGGACACAGAAATCCAGTGGCCGCTGGAGCAGCTCCGCATACAGCAAGAATTGACGGGACATGGTTTGAAAACTGCGCAAAGGGTTGCTAACACATTGACATTCTCGGCCTATGCCTGCTTTTATGCGCTGTTGAACTAGTTTTCGACCGGCATAACACTCGTTCGGACGGGCAATACAAGCTGATTGTGGCTGCCTGTCGTTGTACGAAAACGCCTAAGGGACATACCCTTAAGATAATAAAAACATGATTAGAGAGCACAACTATGGCGTCATCTATAAACACCAGCAGCCACACGAGCAGCGTGAGCGAGGCGGGAAACGGTAATTATCGTTTCGCGTTAGTCTCATTAACCTCACTGTTTTTTATGTGGGGTTTTATCACTTGTCTGAACGATATTCTGATCCCTCATCTTAAGGCGGTGTTTTCACTCAATTACACCCAAGCGATGTTGATCCAGTTTTGTTTCTTTGGCGCTTATTTTCTGGTGTCGATTCCGGCTGGTCAGTTGGTGAAAAGACTCGGTTATCAAAAGGGCATTGTCACAGGTTTAGTGATTGCGAGTATCGGTTGTGGCTTGTTTTATCCTGCTGCATCTCTTGCAACCTATGGCTTGTTCCTTGGTGCCTTGTTTGTATTGGCCTCAGGGATCACCATTTTACAAGTAGCGGCTAACCCCTATGTGAATGCGCTTGGCAGTAGCGAGACTGCATCGAGCCGCTTAAACCTGACTCAAGCCTTTAACTCTTTAGGGACGACGGTTGCGCCATTTTTTGGCTCGATTTTAATTCTTTCTGTGGCGACCACTGCGTCTTCCGAGTTAGCGCAGGCCAATGCCGAAGCGGAAGTGGTTAAGCTGCCATACTTACTATTAGCAGCAGCCCTTGCCGTACTCGCAGTGATTTTCGCTAAGCTCGACTTGCCAGTGATCCGTGAACATACCGAAGCTGCTGCGGGTGGGGTTCAAACCCATTTAGGTAAAACCAGCGCGCTACAAAGCACCCATTTAGTGCTCGGCGCTGTGGGAATTTTTGTCTATGTGGGTGCAGAGGTTTCGATTGGTAGCTTCTTAGTCAACTTCCTTGGTGAATCACACATTGTCGGCATGCCTGAAGAGCAAGCGGCCCATTACATCGCCTATTACTGGGGCGGTGCTATGGTTGGTCGATTTATTGGCTCGGCTGTTATGCAGAAGATCCCCGCAGGCGCTGTGCTCGCTTTCAACGCCTTAATGGCCGCATTGTTAGTGCTTGTGGCCATCACCAGCAGTGGCACATTGGCGATGTGGGCGATTTTGGGCGTGGGATTATTTAACTCGATTATGTTCCCAACCATTTTCAGCTTAGCGCTACGTGACTTAGGTCCACACACCTCACAGGGCAGTGGTATCCTCTGTTTGGCCATTGTGGGTGGCGCGATCGTGCCATTATTACAAGGTGTGTTGGCCGATAACTTAGGCATTCAACTCGCCTTTATTCTACCTGTGGTGTGTTACGGATTTATCCTCTTCTATGGGGTAAAAGGCTCTAAAATGTAACGGCATTTGCCATTTCGATAAAAGCGATCCCCTCGGATCGCTTTTTTATTGGACTTTTTTGCTCTGAAAGGGCAACTGGGCATCTGTTTACTTGCGTATTAGTGCCTGACCTCCTATGATCCCCCGGTTTTATTACTCACGGTGACCTGTAAATGTTGAATTCTCCGCTTTCTGCCAGCTCGAATGAATTAGTGATCAGTATCTTAGCTATGGTGCTAAGCGAAGGAAAACCCTTAGACCGGGCCTATTCTCAGCATTTTTCGGGATTAAAGTTAGTACCCGCCGAACAGGCGCGTATTGCCACTGTGACGGGCGATATTCTACGACGCTTAAATCTTTACTGTTTTTTAGCCGAAATCAAGCCGGAAGAAATGGAGCGTTTAGGCTCTAAGTTACTTAATGTGTGGCACTTATTCCACAAGCTGGAACTGCCCAAAATGCAGTATTCCTTGCCCGTGGATCCTGAGCGTTTAGCCGAGCTAATCGAACAGGCACAAAACCAACCCGTACTCTGGGACGGTTGCCCTGAATGGTTAGATGCCATGGGGCAAGCGCAACTTGGCGCGTCTTGGGACAAGGAGCGTGCCGCCTTAAGCACGCCGCCGAAACGTTTCCTGCGGGTCAATGGGTTAAAGGTCAGCCGTGATGAATTAGCGCAAAAATTAGCGGCCGAATTTGTGTCGACTAAAGTGGTTGATGGTGTTGATTCCGCCCTTGAGGTCACCTCTGACTCGGCGCTGTTCCGTACCAATTGTTTTAAAGACGGTTTATTTGAGCAGCAGGATGCAGGTTCACAGCGTGTGGCTGCGGCGCTCGATGCTAAACCAGGTATGCGAGTGATTGATGCCTGCGCGGGCGCGGGTGGCAAAACCTTGCATATTGCCGCACAGATGCAGGGCAAAGGGCGTTTGTTGGCGATGGATGTGGAGCAATGGAAACTCGACAACCTCAAAGAGCGCGCCCGCCGTAATGGCGCTCACAATATCGAAACACGTTTAATTGTGGGGTCTAAAACCATTAAACGCTTAAAACTCAGTGCCGATCGCGTATTGCTCGATGTGCCATGTTCAGGCCTTGGGGTATTAAAACGTAATCCCGACGCGAAATGGCGTGATACTGCAGAGCGTTTGCCGGTGTTGATGGAGTTGCAAAAGCATATCCTGAGCAGTTACAGCCGCATGGTGAAGGTTGGTGGCATTGTGGTGTACGCGACTTGCTCGATTTTCCCCTGTGAAAACCGCGGTCAAGTGGATGCATTTTTAGCAGAAAACCCCAATTTCCGCTTGCTCGAGGATGAAACTATCAGTCCTGCCGATAGCGGCTTTGATGGCTTTTATTTAGCAAAACTCGAACGAATTCAAGAATAAACCCACTCTAAATCTCGCCACTAAAGCAAGTTTTCATCCTCATTGAAAAGTTGCTTTAGTGTCTTTTAATACTTATAATTCACCCCTGATTTACAAAGCTTGTTCATCTTAGTAAGGTCGTTAACTTACGCGCTAAATGACTAAGGGATGTATGGACGAAGGAATTCAGGTTATAGGCAGTATCGGCGAGAAAAATATTCATTTTAATCAAAGCGTAAGCCTAGAATGCTATAGCGGCATTCTTTCTATGCTGCTTAATGGCGCACCATTAGCAGAAATTCTCCATGCTTTAGTCTTAAAAATCGAAGATCAGCGTTTAGGCACACACGCCTCCGTGTTGCTACTCAGTGAAGATGGTAAAAAGCTACTCACTGGCGCCGCGCCCCATTTACCCGACAGTTATAACCAAGCTATCCATGCGGTAGAAATTGGCCCTGAGGTCGGTTCCTGTGGTGCTGCGGCTTATACGGGTCAGCGCGTGATAGTAGAAGATATCGAGCATCATCCCTATTGGGCCTTTTATCAATCCTTTGTGTTAGCCCATGGGCTGAGGGCCTGCTGGTCTGAACCTATCAAAGATAGTCAAGGCAAGGTTCTCGGCACCTTTGCCATGTATTATGAGGAGGTTAAATCGCCAACTGACGCGGATTTAACCTTGATAGCCGAGGCGGCGAGACTGGCGAGTTTAGCGATAGAACGTAGTCGTTCGCTCGAGTTTCAGCGTCTTGCGGTGAAAATATTTGATCGCTTACCCCTTTCGTTAGTTATTACCAATGCCAGCTATTCAGTGCTCTATGCTAACGATGCTTTTACCCAGATGGTTTATCCTGAACCCACTGATACTCATGATTTTTGTCCCGAGCACTTTTTCTCTCCCTCCGAGCCACACGAAATTGATTCCTTGTTTCAACATCTTGCAGAAGGAAAAATGTGGCAGGGAGAATTGATTGGCCAGCGCGATAATGGCGAGACTTTCTACCTTGATTTAACTGTGACAGTATTTCGCGAATCCCACACAAACGAAAACGGTTTTGCCTGGTTATTCTCCGATATCAGTGAGCGTAAAAAAGCGGCGCAACTGATCAAATATCAAGCCAATAATGATTCCCTCACAGGGCTTGCGAACCGTAATGCTTTGTTTAGACAAATCCAAGAGCAGATATCCGCCGACAGTTTATCGCCCGGCTTTAGCTTTATGCTGATGGATTTAGATAACTTTAAACAAGTGAACGATACCTACGGTCACGACAAAGGGGATGCGCTGTTGGTGCAGGTGGTGGAGGTGATTAAAACCTGCCTGAATGATCAAGCAGTATTTTCACGCTTAGGCGGCGATGAGTTTGCGCTGCTTCTCCCGGGCATTGTGACGCAGCGGGAGTTGTCACAACTGGCGGAAAAAATTAATCAGCAGGTTTATCGGCGTTATGAGCTATCCCAGGATAAAGGGGTATACAGCTCTGTGAGTATAGGGATAGCGAGGTTTCCCGAGGATGCGCTGGATTTAGAGCAGCTATTAAATTGCGCCGATCAGGCTATGTATATCTCCAAGGCGAATGGACGTAATCGTTATCATTTTTTCACCGAACAAATGCAGCTAAACGCCGAACGTACGGCGAATTTGCATACGTTATTGAAACAAGCTCTAGAACAAGAAGCATTCGAGCTATATTTTCAGCCGATAGTCGATGCGACAACGGGGCTCATCCTGCGCGCTGAAGTGTTATTACGTTGGCAGCACGAGGGGCAATCTATCTCCCCCGATGAATTTATTCCCATCGCCGAAAACAGCGGCTTAATCGTCAATATTGGCCGTTATGTACGCAAGACCGTGATGCAAACCATCATCGACATGCAAGCACTGGGCTGGCCAATCAATTTAGCGGTAAACGTATCGACCTTTGAGTTTTGGTCCTATGAGTTGCAGGAGGCGTTTTGCGACTCTTTTGCCGATATTATCGAAGAGTTAGGCTTGATTGAGTTTCCCTACGAGCTTATCACCTTAGAAATCACTGAATCGCTGTTAATGAAACAGCATGTGCATTTAATCAAAGTACTGAATGAGTTACGCGGTCGTGGCATTAAGATCTCCCTCGATGACTTTGGTACTGGTTATTCTTCCTTATCCTATTTAGCGAATTTTCCGATAGATCAAATCAAAATCGATAAGAGCTTTATCGATAGATTGGATGAAGGAGAACGCCATCTTGCCTTGATTGAAGCGATAGTGCGCTTAAGTCATGCGCTGAATTTGAGTGTGACGGCGGAAGGGGTTGAGACACAGGCGCAGCTAGAGGTGATGAGGGATAACCAAGTCAATGAGATACAAGGTTATTTATTCTATAAGCCCATGCCCAAGGCGGCATTTTTTGAGTTGCTTGCCGAGCAGGCTGCGACTCATCGCCATTCATAATTGATTCAAACAAACTTAAAAAAAGAAGAGCGCCATAGGCGCTCTTGGTTTATCACTTAGCCGCTAACTGGCTGTTAATCACTAAACTTAGGTATTCGGTAAAATCATGCCCATGATTTTGCAGCATCTTGGGGAACATCGAAATCGGCGTGGAACCCGGGAAGGTATTGATTTCGTTTAGCAGGATTTCATTGTCTTGGGTTAAGAAAAAGTCGATACGGGACAGATGGCGTAACTTCATGCCCTTGAAGGCTTTAATCGCGTATTGGCGAATTTGATCGCTAATTTCTGCAGGCACGTTTTGTGCTACCACATCGGTGCGCGCCTTACTGCTTTTCGCGTATTTTTCATCGAAGGTGTAGAAGGTATTAGAATCACAGATGATTTCGCCCGGTAGGGTCGCGACCACTTCGCCTTGATACTCGTAAACGGCGACTTCAAGCTCACGTGCTTTAATCGTTTTTTCGACAATCACATAGGGCGCATAACCAAAGGCATCTTTGAGCACTTCGCTCACTTTGGCAGCATCATCCACCTTATAACAACCGACCGACGAGCCTTGAGACGCTGCCTTGACGAAAATCGAACCCCAGTTTGCAAGCGCCGCTTGGGTTTGGGCAATCGCCTCATCATCGTATTGATTTAAGAAGATATAAGGTGTGTTCGGAATGCCTAAGGCACTAAACCACATCTTAGCTGTGATCTTGTTAAAACAGTTGCTGCTGGCTTCGGATTCGCAACCAAAGTAGGGCAATTGGATTAGATTAAAGTAAGACTGAATATCGCCCGTCTCGCCCGGATAGCCGTGAATACAAGGGATCACATAATCCACAGGCCAAGGCGCCTTGGTCTCATCACGGAAGCGAATTTCGCGGTTATTGGTCAGCTCACAGTCATCGCCTGCGGCGGTTTGGTATTGGCCAAACTTGTCCAGTACCACGCGCAGTACATTAAACTGCTCGGATTTTGCTAATGAGGTTTCAAAATAATTAGCCGACAGTAGGGAAATATCGTGTTCCGCACTTCCACCGCCGCACAGCAAAAGTAAATTGATTTTTGACATTATGATTCCTCGATTGAGCAAAATGCTGTTGAGCTGCCTTTTGCAACTCGCTTACTAACGACAACTAGGTGACTTTTTGCCACTGGCTTTTATCTGTGCTGAGCACATAAGTTAGCCGCAGCCATCTTAGATTTCTTGCCCCCTAAAGTGCAAGGACTCAGGCAAAGGAGTTTGACCGAGTGATGAATTTTAACGCATTTTTACAGGCCAATAAAAAACGCGCCGAGGCGCGTTTTAAAGGATGAGTCTTTTAACGGACAAATTAGAAGTTCGCAGTGCGTGGAGCGCGTGGGAATGGGATCACGTCACGGATGTTCGATACGCCCGTTACATAAGACACTAAACGCTCGAAGCCCAGACCGAAACCTGCGTGTGGCACTGTGCCGTAACGGCGTAGATCGCGGTACCACCAGTAATCTTCTTTGTTCAGATCCATTTCTTCTAAACGCATATCCAGCACGTCTAAACGCTCTTCACGTTGTGAACCACCGATGATTTCACCGATGCCTGGGGCTAACACGTCCATCGCGGCAACGGTTTTACCATCTTCGTTAAGGCGCATGTAGAAGGCTTTGATATCTTTTGGATAGTTCTTCACAACCACAGGGGCTTTGAAGTGCTCTTCGGCCAGATAACGCTCGTGCTCAGAGGATAAGTCGATACCCCAAGACACAGGGAATTCGAACTCACGACCGCATTTTTGCAGAATGTCTACTGCATCGGTGTAATCCACTTGGGCGAAATCACTCGATACGAAAGATTGCAGACGCTCAATCACGGTTTTATCCACGTGCTGGGCGAAGAATTGTAAATCGTCCATACGCTCAGCTAATACGGCGTTAAAGGCGTATTTCAGCATGCCTTCGGCAAGGCTTGCGATATCGCTTAAGGTCGCGAAGGCCACTTCTGGCTCAACCATCCAGAATTCCGCTAAATGGCGGCTGGTGTTTGAGTTTTCAGCACGGAACGTCGGGCCAAAGGTATAGATTTTTGACAGGGCGCAGGCGTAGGTTTCGCCGTTCAACTGGCCCGATACAGTTAAGAATGCCTCTTTACCGAAGAAGTCTTTGTCATAGTCTACTTTGCCGTCGCTGGTGCGTGGCAGGTTTTCCATATCCAGTGTGGAAACACGGAACATTTCACCTGCGCCTTCACAGTCTGATGCGGTGATCAGCGGTGTAGACACCCACACGAAACCATTTTCGTGGTAGAAACGGTGAATCGCTTGAGATAAACAGTTACGTACGCGGGCAACGGCACCAATGATGTTGGTACGTGGACGTAAGTGCGCCAATTCGCGTAAATGCTCAATAGAGTGACGTTTAGCCGCCATTGGGTAAGTGTCTGGATCTTCAACCCAACCCGTCACTTCAACTTGTGTGACTTGCAGCTCATAGGCTTGGCCAGCGCCAGGAGATTCCACAATCTCACCAGTTACGATCACAGAGCAGCCAGCTGTCAGCTTTAACACTTCGTTGTCGTAATTTTCTAAGCTATTTGGCACAACACCTTGGATAGGATTAAAGCAGGAGCCGTCATAGACAGCTAAAAAAGAGATGCCAGCTTTCGAGTCACGACGGGTTCTGACCCAGCCACGGACTGTGACTGTCGAACCAACTGCGTGCTCACCTTTAAATACAGAAGCGACCGATGCAATGCTCATTGTTGCTTAGTTCTCCAACGAAACGTTTTATATGAAAATTTTTGGAGGTTTATATTACCTTGCTGGTGGCTTTTCTCAAGCTGAAAAAGGTATCCTGAGGTTAATATTACTAATATTGAGTGATAGGGTGCCTTAAAACTTGGGAGGCGGTATGCGGAAAGTCAAAATATTTCAGCTCATCCTCGCGACATTATCCATCTTAGGTTGGGCTGTAGCCGTCTATGCGCTGCTTGTTTACGGGGAGGCGAGACCCGAACGTGAGGTCGGTACCTATCTGAGTCGGGGGGCCACTTTCAGGCTATATTGGGATCCGCACGAAACCCAAGTGTTGCAATATCTTATCTGGATTTGCGGC
The DNA here is from genome assembly GCF_047975355.1 of Shewanella sp. Lineage (GTDB taxonomy): Bacteria > Pseudomonadota > Gammaproteobacteria > Enterobacterales > Shewanellaceae > Shewanella. Next base: position 12,225 of record NZ_JBKEDJ010000009.1, on the reverse strand, counting down.
GGCATTAGTTTGGTAAGTCTGGCGTTTAATTACTATGTCGCCCACCATAGCAAACTCGGTTATTGGTTTAATATTCCCTTGCTACTGTTAACCTCACTGGCGGCGGGTTTATATGTGCATTTTGTGATTTAAACAGTTTCAAGGCTTGAGCGCTGTTTACAACATATCCTCGGGCAGACTCAAATGCCGACAGAGGTGATCGATGATCGCCGCCGTCGCGCCCCATATAAAGCGTTGTTGGTACGGAATAAAATGCACGCTGTAATAGCGCCCTTGGCGTAAAAATTGTTTGCGGTGGCGATTCTGTGGCTCGATAAAAAAACTTAAGGGCACGGTAAAGCAGTCGGCGACTTCGCCGGGATCGAGCCTTAAGGCAAAATCCTGCTTGATCATGCCCACCACTGGGGTGATTTCAAAACCGGTAAAGGTATTGTGTGCGGGGAACGTGCCAATCACCTCGACATTTTCCCGGCAAAGCCCAATTTCCTCTTCAGCTTCCCTAAGTGCTGCCGTAATGGCGCTGCTGTCACTGGGTTCAATCTTGCCGCCAGGAAAGCTAATTTGCCCAGGGTGCGCCCTAAGGTGCATCGGTCTTTGGGTTAAAATCAGATTGAGCTCGCCCTGGATTTCCTGCAAGGGAATGAGTACCGCGGCTTTACGCAACCCAAGGTGAGGGATAGCCGCCGGATCTTGCGTGGCTAAAGGATGCAGATTAAATCTGAGTCTAAATTCCGCTTGATCCATAGGCTTCCTATTCGTTTCCTGACGCTTATTGAGGGCTATCGAGTAAGGGTAAGATGCGGCTAATCTTATCGAAGCTTTCTTGGTACTCGGCATCGACATTCGAGTCGGCCACTATGCCGCCGCCCGCCCAGCAATAGAGTTTACCTTGCTCAGCCACGATAGTGCGGATGGTGATACTGGTGTCCATTTGCCCATCTTGGCTGATATACCCCATGGAGCCACAATACAGACTGCGGCGTGAGGGTTCCAGTTCTTCAATAATTTCCATGGCGCGGATTTTAGGCGCACCGGTAATCGAACCGCCGGGAAAGGCCGCCCGCAGCAAGTCACAGGCGTGGTATTGTGGGTCGAGTTTTGCGGTAACGGTACTGACTAAATGGTGCACCGCCGGAAAGCTTTCGACAGCAAACAAATGTGGCACTTGCACCGAGCCGGGTGCTGCAACTTTACCTATGTCATTACGCAGCAGATCCACAATCATCACGTTTTCGGCGCGGTCCTTAGGGGAATGGGCAAGTGTATGCGCCGCTTGCTTATCTAGCGCCGGGTCAGCATGGCGCGGCAGAGTGCCTTTAATCGGCTTAGTCTGAATATCTTCACCGCGAAGCTGAATAAAGCGTTCAGGCGAAATTGATAATATTGCGTTGCTTTCAAGGCGCATAAAGGCGGAGAAGGGCGCCTGATTGGCACTTCGTAGTTTGCAGTAGGCGCGCCATTCATCGCCTTGATACTCAGCTTCAAAGCGCTGGGTTAAATTAATTTGATAGCAATCCCCGCTGTGAAGATACGCCTGTATTTGATTAAATTTTGAGGTGTAATGGGCTTTTGTGAGCTGCGCCGACCAAGGGCTGGTGAGGCAAAATTCAGCCTGTTTTGTAGTGTTGGCGATTTTTGCTTCAATGATTTTCAATTGAGCATCGAGGGCGGCATCCCCCAAATAGTGCACCATAAACCAGCTTTGCTGCTGATAATCAAAAATCAGTGCCCAGTCGTAGAAACCAATATTCATTTCGCCAAGGTGAATATCCTGCGCCGCAGTGCAGGGGAGCTGTTCAATTCGGCGGCCTAAATCATAACTAAAACTACCCATGGCACCGCCACTGAAGGGAAGATCGCAGGCAAAAGATTGTGGATACCAATGGTGCAGCAGCTGATCTACCAATGTAAAGGGATCATCCAGTGGGTTTAGGTGAGCTAGTTTGGCTAATTCGGGAAGATGAACTTGAATGTCTGTCAGCTCGCCTTGGGTGATTAGGGTGGCGATGGGACAGGCGCAAATGATATCGAATTTAGCGTCCTGATGGGGCGCATTGGCCGAGTCGAGCAGTATGGCCCACGGCTCAGCCGCAAAGTGTTCGAAAACAGTTGCTGTGCTGAATGTCCAGTCAAGTTGGCGTACTGCCAGCGGTAATGCCGCCCTATTTGCCATCAATTAACCCTATCTAAAAATGTGATGTAGCCCAAAAAGATGGGAAAGAGTATCATATTGGCCCAGAAAGAATTACACAAAAAACAAGTAAGGCCCTAAAGGCTGCTGGAGCGCACCTACTATGTCATCTCACCATGAAACGTCTGAAAATGTAGTGATTAAACAAGCCGACTTTATTGAAAGTGTGGCCGATGCCCTGCAATACATCTCCTATTATCATCCCAAAGATTTTGTTGATGCCATGAGCGAAGCTTATGAGCGTGAGCAAAGTGCGGCTGCGAAAGATGCGATTGCCCAAATTTTGATTAACTCGCGCATGTCTGCCGAAGGTAAACGTCCACTGTGCCAAGACACAGGTATCGTGACCACCTTCGTCAAGATTGGTATGGGGGTTAAGTGGGACAAAACCGATATGACCGTGCAAGAGATGGTCGATGAAGGTGTTCGCCGCGCTTACACTAACCCAGATAACCCACTGCGTGCATCGATTGTCGCTGACCCTGCTGGTAGCCGTAAAAACACCAAAGACAACACGCCATCCGTCGTGCATATCGATATGGTGCCGGGTAACCATATTGAAGTCGCTATCGCAGCCAAGGGCGGCGGCAGTGAAAACAAAGCTAAGATGGTGATGTTAAACCCATCTGATGATATCGCCGCTTGGGTTGAAAAAACGCTGCCAACGATGGGCGCGGGCTGGTGTCCTCCTGGTATGCTCGGCATCGGAATTGGCGGCACCGCTGAAAAGGCGGCTGTACTCGCGAAAGAAGCGCTGATGGAAAGCGTGGATATCCATGAGTTAATGGCGCGCGGCGCAGAAACCAGCGAAGAAAAACTGCGTTTAGATATTTTCGAACGTGCTAACAACCTCGGTATTGGGGCGCAGGGCTTGGGCGGTTTAACCACAGTGTTAGACGTGAAAATCAAATCTGCACCGACCCATGCAGCATCAAAACCTGTAGTAATGATCCCCAACTGCGCGGCAACTCGCCACGTTCACTTCCACTTAGATGGTTCGGGTCCTGCTGATCTTGCGCCTCCTTCACTTAGCGACTGGCCAGAAATCACTCGCGAAGTGGGCAGCGATGTGCGCCGTGTAAACTTAGACACTGTGACGCAAGCCGATATCGAGCAGTGGAAGAGCGGTGAAACCATTCTGTTAAGCGGTCAAATGCTGACAGGCCGTGACGCTGCCCATAAGCGTATCCAAAGCCTGATTGAAAGCGGCGAAGGTTTACCTGAGGGCGTTGATTTCACAGGCAAGTTTATTTACTACGTGGGCCCTGTTGACCCAGTCGGTAACGAAGTCGTGGGTCCAGCAGGCCCAACAACTGCGACCCGTATGGACAAATTCACCGATCTGATGCTGGAAAAAACCGGCCTGATGGGCATGATTGGTAAGGCTGAGCGTGGTCCTGCGACCGTTGAGTCTATCAAGAAGCACAAAGCTGTGTACCTGATGGCCGTTGGCGGCGCGGCTTACTTAGTGTCGAAAGCCATTAAGAAATCACGCGTAGTGGCTTTTGCCGATTTAGGTATGGAAGCGATTTACGAGTTTGACGTTGAAGATATGCCAGTGACTGTGGCGGTTGACTCAAACGGCGTGAATGCACATGAAACGGGCCCTGCAATTTGGAAAGTGAATATCGCTAACGCGAAAGCCTAAGCGAATGTCTCCCTTACAAAAAATGTCGCTTTTTTAAGCTGCGTTTGAGTGAAAAAGGGAGGCGAGTGGTACTCGATAAGACCATTCGAGGCTGACTGACAATTTGTCACAAAAAAATACGCTCAAGTACGCCTTTTGGCTTGCTTGAGCGTTTTTGTTTCGTTAGTGTGGCAAACTTATCTTCACAAAGACGATTGATGGTCGTTTTTACCCTTCATTCGGAACAACTGCCGAATGTGTTTAACGAAAGATGGATATAACAATGAAAATAGCTCCTCTCCTATTGGCGCTTGGCGCTGCAGGTTTGGCCTGTTCAGCCCACGCGGCTGATCCTAAGCCTTTTACTGTGCAACAGCTGGTTAAACTCAACAAATTGCATTCTGCCGCGGTGTCCCACGACGGTACAAAACTGGTCTATGGCCTGAAAACCGTTAATGACAAGGGAGAGGCGAGCTCAGATTTATTTATTCTCGATCTGACGCAAGCGGATGCTAAACCGATGCAGCTCACCTCTGCTGCGGGTACTGAGCACGATGTCAGCTTCGCAAACGATGACAAATCGATTTATTTCCTCGCCAGCCGCAACGGTTCAAGCCAACTGTTCCAACTGCCATTAACGGGCGGCGAAGCGCAGCAAGTTTCTGATCTGCCATTGGATATCGATGGTTACAAACTCTCTAACGATGGCAAGCAAATCGTGCTCAGCATGCGCGTCTTCCCAGAGTGTAAAGACTTAGCTTGTTCAAAAGACAAATTTAAAGCCGAAGAAGAGCGTAAATCGACAGGCCGTGAATACAAGCAGTTGATGGTGCGTCACTGGGACACGTGGGAAGATCATGCCCGTAACCACTTATTTGTGGGTGCCCTTAACGGCGAGAAGCTGACCAAAGTGGTGGACATCACCCAAGGTTTAGATACAGAAACCCCACCTAAGCCATTCTCAGGCATGGAAGAAGTGACTTTCACCCCTGACGGTAAATATGTGGTGTACAGCGCCAAAGCGCCAAGTAAAGATCAAGCTTGGACGACAAACTACGATTTGTGGCAGGTGAGTGTGAACGGTGGCAAAGCCACTAACTTAACCGCCGATAACATCGCTTGGGACGCCCAGCCAACCTTCTCAAGTGATGGCCGTTATATGGCATACCTCGCCATGACCAAACCCGGATTTGAGGCCGACCGTTACCGCATCATGTTGCGTGATACCACTACGGGCCAGTCGAAAGAAGTGGCACCGCTGTGGGACAGAAGCCCAAGCTCGCTGATGTTTGCACCGGACAACCGTACTCTGTATGTGACGGCACAGGACATTGGCCAAGTGTCTATTTTCAAAGTGAATACTCAGTTTGGTGATGTGCAGTCTGTCTACAGCGACGGCAGCAATAGTCTGATTGCGATCGCCGACGATCAACTGATCTTCGACAGCAAAACCTTAGTTGAGCCGGGCGATCTGTACCGCATCAACACCGACGGTCAAGGCCTGAAACGTCTGACTGAAGTCAACAAAGACAAACTGGCCGAAATCAAATTCGGTGAATTCCAACAATTTAGCTTTAAAGGTTGGAACAACGAAGATGTTTACGGTTACTGGATCAAACCTGCTAACTACCAAGAAGGCAAAAAGTATCCGATTGCATACCTAGTCCACGGTGGTCCACAAGGTTCATTTGGTAACGCCTTCAGTGGTCGCTGGAACGCCCAGTTATGGGCAGGCGCGGGTTATGGTGTTGTGATGGTGGACTTCCACGGTTCAACCGGTTACGGCCAAGCTTTTACCGATTCTATCAGCCAAGATTGGGGCGGTAAGCCATTAGAAGACTTACAAAAAGGTCTGGCAGCGGTGAGCCAACAACAAAAATGGCTCGATCCACAAAATGCCTGTGCCTTGGGTGGCTCTTACGGCGGCTACATGATGAACTGGATCCAAGGCAACTGGAACGATGGCTTTAAGTGCCTCGTTAACCACGCGGGTCTATTCGATATGCGCTCCATGTACTATGTGACCGAAGAAGTGTGGTTCCCAGAGCATGAGTTTGGCGGCACTTACTCAGATAACAAAGCCTTATATGAGAAGTTTAACCCAGTAAACTATGTGGAAAACTGGAAGACGCCTATGCTGGTTATTCATGGCGAGAAGGACTTCCGCGTGCCTTATGGCCAAGGTTTAGCCTCATTCAGCTATATGCAGCGTAAGGGGATCCCATCAGAGCTGTTAATTTTCCCTGATGAAAACCACTGGATCTTAAAGCCAGAAAACCTAGAACAATGGTACGCGAACGTGTTCCGTTGGATGGACAGCTGGACGAAAAAGTAATCGAGGATGATGGACTTAAATCCACTGGGTATTAAGTCCCGTTAACTTGTTGCCAAAGCCAGAACCCTGTTCTGGCTTTTTAATAATTGGATTGTTTGTATCCAGCTAATCACACCGTTGAACGAATGGAGTTAAATACTGGCTACAGTTATCTATCAAGGAATGAAGATGCTGATCAGAGCGGCGAGCACAACAGATATTGAAGCGATAAGCGCATTAATCACGCAGCTTACACAAGTTTATATCGCTCCCACGTGCACTGATGTGGGCGCAGAAACCTTAGTCAAAGCCATGTCGGTTGAGTCGGTGGCGCATTATTTTGCCTTAGGTTATCAATATCATGTCGCAGTGAATGAGGCTGGCGAACTCGTCGGTGTGTTGGGGATGAAGGATAACAGTCATCTTTATCATCTATTTGTGGCGGATATTGCCAAGGGGCAAGGCCTGTCGCGTCAGCTGTGGGAGCTTGCTAAAGCTGAGTGTCTAGCTAAGGGGAATCCCGGCACTTTTACCGTCAACTCGGCGGTGAATGCGCTGCCTGTCTATCAGCACTTTGGCTTTGTTGCACAAAGTGATATTCGCGAGCGCGGTGGGATCTGCGATATTCCAATGCAACTCGTGCTTTGATGTCTAACGATCTTTAACCATAAGACCAAAACATAAAATCAGAAGAAGAGAACCTATGGCGAATGTAAGTTTTTACCCAATCGGGACAGTCGGAGAAAAATGGGGCGATGCCGAAAAGGCTGCATGGTTTGCTAGCACGCAAATTAAGCGTTCTTACCAAGACAATGTTGTCACGCCACTAAAAACGATGGAGTCACAACTGGCCGAAATAGGGCTGAGTGTGGTGCAATATGGCGCCTTATCGATTGATTCTGCGCGTTATCCTTTGTTTGCGGTCAAGTCAGCAAGCTTCGATCCTAACAAGAAAACGGTGTTAGTCACGGGGGGCGTACACGGTTACGAAACCAGTGGCGTGCATGGCGCCTTGGCCTTTTTGGCTAACAACGCGGCTCACTATGCGAATCGGGTAAACTTAGTGGTAGCAGTGTGTGTAAGCCCTTGGGGTTATGAGACCATTAATCGCTGGAACCCGAAAGCTATCGATCCAAACCGCTCGTTTTATGCCAATAGCCCAGCAGAAGAATCGGCAGCACTGATGGCACTGGTGGCAAGCGTCCCACAAGGTTTTGATGTGCATGTGGATTTACATGAAACCACCGACTCGGATGAAGATGAATTTCGTCCAGCCTTGGCCGCGCGTGATGGCAAAGACTTTATCCCCGGCACCATTCCAGATGGTTTTTATGCCGTAGGCGATACCGAAAATCCACAGGATGCCTTCCAAAAGGCGATTATCGATGGTGTGAGTAAAGTTACCCATATCGCACCTGCCGATGATAAGGGTGAGATTATCGGCTCGACTGTGGTGCAACACGGGGTGATCAACTACCCATTGAAAGCACTTGGTTTATGTAGCAGTGTGACGGGCTGTATCTATAACACTACCACTGAAGTGTATCCCGATAGCCCATCGGCCACGCCGGCGGAGTGTAACTTAGCCCAAGTGGCTGCGATCACTAGTGCCATCGACTATGTGCTAGCAATAAATTGATTTGCCAAATTGCTCACAGTTCTTACCCATTAAAAGTAAAAATCGATGCTCAGTGAGAACCTAGATTAATGTGGTTTCCAAATATGTTAAATTGCCAGTGATTTAACTTTTAAATCAACATAAAAAAGCAATGCCGCGCTTAATCGTTTTGGTTTGAACGGTTAAGCGCGGCATTACAACATTAAATTGTTAATTAAATTAACAGCTTAAGTGGGTTAACACTCTACAATATTTACGGCTAGGCCGCCTTTGGCGGTTTCTTTGTATTTACTGCGCATATCTTTACCTGTATCCATCATTGTTTTGATCACTTTATCCAGTGAGACCTTGTGGTTACCGTCGCCGCGCAGCGCCATGCGAGATGCGTTAATGGCCTTAATTGCGCCCATCGCATTACGTTCAATACAAGGAACTTGTACTAGGCCGCCAACGGGGTCGCAGGTCAAGCCTAAGTTATGTTCCATACCGATTTCAGCTGCGTTCTCAACATGTTCGACTGTGCCGCCCATGATCTCGGTCAACGCGCCCGCCGCCATTGAGCAGGCTACGCCAACTTCACCCTGACAGCCGACTTCAGCGCCCGAAATCGAGGCATTTTTCTTATACAGAATACCAATGGCAGCTGCGGTTAACAGGTAACGGGCGCAGACATCGATATCGACTTCTTGCACGAAGGTATCATAGTAACAAAGCACGGCAGGAATAATGCCCGCGGCGCCGTTTGTCGGCGCGGTCACGACGCGATCGCCAGCTGCGTTTTGCTCGTTTACTGAGAGGGCGAATAAATCGACCCAATCCATCGCTGTTAATGGGTCGACGTTGTTACGGCCTTCAGCTTTGAGACGACGATAGAGTGCTGGTGCACGGCGACGCAGCTTTAAACCGCCAGGTAGAATACCTTCCTTCTGATAACCTCGTTCAATACAGGTCTTCATGGTTTGCCAGATATTCCACAGTTTCGCTTTGACTTCTTCTTCGCTGGCAAGGCTAAGCTCGTTGGCCATCATCAGGGAAGAAATGCTGAGGCCATGCTCGGTACATAAATCCAATAATTGTGCGCTGCTATTAAAATCGTAAGGTGCTGATTCAATTTGCGACGCGGGTGAGGCGTTGCGTTGATGAATTTCATCTTCATCTAAGATAAAGCCGCCCCCGACAGAGTAATAAGTGCGCTCGAAAATACATTCGCCTTTGCTGTAGGCATACAGTGTCATGGCGTTTGCATGGGCGGGGAGGGTCTTACGTCTATGGTAGGTGATGCCGTCTTCACGGGTAAACTTCACTACTTTGCCGCAGCTCAGAGTAAGGGTCTCATTTTTAGACACTTGTTCAAGAATGCCATCGATGCTGTCAGTGTCGACGGTTTCAGGATCTTCACCCATTAGGCCTAAAATCACCGCTTTACCCGTGCCGTGGCCTTTACCCGTTTGGCCGAGAGAACCAAAAAGTTCGGCTCTTAATTCATCCACTTGGGCAATTTGGCCCGAGTCAGCAAGGTGCTGCATAAAAATTTTGCCCGCTTTCATTGGGCCAACAGTGTGTGAACTCGAAGGGCCAATGCCGATCTTGAACATATCGAATACGCTAATCATGATTGAAGTCCTGTTGTGTCTCGATTTTTATTTTAGTATCTGTGTGGATGATCTTTACAGTTATGGCGCCAATACGCTGGTTTTTATGCCATGAACTCTGGCAAACTTCTGACATCAACCACGCAAAATTTGCTTGTGTGATACGCTTAAGACCAGTATCCCACAGATTAGTATCAAGATTCACATTAGTTTTTTTGATTAGAAAGACTTCGGATAAGCTCAGCTTAATTAGCTTGTGGTGAATGTCGATTTAATCGGCAACATAATCGCTTTGGGGCAAAGTGTGACGGCGAATGGCTCGCTTTTAGGGGATTTTTGTGAACCCAGTGGTCAGTATCGCTATGGTTGTTTTTTGAGTATGAATAAGAATTTTTAGGGAGAAATATGAGTTATCTAATGTTGGATCTGCTGTCTTTAGAGGTCAGTGAGGCAGAAGCCGAGATGCTGCGTTATCCGCAGGTGGGTGGTTTGATCCTGTTTTCCCGCAACTTTGCTAGTCGTGAACAATTAATCACCTTAGTGCAGCAGATCCGTCAAATTCGTCCCGAGATATTGATTGCCGTTGACCACGAAGGCGGGCGAGTGCAACGATTCCGTGAAGGATTTACCCTTATTCCGGCTATGGGCGATATTCTGCCTGCGGCAAAAGGCGATATGGTTCTAGCGAAACGTTGGGCCTGTGAATTAGGCTTTTTAATGGCCATCGAATTACTCGCCTGCGATATCGACTTAAGCTTTGCGCCTGTGCTCGATCTTAATGGCATTAGCCAAGTGATTGGCAAACGTAGTTTTAGTGCAAAGCCTGATGAAGTCATAGCCCTAGCGCAGAGTTTTATTGAGGGCATGGCCGAGGCGGGCATGGGCGCAGTGGGTAAGCATTTCCCCGGTCATGGCAGCGTGGCGGCAGATTCCCATATCGCGCAACCTATCGATGAACGTGAAGCTGAGGCGATTTTTAATCAAGATATTTTGCCGTTTAAAGAGTTGATTGCTAAAGGTAAATTATCGGGCATTATGCCTGCTCATGTCATTTACCCTAAAGTTGACCCCAATCCTGCGGGCTTTTCAACCTACTGGTTAAAGCAGATCCTACGCCAAGAGCTGGGCTTTAACGGGGTGATTTTCTCCGACGACCTAGGCATGAAGGGCGCTTCCTTTGCGGGGGATTATTTAGGCCGCGCCCAAGCTGCGTTGGATGCGGGCTGCGATATGATTTTGGTTTGTAACGATAATCCGGGCGTCATGTCACTGTTAAATGGCTTTGTGTGGCCCGCCGCGGTGCCACAACATCCGGCGAGTTTACTCAAACCCAATGCGGCGCAAACTGCTATCGCATTAGAAAACGCTAGCCGTTGGGAAAATGCTAAGCAGCTGGCTGAGCAAATCCAGCTCGCACAACAGGCAAAAGTTTGATGTAGCGCAAGGTTCTACAATGAATATTTGCTAGGGTTAGTGGCATGCGCCGTGTTTGGCAGATTGTTAAAAGGTCTCAATATGATTTTTTATCTTCATGGATTCGATGCAACTAGCCCTGGTAATCACGAAAAAATGCGTCAGTTGCAGTTTATTGACCCAGATGTACGGCTTATCAGCTACAGTACTTTGCATCCCAAGCATGATATGCAGCATTTATTGAAAGAAGTCGCCAAGCAAATGCAGTATTGCGACGATCCCGCACCGTTAATGGTCGGGGTCGGCCTAGGGGCGTATTGGGCTGAGCGAATTGGCTTTTTAAACGGGTTAAAGTCGGTGTTAATCAATCCCAATCTTCATCCCGAAGAGACGATGCAAGGGAAAATTGACCGCCCGGAAGAGTATGCCGATATCGCCAGTAAGTGTGTATCTGAATTCAGGTTGAAGAATACCCATAAAGCCATGTGTATTTTGTCGCGTGTGGATGAAGTGCTCGACAGTGAGGCTAGCGCCGCGGCACTCAAGCCTTATTACCCCATCGAATGGGACGAGACGCAGCCCCATAAATTTCCGCAGTTAGCTGCACATCTTCCTAAGATAAAAGCCTTTAAACTGGGTTAACGTTTGACGTGTTTGTCTTGTGATTGTGTCTTGTGATTAAAAAGGCTTATCGTCGCTCATTTAGGCGATAAGCACTTTCATATCAACTCCGTATTTTCCCCTTTGGATCTGTTACGCATCAATCTATTAGATTTGTCTGCCTTGGGAATACAAGGCGATAATTTATGCCATTATTTGGAATGTGTGACGGTATATATTATTGGTTTAGCTGGTTATTTCAGCAAAAAGCATTAAATAATCCCTATTTGTGTGGCTTTATCTATCATTTTGTTGAAATTAATAATGAATTGTGTAAAGTAGCCCCTCTTAATAGTTTGTTACAAAATGCTACAAACTTTTATGCCAATTAGTCCATTTATGGACAACCTTTTGCGTATGTCGCCCGACACAGCTAACAGCGGTCTCGTTAGCTGTTTTTTTATCTTGCTTTGCTGTGTTTCACTTAAAAATCCATCATTTACTCATGCTTAAGCCCAAGCAAGTTGAAAACTCGGCTATGCTTAATATCGCATAACAATAACAAACTCACCTTGTTCAGGAGACGAAAATGAAACGGGTGCTGATCCGATTGATGGGAAAAGTGCAGGGCGTAGGTTGCAGACATGCAACTCTCACCAAAGCTCGTACGCTTGGCGTCACAGGCTATGTGACCAACTGCGCCGATGGCAGCGTTGAAGTTCTTGCCCAGGGCAGTAATCCGGCGGTGGATAGTCTTATCGCCTGGTGCGAGGTGGGCGTGCCTTGTACCGACGGGTTGACGGTAATAGTGGAAGAAGACCAAGGTGACGATATTTACTTGGATTTTTCGATAGTGCGCTGATGCTCTTT
>NZ_JBKEDJ010000099.1:0-14198 GCF_047975355.1 Shewanella sp. | reverse complement strand
ACCATGTATCCTTCTTAAAGCCGCTTACTTCAATCATACCCTTGGATGGCAGTTGTAAACCCGCGAGGATCTTCATTAGGGTTGACTTGCCCGAACCGTTGTCACCTTGCAAATAAATGACATTCCCTTGGCATAACTCGAGACTTTGGGCTTTGAATATTAAGCGCGAGCCAAAGGACATTTCCAAGTCACGGGCGATCAGTTTGGCTTGGGTCATAGCTTAATGGCTCCTTGGCGTTTCTTTGCCACGTAAACTACCTAAGGCAAAGTTGAGGATCAAGGCCAAGATTAGCAGCACTAATCCGAGGGCGATAGCTTGGGCGAAATCGCCTTTACTGGTTTCCAGTGCGATAGCGGTAGGGATATTACGTGTCACGTTCAAGATGTTGCCGCCGACCATCATAGAACAGCCGACTTCGGTTAGGATACGGCTAAAGGCCGCTACAATCGCCAGTAATAACGGCATACGCAGTTCACGGCAGACTGTCCAGACGGCGCTTATCCAAGAGGCGCCTAAGGTACGTGAGGTTTCCCATGCCCGACGATCGACACTGGTGAAGGCCGCTTGACTCATGGCAATCATCACTGGGGCACAAATCATCATTTGGCCGAGGATCATCCCCTCTTGGGTAAACAACCACTTTAGGTCTCCGAGTGGGCCATTGCGGGTCAACATCAGATACACCAGTAGACCTATCACAACGGTCGGAATCGATTGCAGTGTTTGCACTAAGTTAGTGACAAACCACTTGCCAGGGAAATGGGCAAACGCCAACACAAAACCGAGCACCATAGAAGGAACTAAGGTGATGAGAAGTGCCGCGAAAGAAACCGAAAACGAGACAGATATGATGGACCAAACGTCGGGGTCCAATGAAAACAGCAGGCTTAATGCCTGCTGTAACAGTGCTAGCCAGCCTTCGCTCATTCGCTATAGGTTGCCTTAAACAGTTGCTCGCCTTCAACTTTGAAGTTGTTGATCATGGCTTGACCTTCTTTGCTGATCAGCCAGTCACTGAAGGCTTTCGCGCCTTTGTGGTTCAGATCTGGGTATTTAGTTGGGTTGATCAGAATCACTTGGTATGGGTTAGCTAGGGTTTTACCGCCATCGAAATCCACACTTAAGTCCAGCTTAGTTTTATAAGCCACGAAAGTACCACGGTCAGACAGAGTGTAACCTTGTAATTCGTTTGCCATTAGCAGGGTTTTGCCCATGCCTTGACCAACTGAAGTGTAACCTTTGAATTCTGGAGTCACGCCAGCGGCTTTCCATACTTCCAACTCTTTGATGTGGGTGCCAGAGTTATCACCACGAGAGAGGAAAGGTAAGCCAGATTTTGCGATTTTAGCGAAGGCTTCTTCAGCGGTTTTGCTTTCACGCAGTTTTGCTGGGTCATTTTTAGGACCTAACACCACGAAATCGTTTTCCATAATGCCACGCGGCTCAACGCCAAAACCGTCGGCAACAAATTTTGCTTCAGCACTCGGGGCGTGGGTCATCACTAAATCCACATCGCCTTGCTCGCCCAATTTCAACGCTTTCCCGGTACCCGTTGCGATAACTTGTACTTTGTAGCCTGATTCACTTTCAAACTTAGGCAGTAATTCTTTTAACAGACCTGAGTTCTCAGTACTGGTAGTGGTGGCTAACTTGATGACTTCAGCCGATTGAGCGGGTAACACTGTGAGCATGCTGGCAGCAACAACCAGGCCCAGTAATGACTTCATATGGGATTTCACGTTTAGCATGGATACTCCTTGGCGAAAAAATAGGTTTCCGACTCAATTGCCTATTGAGTTGGAAGTTCCGAAAATTGTAATGCGTTCGATTGAAAGCAAATAGGATGCCAAACCAACAATGGCGCATTTACGTTCACAGCTTGATCTAAATTGTGACCTCGGTCTCAGGCTCGACAAATAGTTTGCAGACAAATTGTCTCAGCGCATGCTTCTTATGGTTCATAGTGACCTATTTGTCTAGTTTCGATGCTAGAATTGGTCGCAATTGAGTCAAAATGTCCAGAAGTGAGCACTATGAGCCAGATAGATAATAACCTCAAGCCCCTTCCTTCCGCAGTGTCGGTCCTGATCGTCGATGACGAGCCTGGGATGCGTAGCTTTTTGAATAAGGCACTCTCGAAGAAATTCGCCTTAGTCGAAACGGCGGGCAGTATTGAAGATGCTGAGCAATTACGTAGTCGCTGCCACTTCGATTTATTGATTGTCGATATCCGTTTACCGGGCCGCTCGGGTATCGAGTGGCACGAAGCCTTAGACGAGCAAGGCCGCCGCTCCGATGTGATCTTTATGACTGGCTATGCAGATTTAGAAGTGGCCATTAAAGCGCTACGGGCTGGTGCCTCAGACTTTATCATGAAGCCCTTCCACCTCGAGCAGATGATGTCGGCGGTTGACCGTTGTATTGAGCGTCGTTTGCTGCGCCGTGAAAACTTAATGCTGCGCCGCGAAGTCTCTATCGGCTATTCCTCTACCATTATTGGCAGTAGCGAAGCCATGAAGTCGGTTAAGCAAGTGATTGAACGTGTGGCACCGACCAACGCCGTGGTATTAATTCAAGGCGAATCGGGCACGGGTAAAGAGTTAGTTGCGCGGCAATTGCACTTACTCAGCGGTCGCCAAGGGCCCTTCGTGCCCGTTAACTGTGGCTCGATTGCCCCTGAACTTCTTGAGAGCGAACTCTTTGGCCATACGGCGGGTGCTTTTACTGGCGCGAAGGGCAATCGCGAAGGTTTATTCAGTTTTGCCTCCGGCGGGACTATTTTTCTCGATGAGATTGGCGAGATGCCACTCAAGATGCAGACAGCACTGCTTCGTGTATTAGAGCAGAAGGCGATTCGCCCAGTAGGCAGTGAAAAGGAGGTCAATATTGATGTCCGGGTGATTGCGGCTACTAACCGAACACTCATGGATGAGGTCGAGGCGGGTAACTTCCGTCGTGATCTCTATTATCGATTGAATGTGCTGGATATTTTAATTCCTCCTCTGCGTGAGCGCCCGGAGGATGTAGTCGAATTGACCCACCACTTTACTCGCCAGTTGGCGGCGGAATTAGGCGTGCGTGAAGTTGTGTGGAGCCATGAGGATATGGTGAAACTGCAACAACACGAGTGGCCAGGTAATATCCGTGAACTGCGCAATATGATTGAACGGTGCATCTTGCTCGGCAAGCCGCCGGCGGAATATTGGAAACAACAGGTGAAGACTGAGTCTTCGGCTTCTCAAGGCTATCCCTTAGATTGGCCATTGAAAGAAGTGGAAAAACACCATGTGACTAGCGTGGTTGACCTGCATTCTGGCAATAAATCGGCGGCGGCGAGGGACTTAGGCGTTTCCCGCAAGACTTTAGATCGCAAGTATAAAGAGTGGTTTGACGTTAGCGACGAGCAGGAGTTCTAAGTGTCTTTTTTTACTCACTTTTTTGGTGTCAGTTGGCAGCAAATGCAGGCCAAAGTGCGCTATCGCATTCTGATCCTCACGCTGCTGCCAATTTTGCTCACCTTGGTGAGTTTAGTGTTTATCACTATTTACTGGAATATCAGTTACACAGGCAAACAACTGTTTATGAAGGTAAAAGCCGATTTAGCTGTCGCCGAGAACACGCTGCAACAGGTGCAAGTTCGTCAGGAGAAACAGCTAGAACGAGTGATGACCTCATGGACTTTTCAGAATGATTTTCGGCCAATCCTTTCCGGTGAGCTAGGTCATAGGGCGAGCATAGATGCCTTTTTAAATGAGCAGAAAAAACAACTCGACCTGGATTTTTTAAGGCTTGTCAGTGTAGCTGAAGCGGCGTCCGATCCTGATTTACGACAGATTCTTCCTAAAATGGGTGGTCTATTACCCTATTCGGGATTGATGGTGTTACCGCCAGATCGCTTAGCGCGTATCGATCCTGATTTAGCCCAAAGGGCGGCTATTCCACTGCTGGCGACCCTGCGGGCGCAAAGTCCGAATAAACAGGTCGAAGACCGTGGTTTACTGAGTCGCAGTTTGCTGCCTATCCCCGATTTGGAAGGCAAAGTGGCATGGTACCTCGACGGTGGCGTGTTATTTAATCGGGATACCCGTATCGTCGACCATATCCGTGACCTCGTTTACGACAAGGGCACCTTGCCCGAGCGTTCCATAGGTACTGTCACCATTTTTCTCGATAATATTCGTGTCTCTACCAACGTGCCTTTGCACTTTTTTCCGCAGCCCAATGAATCCCAAGGGCGGGCGCTCGGTAGTTTAGTGTCAGAGGAAGTGCGCGAAAAAGTGCTAAACCAAGGTGAGTTATGGGTCGATCGCGCCTTCGTGTTTAACGACTGGTTTATTTCCGCCTATGCGCCCTTGGAAGATATTCGTGGACAGCGTGTCGGGATGATCTACACCGGATTCTCTGAATCGCCTTTTATCCACAACTATCTGCTAAATATCATAGAGTTAGGCACTATTCTGATGCTGGTGCTACTGATCTCGGGGTTGTTGGTTTACCGTGGCGCCTACAGCCTGTTGCAACCGATTGAGCGGATTCACCATGTGGTGCAAGCGGTCCAGTCTGGGCGCAATGTGCGTATTGGCGCCTTAGGGCTAGACAGGGATAACGAGCTGTCGAATCTTGCCGAACAGTTCGACCGTATGCTCGACCTATTGCAACGGCGGAATGCCCAAATTCAAGCTGCCGCCGAACAACTCGAGATGAAGGTCGAAGAGCGGACTCGTAGCTTGCAGGATAAGACCTTAGAGTTGCAGCGTAACGTGGCCCTGCTCAACGAGACTCGCCAGCAGTTAGTGACCAATGAGAAGTTAACCGCTCTGGGTGAGTTAACCGCAGGGATTGCCCATGAGATTAACAATCCAACGGCGGTAATCCTCGGCAATATGGAGCTATTGCGTTACGAGCTTGGTGACAATGCCGAGGTGGTAAAAGAAGAAATCGATCTGGTTATTCAACAGGTTGGCCGTATAAGCACTATTATCCGCAGCTTGCTGCAATATAGTCGCCCTGGGGAGTTTAACGCTCCCTTAGAGATGCATCCTATTACGCCTATCATCGAGGAAATGCTGGTATTAGTACGACACTCTATTCAAAAACAAGAAGTTGTGCTGATCACTGAACTGAACGCCAGTTGTCCTGTACAGGTAAATCGCCCACAGTTACTACAAGTGCTGATTAACCTTGTAGTTAACGCCGCCCATGCGATGGATGGTAAGGGACGGATTTGGGTACGCACCTATGATTGGGTACAGCAGGATATGCCTATTGGCGTCAAAATCGAGGTTGAGGATGAAGGTTCTGGGATACCACCAGAGCAGCTAGGGCGGATTTTCGACCCCTTTTACACCACGCGTAAAGACGGCACTGGCCTTGGATTATCACTCAGTTACGGCATTATCAAACGCATCGGTGGCACCATTGAGGTGAGTTCTGTACTGGGCAAAGGGTCTATCTTCACCATTGGCTTGTACCACGAGGCGAAGGAAGATCAGCAAAACAACCCTTACGATGGCTTACATTTTTCCGGCCAATGCACCGAAGTTTCATCCTAGAATAGCAGTATTCGGAACGCTAATGGATTGATTAGCTGAATAAAAGGCAAAAAAAAGCCGGATGATGAATCCGGCCACAAAAGAGTGTGTGTGAGCAATGTCGTGCTTGCAAACTCAGGAGCACTTTAACAACGTCAGATTACCAGTCATCCGTGTTAAAGATGAGTTTTGGAACGCAAGTTAACGATAATCATTCTCACTTGCGTTTGCAAGTTATTTCTCGCAAAAAAATGCACATTTTTATCAGAGCCGCCCTTAAGCGGCGGTAATCGACTTGCTTAAATGCAGTTTATGGTCGATTAGGCTTTGGGGATCGGCCTTCAGCTCGGTAATCAAATATTGATTTCTAATCAACAGATTGAGCATTGCAGGGAAGCGATTCATGGTCTTAACCTGGATAAGGCTATAACCTTGGCGGCTTGCCCAAGTCTCTTGGTATTCCAACAGGCTTTGAGCCAGTCCTAAACGTCTAAAGTCGGTCGCAACACCACCTAACCAACTGTAAAACACGGCTTCTTCCTGTTCGTATCCCAGTTTAAAGCCTGCAAGTTCACCTTCCACATAGGCTAAGAGAATCAAGCAAGTCTTACCCGATAGGCGTTCTGCTAGCGCTGCGTCTGTCAGCGGGCGATCGAGTTCGGGAATTTGCTTGCTCAGTTCGATAAGCTGTGTGGTCAACTCAGGCGTCAGAGCTGTCAGTGCTTTAATTTCAATTGAATACATAATTTTCTCTCACAGAAAATCAGCCCCAATTGCGCATTAACGCAATGGGGCCGAACAAAAAACTGCTCAAATTATAACAGGTCTGGCCAGTTGAGTTAATCAGGAAAATGATTTTTGTGGACTGGTTTGCAAGATCTTGTCTTGTAAGACCTTCAGCAGGACGCCGTAGGCGGGCAGGAATAACCCTAAGCTAACGAGGAGCTTAAAGCTGTAATCCACGGTCGCGATTTCAGGCCAGTTGGCCGCCATAAAGCTGTCTGTCGAGGCATAAAAAGCGACGCTGAAGAACACTAAGGTGTCGACTAAGTTACCAACAATGGTCGATGCCGCGGGCGCGACCCACCAGGAACGGCTCTGGCGCAGACGGGCGAAGACAGTGATATCCATCAACTGGCCAATCAAATAAGCCGCGAAGCTGGCGAAGGCGATGCGAAACACAAAAGTGTTCCATTGGCTTAAGGAATCTATCCCTTGGAAGCTACCCTGATGGAATACCACACCCATGACATAGGAAATCATCAACGCGGGCACCATGGCCTTGAGGATGATGCTACGGGCGGGTGTTTGCCCAAAGATTCGCACGGTAAGATCGGTCGCGAGATACACAAAGGGAAAACTAAAAGCTCCCCAAGTGGTGTGAAAACCAAACAATTGAAACGGTAGTTGTACCAAGTAGTTGCTTACGCAAATAATCAGTATGTGAAATCCCACTAATAGCAGGAGTGCGCGGCGAAGCTGCGCAGGAGTTAACATTAACATATGTGGCCTTTTTAGTTGTGTAGGGCGGGGTGAGGGAACCCGCTAATGATCTGTTGTTATTTTACCCAATATCAGCGTGCTGAAATCGGGGTCGCCATTATAGTGACCAGGCCTGAAGATGCAAGCTTACTGTTTATATTCCAAGCAATTTAGCCGCATTTTTCCAGTGCGAGTAATCAATATGGTCACAGCATGGGTATAGAAACTATTCTACACTGTTAGGAAATGGGAGGAGAAAGCGATGCGATCATTTCTTGCGGCCTTGTGTTTTAGTTTATTGAGTTTATGCGCTTACGCGACACCGGCTAAACCCGTTGTGATCCATCTGGTCACCGCCTCGTGGCAAGGTTTCTCCAATCCCGATGAGACGGGTTATTACTTCGATATTCTCCGCCGGGCGTTTCCAGCCCCCGATTGGCAACTCGATGTACAGTTTATACCCTTCGCCCGCACGCTTTATATGATTGAAACCAATAGAGTCGATATGATCCTCAGCGTTTATAAAGGGGATGTGAAAAATAGTCTACTGAGTGAAAACCCCGTTGAACTTGATTCTATCGATGCCGCCGTCACCCCTCAAATTGCAGCGACTTGGGCTGGGATGGAGAGTTTATCCCACAAGAGAGTGCAAGCCATGTTGGCCTACCGCTATAACATGTTGACGACAACTCCTATGTATTATGAGGAAGGCAGCGATATCTTAAGCATGCTAAATAGCGTGAATGCGGGGCGAACGGATGCCGTGCTGGATTACAGAAAGAATATAGAGACTCTCGTCCCCCAATTGAAGGCGCCGCAGCAGTTTGTGATTATTCCTGGAGTGCTCACCGCCGAAACCTATTTTGCCTTTGCCAATACAGAAAAGGGGCGAATGCTAAAGCAACATTTTGATATTGAGCATAAAAAGCTGATTGAGTCCGGTGAGCAGGAGCGGCTCTACACTGAGACCAAAGCCAATGGCTATTGATGCGAAATATAGGTATTTGCCGTTAAAGTTCGATCAAAATTGACATAATCGTCGCTAGCTTATTTTCTAGCTCCTGCCATTCAGCCTCGGGATCTGAGCCCGCAATAATGCCCGCACCAGCAAATAGATTGATCTTGCCTGGTTCAATCAAGGCGCTGCGGATAGCCACCGAAAATTCACTCTCATATTTATTGAAATAGCCACAGGCACCGGCGTACCAGCCGCGCATGTAGCCTTCACGCTCGCGAATAAAGCGCATGGCAGACTCTCGGGGGAGACCGCCTACCGCAGGGGTTGGGTGCAGCGCCTTTAGCAATTGAAAGTCATTCACGCCCTGCTTTAACTCGGCACGAATGGCGCGGTGGAGATGCTGAATATGGTTCAACTTAAAAATCGTAGCTGCTTCTTCGGCACCCACATGTTGGCTCAAAGGGGTGAGCATGTTGACTATATGACGGCGAACCAGCTGATTCTCTATGCTGTTTTTGTTGTCCTCGAGCAGTGCATTGGCTAGTGCCGTATCTTCCTCTTGGTTCAGGCCACGTACAGTGGTGCCAGCAAGTGCCTCGGTAAACAGTTCTTGCTGACGACGGCGAAATAGGCGCTCGGGCGAGCAAGAGATATAAGTGCGCTCGGGGCTAAATTGGAACCCAAACTGGAAGCTATTGGGATTACGCCCCTGCCAGCAGGCTAACACCATCCAAGGGTCTACTTGTTCATTGACCTCGAGCTGAGTATGGCGCGACAGTACCACCTTGGGTGTCTCTTGATTAAACTTGGGTTCAACCACTTGCTCTATTAAGGTCTTCCAGCGTGGAAAATCTGGAATATCTTTGCGATTCAATAGGGTGAGCTTATTGGGCGGCGCGAGTGGACGAGCGGGCATCACGGCTTCAAGCGCGGCGATGGCAAGCTCAATTTCCTCTGCTGGAGGCTTATCGGCAAAGTTGAGATTAACCCGCAAACTGAATTGGTTCGCGCTGCGTCTAAATTCGATACGGGGCAGCACAAAGCGACTGTTGCCAAACTCCGGCCAGGATTCGATGCTGCGGTCAAACGCCACGCCGCCGTAGTAACGGATCTCCGGATTATTTGTTAAGGCACGCTGCTGTTCGTAGACATCCGCTAATGTGTTGTCATCGACACCAGCTTCAAACTTAAAGTCTTTACAGGCGCCAATTGCCGCCACTTCTTCAACCTTGTCGCGTCCGTGCCAGTAGATACGCGGATATTGGGTTTGGGATGCCAGCCATGAAATCAAAGGGATAGAAACAGTTGTTAAGGATAACTGCACTATCGGCTCCGTCGGTGGAACCTGCTTCAATTGAATGAGTTTGTCGATGAGAGACTTGAGGTCTTCAGACAGGGCATGAGCGGGCAAATAAAACTCCAAAGGTAACGAGATGAAGGTGGTGGCTGAAGTTCCGGCAGTCAGCGGTATGTTAATCCATTCTTTTTAAAGTCATTTACACCGAGTGGATAAGAGCGGGTAAATAAGAATCTTTCGCTCAAATTAAAGGCCGAGGCCGTCAGTGTCAAGATGCAACCCACGAGTGTGTGACTTTTACCATAGTCTCATTTTGAGATGCTAAAAAATGTGACCCAGATGGGTCTTTTTGTCGATACCGTTGCCTATGTTGGACATTTTGTCTCTTTGTGATGCATCTCATTTTCCATTTGTTGCAATTAGTCGATCTGAGTTGGTTTTTGATTTTTTTTCGGTTGAGACGGAATTTTCTCCGACCACAATAGGGGGCACATCTTAAATTTCCTGTATGACAACAATAATATGATTACCAGAAATACCGCCTTTAGAGTGTCGTCCTTAGCGCTTGCGATTGGGTTGAGTTTTACCGCCAACGCCGATGAAATCGCCCGCGATCCCCTGCTAAATGTGAATGAAGTCATTGTCGTCCATGGCGAAGGTGCCGATGCCGAGCAATTGGCGACCACCCATTGGAGCATAGACGAAGCCGAAATCCGCGCTTTAGGTGCGCAGACCTTAGATCAAGTGCTGAAGAATGTGCCTGGGGTGTATATCCGTGTGGGCGGTGATGGCACTCCTAGGGTCGATATTCGTGGTTTTAAGACACGCCATATCACTTTACTGGTGAACGGCGTGCCCATGAGCAGTGCCGATGATGGTCAGTTCGACCCAAGCGTAATCCCAACCAGCCAAATTGCCTCGGTTGAAGTGTCGGTAGGACCGACTTCTGTGCTTTATGGCCCAAGCGGTGCTGGCGGGGTAATCAATATTATTACTAAGCAGGGCAGTACTGCGCCTGCTCTGTCTGGGCGCTTGGAAGCGGGTAAAGACAATACCTTTAATGGCGATATCAGCGCCGCAGGTTCTGGCGATGATTGGCAGGGATTAGTGAGTGTTAGCCGTCAGCAGACCGATGGCTTCCCTATGTCGAACGATTTCGAGCCGACCCAAAACCAAGACGGTGAACAGCGCACAAACTCAGATAAAGAAGTCACCAACGTCTATGCCCAAGGCAGTTATTGGTTATCGGATAAGACACAGCTGATCGCCAATATGGCACTGCGTAATGGCGAGTGGGGTAAACCCTCACGTGATGGTACTGGCAGCGGTAAGCTCAAGTATGAGCGTACCGACGACTATGATTCGCATACCTTCCAACTCGGCTTAGCTCATCAGTTTGACGATACCTTTACCCTGCGCGGATTTGGTTATCACAATCAAAGCGATACCTTAGAAGCCGCCTATGCCGATGAAACCTATCAGGCATTGACGCAAACTCAAGATGGCCGCTCCGTGGTGCAAGGGGTCAATTTACAGCTGATCACCGATTTCCATAAGGCCGGACTATTAACCACCTCTGTGATCGCAGAAGAACAGCGTTGGAAGTCAGTCGTCGATACTTACTCAAGCAATACAGGCAGCGGTACAGGGAATAACTCGGGCACAGGCACTGGTTCAGGTTCTGGCAGCGGCTCGGGTAGCGGCGGCGGAACAGGCTCTGGTGGTGGCACTGGTAGCGGCGGCGGAACAGGTTCTGGCGGCGGCAATGGTAGCGGTGGCGGTTCTGGCGGCGCTGAAAACCTAAATGATTCTGCATGGTTATATACTGCTGCGGCCGAATATCAGTATCAGTCAGAACATAACTATGGCTTCACCTTGGGCGGGGCTTTCCATTCACTCGATACTTCAGACGGTACGGATGATAACTACTCGGCGATGGCATCTAGCTACTGGCAGGTGGTACCTGATTCACGCCTAAGCTTAAGTGTGGCACGTAAAGTGCGTTTCCCTTCGATGGTGAACTTGTACTCGCAATCATCAGGTAACAGTGAGCTAGAAGCGGAAGAATCTAAGCATGTCGAGTTAGGTCTGGAGCAAAACTTACCCGCCAGCACCGACTTCTCGCTCTACGGTTTTTACACGGATGCGAAGAATTACATCGCCAAAGATACCGATGGTTTCTACCAAAATATGGGGCGCTATGAGTTCAAAGGGATTGATTTTCAAATTAATAACCATGCGATTGAGCATTTAGATCTGAGCTTCTCCTACAGCTTCCTAGACTCGAAAGAAATGGAAGGTGACGATACCTTAGATGCGCTGCAATATCGTCCTCGTCACCAGTTGCGCTGGCAAATGAGTTACGAGTTCCCATTCGAGACGCAAGTCCACCTCAATGTGGAACGCATCCTCGATCAGGTTTATGCGACCCAGGTGAAGGTAAACGGGAAGAACCAGTACCAACAACAGTCGCTGGATAATTACACCTTAGTGGATATCAACTTAGTGCAGCCGCTGATCGCCGATAAGTTAGAAGTGTATCTGCGCGCCACTAACCTATTGGATGAGAACTACTACCAGAGTGAAGCCTTGCCTCAGGCTGGCCGTCAGTTCTTCGTGGGTGTGAACTGGCAAATTTAAGATGAAATTACTCGAGCTCGACGGTGTCAGCTTTAACTATGGCAGCCAATTAACCCCTGTATTACAGGAGGTCAGGCTAGGGATTAGCGCTGGTCAATGCCATTGTGTCAGCGGGCCAACGGGGTCGGGTAAATCGAGTCTATTAAACCTGCGTGCGGGCGTGCAGAATCGCCCTCATGAGGGGAATATTTGGCGTCACCCAGAGCTGATCACTGGCTTAGTGATGCAGGATCCGCAAACCCAGCTACTTAGGCAAACAGTGGGCGCCGAAGTCGCCTTCGCCCTAGAGAATCTCGGTATCCCTGCCGAGAATATGTTGCCTAAAGTGCAGTTAGCCTTGCGGCGCGTCGGGCTGTTTTTACGGCTCGACACTCAAGTTAGTACACTTTCCCTCGGTCAAAAATACCGTTTGATGATTGCCGCCCAGTTGGTGTGCGAGCCGCATTTACTCTTGCTCGATGAGCCATGGGCGCAGCTCGATGATAACGGCGTAAGCGAGCTATTGGCTGTGCTGCGTAATTTGATTGCCGAAGGCATGGCATTGGTGCTGGTGGAACATAATGCGGCGGCGTTTGCCGAGATTATCCAGCACTATTGGCAATTAGAGGCTGGCCGTTTATCCGAGGGAATATACACCGTCAGCGATACCCCTGTGCAGGATGTGCCAGTGAGAGCTTGGGGAGGCGCCCATCACTTAGGCAAAGTGCTGGTCAGCGCCGAGGCATTCGATTTCTGTTTCGACGGTAGCCAGCCCTTGTTTAGCTGTCCGCAGGGATTTCAGTTACATGCGGGTGAGATAGTGACTCTGGTCGGGGATAATGGCTCGGGTAAAACTAGCCTACTAAAATCCTTAGCCGGGATGCTCAACCTAAAGCTGCGTTTGCCGCTTAAAGTCTTAGGTCGTAAACCTAAATTGGGCATCTATGGTGCCGAGTTAGGGTTATTAATCCAAAGACCGAGTCGACAACTGTTTGAAACCAGCGTGTTAGCCGAGATGCAGTTTAGCCTGAATCGTTTCGAACTCCCTAAAGAGCGTGCCGAGCAAATGCTGCTCGATCTCGAGTTGATGGCGCTTGCCGAACAATCTCCCCATAAATTGTCCTACGGGCAGCAGCATTTGGTTGCCTTGGCATCCTTGGCCTGCTTGCAGCCTAAGGTACTGTTACTCGATGACCCGCTTGCTGGCATGGATAAGCACTATTACCGAAAAGTATGGTTCCTGCTCAAGCGTCTTAGGGCGCAGGGCTGTGCGATTCTAATGAGTAGTCACAGGCTGGTGGAACACAGTGCGGTGTCGCGGCAGTTAAGCCTGCGCCAAGGGCTGTTGGCAGAAGAAGCCATGGGGATGGAGGAGCGCTATGTGGGTTAGTTGCCGTCGCTGGCGACTACGAGCCCGCAGGCGTTGGAGTCGCGAACGCCAAGAAACTACGCTATGTGCGCTATCGCTATTGTTGGTCTGTGTGCTCTCAGCCTGCGCTTTTGTGTTACCCGCAGATTTATTGCTGCCGCTGGTGGCGATCAATGGCTTGCTCGTGCTCCATGGTTTAGCGCGCCGCGGCAGCATCATGGGGGTGGTTAAACTCGGTGCGATTCAGCTGACGATTACCTTGAGTCTGTATCTGTTGCTCTATGGTGTTGGCCATTTGGCTCAAGGCGCCGTGGTGGTCGGGCGGATTATTCTAGCGACTATCCCCGGCTGGTGGCTGTGTATTACGGCGGCGCCCGAGAGTATCGGCGAAGTGTTAAGTGCTTTTTTGCCAACCAAATGGGCCTTTGTGGTGGCAGCTTCCTTGAGTTTGCTGCCTTTTATGGCGGACGAAGTGCGCGAGATTTACCAGATCCAGTGTCTGCGCGGTGCACGTATTACCCCTAAGGCGTTGCGGAATCCCAAAAACTGGCCAGAACTGGTGTACTGCGTGCTGTTTCCTGTGTTAATCCAATTGCTTAAATTATCTCGCCAGATGGCGGTTGCCGCCCAGAGCCGTCACTTTGGCAAGAGTTCACGTGCCACCCATTGGCATTCACCCAGAGACAAAAGATGAATAAAAAACTCCCCCTGAGCTTACAGGATTCTTTGTTTATCGGCTTTTGTGCCACCCTGCTGGTGGCATTGACGGGCATGTTAAGGCTCAAGCTTGGGCTTTCTGGCCACAGCATGTTTTTAATGAGCTTCTTCTACTTGATTTGCTACGGCGTGCTTGGGCGTTTCGGCAGCATGATTGCCTGTGGCGGCATTGCGGGCTTAGTCGCTATGGCGCTCGGTGTTGGTAAGGGCGGCCCAATGATTTT
>NZ_JBKEDJ010000050.1:0-7315 GCF_047975355.1 Shewanella sp. | reverse complement strand
GCCCTCCTGAAAACTGATTCCCCATATCGCCCACTAAACTGTTATACCCCATGGGCATATGTGCGATATCCATATCAATCGCCGCCAGTTGTGCACATTGCTGCATTTTTACGTAATGTGCCTCAGGGTCGAAAAAGGTAATATTGTCAGCAATCGAGCCTGAAAGCAGAGTATCGTCCTGCATAACGGCTGCGATTTGCTGCCGCTACTGGGTTAAGCCAATCTGCTGTATCGCTTGGCCATCGAGCAAAATACGTCCACTCGTGGGGGCTAACAGCCCTAGCATCAGTTTCACTAAGGTGGTCTTGCCACAACCAGAAGCCCCCACTATAGCGACAGATTCACCCGCCTGAATATCGAGACTCAGGTTGCTAACTACCTCGGGCTCATTTTCACCATAACGAAAGCTTACGTTCTCTAAACTTAAGCGCCCTTTGACAACATTGAGCGGTGTAAAGCCTTCTTGATGAGCCTCTTGCTCGTGGAGAGCAATGTCTGAGATACGGTCAAGGTGTAGTCGCAACATACGAAACATGATTAATTGTTCAATTAAACTTGCCACTCGTTCAGTCATTTGATTTTTATAGGCAATAAACGCTAATACCATACCGATGGTAAGGCCACCGCTCATCACAATCGTGGCGGCTAAATAAATCACCACGATATTTTCGATACCGAACAACAGTTTGTTCATTGCATCGAAGCTGATTTTTAGCCTACCTAAACGAATGTCAGCATTGATGACTTCACTGTAGCGATTTTGCCAAATACCTTGCCTAGCGCTTTCACAGGTAAATAACTTGATGGTTTGAATACCTCGGATATTTTCCAAAAAGTTACTTTGCTCTTTAGCCTGCGCTTGAATCGACTCTTCGGTGGCTCGATGAAGTGGTCGGTATAATGCAAAACGCATCAAGGTATACAATGCCACAGCAGCCATGACGACAAGTGTGAGTTTTACACTGTAAATCAGCATCATCACTAAAACAGCTATGGACATAACTCCATCAACTACCGTTTCAACTAAGCCTGTTGTTAGCCGCTCGCGTACTTGTGCCAAAGAGCCAAAACGCGACACTAAATCACCAATATGCCGCTTTTCAAAATAGCTCATGGGTAAGCGCAACAGATGACGTAGTAAGTTAACCCCCATTTGCATATTCAATAGGCTAGAAACCCTTAACACTAGCCAACTGCGAACACTGGTGGTAAACACGTTTATCACTACTAACAGCCCGAAGCCAATGGCCAGCACAATCAGCAAAGGCTGGTCCTGACTCACCAATACCTCATCAACCACCCATTGCATGTAATAAGGCGTGACTAACGCAAATACCTGTAATAATACGGATAAGAGCAGCAGTGTTATCAATGCTGCATTAACGCCACTGATTTTGGTCCACAGTTGGCTTAAGCGCATTTGCTGGCGTTCATCTTGTTTTACAAACGCCTTCGTCGGTGTCAGCTCAAGTGCAATACCGGTAAAATGTCTAGCAAATTCCTGCAGCGATAAGGTACGTTTACCTGCAGCAGGGTCATTTATGCTGATGCTTTTTTTCGTGACACCAGTGAGTACAACAAAGTGATTCATATCCCAGTGGAGTATGCAAGGCAGTGCTAACTTACCCACCTCCTCCAACGGGCACTTGAGCGCTCGACTGGAAAGCCCAATAGAATCACCTAATGAAATTAACTGCTGTAAATTCATCCCTTTTAAATTAGCGGTAAAGCGCTTACGCAGTGCCGCCATATCTAACTTGTGGCCGTTAAAGGTTGCTATCATCGCCATGCAAGCCAAACCGCACTCCGCCATTTCGGCTTGTAAAATCAGCGGCACTCGCTTTTTGCCAGAGAACTCAAGCAAATCTATGGGATTATTACGCTCGGTTATGGTTAAGGCTGCTTGTTTATCCGTTGCAATCGTCATTAGCTAACCCTTCCACGTAGGCTGTATATAGGGTCAAGTAACCAATCGAGCAATGTCCGCTTATCGAGCACAATATCGGCCTCCAACAACATACCGCTTCTAAGGGGAAAGGTTTCTCCATAAGCCTGCATATCTTGCGCGGATAAAGTTGTTCTAATACGATAAACTGGCTCAGTTAACTTAACTGGTAAATCGGCCTCACCATCCAATAATAAGGCTTTATCTACGCGCAATACTTCGCTATGCAAAAAACCAAATCGTTGATAGGGGAATGCATCAAAGCGCAATCGAGCTTCATCACCTTGTTTAACAAAACCCGCACTACGAGTCGGCAATAATAATTCAGCAACCAACGATGACCCGGTTGGAATAATGCTCATTAGGGGACGATTATTAGCAATAAACTCTCCCTCAACTACGCTTACAGATGCAACCGTGCCAGACTCTTGCGCTCTAACAACAAATCGATAACTGTTCTCCGCTTCATTTAATTGCCTTTGAATATCCGATTGACGTTTATAGACATCAGATTGCTTTAAATTAAATTGAAATGGCAAACTTGCCAATTCTGAGCGAGTTTGATTTAACTCACTATTAATTGAAACTCTATTCGACTCGAGATTTTCCAATTCTTGCTTAACTTCAATCAATTTTGATAGTTGAAATTGATAATCAAGCTCTGATAAATATCCATCTTTATAAAGTTTATCATGCTGCTTATTTTGTTTAATTTGTATTGTTAACTTTTCGTCTAAGAGCGCCTTTTGCCTTGATACCACCGCCATTGATTCAATTAAATCAGTGAGTCGCTTTTCGAGTCGCTTGGTTTCAGAAGCATTCAATGCAGAATTATTTTTAAGCTCTTCATTTAAAATGAGTTGCTGTTGTTTTAGCTCACTAATGAGCACTTCGCTTAGCTCAATCCCTGATGCCATGCTGCTTCTGACGATGACAGTGACTAATGGATCACCCGCATTAACGTTAGCTCCTTCCTTTACGTGTAATACCTCTACATTCCCACTGCGGTTGGCATAGGTTTTAATTACGCCCTTGTCAGGTACTAGATATCCGCGAACCGTTTCTTTTCGGGCGTAATGGGAGAAGTATAAAAACATAGCCACAACAAAAACAGTAACGATAATCGACAATGATACCGTATAAATCGATAGCGGTTGTGCTAAGGATATTTCCCCATATAGTCTTTGCTTTTGTTCGTCGACAGCTTGCTGGCGAAATAAATTAGACATTCTTAAACCTATAAATACTGCTACATAAGTTATGCGAAGCTTGGGCTTGTATCATATTTGTTTGAGGTGTGACTTATTTGTAGGTTAAGTGCATGTGTTGCGCTTTTGAATAGTACTTTAGTATTAAAGTCCATGCTTTTAGTGTGGTTATTTGTTTTGCGAATTGTTAGTTTTGCAATGGTTTTGTGTGTGTTTTGCAATTTTTTAATTGACTTGGTCTTGTGGCGTGGTAAAGAATAAATTCACCAATGAACTACCTAATAAAAGCATTGCAATTATTATCAATCACTAAAGTCCTCTCGCATTTCTGCTCTATTACGATGTATGTCCTCAATTGTTTTTCTAAAACGATCAACATTTAATTCAGGTATTTTAATATCATAGACTGGCCCCGCCATTAAGGTGTTATTTCTGATGTTGAGGAAAAATTCTTTTTCATTATACGATTTAGTTATGTTTCTTTTTTCATCTGGATATATGATCTCAACTCCTGTAAATATGACTTTCACCTTACTATCAATGATTGAAAATTGAGCTATGATATTATAGCGCTTAGGCTTCATTACATGATTAGCCCAAAGACTTAGCTCCTGCTTTCGCTGGTTTTCAATGTAAGAGGGGATCGCATTCGGTTGTAATAGTTCGTTATCATAAAAGTCATTTAGCATCTTGATTTCAGCATTGTAGTTGCTTACGGCTGTTGGCCTATCAACCATGCATGTGTATTGTACAAACTTTAGACCTCTATCATTTTCAAACTCTTCCCACAGAATCTTATCGCAACCATCGTATGTGTCTAATGCATCTCCTGTGTTGTATTCGTTATAGTAAGGAAGTGCAGTGCTTTTTATTCGATGAATATTTGAGCCCATTTCGAACAAATATAATAAGACTAGTCCAGCAGTAACTATGGTTACGGTGGTTATTATAGTTATTGGACTACTCATCCATTTTGGCATCCAAGGCCATGTCGTTTCGCCGAGCTTGTAATAGCGGTAATAGTCATAATTAGCCAGCACCGCAAAAATGGCACAGTTAAGCGAGGGTAATAATCTATCGAGTAACCTTGAGCCGGAAAACAGCTCCCAAATCATATAGATACCGATATTTGCCATGACTAGCATTAAGGTGAGGTAAAGTCCTTTCTTCCACATGCCTTTGGCAAAGTAATAAAAAGGACCAAAAAGAAACGCAAGTATGTTGAAGTTAACAACAAAATTTGCCTTTAGCTGCTGACTTTTAAGTCTCGATCTATGCGCTGGATGTTTAGCGCAAGCCAGTAGCCCTAATTTATCCGCTTCTCTAAGGTCAAACTCAGCAAACACCTTTTGCCAACCTTTACTTAACTCATCATAGGATGTCACTGCTGGCTTTACGGCTATAACAGGCTTTGTCTTAGTTGGCGTAACAGGTGGAGTTGTTATTGGTGTCGCTACTTTTTGTGGTGTTACAGGCTTTGAGGCTACAGGAGTTGTTGCTGACGCCTGGGGTGGGGAGGCTTTAACGTAAGTAATAATACCCACAGTGTTCAGCTTTGCTTTTAGTGCATTAGCTTCACTTTCACTTAAGGCTTTCTTAATGCATATAGGGTTACCAGAAAACAGTAGGTGTGCTTTTTCTTCTGGAATTTTAAGAAACTTTGCTAAGACCACACTCAGTTTGTGACGGTCTTTTCCTTCTGCGATCTCACCTTTAAAAATGACGTTATAGGAGTTCATTACTTTTCCTTGTGATGTGAATAGAGCTATTGGTTGCTGTATATGCAGAACTCAAGTGTGCTCAATGGCTTAAAAGAGGACTATAAGCATCAAATGCGGATTATAATCCGTGGTTAGTTGGTAAGCAAATTCACATAGTGGTTGCCTTGTGATCAAGGAGACACTATGAAAACTTTAGCGACTGAATTAGGTCATGCGATGCGTAAAATGAGAAAGCTCAGGGGCTTATCTCAGGATGAGTTAGCGTTAAGGGCAGAAATTGACCGTAGTTACATCGGCCGTATAGAAAGAGCTGAGGTAAACTTAACGCTTGATATGTTGTATAAGATTGCAGAAGTGCTTGATTGTGAGCCACACGAGTTGTTACCAACTCGTGCATCTCTTAGAGTTTAAGCGTTGTTTTATATTTAAATACAACCCACTTTTTTATAGTGTGCTTCCCACTCTTTATACTTTTCTTTCAATATATTAAGGTGCTTCTCACTGCGCTTTCTAATCGATTTCTTGACTGTTGCATCACCGAGGTCAACACCAGACAACTCCTTACTGAACATCTTAGGGATTACATGGCTGTAGTGTTTTTCAATCATCGCAACACTGGTACCACATTGTTTCGCCAAGACTTCCATATTCACCCCCGCTAAGAGTTGCCAAGTGATATAGCTGTGGCGTAAAGAGTAAAGTGACCTATCACCATGCGGTGAGTTCTCCAAGCCCGCGTTAGTCAGCGCTTTTTTGAAGGCTTTAGATAACTCATTGGTAGTACTACCATCGGCTAATCGGAAGAGTTTGTCTGTGGGTTTCCGGTTTGGGAATCGTTCGCGTAATGATTGTAAGCTCGACAGGATCTCTTCGCGACACACAATCTCACGAGTGCCAGTGTGCTTAATGGTTTTCCCTTTGGTGACGGTAATAAAGAACTGAACGGCACTGCCGTTGGTCTGGAAGCGAATATCACCCCACGTTAGGTTATCCATCTCAGTACCAACTCTGATGCCGGTGTAGACCGCAAACTCCATATAATCGATGAGCAATTCACGGATTTGTCTGGTCTTTTCTTTACGGCTGTTTTCCTCCAAAGAAACCACAGCATCAAAGGCTTTTTCATATTCTTCAGGTGTGAAGTGAGCACGGCGTTGTGACTCTGCCCCTTTGGTTGATAGGGATGGCACTTGAGCGGCTAGCATCCACTTCTGGTCTACAGCTTCCTTAAATACCATCTGCATAGCCGCGTTATGGTTCTGAAGCATGGATTTTGTTGGTTCACGACCAAATTGTTCAGCACGCCATAAGTCAAATGCTCGCAATTTTTCACTGTCGATAGAGGTGATGTAAGTGCGGTCAAAGAACGGGATATGGTATTTGTGAAGCAACTGAATATAAATTCTATAACTAACGGCTCCCGTACCTTTATCAAGGGCTGATTGCATAGCCTTAATGGCTTTTTCTGCTACATCGCGAAAACGTTTGGAGCTAACAAAAAGGCCACGCTCCTGCAATATCCCTAGTTCCATTTGTAGGCGGTGAGCCATGGCTATGGCTTTCTCTTTTTCCTTCTGTTTAGTCGCTTTGGCAATCCACTTGCCAGCAATTTTAATCCGCGCGTACCAACGCTCGCTATTGTCCTGCTTATAGACGTATAATTCGTCTGAGATATCGTGTCGTTCGAGTTGTTTGCTCATGGTCAGAGTCTGATGTGGGTTTTGCAAAGAATTTGCAAAGTGCGATAATGATGTCGTAACTTACTGAAAAATAGAAGTGGTTTTAAGCACTATCTTTTCAAAATCCACCGCCCTTAAAAGCGTGACGGTTCGAGTCCGTCCTCTGGTACCATCCCCTTGGGGGACTTAAAGCCGACATTAAGTCGGTTTTTTTGTATCTAAAATTCAGCATTGTTAGATACTTACCGCTTTATGTCCAGCTTTTTGTTGGTACACACATGCCCTTCAAGATCCACCACTCCGCACATACCGAACTAGGTTAGATCTTTAATCGTCGTGGTTTTCCCATTCTCCATCACCGACTTGATCCCATTATCTCTCGCTGCGGTACTCGAATACATTTGGCTGGTGCCAATGATCTGATGGTTCGCGGCTTTTAGGTTGAAGTACGGCTTATCGTTTTTCGCCACTTCTTTGGCATATCGGGCTTCGATAGGGGAGTTGGTTTGAACGGATTCGATACCATTCATGGCACCACTCTTACCCGTGTAGAGTTCGCTGGTGAGGATGACTTCTCCGTTACCAGCCTTAAGCACAAACTTAAATTGATCGTTACTGCTTTTGCTTAATTCATACCATCCTGACATGAGGTTGCTCCTTCTTCTTTAAGGCATTGCATAGCGCAAGCAAGGAAACCATTTCCTGCTCGTGCCTCAGTCTAGTCGACTTTATCTGGTTTGATATGTGCCGATGCCACATTTT
>NZ_JBKEDJ010000053.1:0-43918 GCF_047975355.1 Shewanella sp. | reverse complement strand
AGGCTGGTAACGGAGAAGTCATCCTCACCAGCGAACTCTACACGGGTAAGAGTGGTGCCATGAATGGTATCGAATCCGTTCAAACCAACTCCCCTCTCGAAGCCCGATATGCCAATGAAGTGGCAAAAAACGATAAGCCGTACTTCAACCTAAAAGCCGCGAACCATCAGATCATTGGCACTAGCCAAAGGTATTCGAGTACCGCAGCAAGAGACCATGGGATCAAGTCGGTAATGGAGAATGGGAAAACCACGACGATTAAAGATCTAACCTAGATCGGTATGTGCAGAGTGGTGATATTTAGGGAAATAAACGTACCAACAAAAAGCGGGATTTAAAGCGGTAAGTATCTAACAATGCTGGATTTTAGATACAAAAAAACCGACTTAATGTCGGCTGTATGTATGGTACCAGAGGACGGACTCGAACCGTCACGCTTTTAAGGGCGGTGGATTTTGAATCCACTGTGTCTACCGATTTCACCACTCTGGCACAACTTTGGAGCTTCAAAAACTTTGCAAATCTTTGCATCGTCTTTGCGTGTTAATCATTTTCAATTAACATTTTTAATCAACAGCTTAGTGAATTTGATATTGTAACACAGTGAATTTTGAATCCACTGTGCCTACCAATTTCAACACTCTGGCATCAAGATTTAGAGCTAACAAAAACAACTAGCTGGCTCTAAGTGCTGGGAATTATACCTTTGCCTTTGACAATGGCAAGCCCTTTTCAGAGACACTTTGGCAAATTAGTTTTAACCGCTCAAAAATCCAACTCTGATAAAACTCTAACCTCTTATTCAGCGCCATGGGCAAGCAAAAATTGCGTGTAGTCCTTATCACTCTTTTGAATATGATTGACCAGCCATGCTTTTAGAAATGCCATTAATTCATCGGCCACATCTTCACCTCTAGCTACCCGCTTTTGAAAATCAAGCACTTGACCAACGAGTTGCGCATGTTTTTCTTTATGGGCAACAGTTTGTGGATAACCAAAACGCGCAAACAGCTCTTCTTCATAGGAGAAATGGTTAGCAGTGTAATCCACCAGCCCTTGAACGATGCGTTTAATAGCCTCGAGCCCGTATGCCTCACTTAAGGTTCGATGTAATTCATTGATTAATGAGACTAAGCGTTGGTGTTGTCGGTTGATCTCGGGCATACCTATATCAAGCTCCGGCCCCCATTTTACGAATAACTTGCTCTGGGCTTCGTTAGAGTCGAACACTTTGGTATCAACATGGAATCGATGCAGTAAAGAGCCAATTTCCTGCGACATGTTATATACCTTGAGACTAGATAAATTAGTGTGATTGGTATGACGCGCATTCTTTAAGGCAAGCTCCGCCATCACGCTGATATTTTTGTTAATTTCCTCAGCAACCGCATGCAGTTCCTCCGAAGCCGTCGCGATTTGGTGGGACATATCGGTAATGCTCTCGACCTGCGTCACTATATCGCCGAGCGCTTGATGAGCTTGCTCCACCATCAGGGCGGTTTCATCGGCAATAGTGACATTCTTGAGCATCACTTCCACACTCTGCTGCGCGCCCTTTTGCAGCATCGTAATCTGCTGCTGAATTTCGGCAGTGGCCTCTGAGGTGCGTTTGGCTAAGTTGCGTACTTCGTCTGCAACGACCGCAAAGCCACGGCCATGTTCACCAGCACGTGCGCTCTCAATTGCCGCGTTGAGCGCCAACAGGTTAGTTTGTTCTGCCACTTGGGAGATGGTTTCAATAATACTGCTAATGCTATTAGTGTCGGCGGCAAGATGTTCGATAACGTTTCTAGTTTGGTGAATTTGCGATTTCATATCGTTGATTTTATTTACGATAGTACCAATTAACTCATCACCGTGTTTAGCCGAACCTTGGGCAATATCTGCCGCTTGAGCCGTACTGGCAGCATTTTGTGATACTTCTTGTACTGTGGAGACCATTTGCGTCATGGCCGTTGCTGCAAGTTCGGTTTGCCGTTCCTGCTCGAGGACGCCCTGCTTTGCCTGTTCACTGATCGCTTTGATATCGGTCGCGACTTTTTTCATCCACTCGCTGGTATCAACTAAGGATAGGATAGTGCGGCTGACATCTTCCCCCATGCGGTTGATGCTATGGACGACCATAATAAACACACCCGCATCTTTTTCATCGAGCTGATAACTTAAATCCCCCTCACCTAAATGATGGGCAGCGCGCTCTAAGTGCCTTAAATTACGGATAAGTTTGTTAATATTTAAAAAGAGAATCACGGCAAGGGCAATTAAGCAAAGCGCAGCGCCCCAATACGCGCTCGTCACTAAACAATAGAATGGATATAAAAGTAAGACCATGGGCGCGAAGATAATGCCGTATCCCATAGTGCCGTTTTTGAAACTGTTGCCAGCCATTCTTGTCTCCTTCAAAAATGCAGTTAGTGTTGAATCTCGGAGTCAACTCGTTTGTAACACTCAGATCTTTGTATCGTTTAATTATTTTTTCGTACCCTATACCCTTAAGACTAGTCCCGAATAGAGTAAGAAACAAAGCTAAAACAATCGAGATTAGTGCTATTTCACTCAAGCCTAAATTTGAGCTAGATCACAGGGTTAAACTGTAGTTACAACATTGTTTTAAGATGTCGATTTTTTATTGATCAAGATCAGTATTTCTTGCCGCTAACGGCGCTAGTGTAGAGGGGACTTCACAGGAAAGAGGATTTCAATCATGGCATTTTGGTTAGATTTAATGTTCGGTAACCCAATTGGTTTA
Source organism: Shewanella sp. (assembly GCF_047975355.1). GTDB lineage: Bacteria > Pseudomonadota > Gammaproteobacteria > Enterobacterales > Shewanellaceae > Shewanella. The sequence goes on along the minus strand of NZ_JBKEDJ010000053.1, from coordinate 41,169 downwards.
CTTTCAATGATCGTTATCTTTAGCACTATAGGGATAATTTCTTATATCACTTGGATGTTCATCGTGAAGTCCGCGCAACAATCGTAGTTTTTGCTTCCAAATTGTTATTCTGTTCATTGTAAAAATTGCACGTTGTTATGGGGGTTAAGCTAACCCCCATTTTTTGTGCCTGCGGTTTCCGCTTTACATCCCAACCCGAATCAAGCGGCGTGTTTACGGTTTTGCACTAAACCATTTAAAAACTGCGGGCGCGCTTTAATCAAATGCTGCATTTCTTCCTGACTCGGCTCTCCCGCGGGTAAACGCAGTACTCCGCGATTGAGATACATGCGAGCCTTCATCGAAATTTTATAATCCGCCGTAGGCCCTTGAATCGCATAATGGCGCTCGTTACCTAAACATTCGAGGATACAGGCATTAAGCAAACTTTTTACCGCGGGCTCATTTTGCGGCAATGTCAAAATGGTGGCGCCCTGTAAAAAGAACTCCCGTAATAAGGCGCGCTCGGCACGATCCATCAGATTGACCTTAGCCTCAATGGTTTCAATCATTCGTTTATCACTTAAGTGACGAATCGACTCATCTAAGCCAAGATTCAATAATTGCGTTAAAAAATAAGCAATTGAGATAATCAACCCAAGGCCAACGAAGTGAGCATGCTCGGGGACAAACTTATCCAAAGCCAGCATGGCGAGCACGTTGGATGGGAGCGCCAACAACACAGCGCAGCTTACCATTAACCACAACATGACCCGAAACATCATCCTTTTAGGGCTAAACAATTTCACTGAATCCAGTTTGAGTTTAATCATAATGTTATCCCGGCGACAAAAAATTGAACTTTAACGGCATAAAGCAAGTTTAATGCCACTCTATCGGTCAAAATTGCGGGATATTTCATGGGGATAAAATGCACAATCAGAATGCTTGAGTCTATGCTTATAAGCATCCAACTCGCTATTAGCTATAGATAATTTAAGATGCCAACTTTCTTTAGCCAATTTCTCAAAAGCCCAATAGGTAGGCATCTCACCTTGTCTATCGTACTCTTTAGCTCCTTGATTACCTTAATGACCACAGCCTACCAATTGGTTAACGACTACCGTAGCGACGTCACTCGCATCGACCGTGTTTTCTCCAATATTGACAAAGCCAACCTCGATGTACTCGCCGCCAGTATCTGGGTGATAGATGAAAGACTGATTAATACTCAACTGAATGGCCTTATCCAACTACCTGATATCAATTATATTTCGATCAAAGACGACAGTGGCCAGGCGTGGAATTCTGGCGTTCAGAAACCAACTAATACTCTCAGTAAAACCTTCCCTCTGGTGTATAAGTCGCCCACAGATAATATCAATGTCGGCAGTTTAGAAGTACAAGTGGATATGGATGCCATTTATCAACGCCTCTACGATAAAGCCATCCTCATCCTGCTATCCAATGGTATTAAAACCTTCCTGGTGGCTGGGTTTATTCTATTTTTGGTCTGGTACAACATCACTAAGCACTTAGACAAACTCAGTAATTACTGTAAGCGTATCGATCTCGATACAGATGTGGAACCATTAGCCTTTGATCGCAAACAAAAACTCGATGAATTTACCCAAGTAGCCGATGCCATCAATAGCATGCAGGCACAATTACGCGGCTCATTTGAAGCCCTCAAACGTTCAAAAGCCGAACTGCAAACCTCCTTAGAAGACAGAGAACGCTTGCTAAAACTCGAGCGCAGCTATAAGGAAGAACTCGCAAGGCAAGTCAAAGAAAGAACCCAGGAATTAGAACAATCACTGACAGCACTGAAACGGGCGCAGCAGGTGTTAGTCGAGCAGGAAAAAATGGCGGCATTGGGCGGGCTCGTTTCTGGGGTTGCCCATGAGATCAATACGCCGATCGGCATTTGTTTGACGGCGGCCAGCACTCAACTGAACCATATCGAGGAGCTGATTGTTCTTATTCACAGCGAGCATGCCACTCTCGACGAAATCAATGCGATTTTAGATGAGTATCAGGAAAGCTGTGAGCTGATAGTCCGTAATATCACCAAAGCCAGCAGTCTTATCCAAAAATTTAAAACGATCGCCATCGATCGGAGTCACGAAGAACATCAATGCATTAATTTAAAAAGTCAGCTGCAGGAGATTTTAGAATCGACCTTAATAATGTATCCCAAGTTAACAGCACAAACCCAGCTAGAGGTTGCGCCTGCACTCAACATCCAAACCAATGTCAGCCTACTCAATCAAATCGTTAGCAATATTCTCTCCAACGCCTTCACCCATGCCTTCCAAGATCGGCAAAATAACCAAATTCAGATTACAGCCAAGTTAGAGCAAGGCTATGTAAATATCAGTATTGAAAACAATGGTATCCCGATTCCGCCCGAGGTGGCAGAGCATATGTTCGAACCTTTCTTTACCACCAACAGGAGTAAAGGTGGGACAGGATTAGGTTTATCCGCCGCCTTTAATGCCGCCACACTGCTAAAAGGCACCATGAACTATCAAGCGGACTCGGCACTCGGAGGAGCAAAATTCAATATCCGTATTCCCCTCACCCAATGCAACGCTCCCAAACTCACCACAAACCACGACTTTGCGATTTGATAACTTGGCTATTTTACTTTTCTAGACTGGACTGGGTTGCTTCGCTCTAGCAAGCGCATACTCGCAAAACAAGGCGTGATCGAGAGTCATTCCTATAAAATGACGAGTGCTCTTTTATAAGGAAAGTAAGAAGCGGCGCTAATGCCACTAAACAAAAATCCACAGCATTGGCTGTGGATTTTTGTTGTTAAAGGTAAGTGCACACCTTATTAATTCGCAACTTATTCATTTGCAATTTGCGCGAGCCTAGCAAGTACACGACTAGCAGCTACAAAGCCAAAGGTGCCTGTCACCATAGTGACGGCGCCAAAGCCAGAGGCACAGTCCATACGCATAGAGCCCTCGGCCGTTGCCTTGCTGTTACAGACTGAGCCATCAGCTTGGGGGTAAACTAATTGCTCACTGGAAAACACCGCATCGACGGCAAAACGGCGCTGCACATTTTTAGAGAAGTTATATTCACGGCGCAGAATATTACGCACTTTGGCTAATAAAGGATCTTGGTAGGTTTTTGCCAGATCGGTTAATTGAATTTGCGTCGGATCCGTTTGCCCGCCCGCACCGCCAACTGTCACTATCTTGATTTTTTGACGTTTACACCAAGCAATCAGCGCCGCCTTTTGCTTAACCGCATCAATACAATCAACTACATAATCAATATTGCCACCCGCCTTTGCCCCAAGCAAATACTCGCCAAGGTTGTCGACCGTAATAAAGTCTTCGACTTCATTGACTTGGCAATCGGGATTGATCGCACGGATCCGCTTCGCCATCACAGCCACTTTAGACTCACCGATTGTCATTGTCAGTGCATGAATTTGACGGTTAGTGTTAGTCACGCAGATATCATCTAAATCAATCAGGGTGATTTGACCAATACCACTGCGCGCCAAAGCCTCCGCCGCCCATGTGCCAACGCCGCCAATGCCAATCACCACCACATGGGAGGTGGCAAATTTAGCGAGCGCCTTTTGCCCGTACAAGCGGCCAATGCCACCAAAGCGATTCTGATAGGCTTCAGTCATCAATACTTACCTTATATCTAACTAACAATGGCCGCCCTTAGAGGATGCGAAAAACAATCTACAGCAGCATAACGCAATAAAAATGCGCAGTGGATTTTATACGATTTGGGCAAAAAACCGAAATCTATCTCAGCCAAGCACCGTCAAGTTGCACTCAGATACAAAAGTGCGGCGAATGTAGTAATTAACACTTTCCTGAATCATAGGCGCATACATTAGGTAAAATCAGATTAAAAGTTCGTTTTAAGCTTGTAAAACATGATGTTAAAAACATGGCCATTTCAATATCCAATGATCCAGATCACATTTTAATTTCATTTGCCTGTCACACTGCGAGCACCAAAGCTCCACCCTCCGCAGCGGATTGAGGTAACTCTTGCTGCATAAAAATAATGATATAAGTACAGGAAAATGAAGATGAAAAAGAATCTGCTCGCTACAGCGATTACCGCTAGTCTCGCATTTTGCTCATTTAGCTCCCTAGCCGATGGCCCAGAGTTTTATGGCCATGTCGATCTGAGTATTACCGATTCAGAAAAAGGTTATGCCGCTCAAAATCAGAAAGATGGCACAGTACTCGAAAACAACTTTTCTTGGGTTGGCGTTAAAGGCTCTGAAAGCGTAAGTCCATACTTTGATATCATTTATCAAATGGAATTTGGCGTAGAAAACTTTGATAACTCGAATAAAACCTTCAATGCGCGTAATACCTTCTTAGGCGTTAGAAGCGTTGCTGGTACCGTATTAGCTGGCCGTAACGATACAGTATTTAAAGCGTCCGAAGGCGGCTTTGATTTGTTTGGCAACACCAACGCTGACATCGACCTGTTACTGGCAGGCCAAACTCGCTCTGCCGATGGCATTTCCTATTATTCTCCTAAGATCGCCGATCTTATCACCCTCAATGCCACCTATTTGATGAGTGATAACTATGATCAACGTGATAGCCAAGGCAACGAAGTTTATAGCCAAGATCAAATGTATGCCTTAAGCGCCACTTTAGGCGACAAGACCTTTAAAGCCCATAACTACTATGTTGCGGCGGCTTATAATGATGGCATCGAAAACATCGAAGCCTACCGTGGTGTTGCCCAAGCAAAATTTGGCGATTTCCTCTTTGGCGCGATTTATCAGCACAGTGAGCATATTGATGACAGATTCTCCAACCTCTCGGGTGAGACCTACTTTGTCAATGCTGCTTACCTGATGGGCGATGTGAAGTTTAAGTTGGTTTACGGCAAAGATGACTCAGGTTTAGGTAAATATGTCAGCCGTTTTGTTGGCAGTCAGGACAGTGGCAACCTTGAACAAGTCAGCGATGTTGACCTTCAACAGCTCAGTGTAGGCGCAGATTACCGGCTCAGTACTAAGACTATGGTCTATGGTCACTACACTCGCTTCGACGGCGACCTTATGCTAGCAGGTACAAAACAAGACTTAGATGACAATGTGTTTACTGTAGGTTTACGTATTGATTTCTAATAGTATTATCCTAATTCAAAAGTGATGATATTTGATAAAAAAGCGGCTTTGGCCGCTTTTTTATTGTACCTCATACTAAATAGCACTCTCTCTCCCCATTTATGACAAACTTGCGACAACATTAGTATATGCTACAGTTAGCCTCGCCGACTCACTTAAGCCACAGCGCTTTACCTACCCCTTTAGTAGTAAGTGAAAAATACTGTTTTACCACTTTCACTCCAATTTGCGGTTGAGATATACGGAAATATCCTAAAAAACCCCGAATATGGACAAGGAGAGCCAAAAACATGATCTGCAACACAGCCTGCAAGTCGTAAAACTGTAAAAATCGGCGGCAACTTTGTTACCGATTCCAGTAACAAATGTGTTAAACCACACAAAAACCATGAAAAATGGAAAAGAACTTAGGTTCGAGGGAGCACAAAACATGAAAAAGACATTCATCTCTGCATCAGTTGCATCAGTACTGGCACTGGCTTCATTCGGCGCGCTAGCCGAAGGCCCAAGCTTCTACGGTCGTTTAGAGCTTGCAGTAACCAATACTGAGACAGGTGCAACTCTACAATCTGGTACTAACGGCTTAGACGCAAACTATGCCGATGAGAACAACGCTGGTACCTATTTAGAAAACAACTTCTCTCTATTAGGTGTTAAAGGTTCTGAAAAGATCGCTGATGGCTATGATGTTGTTTATCAAATGGAATTCCAAGTTGAAAACACTTCTGGCTCTGGTGATGTTTTCAAAGCTCGTAACACTTACTTAGGTTTAAAAACTAACGCAGGTACTGTGTTAGTGGGTCGTAACGACACTGTATTCAAACAAGCTGAAGGCGCGGTTGACGTATTTGGTAACACCAACGCGGATATCGACCGTTTAGTAAGTGCTCAAACTCGTAGCGCTGACGGTGTTTGGTACTACTCTCCAAAAATCGCTAACTTAGTGACGTTAAACGCAACTTACCTGTTCGACGATAATGACACTACTGCTAAAACTAACGAAAGCTTATACGCTCTGAGCGCGACTCTGGGTGATAGCAAGTTTAAAGAGCAAAACTACTATGTAGCAGTTGCTTACAACAAAGGTATCGCTGGTGTTGACGCGTACCGTGGTGTAGCTCAAGTTAAATTTGGTGATTTCAAAGTTGGTGGTTTATTCCAAAACTCTGAAAGCGTAACTGACAGCTCTGTTGACGGTAACACTTACTTTGTGAACGTTGTTTACACCTTAAACGGTGTTAACCTGAAAGCTGAATACGGTTCAGACGAAGCTGGTTTCGGTAACTACTACAAAAACGTAAACAAAGGTGGCGCAACTGGTACTGATATCAGCGTACAAAACGTTAACCTTGGTGCAGACTACCGTTTATCTAAATCAACTATGGTATATGGCCAATACGCAATGTACCGTGGTGATCATGTCGTAGCGGGTAACAAAGTTGACTTACAAGACGACAACGTATTCTCTGTAGGTGTACGTTACGACTTCTAATATCCTTTCGGATATTCGCTAATAAAAACCTACCGCTTGCGGTAGGTTTTTTTATGCCTTGTATTTAAGATAAGTGATTCTTTAGCGCATAACTCTAGTCATAAAAAAGCCACTCAAGTGGCTTTGATTAACTTCGATTACAGCTTACGCAAGCTCAAATTACCAGTTAAATGCTTGGTAAAACCTCTGCACCTTCGCCTAATTCAACGCTATCAACACGTTGTAACCCGCGCGGTAACTTGGCGCCGCGACGGCCACGTTCACCACGATAATGCTCTAAATCGCTCGGTTTTAAGGTGAGTTTACGCTTACCCGCCCATAGGGTGACCGAAGTGTCAGCAGGCACAAGTTGTAAGTGGGTCATCAGCTCTTCACGATTCTTAGCACGTTCACTCGGGATACCGATAATCTTGTTACCCTTACCCTTAGACAACTGTGGTAATGCTTCCAATGAAAACAGTAACATACGTCCTTCATTGGTGATGGCTAGAATCGACATCTCGCGATTGCGGTCAATCGGTCTCGGCGATAAGGACTTGGCATTCGTCGGTAGGCTTAACAGGGCTTTACCCGCCTTGTTACGTGACACCATATCATTGTAACTACAGATAAAACCATAACCTGCATCGGTGGCGAGCAGGAAACATTGCTCGTCTTCACCCAAAATCACATGCTGCATAGTTTCACCCGGCGCCATATTAAAGCGCGTGGTGATCGGCTCGCCTTGGCTCCTCGCCGATGGCAGGCTGTGACTGTCGGTCGCAAAGGCGCGTCCCGATGAATCAATAAATACCGCCGCCTGATTACTGCGCCCCATCGCACTGCATAGATATTGATCGCCCGCCTTATAGGACAAAGACTCGGCGTCGATATCATGGCCCTTAGCGCAACGCACCCAGCCTTTTTCAGATAACACCACAGTCACTGGCTCGCTCGGCGTCAGCTCTTGCTCGGTTAAGGCACGGGACTCATGGCGCTCAACAATCGGTGAGCGGCGATCGTCGCCATAGGTTTCGCCATCTTGAATTAATTCTTTCTTGATCAAGGTTTTTAAGCGGCGATCTGAGCTTAATAGCTGTTCTAATTTCTCACGCTCAGCCTCAAGCTCATCCTGCTCAGCCTTGATTTTAAACTCTTCTAACTTGGCTAAATGACGTAATTTTAACTCGAGGATAGCTTCGGCTTGCCTATCCGTCAGGTTAAAGCGCGCCATTAACTCGGCCTTTGGCTCATCGTGGAAGCGAATGATTTCAATCACTTCATCGATATTAAGGAAGGCGATCATCAAGGCTTCGAGGATATGTAACCTTGCTAGGACTTTATCTAGGCGATACTCGAGACGACGTCTAACGGTATCGACACGGAACTCTAACCATTCGGTTAATAGCTCTTTCAGTCCTTTGACACGTGGACGACCATCGAGGCCCAATACGTTAAGGTTTACCCTAAAGCTTTTCTCAAGATCTGTGGTCGCAAACAAGTGCGCCATCAGTTGATCGCAATCGACGCGGTTTGAGCGCGGTACAACCACCAGTCGCACAGGGTTTTCATGGTCAGACTCATCACGTAAGTCCGCTACCATAGGCAGTTTTTTCGCCTGCATCTGAGCGGCGATCTGCTCTAAAATCTTACCGCTACTGGCTTGATGTGGCAGTGCGGTGATCACTATCTCACCAGCTTCGACGCTATAGACTGCTCGGGCTTTTAAGGAACCGCGACCCATTTCATAGATTTTGGCAATGTCGGCAGACGGGGTAATAATCTCGGCTTCGGTCGGATAATCTGGCCCAGGCACATAACCCATCAACTGCTCAAGCTCGAGTTTAGGATCATCAAGCAAAGCCACGCAGGCATTAACTAGCTCTCTGGCGTTGTGTGGCGGAATATCCGTCGCCATACCCACCGCAATCCCAGTGATACCATTGAGTAAAATATGCGGTAAACGTGCGGGCAGTACTTTAGGTTCTTTCAAGGTGCCATCGAAGTTAGCGCCCCACTCGACTGTACCTTGCCCAAGCTCAGACAATAAGACTTCGGAGAACTTGGACAGGCGCGCCTCGGTATAACGCATCGCCGCGAAGGACTTAGGATCGTCTGGAGCCCCCCAGTTACCTTGACCATCGACCAACGGATAACGGTAGGAAAATGGCTGCGCCATCAGTACCATAGCCTCATAACAGGCGCTGTCGCCATGGGGATGGTACTTACCTAATACGTCACCGACTGTACGGGCTGATTTTTTATGTTTTGACTGAGCCGATAAACCGAGCTCACTCATAGCATAAATAATCCGGCGCTGTACCGGCTTGAGACCGTCACCGATATGGGGCAAGGCTCGGTCCATGATGACGTACATGGAATAATTCAGATAAGCTTCTTCGGTAAAGCGCCGCAGGGGCATTTGCTCTACGCCATCTAAGCTTAACTTGATCGCGTCACTCATTTTCTTCTAGTTCCTGTGGTTCTTCAGTATTATCGCCATCCCTATAGAACAGCCGATACAGGTTACCTTTCAAATCATCCGAGATGTACATTGACCCATCTCCCCCAGATAACAAAGCATAGGGACGGGCAACGGGAAACTCGCCATCAAGAAAACTCACTACCGTTTCACGGCTTACGACCTGTTCATTTTCGAGTTTCAACATGACGATCTGATAACCTACTTTGCTTGAACGGTTCCAAGAACCATTTTCAGCAACAAACAATTGGTTATGGTAGATCTCAGGGAATTGCTTGCCACGGTAAAACGCGAGGCCCGTTGGAGCAACATGGGCCGGCAGCTCATACACGGGGACGGTAATTTTTAAATTCTTAGGTTTTTCGTAGGCAGGCTCTACCACGGACGAGGCATGCAAATACGGGAAACCATAATGGCTACCAATGACATCGACCCGGTTGATTTCATCGGGCGGTAGGTTATCCCCCATCCAATCGCGTCCCTGATCGGCGAACCATAACTTACCATCTTGAGGAGACCAGTCGAATCCAGTCGCATCGCGAACGCCAAGTGCAATCTGCTCACTCGCCCCCGTATCGACATTAATCGCAATAATGCTGCTATAGGGCGCCCCCGCCTCACACACGTTGCACGGTGCGCCGATAGAAACATACAACCTGCCATCGGGGCCAAAATTCATCGCACGGGCACTTTTCTTATCTGACTCAGGTAGATCGCTATAGATCTCTTTTGGCCGAGTGGGGCGACGTAAGCGCTGCTCGATATCAATAAAACGCACGATACGATTTTCAGTGGCAACAAAAAGATCGCCATTACGGAAAGCTATCGCATCGGGGGACTCCAGGCCTTTGGCAATCACATAACGCTTATCGACACGACCATCTTGGTTGCTGTCTACCAGAGCATGCACAATGCCACTCTTATTTGAACCCACAAATAGCGTGCCATTCGACCCCATGGCAATCTGTTTTGCATCCCCGAGATCGGAGGCATAAAGGGATAAACCAAATCCCTTTGACACGGTAATCATGATCGATTGAGACCCTGCAATGGCAGCCTGACTCGATAATAACGCCAGACTCGCCAATAGGGTCCGATAGGCTGAGAACACCTTTAAATATTTATAATTATTAGTTTTTAGATACAACATGGTAATTTTCTTTATGCCTAAGTTTTATTGTTATCGGCAATAGTGCACAACATTAAAGTACCGCCATGTCACCCTTATCTTCGAGCCAGTTTTTACGATCGGGTGAACGTTTCTTAGCTAGCAACATATCCATTAGTGAGTCAGTTTCTTCTACGTCATCAATGGTTAACTGAACCAAACGACGAGTGTTTGGATCCATGGTTGTTTCACGCAATTGCAGAGGGTTCATCTCACCCAGCCCTTTAAAGCGTGTCACTTGAACCTTACCCTTTTTATTCTCGGCGCTGATACGGTCGAGAATGCCTTCTTTTTCAGCCTCATCTAAGGCGTAGTAAACATCCTTACCTATATCAATACGGAACAGTGGTGGCATAGCGATATAGACATGGCCCTGTTCAACCAGCACACGGTAATGTTTCAGAAACAAAGCGCAGAGTAAAGTTGCAATATGTAGCCCGTCGGAGTCCGCGTCGGCGAGAATACAAATCTTGCCGTATCTTAACTCGGAGATATCGTTGCTATCGGGATCGCAACCAATCGCCACAGAGATATCATGTACCTCCTGCGATGCTAACACCTGCGAGGCATCGACTTCCCAAGTATTCAGGATCTTACCGCGCAGCGGCATAATGGCTTGAAACTCACGGTCACGCGCCTGTTTAGCACTGCCGCCCGCAGAATCCCCTTCCACAAGGAAGAGTTCGCCGCGCATTGGATCTTGGCCACTACAATCGGTCAATTTACCCGGTAATGCTGGGCCTGAGGTGACTTTTTTACGGGCTACTTTTTTAGCGGCTTTTAAGCGCTTTTGCGCGTTGTTAATACACATCTCAGCCAATGACTCGGCCAATTCAGTATTAGAGTTGAGCCACAGTGAGAATGCATCGCGCACAATGCCAGAGACAAAGGCCGAGCTTTGACGGCTCGACAGTTTCTCTTTGGTTTGGCCGGCAAACTGTGGGTCTTGCATCTTCACCGATAGAATAAAGGCCGCGCGATCCCAAATATCCTCAGGCGACAGCTTGATACCGCGGGGGATCAGATTGCGAAATTCGCAAAACTCGCGCATCGACTCCAGCAAACCTTGGCGGAAGCCATTGACGTGGGTACCACCGAGTGGCGTGGGAATGAGGTTAACATAACTCTCATTAATCGCATCGCCACCTTCAGGCAACCAAGTAATGGCCCAATCTGCGGCTTCAATTTGACCTTTAAAACTGCCGATAAAGGGCTCTTCAGGCAACATTAAGTTATCGCCAACCGCCGCCTTAAGGTAATCGGTTAAGCCAGTCTCGTAATACCACTCATGGACTTCGTTGGTCTGCTTGTTGGTAAATTTAATTCTCAGGCCTGGACACAAAACGGCCTTAGCACGCAGCAAATAGATGAGTTTAGAGTTGGAGAAATTCGCCGAATCAAAATAGCTGGCGTCGGGCCAGAAATGCACTCGGGTACCCGTATTGCGACGACCGCAAGTACCAGTAACTTTTAACTCTTCAACTTTAAAGCCATTTTCAAAAGCAATATCATACACTTGACCATCGCGACGCACTGTCACTTCGACACGGCGAGACAGGGCGTTAACGACTGAAATCCCCACACCGTGCAAACCACCGGAGAATTGGTAATTCTTATTAGAGAATTTACCGCCAGCATGCAATTTGGTGAGGATCAACTCGACCCCTGGAATACCTTCTTCAGGATGAATGTCGACTGGCATCCCCCGACCATCGTCGGTGACTTCGAGGGAGTTATCGGTGTGGAGCACAACTTCAATTTTGGTGGCATGGCCAGCTAAGGCTTCGTCCACACTGTTATCTATGACCTCTTGGCCTAAGTGGTTAGGTCGGGTGGTATCCGTATACATACCTGGACGGCGTTTAACTGGGTCGAGTCCGTTAAGAACTTCAATGGCGTCAGAGGTGTATTGATTCGTCATAGTGTACGCTATAAGTTGTTATATCCGGCCATGTTGCGGCTCTGGATGACTGTTTGTCAAGGTAAGTGTAAAAATTGGCTTACAGTTTGCAAATATCGCTCATAACCCACAAAACTGTGATCACCACCGGATTCAATCCGCAATTGGCAATGGTGATACTTATGCAGTGCTTCTCGATAATCCAGCACTTCATCGCCCGTTTGCAATAGTACCAAAAAACGATCGGGATTGCGGATAACAGCCGTATTAAATTCAGCCACTTCGCGCTTATGTTCTGGCAATACCTGGTAGTGTTCTTCGGTATAAGGGTTAAATTGCGGTCCCATAAATTCATCGAACAGCTCAAAGGGTTTTACCGCCGGATTCACTAACACGGCGCTGCCACCATAACGCTCGGCCAAGTAACTCGCAAAATAGCCGCCTAGGGACGAGCCAATATAGTTAAGCGGCTGATTCGCTTGCTTAGCCGCCTCAACATAACGCTGTAGCAAGGCCATCGCTGCCTTAGGTGTATTGGGTAATTGCGGCTGATGGAACGTTAAGGACGGGTGATGCTCGGCCATATACCGCGCCGTCATCACCGCTTTATCGGAGAAAGGTGAACTGTTGAATCCGTGAATATAGAGCAGCATAGTTCCTCAAGCTGCGGTCACTCGCGTTAATAACCGCTGGAATCTTTATCGGGGGAAAACAGATTTCCCGGCACGCGATACACATTAGTGCAGATGCTACCATCGGCCTTCAGCTCCAGCAAACGATAACCCGGTTGCAGTCCATCGAGGGCAAAATAAGGCGATTGTGGTTTAAACTGGATACAAGTAGAAGGCGTCGCCATTAATTGCAGCGCGCCGTGGGGGCCGTCGTAGTCGGTATCCAACTGTTGATGCACATGGCCCCAGAGTAAGCCTTTAACCTGTGGGTATTGAGCGACACGTCTGAGGAACTCAGTGCCATTATCCATACAATGTTGGTCTAACCAAGCACAGTTCACCAAGATAGGGTTATGGTGCATCACCAGTAAGGTATGACGGTCTGGATGTGCGGCTATGGCCTGTTCAATGAGTCCGAATTGACTCTCGGCCATATTGCCGCCGGGCTTTCCCCGCACGGTGGAGTCCAGCATTAAGATTTGCCATCTACCCGCAAGGATACGTTGTTGGCCAAAAATCCGCTCACCCTGCATATGCAGAAACATAATCCGCGGATCATCATGATTACCCGGAAGATAATGGCAAGGTAAGTTGAGTGGCGCCACCGCGACCACGAATTGACGATAGGATTCGGGGGAATAATCTTGGCTTAAATCGCCCGTGGCTAACATCAGGTGCGCGGGATAGTTAACAGCACGAATCGTATTAAGCACAGCAGCAAAACTTTTACTGGTGTTGACCCCTAATAACTGAGCCTCAGGATCGGCAAAAAGGTGCGGATCAGTGACTTGCACTATGCGCACACTTTCTTCTTCAGCTATTGAGTAAGAGACAGCCTCTTTCAGCACATTGAATACCCAATTCTAAGATTGGCACACCAAACGTTGTTGGCAACCAATCTTCAATAACTCCCCCAGGAATGCATTAACCTGGTACTTTTCATCGCTATGATACATGCGTAAATTGGGGTAATCATACACTGGGCGCAATTGGTAAATCTGTTGACCAGTTAACACTTCTGCTAATTTAGCATCGTGATAAATTCTCACTAACACCTTGGGAGTATTAATAAACTCCACGATTTGAACTGGGCGTGAGATCTCAACTAATTGAGTATATTTGGTATTTTCTAAAATACGGATCACTAATACACCCACGTCACCTTCGAGTTGCCAAGACTGGCCCACTTCGATATCGAGCGGTAACCACTTTTGCATATAGCCATAGTTACGCCCGCACAGCGCTAAAAAGTCGCTCACGTTAGGTTGATATCGCGGTTTTCGGTGCGATGTTGAAGTAGTCAAACTTTTATCCAACTTTAACCAGTTGCTGATAGTTTAATTGCAACCACTGCAATCCAATTACGGTCGACGCATTGTCTATTGCCCCGCTGACGACCTCATTATAGGCATCCTCACGGTCTAAAACATGCAATCGAATATCTTCGTGTTCGTCAGCTAATCCGTGCAGACCTTGCGCATTAGATGAATCCACTTCGGCCCAATAGAAATAGAAACGCTCCGTACTTCCACCAGGGCTTGCCAGATAGCTGTTCACATAGTGCATATTGCAGGCGGTTAAACCCGTTTCTTCCAGCAGTTCGCGGTGCGCGACATCCAGTGGCGTTTCGTCGGGCGCAATCATACCCGCGACCAACTCCATTAGCCAAGGAGATTTAGTTGTCGCTAATGCAGGAAATCGAATTTGTTCAATTAAAACAATCTTGTCACGCGCTACATCATAGGGCAGAACCACCACGGCATGACCGCGTTCGAATACTTCGCGGGTAACGGCTTGACTCCAACCGCCAGCAAATAGTTTATGCTTGAAGGTAAACTGCTCCAAGGCAAAAAAGCCCTGATACAGTGACTTTTTCTCGAGAATTTCAACATCTGTTTGTGAAAAACCAGCAGGCTTCATATTTCAATCCTTAAGCGTTAAATTTTCGCCTATTATCAAGGCAATTTGGCTCATTTTTAAAATAAAATCTGTTACACTTCGCAGTTGACTTGAACGTGTGGGAGTTTTTAGACTCTACGACATTAAGTTTTAGCTGTATCGGGAAGCGTCGGGAAGCGCAAACCGCCTTGGTAAAGGCATTACTTAGTCTAAACGAAGTTACATATTTCTCCTTTTGGAGAATTTGTCTAATAAGGACAGCAAATGAAATTTAAGATCCGTTCTCTATGCGCAGCATTAACTCTCGCAGCTTCCGCTCAAGCGGTTCAAGCAGACGATTTACTGCAAATATATCAACAAGCACTGACGAGCGACCCGCTAGTATTACAAGCACAAGCTCAACGTAATGCCTTGTTTGAAAAGATCGAACAAAACCGTGCACCACTGTTACCAACCATCAGTGCTAACGTGGGTTATGACAAAGCATGGAATGATCCTAAGAGCGATGCCAGTGGATTGACCGGAAGCCTAAAGCTGAATCAAGTGATCTATGATCACAGCGCTTGGGTTGGCTTAAGTCTTGCCGAAAAAGCCGCTTCTCAAGCCGATTCTAACTATGCTTCTGCACTGCAAAATTTGATCACTCGTGTGACTAAAGCCTACTTTGATGTGTTAACGGCTAAAGATAACTACGAGTTCCAAGGCGCTGAAAAACGTGCGATTGAACGTCAACTCGAGCAAACTAAACAACGTTTTGCCGTGGGTTTAACTGCGATTACCGACGTACATGAAGCGCAAGCTCAGTATGACTTAGCCTCGGCCACTGAAATTTTGGCAGAAAACACGCTAGCTAACAGTTACGAAGCCCTGCGTGAAATCACAGGTATCGATCACAAAGCTCTAAACGTGCTCGACACAAACCGCTTCTCTGCGGTAACGCCTGCACCAAGCTCATCAAGCGACTGGTTAAAGATTGCTGAGACCAACAGTGTCGATCTGATGACTCAACGCATCGGTAAAGATATCGCCCAAGAGACCATTAGCCTCTACAAAGCGGGCCACATGCCATCGCTGAGTTTAAATGCTGGCTATAACAAAGGGTTAGAGCAAAAGACTGGCGATGTGAATGAGCCTGATTTTGACAATGTGAACGTAGGCGTGAACTTAAGCATTCCAATCTTCGAAGGCTTTAAAGTCACTTCACAGGTAAAAGAAGCGCAGTTCCAATATGTGGAAGCGAGCGAGAAGTTAGAGCAAACCTACCGTAGTGTAGTGAAAAACGTTCGTAACAACTACAACAACGTGGGTGCCTCTATCAGCTCTATCCGTGCCTATGAGCAGTCAGTGATTTCTTCTGAAAGTGCGTTAAAAGCGACACAAGCGGGCTTTGAAGTCGGTACTCGTACCATTGTTGACGTACTGAACCGTACCCGTGACCTGTACGACTCAAAACGTAAGCTATCTGATGCACGTTACAGCTACATCAACTCAATTGTTGCGCTGAAACAAGCCGCCGGAACCTTAAATGAAGACGACGTTATCGCCATCAACAACGGCTTAAAAGTCGAATAAGTTAAGCGTTAACCGCCAATAAAAAACCGCCTAAATGGCGGTTTTTTATTGCTTACGCATTAGCGCTTAGAAATCAATTTCTACGCCCGCGAAATAACCGTCAAACTTGGTATCGGCGCTGATGCCAGAGAAATTATTCACATCAAAGGCAAACTCACGATAACCAACGCGCACACGGGTATCCACCGCCACGCCGTCAAACTCCCAGCCTAAGCCGATGGCATAGTCATGTACGTTAGACTCGTTCACCCCAAGCATTAAATCCGCAAAGCCGAATAACCCTAGACCAGGCATGCTCACGTGCGTACTGGCATAACCCATCACAATGCCGCTATCGACGTCTTTCTCTTCAGGATGACCCGCATCTTGGACGCGCAAAGAGCCATTCATTAGCTTATAGGCAGCACCGAGATCCAAAGACAGAATGTCGTTATCTAGCAGCTCGTAATAAAGCACAAAATCTGTGTTACTAAGATCGGTATAGCTGGTTACATTACCCGTAAAATCATGGCCATTGAAGCTGAAGTCTGCATTAGTCAGACTGCCCTTCTGATCTAAGCTATTTTCACGAATTTTTAGATTCGGGATAAACGGCAGCGGATGCTCAACCGCAATCCAGTAGCTACCTTGTGCCGATGAACTGTAGTCAAAACCTTGTTGTGGCTGACCCTTGTCGGCAAAAGTACCGCTGGTATCGGCGCGCCAGTAATCACCACCAATTTTAAACCCAACCACTGTTGCCGCTTGGGCAGAAGTGGCCATTAAGCATCCTAATACCGCACTGGCGAGGAGTGTTTTTTTCATAATTAACCTTGAGATAGCAAGTTCGTTAAATCAATCACCGCGGCATTCGCACGGGACACATAGTTAGCCATAACCAATGAATGATTAGCGACTAGACCGAAACCACTGCCATTAAGTACCACAGGGCTCCAAACTGTTTGTTGAGTCGCCTCCAGCTCACGAATGATCTGTCTTAGGCTGACCTCAGCATTTTTCTTTTTCAATACATCAGCAAAGTCGACTTCGACTGCACGCATAAAATTCAGCAGTGCCCACGAGGCACCACGGCTCTCATAGAACACATCATCAATTTTCCACCAGCTGGTTTTCACCTGATGACTGGCTAAATTGGGAGTCGATTGACGCGCGGCATTATCGCCCGCTAAATCAGTATTTAACCGCTCTTGCCCAACACTTGCCGATAAACGTTGCGACATACTGCCTAAACGTTTTTGAACTTCTTTGAGCCACTCGTTAAGGTTGTCGGCACGAGCGTAAAACTGGGCATCCTGATTGTTTGGATCCATCATGCGTGCGCGATACAACTTGAGCAGCTTAACGCCATCGCGGTATTCGCTCTCAGCGCTTGGCACTAACCAACTGGTATGGTCGATGTTCAGCTTCGCCTGCGCTTCGCTTAAGTCTTTATCCGCCGCGGATTGAGACTGGGAGCGGCTAAACTCTTTACGCATAATCAGTGCTAAATCACGGACTTGCTCTAAAGCGCCGTACTCAAACGCAGGCATGTTATCCATAAAAATCGAAGGTGGCATCACATCGTTTGATAACCAACCACCCTGTTTATCCAGCAATGTTTCAACGGTCAGGATCAACGACGTAGTGGTTGCATAACCCACGACATTCTTCTCTGTGGCCGTCAGCTGTTGTGGTGTCAGAGTATCGGGTTCAATACTCCACCAGACACTCACAAGATAACCAATTAAAACAACAAATAAACCGACTCCGGTGACCTTCTTCCATGTTACTTGCATCAAGTGACTCCTTAATGATGGTGATGATGCTCATGTTCAGCAGCATTCTCGGCCTGCTTAGCAACAGGCAGTGTAATCGTCATATTCTCGCCATTGTTAAACTCTAATTGCAGTTTAACTTGGTGCTCTAAGGCTAATGGGGCTTTGAGTCCGATTAGCATGACATGCTCCCCAGACGGCGTTAGGGATAATTTTCCATGGGATGGAATATCGAAGCCTTCAACTTGGCGCATTTTGACCATGCCTTGTTCTTCAATAATAGTGTGTAATTGCGCTTCCTTTGCGACATCAGTGGTCACTCCGGTAAGGCGAACCGTTTTATCGCTATGATTTTCGAGCGTAAAGTAAGCGGCGGTATTTGGCACTGTATCAGGCATTGCACGGACATGACCTTCGGTCATCACTACGCTGGCGAAAACAGAAAATGATGCGCAGGATAATGCGACAAAATTAAACATCTGTTTGAATATCGGTTTCAATGTCTTAAACTCCATGTCTACCCAATGTCGTCGTAAAGGAAAACAACCCATGAGTCATATACAGGTTCGGGATGATCAGGGCGTTCGTATTATCAGCTTTAATCGCCCAGATAAACGCAATGCACTTGATCTTAATATGTATAAACAACTGACAGAATACCTGATCGAAGGTGAAGCAGACAACGACATTCGTGCCTTTATGCTCCATGGCGAAGATAATTGTTTCACCTCGGGCAATGATGTTGCTGACTTTTTGAAAAATAGTGACTTAGGTCCAAATCACCCCGCGGTGCGCTTCCTATTTTGCCTATTGGAACTCAAAAAGCCACTGGTCGCTGCGGTCTCTGGTGCAGCCGTTGGCATAGGCACAACGGTGCTGTTGCATTGTGATTTGGTCTATGCCGACAACACAGCTAAATTCCAACTGCCCTTCGTGAATTTGGCCCTAGTGCCCGAGGCTGGCGCAAGCTTACTCTTACCCGAATTGGTGGGTTATCAGAAGGCGGCAGAGCTATTACTTCTAGGTGAAAGTTTTGATGCTAACACAGCGCACAGGCTGAATATCATCAACGATGTGATCGCCCAAGAAGAGTTGCTCGGTTACGCACTTAATCAGGCCAAGAAATTGGCTAACCAACCACCGCAAGCACTACAAATTACCCGTCAGTTGATGCGACCACATAAAAATCGCGTGCAACACCAGATGCATCAAGAGTTAGAACAATTTAGTGCAAGACTCAAAAGCGATGAAGCAAAGGCCAGATTTCAGGCTTTTCTTAAAAAGTGATACCCATTTAAACAGAGTTCACTATTGGCATGAGGGTCGATGTGCCCTCTTGTTGATAACATCCCGCTAAAGGTTGTGTCCATAAACTTGCATCGGCTGTAATCGTTAACGTCCCCAAATCGAGGGAGCAGAAACTTAGGTTAAATCGGTCTTTTCCATTGATCGACAAGTAAAGCCAATACAAAGTAAACCAGCAGGCTCACACCCGGCATAAACAGAATCGCGCCAGCCCACACCACACGAGTCCAAAAACAGGACCAACCGAATTGCCACGCCATACCAGAGGCAACACCACAGACTAAACGTTCTGAATTGTCCATTCGCATTTGCGCTCGTTTCATTTTTGAACTCCAATCGATGAATGATTTATTTATCGCTGACACTGTGCCACTGAAACCAGCAGATAATTCCTGAAAACAACGCTAGGCTAATCACTGGTAGCAGTAGCAGAGTCATAAGAGGTGCTACAAACCACATAGGCAGCTCCTTACTTGTTTGCGCTGTATTCGCCTGAGGTGACAGACTCACCTTGGTTATCCGCGCTCAGTGTTAGCTGGCTATTGAAGTCGTAGATACTTTCAGCTAATTGTGTTTGCAGTGATAACACCAGTTCACGCTTAGTGTTAACCAACAACTCCTGCGCTTGGGTACTCAAAGTTTGCTCGATGGCGCTCACTACGTCTGATACTGGTGCCGCTTCGGCGTGTGCTGCAACGCTCGCCATTAATGCACCGAATAACACACTTGCTTGAACTGATTTTTTAGCATTTGAAGTAAACATGATGTCGTCCCTTTCCGATTGATTAACTTGACATAGGGACTACTACAAAGGGCGTGCCAATTTATCAAAATCGATTTAACACATTAATTATTAATGATTTAACAATTAATTTTTAGGGTGGGCTATATGAGCGAGATTTTTGAGAAAGGTTAAAGTGGTGAAAAATACTACAAGCATTAGCCAATCTCACCACTTTTTAAATCGAATAATTACTGAGCAACCATTTCGCTCTGAATACTTTGATAAGCTTGCTTGACCACCTCAATACCAGCACCGTTTTTATGGGCGTTTTCGCTCAAATAACGACGCCAAGCACGGGCCCCAGGTAAGCCTTGGAATAAGCCAATCATATGGCGAGTGATATGATTTAAGCGCCCGCCTGCCTGCAGGTGAGCCTCGATGTAGGGCAACATAGCCTCAATCACAGCTTCACGGCTAATTACCGCCTTTTGGCTACCACAGAGCAGTTGGTCAACTTGAGCGAGGATATACGGATTTTGGTAAGCCTCACGCCCGACCATCACACCATCTAAGTGCTGCAAGTGGGTTTTAGCCTGTTCAAGACTGGTTATGCCACCGTTAATGCTGATATTGAGCGTCGGATAATCACGCTTGAGCTGATACACTCGGTCGTAATCTAAGGGCGGAATCTCGCGATTTTCCTTCGGGCTTAATCCCTGTAACCACGCTTTACGCGCATGGATAATAAACTCACCACAGCCTTTAGCCATGACAGTATCAATAAAGTGAGTCAAAAACTCATAGCTATCCTGCTCGTCAATTCCGATGCGCGTTTTTACCGTCACAGGAATATCAACCACTTGCTTCATGGCATCGACACACTCAGCCACCAGCTCAGGCTCAGCCATCAAACAGGCACCAAAGCGACCATTTTGCACCCGATCGGAAGGACAGCCCACATTGAGGTTTACTTCATCATAACCGCGCTCGGCGGCAAGTTTGGCGCAGCGAGCAAGTTCAGCAGGATTCGAGCCCCCCAATTGCAATGCAAGAGGATGCTCTTCTTGGTTATAGGCAAGGTAATCACCACGACCATGCAAAATCGCCCCCGTCGTCACCATCTCGGTATACAACAAGGCATTGGTCGACATCAAACGCGCAAAATAACGGTAATGACGATCCGTCCAATCAAACATGGGCGCAATGGAAAAAGTGCGGTCGAGCTGTAGACCATCATTAAGATTATTTTTCAACACGTGACTATCGACTCTAGTAATTAAAATTTGCCAGTAAGTTCAAGCTTTGAGGGATAAAGCGCCTTAATTTAAGCCGCGGATGAGCAATGCTGCGCCAGCGTAAAAATACAAAAACAGTAAACGAGTTAACGTTTACTGTTTTGTTGCCCCTCAGAGCTGGCGGGATTATACCCTAAACCGCCCGCTTTGGGGAGATGAAGCAGGTAGAGAAGCCTAGCTTAGAATCACTACAACTCGCTCCAACGTCTGAGCAAGTTATGGTAAACCCCCGTCAGATTAAACAACTCTTGTTCTGGCGCGGCCTGCGCCGTCAACGCTTGAATCGATTGATCGAGTTGAAATAGCAAGCGGCGCTGCCCCTCATCGCGCACCATACTCTGCAACCACATAAACGCAGCGGTGCGTTCACCCGAGTTAACAGGAGTAACTTGATGCAAGCTTGTCGAGGGATACAACACCAATGAGCCCGCAGCGAGCTTTATGCTTTGCTGACCATAGGTATCTTGGATCACCAGCTCACCACCTTGATAAGTGTCTGGCTCACTTAAAAATAAGGTGGCTGACAGATCGGTACGCACCATGCCTTCGCTGGTTGAGCGAATCGCATTATCGATATGATAGCCAAAGGTTTCTCCGCCTTGATAACGATTAAACAAGGGAGGATAAAACTGTAATGGAAGGGCCGCCGACACAAATAAAGGGTGGGCCAATAAACGCGCAATGATCAGCTCACCGATTTGAAGCGCCACGGGATCATCTTTGTCTAACTGCTGATTACGTTTGCGGGTACTCGCCATCACGCCCGAGGTCTGATTGCCATCAATCCAAGTGCGGGCATCGAGCTCCTCCCTTAGCTGATTGACTTCTTCTTTAGAAAATATATTCGGAATTTCAATAAGCATTTCAAAATCCTATTGGAATAGCATAAACATCAAAGGCAGCCCTAGGGCTGCCATTCAGATCTCGATTAATACGGCTTAGAAGTGCATGTCGGCACTTAACATCACTAAGCGACCAGGGGCCATATTAGCAAAGTGCGCAGTGTACGCTTTATCGTAATAACGCTCATCCGTTAGATTCTGCACGTTCAGGCGTAAGGTCAAGAATTCATTCATTTTATAAGATGAAGTCAAATCAAAACGCCAGTAGGATGGAATCGACAGCGTATTAGCCGTATTACCATAAACTTTACCCATGTAGTACGCACCCGTACCGACAGTGAACGCCTCAGCCACATCGTAAGTCGTGAATAAACTTAAGCTATTTTTAGCGGTATTAGGGAAGCGATTGCCATTCAGTGCTTGGTTATAACCATTGCTTTCCAGCGTCGCGTCCAAGTAGGTATAGCCACCAAAACCTTGCCAATGCTCAGTAAAGTCACCGGAGAAGCCTAGCTCAAAACCCTTAACCTTTTGCTCGCCCACATTTTCCTGCGGCGAATTACGATCGCCAGAGGTCGCGACCCGAGCGTTGTTTTTCTCGATTTGGAATACCGAACCATTCAGAGATAAACGTCCCGCAAAGAAGTCCCACTTAGTGCCTAACTCATAGCTTTCGGTGTCTTCAGGTTCTAAATCGGCGTTGGCACTGCCGAGGCGATCCGCGCCATCACCATTTGAGGTACCCGGAGGATTAGAAGAAGTGCCCCACGCGGCATAAATACTGCCGTTTTCAGCAGGCTTATAAAGTACCGACAATTGGTAGTTGAAGAAGTCAGTGTCATTGCTAAATTGAGAGGTGGAGTTCTCCGCACTGGTGCTGTAATCATCCCAACGGATCCCTGCATTCACCATCCACGCTTCGGTTAACTCAATGGTGTTAAAGGCATAAATAGAGCGAGTATCGGTTTCAGTCACAGTCGGATCTGTGCCAAGTGTGATAGTGCCTACCCAAGGATCGTGCGGATTTGGATTATCCAACAAGGTACAGTTATAGTTATCTAGCATCGCCTGATTACAACCTGCGTTACGGCCATTACCCGTATCGATGGCGTAACTCAAATTGCTGGTACGTTCGTTACTGAGTTCAGTACCGACGGCAAAACGGTTAGTCATTCCCGCGAGTTTTGCTTCACCCGAGAGTTGCAATTGAGTCGCTAAGGTCTTAGTAACCGAATGGCGCGACTTAGTGTTTCGCCAAACATAACCATTAGCCACGTTACCCGTAGTGTCGTCTGGGTTAGTCACAATATAGTAATTGCTGTTACGGCTATAGATGGAGGTCGAAGTGAACTGCATGTCGTTGTTGAAATCATGGCTGATCAACACTGACGCCGTATCATCCATAGTGTCGCGAAAATCCCGCGACAACAAACCGTAGAAGTTATCAGGGTCGACATCCGCAGGTTGACCCGTTGCCTGATCGTAGGGAATACCGTAATCAGGAATATCATGATTTTCAAAGTGATAATATTCGAGTGTGACTTTGGTTGGCGTGGTTAAACCAAAGGTCACCGAAGGCGCTACGCCCCAACGATTACCCGTGACTTCATCGCGCCTTGGGGTATCGGCATCGTGGGCCATCATGTTGATACGGACTGCAGCCTCATCGGCAATCACATGGTTCACATCGACACTGGCGCGTTTAAGCGAATCCGTTCCGACGGCAACATCGGCATTAATAAAGTCTTCGGATTGGGCTTTTTTGGTCACAATATTGATGCTACCGCCAACGGCGCCACGACCGTTATACACAGAGCTTGGGCCTTTCAGGACTTCAATTTGTTCAATGTTAAAGGTTTCGCGGCTTTGTGAGCCCACATTACGCATACCATTGATAAAGGTTGAAGATTGGGCATCGTAACCACGAATGAAAGGTCTATCACCGTAGGGGTTGCCACCCTCACCTGTACCTAAGGTAATACCAGGAGTTGCACGCAGCGCATCGGTAAAGCTCTGGGCGCCCATGTCTTTGATTAAATCTTGATTGATAACGGTAACAGTTTTAGCGGTATTGAGCAGATCTTCGGTAAATTTACCCGATTGCACTTTACGGGTGTTGTAACCTAAGTACTCACCGTTCACTTCAATATGTTCAACTTTTTTATCAACGACTTGTGGCTGAGGCTCCGTCGCCATAGCCGGAGCGGCTGAAACCGCCATACCAATCGTTAACGAACCTAAAACATGGGCACCGAGCGTAACTCGGCCATTGCGGCGTTTTGCAAATTTCATCAAAAGCATTCCTGTTGCGGAGTAAACTCTGTAACAGATGTCCCCCATCTGTTAATCGCCGCTAATATATGCAAAACATAAATTGCAATCAATAATTATTATCATTTACATTACAATTTAATCTTAGTCACAATTTGAAACTGAAATGCGCGCTAGGTCTTGCTGGCGATTTAATAAGCTAAACCTCCATATGGAAATAAAACTAACACCATGAAAATTAATGACATTAAATTTCTAAAGAGGTAAAAATCTAGAATGCTATCAGCAACTACCCATCTTTATTTAGGTGAAATTGGTTGATCCATAGGGAGTAAGCAAACTTGGGCTGACAAAATCGCGTATCGATAATCGGAGCTAAAAATATCGAAAATGCGGCTCTTGAGTGATGTGGTTTTAAGCTGTTTCGAGGATAAATAACAATAAAATCGTGAAATTAACCTCACATTTCCATTGGTGTCATCTAAGCTGATAGAGTGTGATTAAGATTGCTGTGATTCAGCCACTTTTCGTCTAACCTTAATGACATGGTGACCATAAGGCTTAAGTTCATAAGAGGAAACACTGAAGCATGAACGTCAATTTTATTAACCCTTTTCTGCAATCCCTGCTCAATGTGATTTCGACGATGGCCAGTATGGATCTCACTCCGGGCAAGCCCCAAATTAAAACCGACAACTTAGCCAAGGGTGATGTGTCAGGGTTAATTGGTATGGTTGGACCGCAGACTAAGGGGTCGTTATCTATTACCTTTGAACAGAAACTGGTACTGCAGATCATGCAAAATATGCTTGGGGAAAACCCAGGTAAGATAAACGAAGAAGTCACAGATCTCGTGGGTGAAATCACCAACATGGTCACAGGTGGGGCAAAAAATCTTTTAGGACAAAAGGGTTACGAGTTCGAAATGGCAACCCCTATGGTAGTCTCGGGTAAAGGGCATACCATTTCCCATAAAGCAAATGGCACTAAAATTATCATGCCCTTCAGTAGCCCATACGGCACAGCTTTTATTGAAATCTGCTTTGAAAATTAACCCATCATCAATAGCTAATCTGTAGCACTCCATTCACGTCGCTCTGCAAGCTTGATTATCGCCCTTAAAGGCTACAATAACCAAGTGCAGAACGGCTGGCAGATATCCGCTCAATAATCATTTTTTGACCATAAAAAACGGCGCGAATGCACCGTTTTCTTGTATCCACTAGGATGGCTTATGCAAGGCAAACCGCGACCCTTGGAGTAAGTTTAGTCACTAATTCATAGGCGATGGTGCCAATATGCTCGGCGACTTCCTCAACTGGTAAGGCGGCGCCCCAGAGCAATGCTTCATCGCCCACAAGGTCTGTCGCATCGGCACCTAAATCGACGGTTAGCATATCCATAGATACACGACCGACAATTGGCACTCGGCGACCATTAACCCACACAGGCGTGCCTTCTGGCGCATTACGCGGATAACCATCACCATAACCAATGGCTACAACGCCAAGGCGAGTATCTTGTTTCGCCGTCCAATAACAACCATAACCTACGGGTTGCCCCGCTTTATGATGGCGCACCGCAATCAAGCGAGAGACTAGGTTCATCGCCGGGATCAAACCATGATTAGCACCGCAATCCCCGGTCACGGGAGACACACCATAGAGTGCGATCCCTGGACGGATCCAATCCCCTTGGCTTTTAGGCCAAAAAAGCGCTCCCGCCGAATTGGCAAGAGTTCTAAAACCCGGTAAATCCGCGGTTAACTGGTTAAAGGTTTGCATTTGCACTTGGGTGTAATAATTTTCGGGCTCATCAGCACAGGCAAAGTGGGTCATCAGATGGATAGGTTTAGCGACATTTTCACAGGCCGTCAAACGCGCATACACCTGTGCAAATTGCTCTGGTGTCACGCCTAAACGATGCATACCCGAATCGACTTTCAACCAGACTGTAACAGGTTTCGATAACGTTGCCAGCTCTAACATCTCGATTTGCGATTCGTGGTGCACCACTGTATCGATATCGTGGGCGACCAATAAAGGTAAATCGGTGCTTCTAAAGAAGCCCTCAAGCAATAACAAACGCGCCTTAACACCACCAGCGCGCAGCTCTAATGCCTCTTCTAAACGGGCTAGGCCAAAGCCATCGGCAGTGTGTAAACAGTTGGCAACATTTAATAATCCATGACCATAACCATTGGCTTTCACCACCGCCATCACTTGGCTGCGACTCGCCTGTTGACGCAAGACGGCGAGATTGTTTTGCAGTGCACTACTGCTAATTTCTGCTCGGGGAAAAGGTTTCAAAATTTGCCTTGTCTATTTGGAAAAGTCAGGAAATAAAAAAGAATACATAAGCAGTGCTTAGCTTCTAACTCCAGAAATTAATCTTCTTCAAACTGTGGGCCAGCATAGTTATCAAAACGGGAAAACTGGCCTTGGAAGGTCAAGCGCACACGCCCAATTGGGCCGTTACGCTGCTTACCGATAATGATTTCTGCCGTGCCCTTATCGGGAGAATCGTTGTTATACACCTCATCACGGTAAATAAACATGATGAGGTCCGCATCCTGCTCAATAGAACCCGATTCACGTAAGTCCGAGTTTACTGGGCGCTTGTCAGCACGTTGTTCGAGCGAGCGGTTGAGCTGGGAAAGTGCAATAACGGGGATCTCTAACTCTTTAGCCAATGCCTTGAGAGAGCGAGAGATTTCGGCAATTTCTAGGGTACGGTTATCTGATAATGCTGGCACTTGCATCAGCTGCAAGTAGTCGACCATGATCATCGATAAGCCGCCATGTTCACGGGCAATACGGCGGGCACGGCTACGCACTTCGGTTGGGGTTAAGCCTGAACCGTCGTCGATATACATCTTGCCCTGCTCGAGCATGATCCCCATGGTCGATGACACCCGCGCCCAATCCTCATCATCCAGTTGGCCGGTACGAATTTTAGTTTGATCGACGCGCCCCAAGGAGGCCAGCATACGCATCATGATCTGTTCCGAGGGCATCTCGAGACTGAAAATCAGCACAGGCTTGTCTTCATTCATCGCCGCCTGTTCGCAGAGGTTCATGGCGAAGGTGGTTTTCCCCATAGAGGGACGCGCCGCGACGATGATCAAGTCACCGGATTGGAAGCCTGCTGTCATTCGGTCGAGGTCGCTAAAACCGCTCGATACACCAGTCACACCGTTGTGTGGGTTGTTGTATAGCTGCTCAATCTTATCGACGGTTTTTTCGAGAATGGTTTTGATGCCTTCGGGACCTTCGTTGGCATTGGTGCGCTGCTCAGCAATCTTAAAGACTTTACTCTCGGCCAAGTCGAGCAAGGCGCTGGAATCGCGTCCCTCGGGATTGTAACCCGCATCGGCAATCTCATGGGCAACGCGGATCATCTCCCGCACCACGGCGCGCTCGCGGACAATCTCGGCGTAGGAAACGATGTTACCCGCGCTCGGGGTGTTTTTGGCAATCTCGCCTAAGTAGGCAAAGCCACCTGCTTCTTCGAGTTGATTTTCAAGTTCAAGCTGTTCAGAAACCGTGATTAAGTCGATGGGTTGACCCGTTTCGACTAAACGGTGCATGGCCGCAAAAATCATCCTGTGTGAGCGGGAATAAAAATCCTCTTTCACCACGGTTTCGGCCACCTTATCCCAAGCGTCGGCGTCTAACATGAGGCCGCCTAATACCGATTGTTCAGCCTCTATTGAATGCGGCGGCAGCTTGAGGCTATCGACCTGCAAATCCCTCGGCTTACTCTTAGGCTTAAAAGCACCTTGTTGTGACATTAACACTCCCGATTTCCAACAACTTAACAAAATATGATATAAAACCCGCGTCAAGCAAACAGGCCGTTTACATTCGCCTGTTATCTCATTTCAACGGACACTCTAACTAAAAATAAGGAAAGAACATGCGTATTGCATTGGTTGCAACCTTAGTACTGACCTCCGGCATTGCAACAGCCGATGAAGGACAATGGCAACCTTATCAAATGCCTTCAATTGCAGACAAACTCAGCGCGCGTGGAATTGATATTCCCGCTGATAAATTAGCCGATCTCACAAGTTATCCTATGAATGCCGTTGTCGGGCTGGGCTATTGTACCGCCAGTTTTGTCTCGCCCCAAGGGCTAGTTGTGACAAACCATCATTGTGCCTACAAGGCGATACAATATAACACTAAGAAAGAACATAACTATCTCGAACAGGGCTTTTTAGCCACCTCGATGGATAAAGAACCGTCGGCAGGCCCTAACGAGCGTTTATACATCACCGAAGCCGTGACCAATGTCACCGCCGAGATCACCAAAGACTTAAGTCAAGATCCGCTCAAACGCTACGAAGAAATCGAAAACCACAGCAAGGCCTTAATCAAGAGCTGCGAGGCCGATGATAACTACCGCTGTAACGTCCGCAGCTTCCACAATGGCTTAGAATATTACCTAATCAAACAATTGATGATCCGCGATGTGCGTCTGGTGTATGCGCCACCAGAAAGCGTTGGCGCTTACGGTGGTGATATCGATAACTACGAGTATCCTCGTCACTCTGGCGATTTTGCCTTCCTGCGCGCCTATGTGGGGAAAGATGGTAAACCTGCGGCCTACAGCGAAGATAACATCCCTTACACGCCAAAGAGCTACCTTAAAGTGAACGCCGATGGCGTAAAAGCGGGCGACGGCGTATTTGTGGCGGGCTATCCAGGCACCACCAGTCGTTACAATCTCACTAGCGAGCTTAAATTTGCCAGCGACTGGCTGTATCCAACTCAGGCAAAACGCTATCAATTACAGATTGATACTATTGAAGCCATGGGTCAGGAAGATGCCGATATCGCCATTAAATATGCAGGCAATATGGCGTCTATGGCTAACCGGATGAAAAAACTCAACGGTCTGCTGGCAGGCTTTAAAGCTACGGATATCGTGGGTATTAAGCAGCAACGCGAAGATGACTTTCTGGCATGGTTAAATAAAAATCCCAGCCTTAATCAGAATCTTATCAGCGAGCTTGAAGTCTTATTGGCCGAGCAGCAACTGCAAACCCAAACCAATTATTACTTCACCAACGCCCAATCGAGCACTTTACTCACTGCGGCCAACAATCTCTATCGTTTAGCCAAGGAAAAGCAAAAGAGTGATGCTGAGCGTGAAATCGGTTTCCAAGAGCGCGACTTAGCCATGTTCAGCTCGCGCTTAAAGCGTATCGACTCCAGCTTTGATGTCAAAGTCGATAAAACCCTTTGGTTACAAGACTTAAATGCCTACTTGTCACAGCCAAATCGCGTTACTGCCTTAGACAATATGCTGAATTTAGACGATAAAAACGTCAGTCTAGAAGCAAAACTCGATGGCCTTTATTCGCTGACTACTCTAACCGACCAAGCACAACGTCTGGCGTGGATGGACGCCGATGCGAAGGCCTTTGAAACCAGCAGCGATCCTTTTATCCGCCTAGCAGTCGCTTTGTACGACACCAATATGGCACAGGAAAAAGCGGAAAAAATCCTTGCAGGTAAACTGTCTACCGCTCGTCCAGCCTACATGGCAGCCGTTATCGACTACTACAAAGCCAACAACTGGCCAGTGTATCCCGATGCAAACGGTACCCTGCGCATCAGTTACGGCATGGTTGATGGTTATCAATCTCGTGATGCCCTCTACAAGCAGCCATTTACTCGTCTCGATGGTATTGTAGCCAAGCACACAGGTGTTGAACCCTATAACGCACCGAAAAAACTGCTCGATGCAATTCATGAGCAGCGTTTTGGCGACCACTTAGTGCAATCTGTTTACCAAGATCCACGCGGCTGGATTTGCCGTCTATTCTCTTGCCTAGACAAGCCAGAAGAATTTAACTCTGTGCCAGTTAACTTCCTGTCGAGCGTGGATACCACTGGCGGCAACTCGGGCTCCCCCGTCTTTAACGGCAAAGGCGAACTCGTCGGCCTTAACTTTGACTCCACCTATGAAGCTATCACCAAGGACTGGTTCTTCAACCCCACCATCACCCGTGCCGTACACGTGGATATTCGTTATATCCTGTGGATGATGGATGAAGTCGACCATGCTGATAATTTAATTAAAGAACTCGAGTTAGTGAGAAATTAATCCCCTGAGCGATAGGCTGCTCTAGACAAAAAGCCGCTCAGTGTTTACTGTAAGCGGCTTTTATTTTGGCTTGTATTCTAGAAACGCATTTACTTTAGTGCAGAATGAGTATCTGCATATCACTGGCACTTCCCCCCATAGTAGAGCTGGTATCAAAACAGTAGTAAATATCCTTAAATCCTAAATTCAGCCATAAAAAAACACCGCCGAAGCGGTGTTTTCCATTTAAAGCTGTTAGTAATTAAGCTTCTGCAACAACAGATACTTTAACAACAGCTTTAACTTCAGTGTGTAACTGAACTTCAACTTCGAAGTCACCAGTAGTACGCAGAGCGCCTAATGGTAAACGAACTTCAGCTTTAGCCAGTTCAACGCCAGCAGCAGTGACTGCATCAGCGATGTCACGAGTGCCAACTGAACCAAACAGTTTGCCTTCATCACCCGCTTTAGAAGCGATAACAACAGCTTCCAGAGCAGCGATTTTTTCAGCGCGTTGGTTAGCAGCAGCCAGATCAGCAGCTAATTTAGCTTCTAATTCAGCGCGACGAGCTTCAAATACTTTAACGTTGCTTTCGTTAGCAACAACAGCTTTACCTTGTGGCAGCAGGTAGTTACGAGCGTAACCAGCTTTAACTGCAACTTGGTCACCCAGGTTACCCAGGTTAGCGATTTTATCAAGCAGAATAACGTTCATTATCAAATCCTCTATATTCGATTAGGAATACTGCAATTACTGATGTAAATCAGTGTATGGCAGTAGAGAAAGATAACGAGCACGCTTGATTGCGCGAGCTAGTTGACGCTGATATTTAGCACTAGTACCAGTGATACGGCTTGGAACGATTTTGCCGCTTTCAGTGATGTAGTTCTTTAAAGTAACGATATCTTTGTAATCAATTTCTGCAACACCTTCAGCGGTGAAACGGCAGAACTTGCGACGACGGAAATAACGTGCCATTTGACAGTCTCCTAAGTTTTCAATTCGACATTTTCGGCATGGATGACTAAGCGATTTTGGCCATTGCGCCCCTGTTGAAGCGTCATAAAACCTTGAACTTGTACTTCCACACCTGCTTTCAGATTATCTGCCACGCTTTCAAAGCGTGGGCCACTCAATATCACTTGTATTTGTACGTAGACGTTGCGGAGCATATCTGCTTCATAACGCTGCGATTTGTGTTCTAGCATTATCACACTGTGTGCGATGCCTGCCGGGCTTTTAAAGCGTCTGGAACGGGTTATGGTTCCTGACAACACCAAGTTATTGGTGGTCACAGATAAACTTACTCAGCGATTTCTTCAGCGTTAGCTTCATCATATGAGCGGTCGCCAGCTGGGCCACGACGTGAATCGCGCTCATCTTTAGCTTTCGCCATTGGAGATGCTTCAGTAACGGCAACTTTAGTACGCATTACCATGTTACGCAGAACTGCGTCGTTGAAACGGAAAGCAGTTTCTAGCTCTTCAATCGTCTCTGCTGGTGCTTCAACGTTCATCAGAACGTAGTGAGCTTTGTGCAGGTCTTGGATTGGGTAAGCCAGTTGACGACGGCCCCAATCTTCTAAACGGTGGATTTTGCCGTTAGCTTCGGTGATAACACCGGTGTAACGCTCAATCATACCTGGTACTTGTTCACTTTGATCTGGGTGAACCATAAATACGATTTCGTAATGACGCATTTATTGCTCCTTACGGTTATGTAGCCTCGTTATTGGCTCAGTCAGACCAAGTGGAGGCAAGGAACGAAAATAGTGACTGATTCGAGCGCGAGATAGTACAGAAAGCAGACGTGAAACTCAAGCAATAACTTTGCCTCATCCCTCAATACGGGTATGATGACGCCTCACCCCTAATCGGATATCAGACATCAGCCACTCAAGAACAGATTATAATGCTAAAAGTTATCGCACCCGTGAGTTTGTTTTGCCTATCTTTTCCGGCACTTGCGCTTGTACCTCCCGATTATCAGGAACCGCCAAGCGATTTTACCGCAGAAGTCGAAGCGGGCTTACAGTTGAACACGGGCAATACCGAGTCGAGCAGCTTTAATGGTCGCACCCAGCTGATTTATGATGCCAAGCAAACGAAACAAGAAGCCACGCTAAAAGCCTATTTTGCTTCAGAGAAAAACCAAACCACCTCAGAAAAGTACGAACTCCAACTCCAGAGCAACTATAAACTCACCAAGGGCTATATCTTTGGCCGTGGCGACTTTACTTGGGATCAGTTTGGTAGTTATACCCAAATCTCAACCCTATCTTCGGGTTATGGTTTTAATGCCATCAGCAGCTATAAGACCAAACTAAGCCTAGAAATCGGCCCAGGTTATCGATACAACCTGCCTGCGGAATCGGTAACAGAGCCAGATCCTGCCGCCGAGAAGGATGTGATCCTGCGTACTGCAGCTAAGTTTTCGCAAAAATTGCAGGAATACACCAGCATCAATGCGGATCTCACCGCCGAGGTGGGCGAAAATAACAATACTCTCACCCTCGATATGAACTACAAGAATTTAGTGTTTCAGGATTGGGCATTTAAGATTGGCATGAATATCAAATACACCGAAGTGGTGCCCGAGGGCAGTAAGCAGACAGACACAGTCACCACCTTTAACCTGCTCTACACTTTTAGATAATCGGGATACCCAGTGGTTTGGCTGAAGCGATATATATATGTCAGCCAAACCTCAGTTCAGTGCAATTTAGTGACCTACGCAGAAAAACGATAAATTAGTCATTAAACCCCAATATTTTGCAACACGGAATAAACACCAACTCCTGATATAATCTCCCTGCAATCATACAAGGAGTAGTTAATGGCAAATCCGCTACGCACTTTCGCCTCTTTATATAGCACGACTCTATTAACTGTGTTGGCAGGCGGTTTACTCACCACCTATTTAGGCCTGCGCCTGTCGGTGATGCACGTTCCACAGTTATGGATAGGCGGCATGATGTCGGCCTATTACGTCGGTCTGGTGGCAGGCTCGAAGATAGGCCACCGTTTGATAGCCCAAGTCGGGCATATTCGTGCTTTTGTCGCCAGCGCGGGGATTGTTGCCGCCTCAGCCCTCGGTCATGCCTTGGTGGATGAGTTAGCGGTTTGGATCCTCCTAAGACTTATCGTAGGTATGGGTATGATGTGCCAATACATGGTGCTCGAAAGCTGGCTCAATGAGCAGGCCGAAAGCAGCCAACGCGGCACAGTGTTTGCCAGTTACATGATTGTCTCGTACTTCGGCTTGATATTGGGTCAAGGGGCCATCAGCCTCTATCCCGAACTCGGCCTAGAGCCGTTATTGCTGATCGCTATCTGTTTTGCCCTGTGTATCGTCCCCATTTCGTTAACTCGCCGTATTCACCCGGCGCCACTGGTACCTGCGCCCTTAAAAATCACCCACTATTGGCGAAAAGCACCGCAGGCGCTGACCACCATCGCCATAGGTAGCATGATTGTCGGCTCCTTTTATGGTTTGGCCCCCGCCTATGCGAGTAACTTAGGTTTACCGCCTGAGAAAGTCGCCACCTATATGACAGCCACGATTCTCGCGGGTCTGCTGGCCCAATGGCCAATGGGGAAATTGTCCGACATCATGTCCCGCAGTCGCCTTATCCGCATTAACTGTGTACTGCTTGGGATCTTGGCATTAGGTATCGCCCTCACGCCTTATCATCCCGTGGTATCACTGGTGATGACTTTCCTGTTCGGTATTCTTGGCTTTACTTTCTACCCCTTGGCGACAGCACTGGCCAACTCCCGTGTAGAGCAGAGTGAAAGGGTCGGTCTGTCGGCCACCATTTTGCTGACCTTTGGTGTAGGTGCCAGTATCGGCCCG
The DNA here is from genome assembly GCF_047975355.1 of Shewanella sp. Lineage (GTDB taxonomy): Bacteria > Pseudomonadota > Gammaproteobacteria > Enterobacterales > Shewanellaceae > Shewanella. Next base: position 6,744 of record NZ_JBKEDJ010000053.1, on the reverse strand, counting down.
CTTATCGCCTCAACCCTAATGCAATGGCTCGGCAATAGCATGCTCTACGGCTTTATGTCGGCCTGTACCCTCATCCTGTTCTTACGCCTGCGTTATGTTCACTCGCAACAAAAAGCCGAAACCAATGTCACCCAAGACTACATTATGGCCACAGGCGATTTAGTTTCTTCGCCACTGGTGGCAGCGCTCGATCCTAGGGTCGATGTCGAGTCTGTTCAGGAGCAAATGGCAGTCACTATTGATGATGAAGATGCCGATAACTATAGTGACACTGAGTATGAGCAGCAACTCGCCTTTAGTTTTGATATAGATTCGCTTGAATCAACAGTGTCACCGGAACCGACTGACGATGAAGAACTTGCCTTAACAGCATCAAGCTATGAGCAAGAGGATGCGATCAAGGCCAGTTAAGCTCTGCGAAAAAATGATAAAAAAAAGACGGCCTTGGCCGTCTTTTTATTGGATGACTCGATTAGCTACGGCGCTGACGCACGGCTTCGAATAAGCAAATGCCCGTGGCAACCGACACGTTTAAACTAGAAACGCTCCCCGCCATCGGGATAGAAACCAAGGTATCGCAACATTCGCGGCTTAGGCGACGTAATCCTTTGCCCTCGGCACCCATTGCAATGGCCAGCGGTCCTTTGAGATCGGCTTGATACAGCTCGCAATCCGCTTCGCCCGCCGTGCCGACAATCCATACGCCCTTTTCCTGCAAATGACGCATGGTACGCGCAAGATTTGTCACTTGGAATAAGGGCACAGTTTCGGCGGCGCCGCAGGCCACTTTACTGACCACAGCCGTTAAGCCTACAGAGTTGTCCTTAGGCACAATAATGCCCTGCACACCCGCCGCATCGGCGTTACGTAAGCAAGCACCTAAATTATGCGGATCGGTAACGCCATCTAAAATCAATAAAAACGGTAAGTCTGTCTTAGCTAACAGCTCATCTAAATCATGCTCTGCCAAGATTTTGGCCGCTTTTACACGGGCAACAATGCCTTGATGCTGAGTACTTTCGGCTTTATCGTCCAGCACTTTGCGTGAAGTGACTTGGATGCTAGTCCCAAAGGCCTTAGCTTGGCGAATAAGCGGGGTTAAGCGCTCATCTTCACGGCCCTGCAACAACCAAAGTTCGATAATGCGCTCTGGGCTGTGTGTTAACAGCGCTTCAACCGCGTGGATCCCAAAAATAATATCTTGTTTTTTCATTTACTTCTTTCTCGTGCTCCGCTTTGCGGCCTTTGGCTTCTTCGCCGAATCTTTAACGCTTTTCTTAGGCTTAGTGCCAGCTTTAGACTTAGATTTGCTGCCAGCTTTGTCTGAGCCGGCTTTCGCTTTAGTGCCTGTCGATTTAGCTGCCTTAGCCATTTTGGCGCCTTCACGGTTTACCCGCTCACGCGCTGTCATCGGTTTTTCTCGACTCGGCGCAGACTTACGGCGACCGCCTTTTCCGCTGTCGCCAAGCATGACTAAGTCAATCTGTCTATCATCCAAGTTCACTGCAGCCACTTTTACCGTGACTGGGTCACCCACCTGATAGACTTGCCCAGTGTGCTCACCAATCAAACGCTGACGCATAGGATCGAACTGATAATAATCGCTGCCCAAGCTAGAAATATGCACTAAACCATCGATAAATAAGTCATTTAAGCGAACGAATAAACCAAAGTTAGTGACAGAGGCAATCACCGCCTCGAAGGTGTCACCCACATGGTCCTGCATAAATTCACATTTCAGCCAGTCGCTTACATCACGCGTTGCCTCATCGGCACGGCGCTCGGTGTTAGAGCACTCTTCACCCAATAGATCTAACTCATCAAGCTGATAATGGTAGCCCCCATCGGGAGTCCATTTCTCGTTGGCTTCACCTTTTTCCTTCGCCAGAAGGTAGCGGATCACGCGGTGCAGCACTAAGTCAGGATAACGGCGAATAGGCGAGGTAAAGTGTGCATATTCTTCCAGTGCCAAACCAAAATGACCTTCATTATCAGGTGTATAGATTGCTTGGCGCATTGAGCGCAGCAGCATAACCTGAATAAGCTCTGCATCGGGGCGATCGGCGATTTGCAGCATCACATTCTGGTAATCCGCTGGCGTTGGCTCGAGTCCACCGCCCATGCTTAAACCACGTTCGGCCAGAAACTCTTTAAAGTTTGCCAGTTTCTGCTCAGAAGGCGACTCATGCACGCGGTAGAGGATTTCACCCTTGTGCTTTTTCACAAACTTAGCGGCCGATACGTTGGCTAAAATCATACATTCTTCAATGATTTTATGAGCTTGATTACGCGCTCTAGGCACGATCTTATCGATCTTGCGCTGGTCGTTAAAAATAAACTGCGTTTCTAAGGTCTCAAAGGCAATCGCACCACGCTCGGCGCGCTGTTCATCGAGCGCTAAATAGAGCGACTGTAAACATTGCAGATGCGGGAATAGCGCTTCATGTTCAGGCGCAATCGGTCCACCTTCGAGCATGGCTGCCACTTGAGTGTAAGTGAAGCGCGCATGTGAATGCATCACCGCCGGATAAAACTTATAGCCGGATAGCTTACCGCGGGCCGAAATCGTCATCTCCGCGACCATACACAGACGATCGACATGAGGATTGAGCGAGCACAGGCCGTTAGAGATCTTCTCCGGCAGCATAGGGATCACTTGTGACGGGAAATACACTGAGTTACCACGGGCGCGAGCTTCGGTATCTAAAGCCGAATCGGTACGCACGTAGTAGCTGACATCGGCAATCGCCACCCATAGACGCCAACCGCCACTGGGTTTAGCTTCGGCATACACTGCATCGTCAAAGTCGCGTGCATCTTCACCATCAATTGTCACTAGCGGAAGATTGCGTAAATCGACACGGCCGACTTTATCCGCCTCGGTCACTTCATCGGGAATACGGCGCAATTTCTTTTCAATTGCTGCCGACCAAGTATGGGGGAGATCGTAATTACGCAGTGCAATCTCGATTTCCATTCCCGGCGCCATTTGCTTGCCGAGCACTTCAGTCACTTTACCGGCGGCTTTAACGAATCGGCCAGGGCGACGGGTTAACGCCACCACGACTACATCACCTTGACGGGCACCATTGCGATCTTCACTAGCGATTAAAATTTCTTGGGTAATGCGTTTATCATCGGCAATCACAAATGCCATGCCGCTATCGACATGAAAACGTCCGACAATGGCGGCACTGCGCGGCTGGATCAAACGGACAATACGGGCCTCGCGACGGCCTTTACGATCCATACCAGCTTTTTGTGCCAGCACTTTATCGCCATGAAAATACATCAGCATGTCGCGATTTGAGATAAATAAATCGTCGCCACCTTCGTCAGGCTTAAAGAAGCCGTAGCCTTCTCTATGCCCAAGGACTGTGCCGGAAATCAGATCCATTTTTTCAGGTAAGCCATAGCTTTGACCGCGGGTAAAAACCAGTTCACCGTCACGCTCCATCGCTCGTAAACGGCGACGTAGGGCTTCTAACTGTTCTTCATCGTGGATCTGTAGTGCAACAGCGATGCTGTCACGGGTAATAGGTGATTTTTGAGAACGTAAGTACTCGATAATATACTCACGACTTGGGATAGGGTTTTCGTACTTATCCAGTTCACGCTCGAAATGAGGGTCTTTGATCATTCAATATCCAATATTTCTGTCTCTATCTGTAGAGACATCTCAACGGGTTCGCAAGTGCTCTTGCTGGGCCCGCGCCACTGCACTGGCGGGCATTTTAGCGGCTAACACCTGCAGTAATGACAAGGCTTTTTTCTTAGTCGCCTCATCGGTAAATACATTGTTGTATAACCAGTTATAGGCCATTTCGTAATCCCTTGGACTACCATAACCTTCACCGTATAAACGTACCAACATCATCCGAGCGGCTAAACTGCCGCTCGCCGCCGCGGGTAATAAATAATTGACCGCACGGTCTTTATTTCGAATAACAAACTTACCATTTTGATAATATTCGGCAAGTTTCACCATGGCCTCGGGGCTGCCCTGCTCGGCCGCCTCTTGCAATAATCCCATCCCTTTGACTGCATTGGCTTTTACGCAGGTGCCATGGTTGAGCATTTCCCCCCACAGAAACTGATATAGGGGCTGCTTTAAGACTTCTGCGCGCGCTTCGATATCTTGCACTAACTGACAGTCATCTTGCTTCACTTTTGCCAGATATTTTTCGCCGCGGATCATTTCAAGCAATTGATCTTGCGAATAAATATCCACCGCCTGTGTTTCAGCAAAGCACATTGAAGATACTAAGGGCAGCAGTGCAACTAATGCAGTACGTAGCATAACGACTCTCAATGACAATAGGGTGAATACTTGCATCGGCAGTATAACCTATTTCTTGAGCTCAAGCCGAATTTCTAACCACAGAAAGCAAACAGGAAGGAACAACAAAGGAAGAAAAGGCCGTGAAACACGGCCTTTACGATTTTAGTTAAACGGGCTAACTAAAATCATCGTCTCATTACGGTCTGGACCGGTAGAAATGATGTCGATCGGCGTTTCTAACAACTCTTCAATACGCTTGATGTAGTTGATAGCTGCTTGCGGTAACTGCTCTAAAGAGGTCGCACCGAAAGTAGACTCGCTCCAACCTGGCATAGTTTCATAAACAGGCGTGACCTGCTCATAACCTTCAGCCGCTAAAGGCGTAACCTTAGAGATACTGCCATCTGGATGTTGATAACCCACACAGATTTTCACTTCTTTCAGGCCATCGAGTACGTCTAACTTAGTTAAGCAGAAGCCACTTACGCTGTTGATTTGTACTGCGCGGCGCATTGCCACTGCATCTAACCAACCTGGACGACGCTTACGACCGGTAGTCGCACCAAACTCATGACCTTTAGTACCTAAATGATCACCGACTTCACATAAGAGTTCAGTTGGGAAAGGACCAGCACCCACGCGAGTGGTGTATGCCTTCATGATACCTAAGACATAGTCTAAATGACGTGGACCGAAGCCGCTGCCTGTCGCCACACCACCTGCGGTTGTGTTTGACGAAGTCACAAACGGATAAGTACCGTGATCGATGTCTAACAGTGTACCTTGTGCACCTTCGAACAGGATTGGCTCACCCGCTTTACGCGCGTTATCCAACAGTTCTGTTACGTCAACACACATGCTCTTCAGATAGTCTGCTAAGGCTAACGCATCGCTCAGTGTTTGCTCGTAATCTACGGCGTCAACTTTGTAGTATTCTGTCAGCATAAAGTTATGATATGCCATAACTTCTTTCAGCTTTTCAGCAAATAGTTCAGCATTGAACAGATCGCCAACACGCAGACCGCGACGGGAAATTTTGTCTTCATACGCAGGACCAATACCACGACCCGTAGTACCAATAGCTTTGTTACCGCGCGCTTTTTCGCGAGCGATATCTAAGGCACAATGGAATGGTAGGATCAGCGGACATGCTTCAGAGATCAGCAGACGTTCCTCAACAGGAATACCGCGCTCTTTGAGCATGTTGATCTCTTTCATCAGTGCGTCTGGTGCAAGCACCACACCGTTACCGATAATGCATTTCACATTGTCGCGTAGGATGCCTGATGGGATCAGATGAAGTACGGTCTTATCGCCATTGATCACTAAAGTGTGACCCGCGTTGTGACCGCCTTGGTAGCGAACTACATATTTTGCCTGTTCTGTTAGAAGGTCGACAATCTTACCTTTTCCTTCGTCACCCCATTGGGTGCCGAGAACAACTACGTTTTTGCCCATTGTTTGCTGCAAGGTTGTGGTTAAAAAAGAATTCTAACAGATTTTAAACCGCAAGTGGTAAGGCATTTATGAAAAAATAATCAAAATGACCACACCTGCGGTGACTAATGAACCACCGATTCTACGCAAAACTTGTTGATTTTGATTGGATAATTCGTTCAAGTAATGGCGCCATTTATTGGGGAATAACAATGGCCCCACACCTTCCAAAATCAACACCAATGCCACGGCCACCATAAATAACTGTAAGCTCATTTTCCCTCTCTTAGAATTTTTCTAACCTAAAAAATGATGGTTAACGCGAGGATAACTAATTTTAGGTAATAAAAAACCCAGCATAAGCTGGGTTTTTTGAGATTCCAAAACGTATTAACGCTTAGAGAATTGTGGCTTACGACGTGCTTTACGTAGACCCACTTTCTTACGCTCAACTTTACGAGCGTCACGGGTAACGAAACCAGCAGAACGTAATGATGGACGCAGAGCTTCATCTAATTGCATCAGAGCACGAGTGATACCGTGACGGATTGCACCTGCTTGGCCAGTGATACCACCGCCTTTAACAGTTACATAGATGTCCAGTTTGTCAGTCATTTCAACTAACTCTAATGGTTGACGAACAACCATACGAGCAGTTTCACGACCAAAGTATTGGTCCAAAGGACGTTGATTTACAACGATGTTGCCACTACCAGCTTTAGCGAATACGCGTGCTGTAGAGGTTTTGCGACGGCCAGTGCCGTAGTACTGAGTTGCAGCCATTTGCTTAATCCCGTTTAGATATCAAGAACTTGAGGTTGTTGTGCAGCGTGGTTATGTTCTGCGCCAGCGTAAACTTTCAGTTTACGGAACATGGCACGGCCCAGAGGACCTTTTGGTAACATACCCTTAACTGCTTTCTCGATGATCATTTCTGGCTTATGAGCTTGCAGCTTTTCAAAGCTGATTTGCTTAATGCCACCAGGGAAGCCTGAGTGCGAGTAGTACGTCTTGCCTTGCGCTTT
>NZ_JBKEDJ010000093.1:0-35957 GCF_047975355.1 Shewanella sp. | reverse complement strand
TTTTCTTTGGTGCTTGGACTGATTGGGATTGGCGGGATATTAAGATTTAGGCAAGAGCAGCTGTTAGCTTATGAGTTGGTTGAAGGGACGGTCGTTTCGCTGCAAGAGAATACTCGATATAGCGACGAGCCTGAGCACTTTAGGGATCAGCAAGTGTTTATTAATCCGGTGATTCAATATTTTTGGCGAGGTCAGCGCTATACCTGTGGCGCGCTGATGAATTATAACGAGCATGCCTACAACCGCTTTGGACCGAAAATAGGTGATAAGGTGAGCTTATCTGTGCCAATCCAACACCCAGAAGCCGCTATCGAGCACAAGTTCCTCGCAAGATACAGTCATTTGATTATTGGGGTAATGGCGCTTTTTATATCAGCTGTCTTGGCTGTATTGCTGTTGATGGATGTCGCGGCATTGACGCATGGCTGAAGTGATTGGTCGCTTAGGTTCATCCTAACAAAATCGGCATCTACATAACTTGCAGATGCCGCCTGTCGCACTGAGTTAGCCCTTTGGTTGGCTTTATACTTCTTATCCGTCGGGCTGCTCTTTACTTCTGGGCCTTAACTTTTCTACTAAAAACACACTTAAGCTGCTGATGATGGCGGCGAGTACGGTGGAGAAGAGCACATCCTGCGGCCAGTGCATGCCGAGTAACATGCGGCTGAGGCCCATCAATAATCCCCAAGTAAATAACGCGTTAGCAAATAGTGGCAAACCCGCGAGTAGCAAGTAATAGCTGGCGGTGAGCACTAAGGTGACTGCGAAAATCGTGTGTCCAGAAGGGAAGGAATAGCCGATTTCATCCTCCCAATGTTGGTGAATGTTAGGCGCGAGTTTGACCTCTGGCTCCATAGTATGTAGCTCGGTTAGCGCTTCGGCGATGGCCTGTGAACGCTCTGGTTTGGCTAATTGATAAAAAGTGTGTGGGTTGAGTTGGGCTTCCTCTGGGAGCCCTTGGTCGGACAGATACACTAGGTTCGGCCTTGGCTCTTTAAAAAAGGCTTTAAGGGTATGACTGGTGCTCAGGCTGATGACTTGACTGAGGCTAATGGCTAAAAACAGGCTAATAAACAGCGCTTTTGGCATATGGCGATAGGCGAGAGCCAGTACCACTAACACGGTAGCCACTCCATAGGGCGCCGTGCCTGTGGTGGTGAGCCAATATAAGGCTTTGGCTAAGGGCGATTGCAGGTCGATCAGCGGAAATAATTGATTTTGAGTGAGTAACAGTAAGCTTGGAATGGTTGCCAACAGTAACCAGACAAGGGCTAAACGACGTAGAAGATAGGCTGGATGAGTCAAAATATTCGCCTCCGAGTAAACCACATAGGCTACATGCCACGTTTGGGCTTGCCAATAAAAAAATCCCGACAGCAAAAAGTGCGCTGTCGGGGGTCTTCAAGGGTGGAGCGGTAGGTGCTATTGCACCGTATTCTTGGGTTGATGGCGGGTCACGAACATCAAAATCAGTAACACTACGAGTAACAATCCGGTGCCCATCAGTAAGGCGTAATCTTCTAGTTGCAGTATCGAGTACAGCACAGCATACAAGCTCACCAGCATAGTGCCGACAATCGCGCCACGCTTAAGGCTGGCGGTGGCGCTGCCCACATAGGCGGATACCGACAACACTGGGATACAGGCGGCGATCAGATAGGCTTGCAGGAAGGCAAGGTGCTCCGAGAGTGACAGTAATAACAGGTAGAACAGGGCCATGGCGCTGCCAACCAACATGTATTGCACTGTGCTCAGGCTGGTCTTTTGACCCAGTTCGAAGATAAATAACATGATAAAAGTCAGTACGATAAATAGCAGGCCGTATTTGACTGAGCGCTCAATCTTGCCGTAATGGGTCACTGGCTCAAACAACATAGCATTGGCGACGACTTCTGTGAGTGTCGATTGGTTACTCTTAATAAACTCTTGCGGATAGTTACGGGTTAAGTGACTGATATTCCAGCTGGCAGTAAATCCATTGGCGGTGATTTCACGCTCTGCTGGGAGTAAGCCTTTAAAACTGGGGTGCGGCCAGTCGGCATGGATATTCAGCAGAGTTTGTTCGCCTAATGGCAGGGCGCTAATCGACTGTGAGCCGCGCAGTGTCATGGCAAAGTTCACGCTAAAATCACTCGCTTCGCCGACTTGGATCCCTTGGTTAAAACCTTTCTCTAGACCACCTGTCGTCAAACCTGTGCCCGACATCAGCGAGCCAGAGAGTATGACTGAATCGCCCGTAACCTCAATTTTTTCCACTTTATCAATTGCCTGATTCGATGATACCCCAAAGACTAAACGGGCATTTTGATTATCGAAGGCGATAAGGTTAGGAATGTCGTAACGGTTTAAGCGAAAGTCAGCCAGCCCCTTAAGCGCCGCGTTATACACCAGAGATTGATAAATGCCGCGGGTGCGGAAATCATGTTTTAAATCTAAATCGAAGCTGAGTTTTTTCGGCAGGATCACCAGCTCATCTTGATAGGTGCGCTTCACTTCGTGGCGCGTTTTACCGTCGTTACTGACTTCTTCCTGCATCACAAAATAGCTATAGGGGATCACCAACGCAGGGCCTGAGAGGGTCTGCTGCTCGCCCCATGAGCGGCCGATTTCATCGACCACACTGTGGTACAGGGCTTCGCGATCGGACGTCATGTCCATGATGATCCCAAGCGGTAGCAAGGCCACAATCGACAGAATGCCAATAGTTAAGGCTTTTAATAGCGTGGTGTTTTTCAATGCCGCTCCCTTTGCTGTGGCAGGCTGTTCCAGTGCTGACATATCCGTTCCTTGATCACGATTGAGTTTTTTAAGGAGTGCGCGCGCCACTAAATAGATGGCGCCGCCAAATAGCGCCAAACTCAGTAACGTGAGCACCCAGAAAATAATGTTAAACATGGATTTCATTCCCTATGAAATACGCGCGAGTCGCCACGGTATTTTGTGGTGCTAACTCGATATCACGGCGGGTATTAAAACAGATTTGCCCACAGGAGTTGCGGGCAAGTTGCTGATCAATAGTGGCAAAATTATGGCAATTGCCCAGATACGAGCTAAATCCTAGGTCTCGGCTTGGGGCTTTTTGCCAAATTTGGGGTGCTTGGCCTCGTAGTCATCTTCCTTACGGATATGTTTGAGTAAGGTCTCAAGACATTCCTTAAAGATTTCGGTTTCATCCGAGTAGACGGCGGCATGGTGTGAAAACCATTGGTGTCTTTCACGCTCACGATTATTGGCGTCGGGCCAAATTCGTAGCTCATACTCATCGCCAATCACGACAATCGCAAAGTCGACGGCGCCATTGGTAAAAGTAATGCATTGGGGTAGATATACGGGCGCTTCACCTTTGAATAGCTCGTACCAAATGGCTTCGCTACGCCAAGAGACTATGGGCAAAGGTGCTTTGATGGAGCAGCCAATGGATTGATGCTGGTTAAACAGGACGGCCTGAATATCCTCCATGGCAAAGGGTTGCAAATCGCCATTCTTTGCAGCGAGTGAGTACAGCATATTCATCAAAAATGGCAGCTTAGTGCCATTGCCAGTTTTGCGACCGCAGAGTTTGGCTTCGCGATAATAGATATTCATTCATCAATCCTTAATGACGGGCTAACCTTGAATGAGCGCATCGCTCGCCTCGAGGTAAAGCGATAGCCCTTAGCGAGGAAATGCCTTATGTTAACCGAAGTTGGCGGCAAGCTGGCAAATTGGCGCCAAGTTTGCGAAATATCCGACAAAAGTGAGACAGCTATCCCTTGGATAATAAGCCGATAAGGGTACCCATCTGGAATAGCTATTCGCTTATAGTACCTTTGGAGAATGCATGTCGAGCCCTTTTTCACCCCGCGAGTGGTTACAGCTGAATATGCAGCAGCAAGGTTTACTGCAACCTCACTCGTCGGTGAGCGAGCTGATTAGCCGCCTTGGTTATGTGCAAATCGACTCTATCAATGTGGTCGAGCGGGCGCATCATCATGTGCTGCATAGCCGGATGCCGCAGTATCAAGCCATGATGCTAGATACGGCATTAGCACAGGGCGAGATTTTTGAATATTGGTCCCATGCGGCGGCCTATTTGCCGATTGCCGACTACCGCTTTAGTTTGCAGCGTAAACAGCTGCTACAAAATGGCGGCAAACATTGGTTTGAGCCAGATGATAAGGTGATGCAGGAAGTGCGCGCCCGTATTCGCGCCGAAGGGCCACTCAAGGCAAGTGACTTTGAACATACCGAAGGTAAAAACGGCGCCTGGTGGGACTGGAAGCCCGCCAAAAAAGCGCTAGAGCAGTTGTTTATGCGCGGCGAGCTAATGGTGGTGCGGCGGGAGAAATTTCAAAAATGTTATGATCTTACTGAACGTGTGCTGCCAGAACATATCAATACCCAAGCGCCGAGTGAGGCCGAATTTGCCCACCATTTGATTGAGCGTTACCTCGATGCCCATGCCTTTGGCTCGGCGGCGCAAATCGCGTATCTGCGCAAAGGCATAAAAGCTAATGTGAATGAGCAATTAGCCGCAATGCAGTCCCAAGGTGAATTAGCGAGCTTTAAGGCCGAAGGGCAATGGTATTTTTATCGCCCCGAGCTGCAAATAACCGCTGCGATGCCCAACCGAGTCTGGTTACTCAATCCCTTCGATAATCTATTAATTCAGCGGCAACGATTGAAACAATGGTTTGATTTTGATTATCAAATTGAAGTCTATGTTCCCGCCGAAAAGCGCCAATATGGCTATTACTCCCTCGCGATTTTATGGTGCGACCGCTTCGTTGGTCGAGTAGATGTGAAAGCTGAGCGGCAAAGCGGTTTATTGTTATTACAGCAGCTGACCCTAGAAGCAGGATTCGATGGCATGGATGATGATTTTTGTGCGGCATTTGAGGCGGCAGTCACTGAGTATGCGCGCTTTAATGGCTGTAGCCGCTGGAAACTGGTTAAGGCTAACCATAAGGCATTTAAACAAAAATACGCCCGGCAGCAGAAGATCTAATCGGGAGCTTTATCGTTATCTGGGCGCTTGTCTTTAGATGGTATATCCATCCAGCGAAAGCACAGGTACAGCAGTGCTAAAAAGAGCAGTGGCAGACTGGCATAGCCCAAGGATAATGAACTGTTTTCACTGCGCGCGAGCCAATAGCAGGGAATGTACACTAAGGGATAAGCTAGGGTTCCCCACAGAAAGCTTTTATTCATCAGCCGATAAAACCAATGCACTTTAATCGTGGTTTGGCTGGCAAGCCCCATTAGGCTTGCGAGGACCACAAAGGGATAACTGAGCAGTGGCAGGCCGCCAAGGAGTAACAATCCCCAAAGGAGATAGTCCTGATAGAAAGTGGTGCTTGCGGTATCCATTGTCTTCTTCCCTGACGATTCGAACTCGAGCGCTTAAGTCTTGGCGCCCACAACTATTTTCGCTCGGTAAGCCCTTGCTGCATCTTAAGCCAAAAGCCTTGTTGGCACAGATTACTAAAGGACTTTTGCTGCGGCGAAATCGCGATATCGGCCGTCACGACGCGATAGCTGAGCCAATAATCGGCACAAACCGCGTCTGACTCATCAGCCTGCGTATCTTGTTCGCTTAACAGGCTGACCACAACCCCGTTGTCGAAGTGATACAAGGTCAAGGATTCGCAAATTTCAGCATTATCGTCCTGATAACTGTGCTGCTCTTGGGTGTGGCTCACCACTGAAACCGGGCTAGGATAACCTTGAATGGCGAGAATGTAGCTGGCGAGTTGTTGCATTATTTCCCTAAGTGACTCAATGCTTGAAGTGTTAAAAACAAAAAAGCACAGCTGCGCTATCGCTAACTGTGCTCTTTCACACATGCATTATAAGTTAGTCCGCGGCGTTCAGCTTTTTCTCAAGCTCATTAACTTGCGCCTGCAGAGCTTCTAACTTCTCGCGGGTTTTCAGTAGTACATGCTGCTGTACTTCAAATTCTTCACGGGAAACCAGATCTAACTTGAGCAATTGATTTTGCAGCACTTGCTTGCTGCGCTCTTCAAATTCACCGGCAAATTGCTTAAGACCGCTGGGCAAACTATCGCTCAGTTGCTTCGCCATTTCTTCGATTTTCTTTGGATTGATCATAATCTTGTCCGCCTCTTTGCTGAATGGATGAATTGTAACTCAGTACGTTAGCTTTCAAAAGTAAAGCCGCGGATTGGGCCGTGCTCATCGCCACGATTGCGCGCTTTGTCACGGCGGTGTGATAACGATTGCAAGGGGATTTGTTGGCCTTAAAACCTTAGCTTCTGCTATGATCCCATCCCCCCTTCTGAAGACTTGTTTGGATATTGCGCGAAGATGAAACTCAATCCTGCCCAAAATGATGCTGTTCATTATGTTTCGGGTCCCTGCTTAGTATTAGCGGGCGCGGGCAGTGGCAAAACACGCGTAATTATCAACAAGATTGCCTACCTAGTGCAAAAGTGTGGCTACAATGCGCGCAATATCGCGGCGGTAACCTTTACCAACAAAGCGGCGCGCGAGATGAAGGAGCGGGTCGCTCAGTCTATGGGGCGCAAAGAGGCCAGAGGTTTGTGGATTTCGACCTTCCACACACTGGGGCTTGAGATTGTAAAACGTGAGCATAAAGTGCTGGGACTAAAGCCTGGGTTCTCGTTATTCGATGATCAAGACACGCTCGCGCTCCTTAAAGAGCTGACTCAAAAAGAATTACAGGAAGATAAAGACTTACTCAAAGCTCTTGCGGGGGCAATTTCCAACTGGAAGGGTGGGCTGATTATTCCCGACCAAGCGCGCAAGCTGGCAAAGGATGAACAGCAGCAGCTGTTTGCCATGTTGTATCAGCGTTATGCCCAGCATATGAAAGCTTACAACGCCTTAGATTTTGATGACTTAATTCTGCTACCGACCTTATTACTAAGGCATCACGAGGAAGTGCGCACGCGCTGGCAAACCAAGATCCAATACCTGCTGGTGGACGAATATCAGGATACCAACACTTCCCAGTATGAAATGGTCAAGTTACTGGTGGGCGAGCGCGCGCGTTTTACCGTGGTGGGGGACGACGACCAGTCCATCTATTCATGGCGCGGGGCTAAACCGCAGAACTTAGTGCTGTTGGGCAAAGATTTTCCCAAGCTTAAGCTGATTAAACTCGAGCAGAATTATCGTTCTAGCCAACGTATTTTACGGGCGGCTAACATCCTTATTGCCAACAATCCCCATGTGTACGATAAGTCGTTATTTAGCGAGCTGGCTTATGGTGAGCCGATGCGGGTACTGTTTGCCGCCAATGAAGAGCAAGAAGCCGAGCGTGTCGTCGCCGAAATCATTCGCCACAAGTTTGTTGGTCGTACCCAATTTGGTGATTACGCGATTCTGTATCGGGGGAACCACCAGTCTCGCCTGCTCGAACGGGCGCTGATGACTAACCGTATCCCCTACAAGCTAAGTGGCGGCACCTCGTTTTTTGCCCGTGCCGAGATTAAAGACATCATGGGCTACCTCAAATTAGTGGTAAATCCCGATGATGATAACGCCTTTTTGCGGGTGGTAAACCTGCCTAAGCGCGGCATTGGTCCATCGACCTTAGAGCGTTTGGGTAACTTCTCCAACGAGAAACATATCTCCATGTTTGAGGCGATTTTTGACCCTGAGCTGAATCATCATTTACCGCCTAATGCTATGTCGGCCTTGTATCAATTTGGCCGTTTTATTGTCGATACCGGGGAGCACGCCGAGCGGGGTGAACCAGTTGAGGCGGTAAAGCAATTGATCCGTAAGATTAATTACGAAGACTATTTATACGAGACCAGTACCAGCGCCAAGGCCGCCGAGATGCGGATGAAAAACATCTCCGAGCTCTATCGCTGGGTGACGGAAATGCTCTCGGGGGATGAGTTAGAAGAACCCATGACCTTGCCTGAGGTGGTTAACCGCCTGACGCTTAGGGATATGATGGAGCGTAACAGCGAGGATGAAGGTGGCGATCAGGTGCAGTTAATGACGCTGCATGCCTCTAAAGGGCTTGAGTTTCCCTTCGTATTTATGGTGGGGGTTGAGGAGCGCATTTTGCCGCATCAAACCAGCATAGATGAAGATAACGTCGACGAAGAACGTCGCCTAGCGTATGTGGGGATTACGCGCGCACAACGTGAGTTATGGTTTACTCTCTGCCGTGAGCGTCGCCAGTTTGGTGAGACCATGCGCTGTGAGCCGAGCCGTTTCTTGCATGAGTTACCGCAGGATGATCTTATTTGGGAAAACCGCAAGCCGCAGCAAACTGAGCAGGAGCGCATGCAGACTGGGCGCAGCCATATCTCGAATCTAAGGGATATGTTTAAAAAGCAGTAATCTCATTATTTATCATGTAATTACTGCGTTCAGGCACAGACCTGTTGTTCTGTATCCGCTAATAAAAAAGGCGAGGCTAAGGCGCCGCCTTGACCAAAGCGATAACCTAATGCGTTGAATATCTTAATTTGCTCGTCGGATTGCAGACCATCGACAAAGGTTTGTAAGTCTAAGGTCGAGGCCGCTTTCTGGTAAGCCGACATCAGCTTGATATGTTGCTCATCCTGTAATTGTTTAGTGATGTTGGCATCGAGCTTTAAGCCCTTGATAGGCAGAAACAACAAACTATTTAAGGCACTGTGGCCACTACCGTAGTGGCTAATCCCTAAGTTCACGTCCAGCTTTTTCAATAACTCAAAACCGTTAATGTGATTCTCTGTCTCCAGCACTAACGCTTTTTCATTAAAAAATAGCCAAAGCTGCGGGAGTGCAAGCTTAGTTTGTTTAAGGGTGTTTTTGAGGCCGCGAAGTACGTGCTTATGCTTAAGATGTTGGCTCGACAGCATTAGGTGTAATTCGACTTTATCCCCTTGGTTGGCAAGTAGTTGATGATAGCTCCTATCCAGTAAGCTAATCGTATATTTATCCAATTCAACCATAAGATTAGCTTGTTCGGCTAACTGACTGAGGATCTCATGTGGAATAGTGCCCCACTGTGGATGTTCCCAGGTTAAACGGCATTCTAAGGCTTGGGTTCGCAGTGTCTGTAAATCGACAATCGGCCAAAACTGCAGTTGTAACTCACCCGTTTGCAGAGCCTGCTTAAAATCATTCTCAAAGGCAATATCCTGCATCTTTTGCTGTGAGGCGCTATCGTCGAAAATCACATAGCAGCCTTTACCATTGGCCTTGGCTTGGTACATGGCCGTGTCGGCATTACGTAGCATGGACTCGCTGGTATCCAGCTTATTGCCGCTGATGGTAATACCAATACTCGCGCCCGAGTGAAACTCGATTGCGCCTAGCGTGTAGGCTAGAGAGATTTTCTGAATAACCCGTTCGGCCACATCACGCGCATCGTTAATGCCATTAATGCTATCGAGCAGGATGACAAATTCATCGCCGCCGAGTCTAGCCAAGGTATCGTTACTGCGGATGCAGGAACGCAGGCGGGTGGCGGTTTCAATTAAGAACCTATCTCCCTCTAAATGCCCCATAGTGTCGTTAATCTGCTTGAAGCGATCGAGGTCAATAAAGAGCAAAGCAAACTGCTCCAAGCTATGGCGACGCACGTGTTTAATGGCTTGGTTGAGCCGTTCCATAAACATGGCACGATTGGGCAGCCCTGTGAGCGCATCGTGTTTGGCATCATGGACGAGCTTGGCTTCCATATTGCGGCGTTGACGGATCTCTTTTTCAAGATCCTTATTCAGTTCGGCGAGGGCCGTGGTGCGGGCGGCTACTTTTTCTTCTAATTCTTCGTAGCTACGGCGCAGGGATTCTGCCGTCAGCTTTTTCTCGATAGCGGCACCAATATGCTGAGACACACAGGTAAGCAACTCCAAATCTTTAGTTTGGTAGTTTTGGGTCATGCTGAAGCTGTAGATGGTTAAGGCGCCGCGTACTTCATCATGGATAAATAGCGGAATACCAATCCATTGATGCATGGTTTGGGTGTGATTTAGGGCAGGCGCTTTAGCGTAGAGCTCGCCAGAGATGATTAAATCATTGATATCATTCCGATCGAGCAATAATGGGCGTTTGTGTTTAAGCACATACTCGGTCAGCCCATCCTGCAAGGGCCTTGAACCAGGATGCTGGTTGCCTAGTTGCGACACGTAAAACGGGAAGGTTAAATGGGTTCCTTCCTCATTTAACAGCGCGATATAACAGTTATTGGCAGGAATAAGGTGGCGGATAACATTATGCAGCTGGACATAGAAGTCGGGATTATCTGAGCCGGAGCTGGCAAGTTCGGCGATTTCAAATAATGACTTTTGCAGCCGCTCTGCTCTGCGTCGCTCGTACACTTCTTGCTTGAGTTTGTCGTAGGCTTGGCTGAGTTCCTTGGTGCGCTGTTGTATGGCTTGTTCTAGTTGTTCTTGGTGTTTAAGCCTTTCCATCACTCCGGCAATATGGTGACAAATAAAGGTCATTAACTCGACCTCGATATCGCCATAATTTACATTGGTATCATAAGTTTGCACTACAAGAACTGCGGTGACTATACCCTCATGCTTTATGGGGACGCCTAACCAGAGGTGACAAGGCGAGCCTAGATTGAGTATCTCTCCCGCTTGAACCAGCTCATCAACTTTAGTCTCATCGCACAATAAGGTTTCACCCGAGCGAAATACATAACCAGTTAACCCCTGCTGTAGTAGGGTTGATAGGGATTGCTCGGGATAAAGTTTGGCGGGGTGGGCGTCTTTTTCATCGGCGAAGAAGGGAACCGAAATGTCTCCGCTGTTCACATCTAAAGTGGCAATAAAAAAATTATCGGCGGAGATCAATTGCTTTAGGTGATGGTGTACACCTAAATAGAACTCTTCGAGGGAAGGAACTTGAGTCGCAATATGGGATAATTCGAGTAACGCATTTTGAACGACTTCGGCACGCTTGTACTTATGCGCCAAATATTTGAGGCGATTCAGTCTCTTTTTTAAGCGTTCAACCTCATGAGCACGAGGCGGGGTAGTTCCATCTTCATCCCTAAACATGATACTCACTAATCAGTTCTGCGTTAATTGTTTACCAAACGTTATAATTAACATGAAATACCGTAACATCCAAGCCATATTTACGCTGTCATTCCGCTGAAAAAGCATGCTAATGTATCAAAACTTGAGCAGTCAGTAAAAAAAGTGCAAAACAGCTATGGACTCAAGGGCTATTTGTCCATACTATATGCGGCGCTAACCAAGGCGAGCGCCCATAGCTCAGCTGGATAGAGCGCACCCCTCCGGAGGGTGAGGCCGAAGGTTCGAATCCTTTTGGGCGCACCATCTCTCCGAATGAGTTGTGAGCTTGAGGTTAGCAGTAAAGTGAAAGTCAGTGGTGATTGTAGCTCAGTTGGTAGAGTCCCGGATTGTGATTCCGGTTGTCGTGGGTTCGAGCCCCATCAGTCACCCCATTTCATTTATATCTCGGTGATTAGCGCAGTCCGGTAGCGCATCTGGTTTGGGACCAGAGGGTCAGAGGTTCGAATCCTCTATCACCGACCACATTATTCGCATGACTAGCGCGCTTGATTTTTCAGGCAAATAGTTAACAGTTACGGTGATTAGCGCAGTCCGGTAGCGCATCTGGTTTGGGACCAGAGGGTCAGAGGTTCGAATCCTCTATCACCGACCAATTACATTGAAGCCTCAGAATTCCATAGGAATAACTGGGGCTTTTTTGTATCTGTCTTTTGATAATTCCAGTCGATTAGTCTCCTGCCGTTTCATTTTTATTGCACGACTGGTGTAGTGACCACGCAAGCCATTTTATCTAGCCATCAAAATAATTAAGGCTCCCCAAGGAGCCTTAATACAATGCGATTCGACTTAGTCAATATTCTCAGGCGGCACAATAAAGCCCTGATAGGCATCAGTTTTAAGCTCGTTAAAGCGTTCTAGCTGCGCTTTTTCTTGGATACCTGTCACTATCACCTGAATATCCAATCCCTTAGCCACATTGATAATGGCGCGGCAGAGCTCGCTATTATGTGATGCTTCGTCATAGTAGGAGAAGGATTGGTCGAGTTTTACATAACTTGGTCTTAGTTCTTGAAGGTACGACATAGAGCCAAATTGGCGACCGAAGTGGTCGATACCAAACTTAGCACCATTATCACGAATAATATTGCATAGCTGCACACAGGATTCTAAATCGCTGTAGACGCCCGCTTCGGGGATTTCAAAGCAGATGCGCTCAACCTGTGGCATGCTGCGCAGGAAATGATTGAGCCAGTCATGGAACTGGGTATCACTAATACTCTGATGAGTCAGGTTGATTGCCAATGGCTCATAGTTACGTTCTAACAATTTTTGTTCATACACAGTTTCAATCAGGCACTTATCGAGCAATGAGCCGAGTGAGAGTAGTTCGATATAAGGCATAAACTGGCCAGCATGAGCGACCTTATCGCCAAGTTCAAGTTGGCAGTAGAGTTCTCGCTGGGCAACTCCTTCGCCATTACAAAATTGGATCGGCTGCCAACGGAACTTGAATTTCTTATTACTGATGGCGTGGCTCAGGTTGTCGCGCCACTGCTCCCTAGTGAACAGTTGCTGCTCTGTGGTTTCAAACCAATGGAAGGACTTATGTTCTTTCAGTGCTTTTTGTAGCGCATTATCCGCCTGGGCCAGAATATCTGACACCTTCATCTGGCCAATGCGTTCAGCTACACCGATGGCAAAGTTTTCATTGGGCTTACAGCCTGCTTTAGAGATTTCTTGGTTGATGGTGCGGATCAGAGTTTGTAGGTACTTACTGATTTGATCATGCTCTACATCGGTAACGAGGAAGGCAAATTCAAACGCGGCAATACGCGCCACCACGGATGGGGTTATCTCATCTAATTGTTGAACGAGTTTTTCGGCCAGCAGGCGAATGGTTTCATCTCGAACCTGATAACCATATTTGCTGTGGACTTCCTCGAGCCAATCGAGTTTAGCTAAGAATAGGGCGCCGCTACTCGGCTCACTTAACCAGCCATTGAGACGGCTCACCACATATTGGCGGTTAGGCAGCCCAGAGGCGGGATCTGTGAGGTTCTTTTTACGTAAAGTACCGACTTCTTCATCGAGTGATTGAAAGAGTTGTTTAAGCTGGGCTGACATGCTGTTGAATGCGGTTACCAAATCTTTGAGCTCAGTGGTCTTAGGCAGTGGCATATCGGGACCAAACTGACGAGCCGCAATCTTTTTGGCATGATCAGATAAGGCATGCAGTGGTTTTAAAATCCAAGTTAATCCTAATCTTGCAGTAAAAATAGCGACTAAAAAGAGGAGTGAGAAGGCGATGATTGTGTTAGACATAATGCGCCATAACTCATGGTAACCAAAGCCTGGATGAGCGGTGATTTCTAGTTGAGCGAGTTGTAACCATCCTGAGGTAATAGTGCTTTCTTTTTTGATGGTTTTAAATAGCTTTAAATTGATAAACCATTGAGGAACGTCTTCAATCTTGAGTGGGTTATTCCATTCCTGTTGTTTGCCATCAACCATCCAGGTTAGCTTAATGCTCTTGTAATAGCCGCCCTCAAAAATCACATTGACTAAGGTTTCGGCTGCGGCGGTATCGCCTGCTTGCAGTGCTGGAGTAAGCATGAGTCCAAGCGAGGTACTGGTATTGTTTAGATCCGATTCCATTTGCTTGGTCAAAAAGCTTTGTGTCTCTGTAAATTGCACATAGCCAAGGCTTGCAACAACCAGCAAGAACAGGCTAAAAAGCAGCGAATATATCTGTCTAAACAGTGTCATCTTTGGTGCTACTCCACTTTTAATTTGGGCTGCCTGAGTCGGTCAACCCCTAACCTATGGTTAAGGTCATTCCATTTTTCGAGTCGTGTCGACGAGCCTGCTAAAACACCTCGTCCCTGTTCTTTATTCAGCCATAACTGTTTACCGTTGAAGCTGTAAACAGGGATAAGATCTTTACGCTGAGTGGCGGGTTTAATGACATGGTCGAGGTTATCGAGAACTAAAGGGACAGATGAAGGGGTGTCATAGTAAGCTAACACCATATGATACTGATTCACACTTGTGGCCTTAACCATAGTGATCCGCATCTTATCTTCGGGCACGCCTAATTGGAGTAGTGTGAAATACTTTGCAATTGAAAAGTCTTCACAGTCGCCACCATTAACGCCAATAAACTCCATCGGAGTGGCCCAATAGTTTGATTCTCCCCATAACTTTATATCATCGATGAAGCGGAATAAGTTAAAGAAGTTATTCACTTTTAATAGCTTTTCTTTTTCATCGAGCGTGCTGGCTTCTGCCACCACTTTAAACCAAGCCCTTGCACGCATACCTGCGCGCTCACCGTAACGCTTCTCCAGCGTTGAGGTAATCTTGACTTCATCTAGCTTTTGGGTCGGGCTGGCATATAAACAGCCGACCACTAACGCAGACGCAACTAGGCTTAAGCGACAGGCCCGCAAAAACGAATTAGTATCACCCAGCCTGCCGTTCATAGCCTATTCCGTTAGCCTTTATTTGGTTGGTTCATCGACAGAGTAAATTGTCCATTTCATGTCTGTCGTCGTATCATCGCCTGTAACTTCTGCGACCACGCGGCGGTTACGTGTTTCAGCATCCGGCGTATGCTCGAGTACCAATGGGCGGCTTGAGCCGTAGCCAATGGCTGTGAGTCGAGAACGGTCGATGCTGAAGCGATCTGCCAGCACCGCGGTCACTGCATCGGCACGTTCTTGCGAAAGTACAGAGTTTCTTTCATCTGTTCCCGTACGGCTAGTGTGGCCTTCGATGGTCACTTTAGTCGTGGGATATTGACGTAAAAACATCGCAATTTCTTCAATCTGTGGATAATACTCTGGTGCAATATAAGCCGAGTCGTTTGGAAATAATATATTGATATCCTTGCGCTCATTAATGGCTTTTACTTGACCGCAGCCATAATTATCTGTACCTGCGCCTTTGGCTGTGTCGTTGCAGCGTTCGCGTGCTTCAATCACACCATCACCATCTTTGTCTGATAGATCATAGGCCTGAGTCGTGGTCATTTCTTCAATATTAACTGTATCACGCATAGAACAACCAGCTAAAAGTGCCACGCTCATAAATAGGATTACGGTTTTCATTGATTGGCTCCTCCTTCGTAGTTGCGTTCACCACGCCATGCTTCTGGGCGAGTGACTTTTAAGGAGTCAAGCAAACGTCCAGTAGAGTTGAGTACGCGATATTTAGCAATGATTTCATCGTATTCAGCTTGTAAGTAATCTTTACGAGCTTCAAACAATTCGTTTTCGGTATCGAGTAAGTCGAGTAAGCTGCGTTGACCTAAGTTAAATTGTTGGGCATAGGCAGATTGTGTCTCTTTTGCAGCCATTACATGATCGCGAATATATTGCTTTTGTGGGGCCAACATTTCATAGGCGTTCCAAGCCAAATTTACGCCCTCAACCACTTCACGTTGTGCGCGTTGACGGATTTCTTTGGCTTCACCTAACTTGTAGGCGGTTTCTTTTTCGCGGGCGAGATCTTTGCCGCCAGCGAACAGGTTGTATCTTACTCTCACCATGGCAACGAGATCATTGTTGTAGCCGCCGACGTTTTGGCTGGCTAACGCGCTAACACCGTCTTCGCCACCGACATCGTTATTCCAGTTGCCATTAAGTTCTAATGAAACCTGTGGGTAATAACTGGCTTGAACCGATGAGCGTTCGTTCTCAGCGGCACGAATATCATTTGCAGCCGATTTGAGGATCGGATGATTTTCTTGTGCATCAGTAACACCTGAATTGAGATCTTTTGGTAATAAATCTGCATCCGGTACCGGTTGGATTAAATCCACGGGTTCGGCCGCAATTACACGAATAAATTGTGCTTTGGCATCCAGCAGATTATTGCGGGCAGAAATCACATTGGCATTGGCACGTGCAAGACGGCCAGTAATTTGCGAGAGATCCGCAGTAGAGCCTAAACCTGAATCTGTACGTTGTTTGATTTGCTCATAAATCTCTTTGTGGCTGTTGAGGTTTTTCTCTGCCAGTTTGAGCACTTCATCGGTACGCAAGTAGTTTAGGTAGACTTTGCTGACATCAAGCGCCATGTCTTCTGCTGCGGCAAGAAGCGCCCATTGGTCTGCACTGGCTTCAAAGCTATAACGATCAACTTCACTGCTGGTATAAAAACCATCGAATAGCATTTGCTTTAAGCTAACACCAAACTCACCACGGTTGAGTTCTGCAACCCCATCGCTATCAACATCACCCACATTCGGACGTCGGCGGGTCGATACGCTGTCGGTTTGTTCATAGCCATAGCCGCCAGTGACATCGATGGTTGGCATGTAGCCAGCAATTGCTTGGTTCACTTGCTCTTCTCTGGCTTTGAAGCGGTTAAAGGCAACGCGTAGATCGGGGTTTGTATCGAGTGTGTATGCTACCGCTTGCTCTAGTGTTTGGCTTTGAGCCGAAAGTGGTAACAGGAGCACTGACAATACAATCGCTAGTTTTGAACATTGAAATTGTTGTCTTACTGAAGTCTTCATTGCAAACCTCCCGGTTTATAACAGGCTTAACGCTCTCTGAGCGCGGTATCCTTAGCCCTTAAAATTGGATTTAAAATGTACTCAAGAATGGATCTTTGTCCGGTGATGACATCAACGCTTGTTAACATCCCCGGGATAATTGGCATCTGTGTGCCATCGTCTTTTACTAAACTGGATTCTTCTGTTCTCACCTTTATAAGGTAGAAGCTATTTCCTTCTTCGTCCTGTGAGGTATCGGCACTAATATGTTCGACGGTACCTTTTAGGCCGCCATAACGGGTAAAATCATAGGCTGTGACTTTCACCACGGCAGGCAATCCGGTGTGCAGAAACGCAATATCTTTTGGCAGGATTTTCGTTTCTATCAGCAGTTGATCTTCTGAAGGAACGATTTCAACAATGTCGACGCCAGGCTGAACAACTCCACCTAATGTATTGATATGCACAGACTTGATGGTACCGTTAACAGGTGAAGTAATAATGGCTTTACTTACCTTATCCTGCGCTCCGACCTGGGCCTCATTCATGCGTGATAAGCGAGTTTGAGTCTCGTTAAGTTGGGCGCGAAGATCGGCAGCATAAACAAATACAGCTTCACGGCGTTTGAGAATTGCTTCGTCTAATGCTGCCTTCAGTTTAGGTCTAAGTAACCGTAAGGAGTTAAGCTCACCTTGCGCATCGTTAACAGCACGTTCTAACTTGAGTAATTCGACTTCGGGAACGATCCCTTTTTTGGCGAGTGGCCGAGTGAGTTCGAGTTCCCTCGAAATCAACTGCATACTCGTTGTTAGGGTGGTGGTTTTTGAGGCTAGCTCATCAATTTCCTGCTGCCTTTGCTGGATTTGACGCACTAAAATTTCCAACTGGTTACTCAGATTGTCTAAGCGACCGTTGTATTCCTCTTGCTGTCTTTTCACCAACGCAGGCTCAGCCTCTGTCAGGCTTTCAGGAAAGACTAAGGCTTTTTTAGTGATTTTAACTTGCTCACGCCAGTCTGATGTCATATCTGATATTAGTATGCTATCCAACTCTGCACGCATACGGATCACATTGGTTTTTAAACCAAAAACCTCTTGCTCTTGTTGGGCGAAATCGGAGCGAAAACGAGTGTCATCGATGCGAACTAAGGGTTGCCCTTTAGTCACTATATCCCCTTCTCGCACGTAGAGTTCCTGCATGATCCCACCATCGAGACTCTGAATCACTTGTACTTGCGAAGAGGGGATCACTTTACCCGAACCTGTGGTGACCTTATCCAACTGGGCAAAACCTGCCCATAACAAGAAGCTGATAACCATAGCGGCTAAGGCCCAAATGATGAGTCTGTGCCCTCTGGGGGCATCGGTCATCATGGCGCCATAAACATCATCTACCATGTCTAAATCGTTTGCGGTTAGATTTTTACTCATTTTTTAGCGCCTCCAGTGACAAGGCCAAAATTGAGTTTTTCTAACACCTCGGCTTTAGGACCATCGGCAACCACATGGCCACGCTCTAGCACGATAATTCGGTCAACCAGTTGTAATAAATGCATTTTGTGGGTAATCAGCAGTAAGGTTCTATCCTTACTGACATTTTGCATAGAGCGAATAAATTGCTGTTCAGCACGGGCATCCAAACTGGCTGTGGGTTCATCCATTAATAGCACTGGCGGATCATTTAGTGTCGCACGGGCAAGGGCTACGGTTTGTCGTTGACCACGGCTCAGTGACATACCGCCTTCGCCAACCTGTTGATCCAGACCTTCCGCTTCCAAGTGAGTGAACTGGCTAACACCCGACAGTTGGACTGCACGGATCAGTTGATGCTCGGTCACTTGGCGAGTACCGAATAGAATGTTATCTCTGATGGTGCCGTGGAAAAGTGTGACGTCCTGCGGCAGATAGCCAAAGTTACGGCGCAGATCGCTTGGATGGATTTGTGCCGAGTCGATACCATCGTAACGCAGGCTTCCGGTTGTTGGTTGAAATAGCCCAACCAAGAGTTTGGCTAGGGTACTTTTGCCCGAACCATTACGGCCAATAATGGCGATGCGTTCGCCCGGATTGATGGTGAGCGTCATAGGATAGAGCACGGGTTTTTCTGAGCCGGGGTAGCTAAAGCCGACATTATCGGCATTAATTTTACCCATTAAACGCTGCTTGCTAACCAAGTGGCCTTTATTCTCGAATTCATCTTCTTGCACCATCAGCTCGTTGAGCTGGCGTAGTGCACTGGCGGTATGGTTAGCGCGGGTCATCAAACCTGCTAGTTGTGCCATTGGCGCGATGGCTCGACTTGATAACATCACGGCCGCAATAATGCCCCCCATGGAGATAGCATTATCGGCAACTCGGTATACCCCTAAAATAACCACACATACAACCGTAAATTGCACGATGAAGTTAGCCATATTGGAGACTGAGTTAGAGAGCTTTTTGGATCTTAATTGCCAGTTAGCGCTGTGACCGATCATTTGCTGCCAGCTTCGCTGAACAATCCCTTCGGCGCCGTTGGCTTTGATCGATTCCAGAGCAGACAGGCTTTCGATCAGATGGCCGTGTTTTAAGCTGGATAACTTATTACCTTCTTCAATTGCAGCTTTTAGCTTAGGTTGGGTATAAAGCGTAAAACCGATAATGATTAAGCCGCCGACCACGGGAATAATCGCTAAGTCACCTGCAACAATATAAATAATGATGAGGAAAAATAGCGCAAACGGTAAGTCGACCAGCGTGGTGATAGTCGCTGAGGTTAAAATCTCGCGAATATTGTCGAACTCTCCGAGCTGTTTCGCCATACCGCCTATGCTGGGGGAGCGCTTTTCTAAAGGGATGCCAATCACTTTAGCAAACAACTGAGAAGAGACTATAATATCGACTTTTTTACCAGCAACATCAATTAAGTAGCTGCGTAATTGCCGCATGACTAAGTCAAACAAATAGGCGATGGATGCGCCGATGGCCAGTACCCATAGGGACTCGAAAGCCAAGTTAGGCACAACCTTGTCATACACGTTCATGATGAACAGGGGAGAGACGAGCGCAAAGATGTTGACCAGTACCGAGGCGATTAAGGCATCTCGGTAAATTGGCGCAGAGTCTTTTAAGGTCTGTATGAGCCAATGGGTTTTATTATCATGCAAGTAAACATCAAACCCCATGTCGCCACGGTATTCCTGTTTTACTAGGAATAAATAGCCGACATATAAAGTTTCAAGTGACTCTATCGTGAGAACTTCTTCACCACCCGTCTCTGGCAATTGAATAACTGCTCTGTCGGATTCGAGGTTGAGTTCGCGCAGGATACAGGCTTTCTTGTCTTTTAATAGCAAAATACATGGCAGCAGTATCGGGGATATCTCGTTTAGTCCTTTGCGTGACAATTTTGCTGCTAACCCAGCGCGAGATGCCGCTTGCGGTACTAAATCGGGAGTTAATACTGCCCCAGACAAGGGCAGACCTGCCGCAAGTGAATCACTTGAGCATGGATTTCCAAAGTGTTCAGTGAGTAACACTAAACAATCAAGTAGAGGGTCGACTATTACCCGCTGTGAAGCGGAAATAGTCCACTGCTCAACTTTTTCTGAGGCTGTAACAGACACCTACTTATCTATCCTTTGATTTTTATTTTATTATCAGAAGTATGGGTTATGATGGCCTATATTTCTATAGGCCATATGAACTGATTGTTTAAGGAATGATAGTACCGTTGTTGTTATGAGGGTCTGTCAATGATGTTACGCCCTGTGGAGCCTCTGGTGTGACTGGCGCCGTATCGATGATCAGAGGACCGTTACCATTGGAGCCGAGTAAACCATTGATGACGCCCGCATTATCGGTTGCACTATATTGGTTAAAGAGGTTGACCCCATCTAGCACTATATGTTGATCAAACACCCCATCCTTATTGGCATCGATATCAATGACAGTCGAACCATTGTTATCTAAGCTAAAGTTCAGATAGCTTTCTAGAGTATTAGCAGTTTCTCCTTGGAGGAGGTCACTAAGATCCAGCTTATCTTCTCTGACATTAAAGTCCATGATGTGGTCAGTACCTTTATCGGCATCTGCATAGCGCCATACAAAGGTATCATTACCGCTATCGCCACGCAGCACGTCATCACCGAGGCCGCCAATCATAGTGTCGTTACCTGCGCCACCACGGAGGGCATCATTGTGGCTTCCGCCATCAATATAATCATTTCCAGTGTGTCCATAGAGGATATCAGAACCTGATTGGCCATAAATTCGGTCATCACCGCTACCGCTATTGACCACATCTGCTCTTTGAGAAGCAACGTCATTGGCTAATAGCAGACCATCACTGTCCACCATGCGATCATTACCAGTGATATTGCCAGTCATAATGTGGTGCGTTGATAGGGTATTTGCTGATAATTCGAGTTGATCATCGGTACCGTAGTTAGTAGACCCAGTCTTACCAGCATAGATAACGTCGTTACCTTTACCTGTTTCGATATGATCATTACCGTCACCGCCACTAACCACTTGAGCACTACTAGTGGTATAGCTCTTGTTGTTAGCGCCAGAAGCAACGACTTCGTGACCTGAGCTATTCGTAATTATGCCGCTTTGACCTCCACCAAATGAGACGTTGAGTACTTTTTGTCCTGCAGAATTTGCACTTTCTCCATGCTCGACAATGATGGTGTCATTTAAGCTAGAGCCTTGAGTTGAAATCAAGTTAGCGTCAGCAATATTGATACCATCGGCGTTGACTGGATTGACGTCAATCTTCAAGGTGGCACTTGCTTTGTCACCGTCGCTATCTTGGGTTGTGTAGGTGAAGGTTTCGACTGCACCTGCTGCTGGAATAGTGTTAGCACTCGCTGTTAACTGGTAGTGGTAAGTACCATCAGCATTAAGGACCAGATTGCCGTAGGTTCCTGTTATCGTGGTGCCAACTTGACCTGAAACGCCAGTATTTGTGTGGTCTCCCGTTGCGACGCCAATTACTGTTAGTGCACCATCGGCACCAGCTACATCATTAGTGAGCACATTGCCATCAGTGTGCGGCAGAGTGTAGCCAGCGCCAGCCACCATACGCACGACTAACTCGTAGCTAGTTGCAGCATTCTCATTGGTGTAAATAGATGTCACGATGTTGCCATTACCATCTTTGAAACCAATAACTTGCATAGTGTACATTTGACCTTCGTAATTGAAGGTCACACTGGTTTGGCCGACAGTAACGATATCGCGAGATGCCATAGGATCGCCGCTATTTGGTGTTTCATTATGGCTAAAGTTCAGAGTTAATGTGACGGGTGTTACTACGCCGTAGGCATCCGTCACGTTAAAGGTCACTTGCATTGTGGCTGCGGTGATCGAAGTACCCGAGTCAATTGAATAGTTATAGTGTGTGAAGGTGCCTAACACTATATCTTGGTTTAACGATAATGTGCCATTTAGCCCCGCATCGTTATCCATGAATCCATAGCCAGATTGACGTCCGTTATAATCGGATGGATCCCCCCAACGAAGTTGATCTTTACCACTGTCGTTGTCAGGACCATCGTATGTGTTGACATAGGTACCTCCAATGGTACTACTCCAGTTGGCGATAATGCCTGAGAAGTTAAAGGAGTCAACCACTACATCAAGTTGCGCCGTATCGTTTTGGGCAACGTTGGTATCATCTGCGACAGTTACAGTCACGTTTGAATGTGCAGTATTACCGAGGCCATCCACTGCAATCACCTGAATACCATTTACAGTTAAGTTGTTGGTATTCACATTGTGTGGCAGATTGGTTAACAACTCTGCGGTAACGGTGACATCACCTTGCTCACCCGCATTAATACGATCCCAATCTAGGGTTAAGCGAATCGCTTCACGTCCGTATACGGTACCGATCAATTGGCCTTGATCATTGAGTGCCCAAAATATATTGGCATTTATGCCACTTACTTGGATACTGCTGACATCGCCAAACTGGAACACTCCAATGGCATCACTGCCCGCTTTGAAGGTTAGATCACGCGAGTCTGAATCTAGGCCGTTAGTCTGCAGATCCGCCTCCTGCAGCCTAGCGGTTGAATTGATGGTTAAGGCCAATGGTGCCAGCGGAATTCCACCGGGAGCCGCAAGGTTCACATCAAAGTTGCCGCTTGCTGTATCACCATCGCTATCCTTCACTGTCACATCAAAGTTCAGACTGGCGCCTTGGGTGGAAGTAACAATCTCTTGGGCGGAAGTCCCATTGAACTGGAAGCGCAAGTCATTACCAACACCAGTAGTAGTCAGTTCAATATGGCTGATTGCTCCCAGATTGGATATTTCGCCACCGGATACAATATTACCTTCGCCGAGAAGGTTACCGTCTTTGTCATACGCTTTGTAGTGAACGAGCGTATCAACAGAGCTGCTTGAGAAGTTGATAGTTGCCGAAGCAACGTCCTTGGCATAGTCAATAATGAAAACTTCACCTGAATCGACAAAGGCGTTATTGGCACCGAAACCTCCGGTGTTGCCATTTACAGTTCCGGCAGTACCATCGGCTTTGCGAGATGTAAGGGTAAACGCCAAATCATATGCCAATTGAGACAGATTGTTGTCGATGTCAAATTGCCCGGTTGCAGCGTTATAGCCAACGTAAACCGCGGGGCTGTTTCCGCCCTCACCGCCATCAAGTCCAGCAACAACTACTTCTGATAGACTGTCAATAGACTTGTAGACCTGCATTGTATAGCTATCGCTATTTGGCTGCGCCGTTAGCTTAAATACAAGCTGTTGATTGGTGTTGGATGCATCAAACGCACTCGGTGTATCGCTTTTATCCGTGTATGCATACAGAATTGAAGGATTCAATAGATCTACGAAGTAAAACAGCGTCTTACCGCCGGAGGTGATGCCTGAATCTGCAAAGGTTACTGAAGTGCCATTCCAGCCTGTCACGTTGGCTGATAGGTCGGCACTGTAAAGCTGATCTGCACCAGTTGTATCCAGTAAACCTGTTCCGACATAGGTGCCAATGGCATTAGTGCCATTGAGATTGCCCTCATTCAATACGATAACATCGTCAACGATGTTGATGTCCAGGGTGTTATTGACCGAGTTGTTATCAATATCTTTTACGGTGACTGAAATACTATCAATGTAACCGGAACTGGTGGCACCAGTAACGCTGTCATTGTCAACCTTGGTATTAAGAGTGTAGCTGTAGCTGACAGTACCGCCGCTTGTATCGCCGCTGAAACCAGTGAGGGTCAAGGTGCCATACGCTGTAGTAATAGTGACCGGTGTTGACGCGGTCAATGCCTGCAGTTGGGTCAGGTTCAGTGCTGTTCCGGCGACAATCAATGTTGCTAACCCATCAAGGGTGCTGAAGCTAAAGCTACCGCTTTGCGTCAACGCTGCATTGTTCGGTTGAGTTCCGGTCGCTAAATTTGCTTCGCTAATAGTCTTTTCAGTTCCATTAAGTCCAACCAATGTCAAAGGATCATCCACTGGGGTGACATTGATGGTCAGGGTCGAGTCGTCGGTGCTGGAGCCGTCGGTCAGGGTATAGCTGACCACCGGCACGGCGCCGTTCCAGTTGGCGGCAGGGGTAAACGTATAGGTACCGTCTTGGTTAATCACCAAGGTGCCTGCAGTCAGAGCCACACTGAAGCTGCTGTTATTGGTATCGAAGGTGTAGGTGGTGCCGTTCACGGTAAAGCTTTGAACGGTCACGGTGCCATCGACACTGCTGGTGCCGGTCAACAGGGTACCGGTATGCAGACCACTGTCTTCGGCTAGGGTCACCAGTTCGTTGGCATCGGTAAAGGCATCATCCACTGGGGTGACATTGATGGTCAGGGTCGCTGTCGAACCAGTATTGGTGGTGTAAGTAATAACTGGCACTTGGCCGTTCCAATTTGCATTGGGGGTGAAGGTGTAGGAACCATCGGCATTGATCAGTAATGAACCACCTTCGAGTGTAACTGCGGTACCAGCAGCAATGGTCTGTCCGTTAACCGAGTAGCTAACAACCGACAGCGTGTTGTCAATATCGCTATCGTTATCAAGCACATTGCCTGCGGCCACGGTATCTTCGGGCACGGTATTGCTATCATTGGCTAATACAGAAGGATCATCAACTGGGGTGACACTAATGGTTAAGGTTGCAGTTGAGCTGGTATTAGTGGTGTAGGT
This sequence comes from Shewanella sp., assembly GCF_047975355.1. Lineage (GTDB taxonomy): Bacteria > Pseudomonadota > Gammaproteobacteria > Enterobacterales > Shewanellaceae > Shewanella. The sequence goes on along the minus strand of NZ_JBKEDJ010000093.1, from coordinate 11,334 downwards.
AATCACCGGAACTTGGCCGTTCCAATTTTCATTTGGCGTGAAGGTGTAAGAGCCATCGGCATTGAGAATAAAGCTACCACCTTCGAGAGTAACGATAGTACCCGCCGCAAAGTCGGTTCCATTAATATTAAATCCAACCACACTTAACACATTATCGGTATCGCTGTCGTTATCGAGCACATTACCCGAAGCAACGGTATCCTCGTTGACCGTAATGCTGTCGTTAACTAATACCGAAGGAGAGTCAGTTGCTATGGTTTGCTCTGGCGCGGCAGTTGTAGCTGCGGTCAGCGTTTGTCCAGAAGTTGAATATCCTGCGGAGGCTAAAGCTTCAGTACCATCACGGGCAAGGGTGATATAGCCGGAGTTGCCGTCACTGCCTGCTGGTGCATTACCTGCGGCGGTTTCTGGCAGATTTTGAGTTGGGTCTTCACCAGAGGCAATAAGATCTTGTAGTGCTTGGATTTCATCTAGGGCTGCTTCATTTGCCGTGTTGGGAGCGGCTGCGGCGGCTGCGTTAGAAGCGACCTCATTGGATAACTTAGTACCATCATCAAAGGTGATTTCGTAGGTCGCATTTTCACCGATATGAAGCACAGCACCTTTTGGGAGTTGCTCGCCATCCTTAGCGGGTTGATTTGAACCATTAACCTCGACTTCGATTTGCCCTTTGACCAGTTTGAGCAAACCTTTCTTTGTTGTAATGATCGATCCCATAATAAGCTCCCAACACCTGACTGTGTTAATCCAAAGATGCACAAATCCAACAAATGTGTTGGATAGTGATACAAGTGATGAAATTTTAGCTTGGTACTAATGGGAAGTCAATTTTTTGACGCGGCGGGATAACTTGCTATAACTGGGTTTTACGGAAAGTTGTGCGAAAATTTGGCGTTTAAATCTGCCCTAACTAGATGTGGTATCTTAAAGCAGAATTTGCGCTGCATCTAGTATCTTTGATTTCTATATAGAAACATATTTATAACAAATTAGTCTGTGTATAGACATTAAAATTTTATGAATTCTGCTAAAAAGGACGTTTTGCTAAGTCAATACTGAAGTGATTCGTAGGATTTGAGGGAGCCGCAACTCCGATAAGGGAGCTGCGGCTGAAGCAAATTACAGGTAAACCGCCTGGCGATAGCTTTGATTCGCGTTACCTTGCTCGCCAAGTTGCTCTTGGATACGGGCTAGCGCCAGCCAAGAGTCTTTACTCGGATCTAGACGACAAACATTCTGCCAGCAGGTTTTAGCTTCTTTCATATCACGGGTTTGTTGATACAACAGCGCTAAGCACTTTTGGTAATCAGCATTGTTCTCATGGGTGATTTCATGCTTGAGCAATTGTTTGCGGATCTCTTCGTCATGGGCAGTGGCTATCTGTGGTATCACTTCTAATAGTGCCAACTCTGGCGAGCTACGTAGCTTTTTCGAGAGTAATTTAAGCGCTTGGTCTTTGCGATTGAAGCGACATAAGCCCATGGCGTAAATCGCTAAAAACTCAGACTGGTTACGTTCATCACGAGAGAGCCACTGCCAGCGTTGCTCTAGGGCATCTTCCCCTTTTAGACTCGCTGCTTTTAATAAGGCGCAATGGGTTTCAACGCTTAGTGCATTTAGCTTGGCATCATCTAGAATTTGGCGCTTCTTCAATATTGGGAGCAATAGCTTAAGCGCCTCCCAATCTTCTTGCGCCCGATACAACTCTAGGGCAAGTTTCAGCACAGGGGCTTTGCTCTTACTGGTTGGAGCTAACTTATCGAGTTCCGCTCTAGCTAAGGCCAATTTCCCTTGTTTTAGCAAGTAACGAGTACGAGTGGTCGCTACCGCATTGGTTGTCATAGGTTGGGCTTCAGCGCGGGCCAGATATTGATCTCGCTCGGCGATTTTATTTTGATGCTGCGCGGCACGTGCAGCAGCTAACAAATTCAATGCTGGCAGTTCACCGTTGTCGGCCCCTTTAATCATGGCGCGTTCAGCCGCTGGCCAATCTTCTTCGGCAATGGCGAGTGCGCCCATTAGGGTATGTTTCTTGGCGGAGCGGCGACGCCAATGCTGCGGAATAAAACGACTGCGAAGCAGCAAATTAATCGCAGTGATCACTAGCCATTCCAGTACTTGGAATAGAGCATAGAACACGATTAACATGATGATCCCAAAGACTAAACTGGTCTCAAGCTGATAATCGCCTGCGGCTATATACACATAGCCAGTATTACCGACAATCCAAGGGCTAATACACAGGCCTATTAATATGATCCCAAGAAATATCAATGCCTTAATCATAGCTGTGGTTCCTCTGAAGAGGTGAGTTCACCATAGCTGGTTAACTGTAATAACAGCGGTTTAGCGGCAAAGGATTTCAGCGTAATAGGATCAAGCTCGAGCGTCGCCAGCTTGTCGATTTCGGCAATGGCTTCACTGGTTTGATGGGCTTGAACATCAAAATAGGTTTGGATCCACTGGCGTGCCATCATCAGTGATTGATGATAAGCCGCTCTATCATAGCGATAGAGGGCCAGTTGCGATTGCAGCAGCTTATGGCGAATATTCTCAACCAAATACCATTGTTGCTGAGGAGCAAGCAAGGCGGGTGCATCGGCGGTGCGATGGCGAATGGTAATAAAGTCTTGGGTCAACGCCTTCCAGGTTTTACTTAGATTGCTTTGCCAATCATTCAGATCGCCAGAAATGGTAGTGTCTTCAGGTGTGCTGGCTTCGGCATCAGCACGATTTAGCGGCAATTTGTCGAGTTGGCCGATTAATGCATCGAGTGCTAATACACTGCCTTCAATATCCGCACTCTTAATGTTTGTTGTTGCGGCGATATCTTTTGCCAGAGCCTTACGGATTGGGAGTAAGGCGGGGTTGTTCATCGCAGCTATGGTTTCATCGGCTGACTTTAATAAGTCGGTCGCCGTGCGTGGATCATTTTCGAGCCAAAGCTTACGCCCCGCCATGTTCACCAAGTATTCGGCTTCTGAGGCCATCCAGTGGGTTGGGCTACGCTGGGCCAGCTTATTTAACCTGTCCTGCAACTGGCTTTGGTCCGAGGCGAGTTTAGATAACTCTTGGAAGGTTTTGGTATTCGACAGTTGTTGTTGCTCAAGCTGTGCAATGCGCTGATTCGGGGCGAGTAAGGCTTGTTGTAATTGCTCCTGCAAGGCCTGGTTTTTAGCGGTTTGCACTTGGATTTGCGCTTGAAGCTGTTGCTGCATTTGTTGATACAGCAAATAGCCACCACCTATGGTGCAAACGGTTAAGCCTAAGGCCAATAACACACCAAAACGAATGGCCCAGGAGCTGCGATTCACTTGCACCACTTGGCGAGTCGCTTGGGTCGATTCGGGTTTGCTGGCTTGCGGCTTAGTGTCGGCAGGTTTGACGGCTTTATCTTCGAGCTGATTGACCTGCGGTTCAGATGCTTCGGCCTGTGGTGCAGCGTCATCGGCATTGACCGATGTGGCGAGAACTGGGGTAGCCTGTGACTCTGGGCTTTGGGCGTCGTGCTTGTTGTTATCCATTTAACAGTCCTTAAAATCATGCTACTGCCGAAATTCGAGTAAAATCGGGCTAAATAGCACTTAGAGTTTAAGGGCGTTTAGCACGGCTTTGCTGTTGGCGGCATTGGCATTGGTGACTTGGGTTATACCAAAGGCATGAGCTTGAGCTTCTACTCGGTTACTGGGGACTATGATATGACATGAGCGCAGCCATGCAAATAACTCTTTTGGCACTAGATTAATCAGATTATCCAGTACTTCACCACTCGTCACGACAATAGTATCTATCCCTAAGTCACACCAGTGTTGGCTAACCACAGCGCCATCGAGCGGCGGGCAAGCGCGTTGATAGACTTCCCAATAGCGCACCTTCGCGCCTCTGGCACTCAGTTGCTCGGCGAGGGCTTCACGGCCACCGACGCCACGAATGATAGTGATATGTTTGCCTTGGATATGTTGCAGTGCAGGCAGGGTCAGCAAGCCTTCCGTTTGCTGGCAATCATCCGGTGCTTCGAGAGCCTCAATTCCCTTCTCTTGCAGCGCTTCCCAAGTCGCATGACCCACGGCGAAATAAGGCACGCTTGGCCAGTCTTTAACTTGGGCAGTATCGACTTTAAACGCAGTATCAGCAAAGCTCACCGCATTGGCGCTGATACAGATAACCATATCGACATGGGCTAGGGGATGCGAAGTGTCAGGCGGCAGAGGAGGCGTAGCCTCAACACAGAGGAGTGGGGTAACGCAGTGGCCGATACCTTTTTCAGTTAAGGCATCGACCATGGACTGATTGCGCCCCTCGGGGCGCGTCAGTAAGACTTTCATCGTCTTAGGCTTTTGCGTAAACAGCGTCGAGGATGCTTTTGGCACCTTTGCTGAGCAGTTCTTCAGCCAGGGCTACACCGAGTTGCGTCGCTTCGGTCTTTGGACCTGTGATCACGCCTTCGATGATTTCGCTACCATCGGGATTACCCACGAGGCCGCGCAGAGTCATTTCATCACCGTGGATTTCGGCAAAGGCACCAATAGGTACTTGGCAGCCACCTTCGAGGCGAGTATTCATGGCGCGCTCGGCGATCACGCGGTAGCGTGTTTCTAAGTGCTCTAAAGGTGCTAAGAGTGCTTTTACGCGTGCATCGTTAGTGCGGCACTCGATACCGACAGCCCCTTGACCGTTTGCGGGTAAGGATTCTTCCGCAGAAATAAAGCTGGCGATACGCTCAGACAATTTCAGACGGATTAAGCCAGCCGCTGCCAGGATAATGGCATCGTATTCGCCGTTATCGAGTTTCGCGAGGCGGGTGCCCACGTTGCCACGCAGATCTTTGATGATGAGATCGGGACGTGAAGCTCGTAGCTGGCACTGACGACGTAGGCTTGAGGTGCCTACTGTGGCGCCAAGTGGTAGCTCACTGATTGATTTATACAGGTTAGACACAAAGGCATCGCGCGGATCTTCACGCTCACAAATCACTTCCAGCCCTAGGCCTTCGGGGAAATCCACTGGCACGTCTTTCATCGAGTGCACTGCGATATCGGCTTGATCTTCCAGCATGGCGACTTCGAGCTCTTTAACGAATAGTCCTTTACCACCAACCTTAGCTAATGGGGTGTCTAAGATGACATCGCCCTTAGTGCTCATTGGCAATAGCTCCACCACGATACCAGGGTGAACGCGTTCTAATTCTGCTTTAACAAATTCTGCTTGCCACATGGCTAGCGGACTCTTGCGGGTAGCGATACGTATGCGGTTTTCAGACATGCCTAGTTTCCATCCGAGATCTTAGTTGCGCCAATGCTAACATTGGCTATTCGTGAATGTAAGGAAGCCGTATCGATTCTTTGAAGTCGGCGGCGTTCTGTATCAGCTAAAAGTGTGACGAACTTCTCATTTAGTTGCTCAACTTTGCAAAAGTGTTAACATGAGCACATTTCTTACTCGTGCTTAAGTGTCGTGTTCTTGGATGGATCAGCAAGGTCAATTTCCTGATATTGCAGAAAGACTTAATCAAGTTCGTATCGCACGAGCTTTAGCCTTGTTGTCGCCGCTACAAAAGCATTTGTTCCGTTTGATACCCTTCCTTATTCAGCAGAATAGCGTCCAGTATCCCGGCTTTGTCGATGCCGACACGCCGTGTGGGATCCAAGGTTATCGTCCTGATTCACTTCAGGCGCAGGCCTGCGATGTATTTAAGCTCCCCTTTATTGCCAGCGAGGTTGAAAACTCGGCCTTTGAAGGCGTTTACGCTATGGGTAGCACGGCCAGTTTTGGCCAGAATGCCAAGAGTGACGTGGATGTATGGCTAGTGCACCATGCACAGCTATGTGATGAGGACTTAGCCTTAATCAAATTAAAAGCCGAGCGTTTAACTGCTTGGTTTGCCGAATATCAGTTTGAGGTGAACTTTTATTTGGTTCATCCACTGCAATTTTGTGGTGATATGTCGCAGCGTTCGGGCTGCCAATCGTCGATGGCTCATGAGCACAGCGGCAGTACTCAGCATTGGTTATTGCTTGAGGAGTTTTACCGAAGTCAAATTCGGTTAGCGGGTAAAACGATTGCGTGGTGGCCCGATGCCAAGCTCACCCCTGAGTTGTTGTACTTAGGCAATGTGCATGAGTTACCGGCGAGTGAGTACTTTGGGGCTTCGCTATGGCAGCTCTATAAGGGTCTTAATAAACCCCACAAGGCTTTGATAAAAGTACTGCTACTGGAAGCCTATGCGAGTGAATATCCCCATTCGCAGCTTTTGTGTGACAGGTTATGGCAAAAGACCTTAGCAGGGGATTTCTCCACTTCTAACGATGCTTACTACGCGATTTATGAGGTTATCGAAGCCTATCTATTAAAGCAGAATGATAACCGTCGACTCGAGATTGTGCGCCGCTGTTTTTATCTCAAATGTGGCGTGTATTTGAGTGTCGCGGATCAAGGCAAAGACTGGCGTTACGCAAAAATGCAAAAGCTAGTGCAGGAATGGCAGTGGCCCGACAGTTTGATTTCAACCTTAGATGATTGTGAGCATTGGCACAGTGGGCAACTGAATTGGTTTAATGAACAGCTCAACGAGTTGCTGCTGGCAAGTTATCAGACGCTGCTGCGCTTCGCCTCGACCCATGAGTTGAACGAGGGACTCAGGATTGAAGAGTTGGGGATGCTCACCCGCAAGCTGCACACTTATTTCAGCCAAGATGAAGACCAAATCGCTAAGTTAAATCTGCTCTGGAGTCGTTCGGTCGCCGAATCTGAAGTGACCATGGTGTCTAGCAGCAAGGAAAACCAATATTACCTCTACCGCCAGGGGCCAAAACCGCAAAATCTGTTGGGTGAATCGGCGATCTGTAAGGGAAAAACGCCTTCGGCATTGATGATCTGGGCCTGCTTAAATGGCGTTTCGACTCCTGAGACCAAATGGTATGAGTTTGGCCAGAGTAAGGTTAAATCTCGGCGCTTAACTGAGGCTGCACGGCGGTTACTCAACTTTATCGACCACGATTGGCGGGTGTCGAAACTCGACCTATGCCAGCCCTGGCATTTTAGAAAGCTTATTTTTGTCCTCAATCTCGACTGTGACCCTACCGTCCACTGGCACGGACAAGAGATGATGGTCGATATGATGAATGCCAACGTGTTTTCATTGGGTCGTAAGAAGGAAAATATGCTTGGCGCCCTCGATGCGATTTGCCTCAACAGTTGGGGAGAGTGGCAATGTCACCGTTTTGAGGGCGAAACCGCGGTATTGCAGGCGCTGTCCTTTGTCACGCCGGGATTAAGACGAGCGACCCATCCGGTGGATATGGATGTGATTAGCTGCTCGCAAAAACTCAGGCCGCAACTTAAGTTAGCGGTGAAAAACCTGCTGAAACAAACCGTTCGCCTCTGCCAACAGGTGCAACAATCGAGCACTTTAGTGCAGCCGCTGCAAATCAGTCATACCCGTTATGGGATCTTCTTTAATCCCTTGGGGATGGCGTATCAGGATTTGAGCGATGCGAAATCCTTTTATCAGCAGTTGTCACGCAGCCATTTGGTGCAATTGCCAAGGCCCGAGTTGGGCGACGATCCCTTTTCGAGTATGCCGAAAATTATTCAGAACTTTGCGGCTAAGGGAGCGATTCAATATTTTCTGCGCCAGCGACCCGAAAGCTTGGATGTGTTTATTCTCGATGAGGATAACCAACTCAGCCATTATGTGCAGCCTGGCTCGAATATGAGTGAACTGGTCAACAAAGTGAGTCATCACTATGTTTTTGATGAGTATTATGCTTCGAAGGCGAGGTTTAATATTCCGCAGTTTTTCCATCTGGTGCGGGTGGCCGGGGAGCTGACTGTGATGCCCTTTGGGGTCGATATCAATAACGCGAATGTGGAATTTTAAGCGGGAGCGACCTCCCGCTTAGCAATCGTGCTCGCGCTTATTAAAAGCTGAGTGCGATACCGCTCTGGCGAAGGATAGAGTCCTGTACAAAGGGCATAAACTCGCCGCCATTACGACCATCAATCCACTTACCATCAACAAAACCAAAGTGATAGCCACCGAAACGGGTCGCAACCCAAATCTCATGCAAAGGCTCTTGTTTGTTGATCACGATTTTTGAACCATCGACAAATTCCAGCTGTAACACGTTACCGCTGGCATCAATATCCACATCGGCGTCTTGTTCATCAATTGCGGTTTCGATAGCGGTCTCTATCGATTGGAACATGTCATCGGCGAGCTGGTGAAATTCTGTATCTGTCATGGCCATGCATTTCTGTCCTTTGCTTTCGTCAAGATGGGTGCGATTATAAGGCTATTAGTCACCAGATGCACAGATGTTGAGAAAAATGAGACTGTTTTTATTGTTATTGCTTGGTAGCCTATTCATTACAGCATGCGGTCAAAAAGGCCCCCTGTATAAATCCTCTCCGGCAGAGGTGAGTCAGCCTACAAAAACCAAGGCGCCGGAGAGTGACACTACACCTGTCAACACGGCGGAGCCTCAAGCTGAAACTGAAAAAACACAATAATAATCAGCATAATTACAACAAAGCGCAGTAAGGAATCGGACATTGGATCACTTTCTCTACCAAGACAATACCCTGTACGCCGAAGGCTGTCGGGTCAATGATTTAGCCCAGCAATATGGCACACCACTGTATATCTATTCCCGTGCGACGCTCGAACGTCACTGGCATGCGTTTAACAATGCGGTGGCCGACCATCCACATTTAGTGTGTTACGCGGTGAAAGCCAACTCGAACTTAGCCGTGCTAAACGTCTTGGCTCGTTTAGGCAGTGGTTTTGATATTGTCTCGGGCGGTGAGTTAGCGCGGGTGATTGAAGCCGGTGGCGACCCTGCCAAAGTGGTGTTTTCGGGCGTGGGTAAAACCGTTGCCGAAATGGAACAGGCACTCAACCTCGGCATTTACTGCTTTAACGTCGAATCGAGCGCCGAGCTTGAACAGTTAAATCAGGTCGCAGGCCGCTTAGGTAAAGTTGCTCCTGTGTCACTGCGGGTGAATCCCGATGTTGACGCCGGCACGCATCCTTATATCTCGACGGGCCTTAAAGAGAACAAATTCGGTATCGCCATGGATGAGGCCGAAGTCGTATTCGCCCGTGCCCATGCGCTACCACATTTACAGATAAAAGGTGTCGATTGCCATATTGGCTCACAACTGACAGAGATCCAGCCTTTCCTTGATGCGATGGACAGAATGTTAGCCCTTATCGACCGCTTAGCCGAGCAAGGCATTGTGATTGAGCACTTCGATGTGGGTGGTGGTTTAGGGGTGACCTATGATGATGAAACTCCGCCGCATCCTGATGTTTACGCCGCCGCACTGCTCGCACGTTTAGGCGATCGCAAGCTCAAGTTAATTTTCGAGCCGGGTCGCGCCATTGCCGCTAACGCGGGGATTTTCGTCACTCAGGTGCTGTACCTTAAAGAAAACAGCGATAAACGTTTTGCGATTGTCGACGGCGCGATGAACGACTTAATTCGCCCCGCACTCTATAGCGCTTGGCAAAATATCATTCCGGTAAATCCAAGGGATGAACAGGCACAAGTATTTGATATCGTAGGGCCAGTGTGCGAAACCGGTGACTTTTTAGGTAAAGACAGAGCACTCGCGATTGCGGCGGGGGATTTACTGGTTGTGCGCTCGAGCGGTGCCTACGGTTTTGCTATGGCTTCTAACTATAACACTCGCCCGCGTGCGGCCGAGGTGATGGTCGATGGTGACAAGGCTTATCTGGTGCGTGAGCGAGAAAAATTAGCGCAGCTCTGGCAAGGTGAGCAACTCCTGCCGTAAACTAGAAAAATAATTGATTCAGGCGCTTGGCTAGTTAATGGCGGCGCCTAGGCTTAAAGGATAAGTATCTTGATCCAATTCACTAAGATGCACGGACTGGGCAACGATTTTATGGTGGTCGATGGTGTCACGCAGAACGTGTTCTTTTCGCCTGAGCAGATCCGCCGTTTAGCCGACCGTAATTTTGGCATAGGTTTCGACCAACTATTACTGGTTGAGCCGCCCTACGACCCTGATTTGGATTTTCACTACCGCATCTTTAATGCCGACGGTGGGGAGGTTGAAAACTGTGGGAATGGTGCCCGTTGCTTTGCCCGCTTTGTTCGCAATAAAGGGCTGACGAATAAGAATAAAATTCGTGTGAGCACCTCAGCAGGTAAGATGACACTACGCCTCGAGCGTGACGGTACAGTCACTGTGAATATGGGCGTGCCCGTGCTCGACCCCAGTCACATCCCCTTTAAAGCCAAGAAGGCCGAAAAAACCTACCTGTTGCAAACACCGCAACAAACCTTTTTGTGTGGCGCGGCCTCTATGGGTAATCCCCATTGCGTGCTCGATGTCGAAGATGTTGCTAACGCCAATGTCGCCGAAATTGGCGCACTGCTGACTAAGCATGAACGCTTTCCACGTGGGGTGAACGTCGGCTTTATGCAGGTAGTGAACTCGGGTCATATCAAGCTTAGAGTTTATGAGCGTGGTGCGGCCGAGACCTTAGCCTGTGGCACGGGGGCTTGCGCCGCTGTGGTGGTGGGGCAAATTCAAGGCAAACTTGACCAACAGGTGCGTGTCGACTTGCCAGGTGGCACCTTAACCATCAATTGGGAAGGCGAAGGAAAGCCTCTGTGGATGACAGGCCCTGCGCAGCACGTTTACGATGGACAAATTCAGTTATGACCGAGCCTTTGATGCCGCAGACCGATCTTCCCTTCGATGAGTTGATTATTCGCGAGTACCTACTTGATAACCCAGACTTTTTTAATCGTTATCCCGAGCTGTTATTGGCGATGCGTTTGCCCCATTCGGAGCGTGGGGCGATTTCCTTGGTCGAGCGCCGTCAAGAGATACTGCGCCAACGGGTTGGGCAACTTGAAGAAGAGATCACCAGTCTGCTAGCCATGGCGGCGCGCAATGAAAAGATATTCCTGTTTAATACCGAGCTGTCTTTTAAGTTGCTCAATTGCGTTAATTTAGAATCCCTTAAAGAAGTATTAGCCGATAGTTTAAAGACGCAGTTTAATTTTACCCATGTGCGCCTGATCAGCGTGTTAGATGCCGATGTGGAGATGCAAGCGATTTGGGCTCAGCGTCTGCGCAAGGATTACTACTTTGGCCGGTTAACCCAGCAGGAAGCGAAACGCCTGTTTGGTAGCGAAGTGGGCTCTGTTGCGTTAGTGAAGTTAGCCGATGAGATCCCGATGATTTTTGCCGTCGCCAGCCAAGATGCGGCGCATTTCCATCCCGATATGGACAATATGTTGCTCGAACAATTGCGCCGATTACTCGCACATATGCTGGCCAAGCTTTAAGGTACAT
>NZ_JBKEDJ010000070.1:0-56655 GCF_047975355.1 Shewanella sp. | reverse complement strand
TGCGGATCATGGTAGCTTGATAGGAGTTCATCAATCACCACCGCATTCACACGCATCCACACACCTTCAATCTGAGCGAGTTTATCCTCTTGATAAAGCGTCGCGGCAAACAGCTTATTGAGTAAAGTTTCGACCGAGAGCTGCTCATTATCCGCCATCGCCCCTTGGCTGACGCGATTTAAGCGCTGTGGCATCAACAACTGACTCACAGTATGACGCGCTAACACTTCAGCCATTCCGAGGGGATCGCTAATCACCCCAAGCCCCGATTCGAATGACTCCCGCGTAACTTGATAATTTCCCGCTTTAGGCACCAGCGTATCGAGTAAGGTTTGAGGAACCGTTAAACTGGTCGCATCTAAGGTGCTGAGCAGTGCATCGAGGGCCGACAATTGTAACTGCGGCGCGATATAGCTCCAGCGAGCGCCCTCGCCGACGGATAGATAGTTGTAGTCTGTGCCGCCAATAAACTTACTGACCGCATCGATTTGGTAACGGCTAAGTAAATAGATAGGCACAAAGGCATCGGCTAGCTCACCCAGTGGCTCACCGGGTAAAAGGGCTGAGCTGCTAAAGCCTTCAATCCCCTTAGCGCGAATACGATTCAAATCCAGCAGCTGCGCGATAGGATCGTCACCGCTATCCCACAGGCTGGCATAGGCTTGGCTGGCATCCTTCTGGCGCGAATCGGCTTCGCCAATATAGCGCAGCCCTTTGCGGGCCACTTCGGCCAGTAACTGATTTTGCAGCGCTTGCTGAGCGGTGGCATCGCCTTCATCACTATAGCCGTACGCGATAGCAAAGTTATCCCATGGACCGACACCTACGCCATAAGGTGCTGATATATAAATGTCATTACCTTTCAGTAGGATCTTAGGATGGGGATAATCCATCACAGAGGCGTCCTGATTAGTCGACGCGGCAAAGTTATGATCTAAGCCTAAGGTATGGCCGACTTCATGGGCGGCGAGTTGGCGAATACGCGCTAAGGCTAAGTCATTAGCCGCTTGCTCGGCGGCGCTTCTATCACGCCAGCCTGCGGTTAACCCTTTGGCAATTAAGTAATCTTGGCGCACCCGCAAGCTACCTAAAGTCACTTGGCCTTTGATGATTTCACCGGTGCGCGGATCGGTTAACGCCGCGCCGTAGGACCATCCACGCGTAGCGCGGTGTACCCACTGGATCATGTTGTAGCGAATATCCTGCGGATCGGCATCGGGTGGCAAGAGTTCAACCTTAAAGCCGTTGATAAATCCCGCTTGGGTGAAGGCCGTTTCCCACCAGCGTGCGCCATCGAGCAGCGCCGAGCGGATAGGCTCTGGCACGCCAGGGTCGAGGTAATAGGTGATGGGCTTTACCACTTCGCTGGGCGCTGGGCCAGGATTCACCTTTTGCAGGCGGTGGCGCAAAATAAATCGTTGTACCAGTGGCGCCGAAAACGGCGTGGCATAGTCACGATACTCATCGGATAAATAGCCGCTCATAGGATGATAGGCGCGAGCTTGATAGCCCTCCTCGGGCAGCTCGACAAAGGAATAGCGCATCCGCACCGACATTAAAGTGCCATCGGGCGTGACCTTAGCCACTTGCTCACCCGCCGCATCGGCTTTAAAGGTAAGCTGCACATCCACATCGCTATTCTTTTCGAAGGATTTCACCCCGGCGGGTAAAATCGCCGAGCGGGTTAAATCGAGGCGATAACTCCCCTGCCCAGTGTGTTGCAGTACGCTGGCAACGCCGTGTAAATCATTGAGCATCAGCGAGCTAATCGTCACCATATCTGGCTTACCGTCGAGCAATTTGCCCTGCCACAATACCGAATCGGCAAAGGCCTCATTCACAGCGCGTTTTTCGGCGGCATCTTGAGTATTGGCACGATACTGAGTGTTCAGCTGCTTAAGCTGGATGTAGGGACCTTGGCGCTCAAACTGCACCATCCGCGTTTGGCCTAATTGACCACGGTCGAGACCGATATCGTTAGAACCGACCCCTTCTGGCAGGCTAGTCACCAAGAGAAAAGGTTGATTTAAACGGCTCACTTCGAGGTATAACTCCCCCTCGCTTGGCTCATAGTAAAGATTAAGAAATCCCTTAGCGGCTTGGCTCTGCTTAACGACCTTAATGCTCGGCAGATTCGCGGCGACACTCAGCGCGGGTAAACCTAAGAGTAGGATGGCAAGGGCTAGGCTATGGGGTTTCATCTTTCCTCCTGATTGGGCTGTCTACGTGGTCATGTTACACAATAAGTGAACCACGCGGGGCCATCATTGGCCCCGGGCAAACAATTAATGATGATTATTCTTGTGTTTTATCCAATGCGATAAGGTTTCAAACAGTTCAGTTAACACTATCGGCTTAGTGATATGGGCATTCATCCCTGCCGCAAGACTCTTTTCTCGATCGCCCGACATCGCATGGGCCGTCATGGCGATAATTGGCAGCACATCGGCACTAAAGCGTTCACGCAGTGCCCGCGCCGCGGTTAAACCGTCCATCACTGGCATTTGAATATCCATTAATACCGCATCGAAGGGGCGTGAGTCGATAATATCGAGGGCAATTTGGCCATTCCCTGCAACAACGACTTCGTATCCTGCGCTCTTTAACAGCTCAGTCGCCACCTGTTGGTTGATAAAGTTATCTTCCACCAAGAGCACAAGCCCAGTGTGGTCGCCCTCTTCTACTGGCACTTCATCAATAGGCTGCACCACATTAAGCCTTGGCTCATCGGCAAAGGCGGCGATGATCTCATCGAACAAACTCGATGCCTTAAAGGGTTTTTGCAACACGGCAAACACATTGGCACTATCGACCTCGAGTTGCAAAGGTTCTGCCGCGTAAGCGGTCATCATGATGATGATTGGCCGTTTCGCGATGCGGCCTTCGGCCACCATGGTATCAATGGCGGTGATCACATCGCCACCATCCATCTCTGGCATCATCCAGTCAAGCAACAATAAATCGATAGGATCCCGCGACAACTTATACAGCGCCTCGGCGCCGCTGGCGGCCGTATCCACCTCGAAGTGGAAATCACGCATCAGCGCCGAGTAAATTTGCAGCGCCGTCGGATTATCGTCCACCACTAAGGTGCGTAAATTATTGAGTTTTTCAGGCACAACTAAGGGCTCGACCTTAGCTTCTTCGGCAATTTCAAAGCTGATGGTAAAGCTAAAGGTACTGCCAACGCCTAACTCACTCTGCACTTGCATCTTGCCGCCCATCATGGAGACCAAATGCTTACTGATCGATAAACCTAATCCTGTGCCGCCGTATTTACGGGTGGTTGAACCATCGGCCTGGGCAAAGGCATCGAACAGTTTTTCCTGCTGATCTTTACTGATCCCAATACCCGTATCGCGCACCCAGAATTTTAAGGTAATACGATGGTCGCGCTCGCCCACATCTTCGCAGCCCAGTTCAATCTCACCGGATTGGGTAAACTTCACCGCGTTCGATAATAGGTTGATCAACACTTGGCCTAAGCGCAGTGGATCGCCCTTAAGAATAAGACCAGCTGTCACTGGCGCATACAGTAATAACTCGACGCCTTGCTCCTGCGCCTTAAGCGCGTTGAGATCGAGGGCATGGTCGAGCACTTTATCCAGCGGGAACGGCACTCGCTCCAACTCTAACTTACCGGCCTCAATCTTAGAGAAGTCGAGAATATCGTTAATAATCCGCAGTAATGATTGCGCCGAGAAACCGGCTTTTTCGAGGTAATCCTTTTGCTGCGCCGTCAGCGAAGTGCGCTGCGCTAACTGCAACATACCGATAATAGCGTTCATTGGTGTGCGGATTTCATGACTCATATTCGCCAAGAATTCACTCTTATACAGGTTCGCCAGTTCCGCGTCCTGTTTCGCCTCCAGCAGCGCCACCTCGTTGCTCTTATGGCGCGTGATGTCCTTATGGGTACCGACCATACGCTTAGGCTGACTATCGGCGGTAAACTCCACCACCCGGCCGCGGGAAAGCACCCAGTGATAACTGCCGTTTTTGCCTAAAATCCTAAACTCGATCTCATAGGCATCGACGGGGTTTTGCAGATACTGATTACGATATTCTTCGACCCGAATTCTATCGTCGGGGTGCGTCAGTTGATCGATAGCCGACACTAACGCAGGGAATTCATTGGGTTTATAGCCCAGCATCGAATAGTAGGATGGGTTGCAAATAATATGCTCCGAATCCAGATACCAGTCCCATAGACCGTCTTCTACCGCATCCATGGCTAAATGGTAACGCTCCTCCGAAAGCCGCAACTGCTCGGCGGACTCATACTCACGCGTCACATCGCGCCACACGGCAATTAAGCCTTGTAGCTCGCCACGGCGGTTATAGAAAGGCAGCTTCAGAGTGTCAAGCAACACTGGTTTACCCGCTAACTCGACCTTCTCTTGATAACGCAGCGGCGTGCGATCTTTTAAGATCTGCTCATCCTCGGCGCGAATACGAATGCCCATTTCTGGCGAGGTTAAATCCTCCGACGACAGACCAATCATCTCGCTTTCAGTGTAACCTAGCATCCGCTCGGCGGCCTTGTTACAGCCGAGGTAATTGCCTTCTTTATCTTTAAAGACAATGGCTTCTGGGATGGAGTCAAGCAAGGAGCGCAACAACGCATATTCACGCTCACGGCGCTCGGTCGCATCTTTTAACCGCTCGGTACGGCGCGCGACCAGTTTGTCGAGTCGCTTATTCTGCTCAGCCAAATGATGGGTATATTGTTTGTTTTCCTCAAAGATGCGGCTCACCAGCAAGAACCAAGGCTCCCACCCCGGAGTGATTTTTTCCGGCGGTTTACGCGGCTCTTGGGAGCAGCCCTCTAAGTGCGATAACAGCCGCGATGCAGGACTCACGAAGGAGCGGCGCGTTTGCCAGTGCACTATGGTTACCAGCACCGACAGGGCGATCACCACTAGGATAAAGGTCAGTTGCAGTTTTTCGACCGAATCTTGGAACAGGTCGTCTTCATTCTGCAGATACAACAAGCGCCACGGCGCGTTATGCAGCGCGACCGAGTGAATATAGTAACCGTTACGAATGATGCCTTCGTGGGCATCGAACAATTCGGACTCGGGAAGCGAATGCAGCTCAGACGGAATGCGCTGACTGATGTGATATACCCGATTGATATCAGAGCCATCGAAGTCACTGTGGGACAAAATATTGTTCTGCTGATCGAGCAGGATCACCGTCCCCGGCATCTTGAAGTACACCCGAATTTGCCGTGCCAACGAAGCCAAGGTCATATCGAGGTTAATGGACCCCATAAACTCATCGTCAAGATAAACGGGCACACCTAAGGTGGTCAGCAAGCCTTTACCCGTCGAATCAACGTAGGCCTCACTCCAAAACACACTGCGCTGTGGGTTCATCGCCGGAGTGGCGTATTGGAATTGTTTCTTATTGAGCAGCTCGTCCCTAAAACGCTGGTCACCGTTGGTCCAAGGGAAGTAGGACATCATCCGCTGGCGGGATAAATAATAAATTGCCGAGGCTTTAGGTGCGGCTTCTTTGGCGACAGGGAAAGACAGTGACACTTCAAACAGCATTTCCAGCTCTTGGTAGAACTTATCGCTGCGACCATCGAGGGAACCCGCGCCCGTGATCCGCCCCATATTGGTAAAGGGTTTCCCCCCCTTGGCGTAGTTTGGCTCTAAGGTAAAATACTGACCACTCTCGTTAAATTTGCCGTATTGCGGTAAACGCTCTTTACGCACCAACTCACCTAAGCGCAGGTGATCCACGGCCACATCCCGCAGACTCTTCACCGCGCGGATGCTCGACTCCAACAATAAGTCGATTTGTAATACGTGGCGCTCGACCTGCTCTTCACGCTGATCCATCTGCTGAGATTTCTGGCGATCGAAAAACATCCATGCCGTCAGTAACGACAGGACAATCACGCCGATATAAGTATAAAAAACAGCACGGTTATAATTCTTTTGGATCGGCGATTTTAGCTGGAGATCCGGCTCACTCGATTTCATCCACTACCCTTGATTGCAGCGCTTGATTTTAGCCATCGGAGGCAAAAGTGACTGGGTTCATTTATGGCTTCATATATTAGCAGGAAGAAACCCTGAGTCGCATCAAATAATTGCCGTACGAATGCTGTCAAAGTCTATGATTAGTTCATTGAAAAACATAGAAATGCGTAAAAACAAAGGTCCCACGAGTGAGACCTTTTGTAACAAATTAGTTAATGGTTAGAGATGTTCTTCGGCGTATTCGGCTAAGCGTGAACGCACCACCCCATTCAAGTACAAGTTTGCGCTGCCTTCGAAGTCTTTAAAACGTTCCACTATGTAAGTTAAACCCGAGGTCACAGCGGTGAGATAATTCGAATCGATCTGCGCTAAGTTACCGCAACAAATCAATTTTGTACCTTCTCCCATCCGAGTGATCATGGTTTTGATCTGCGATGCTGTCAGGTTTTGACATTCATCCAAGAGCACGATGGAGTTTTGGATCGAGCGGCCGCGCATAAAGTTGATCGACTTAAATTGGATATTCGCCTTCTCCATGATGTAGTTCAAGCTGCCAGTGGGATTCACATCATTCTTGTGCAGCACTTCTAAGGTATCGGTGATGGCCGCAAGCCATGGCATCATTTTTTCTTCTTCGGTACCGGGCAAGAAGCCGATGGATTCGGCAATTTCTGGCGTATTCCGAGTAACAATTACCTTATCGTAACGATTGCGCTCTACCACCAGCTCCAGCGCCGCCGCCATTGCCAGTAAGGTTTTACCGCAACCCGCTGGCCCAGTTAAGATCACCAGATCGATATCGGGATCGAGCAGCGCCTGCAGCGCCATACCTTGGTAAACATTCTTAGGTTTTACCCCCCAAGCCTCGAGGTTTTTTAAGCGCTCACGGCCCAGATCCAAAATGTGCAGATGGGTATCGCTACGCTCGGTGACGCGGCCACAAAAATCAGATTCGGTATCAATAAGATACTGGTTAATGTAGAAGGGTTCGTTGTCTAAATCTTTCAGTGGGACTTCGTGAATCGTATGTCGACCGTGGCGCTCGGTGGATACCTTGTTTAAATGCTCCCAGAAATTACCTTCGAATTGATAAAAACCCTTGCTGAGGAAACGAATATCATCGATCAGCTGGTCGGTTCGATAGTCCTCAACCAATTGAATACCCGCGCCCTTGGCCTTAAGACGCATATTGATATCTTTAGTGACTAACACCACGGTACGTGGATGGTGGAGGTTTTGCAGGTGCAGAGCTGTGTTGATGATACGATTGTCGTTGCCATCCCCCGGCAGGGCGCCTAGGGTAAAATCGACAAGATGATCAGGGAAAATAGACAGCGCCCCTATCGCATCAGCATGCCCTTCTCGACTCGGTAAAGGGACGCCATTAATGATTTGTTCCGGTGTGGTATCACCGCCTAGGGTATCTTCCAGCGCCCGTATGGCGACCCTAGCATCCCGACTCACATCACTCTTTCGATCTTTTATCTGGTCTAGCTCTTCTAGCACAGTCATCGGAATGACCACATCGTGCTCTTTAAACGAATAGATCGCCAAAGGTTCATGTAGTAACACATTGGTATCCAGTACAAACAACTTTCTGTCGTCTTGTTCCATGGCGCCTCCAGAGTGCTCGATTGTTTTTATGCTACATCTCTTTCCCGGTGAGTGGATATGGCTCCTATGTCAGTTGGCGAGCTAAAGAATGATCTTAAAGTTCAAGCCTCTACTTAATAAAGACGGCTAGCGGCTTAAACTAATATTGGCACCATTCTCCCTGAATGCCAACCGAATGAAGCTGTGTTTAAGTCGGTGACTCGAGGGCAGTGTAGGTCCCTCGAGATGACAGTAGCATGACAAATCATCGAAGGACTATAGAGAATTTTATTCACTGTTCAATTTGTAATCTAGTGTGCGGAGAATTAGGCTCTAACGGGTGAGAGGGCGATTCAAATATCCCTATTATTGATATAACATACGCGCCCTTTGTTAGAGTCCGCCAGAGATGAGAATTTAAGATGCCGTTTGCCTTAGGACAACGTTGGATAAGTGATACCGAGTCAGAGCTTGGTTTAGGAACAGTCGTACAAGTTGAAGGCCGTATGGTCACAGTGTTATTCCCTGCGACTGGTGAGAACCGTATGTTCTCGCGCAACGAAGCCCCCCTGACCCGTGTCATATACAACCCTGGCGATACGGTTGAAAGCCATGAAGGCTGGAGCCTCTCGGTTGAAGAACTCACCGAAAAAGACGGCCTCGTCGTCTACCACGGTATCCACAGCGAAACAGGTGAGAAAGCCAGTCTGCGTGAGACCCTGTTAAACCACAATATTCGCTTTAACAAACCGCAGGATCGCCTGTTTGCCGGTCAGATTGACCGCCTCGACCGTTTCGGTATTCGTTACCAATGCCAGTTACTGCGTCATCAATTGGCGACCTCAGATTTACTCGGCTTACAAGGTCCACGCGTTGGCCTAATCCCTCACCAGATGTGGATTGCCCATGAAGTGGGTCGCCGTTATGCGCCGCGTGTATTGCTGGCTGACGAAGTGGGTTTAGGTAAAACCATCGAAGCGGGTCTGATTATCCATCAACAACTGCTCACTGGCCGCGCCGAACGAGTGCTGATTATTGTGCCGGATACCTTGCGTCACCAGTGGTTAGTGGAAATGCTACGCCGCTTTAACCTGCGCTTCTCTGTATTTGATGAAGATCGTTGTGTCGAGGCCTTTGCCGATCACGACAACCCTTTCTACACCGAGCAGTTAGTGATTTGTTCACTCGAATTACTGCGTAAAAAGAAACGTCTCGACCAAGCACTCGATGCCGACTGGGATCTGCTGGTCGTCGACGAGGCTCACCACTTAGAGTGGACCGAAGAAGCCCCGAGCCGTGCCTACCAAGTGGTTGAAGCATTAAGCGAAGTAGTGCCTGGCGTATTGTTATTAACTGCAACGCCGGATCAACTCGGCCATGAGAGCCACTTTGCGCGCCTGCGCCTACTCGACCCGGATCGTTTCTACGACTACGATGCTTTCCTCGCCGAAGAAAACAGCTACAAAGATGTCGCCGTTGCCGCCGAAGCCTTAGCGGGCGACGGAAAATTATCCGATGCCGCCATCAACAGCCTCACCGAATTACTCAGCGAGAAAGACATAGCGCCGAGTATTCGTTTAATTCAAGCCGAAGATATCGACAGCGAGCTGCAACAAGCGGCTCGCAGCGAACTGCTGCAAGAATTACTCGATCGCCACGGCACAGGCCGCGTGCTTTATCGCAACAGCCGCGCCTCGGTAAAAGGCTTCCCGAAACGTATTTTCAACGCCTATCCCCATGCAATGCCTGAGCAGTATCTTACTGCTGCCCGTGTGAATGAGATGATGGGTGGCCGTAAGACCTTAGAAGCGAAAGCGGCACAAGCCCTAAGCCCTGAAAAGCTCTACCAAGAATTTGAAGATAACAGCGCCAGTTGGTGGAAATTCGATCCTCGCGTGGATTGGTTAATCGAGTTTTTAAAGTCGCATCGCAGCAAAAAAGTGCTGATCATCGCCAGCGGCGCCGATACCGCCCTGAGCTTAGAAGAAGCCCTGCGTACCCGTGAAGGCATCCAAGCCACCGTATTCCACGAAGGCATGTCGATCATCGAGCGCGACAAGGCCGGTGCCTACTTCGCCCAGGAAGAAGGTGGTGCCCAAGCGTTGATCTGTTCTGAAATCGGCTCCGAAGGTCGTAACTTCCAGTTTGCCAGCCACTTAGTGCTGTTCGATCTGCCATTAAACCCAGATTTATTAGAGCAACGTATCGGCCGTTTAGATCGTATTGGGCAAAAGAACGATATACAAATTCACCTGCCTTATCTGCAAGATACCGCGCAGGAACGTCTGCTCAACTGGTATCACCAAGGTCTGAATGCTTTCGAGCTGACCTGTCCAAGTGGCCATGTGCTGTACAGTGAATTTGCCGAAGATCTATTGAATGTTCTCGTCGGCGGGGATGAAGATGAGCTGACCAATCTGCTCAACCACACCCAAAGCCGTTACAAAGAACTGAAACACGCTATGGAGCAAGGCCGCGATAAGCTGCTGGAAATCAACTCCCACGGTGGCGATAAAGCTAAGGCGATTGTCGAGCGTTTAGCCCAAAGCGATCAGGACACTAAGCTGATTGGTTCGGTGATACGCTTGTGGGACATTATCGGTGTCGATCAAGAAGATAAAGGTGAAAACTCTATCATCCTGCGCCCAAGTGAACACATGATGTTCCCAACCTATCCGGGTCTGCATGAGGATGGCGTAACGGTCACCTTCGACCGTGATACCGCGCTGTCCCGTGACGATATCGCCCTGATCACCCAAGAGCACCCATTAGTGCAAACAGGCTTAGATCTAATCACTGGCTCTGACACAGGCACGACTAGCGTCGCGATTTTGAAAAACAAAGCCTTACCCGCGGGCACCCTGTTCTTAGAACTGATCTACATGGCGGATGCTTCGGCTCCTAAATCCAGCCAGTTATATCGTTATCTACCACCGACGCCTATCCGCGTACTGCTGGATAAAAACGGCAACGATTTGTCAGCTAAGGTGGATTACACTAGCTTTGACAAACAGTTAAGCGCGGTAAACCGCCATATTGGCAGCAAGTTAGTCACAGCTTCACAACCGATTCTGCATCCGTTATTTGCTAAGGGTGAAGAATATGCCCAAGCCGCGGTGAACGAGTTAGTGGCGCAGGCGCGTGAGAAAATGACCAGCCAACTGACGGGCGAATTAGACCGTTTAGAATCCTTGAAAGCGGTTAACCCGAATATCCGTGAGGAAGAGTTAGAATACCTGCGTAATCAAATGCAGGAACTGAGCACTTACCTCGACGCGAGTCAGCTACAGCTTGATGCGATTCGTATGGTATTGGTTAGCCATGTCTAATCCTGATTGACGCTAAGTTAGAGGCAAAATTGACTCGCTTAAGCCAATGATAAAAACGCCCAGCAAATTGCTGGGCGTTTTATTTTCTCAAATATAAATGTCTCTTTGGAATTGATGTTATATCTACACAGCTGTGGCGATCACTGCCCTAAGCAAAAATTGCTTCTGCTACGCCGCTTCAGGTTATACTCTAGCTAATTGAATTTATGAGACTACACAGGTGGTTATCAATTCTATGGCGCGTATTATCCCCTCAGTATTGAGTCTAATCTTAGCTCTCTCCAGTGCGAACTTACTCGCCGCCGATCCCAACAGCCAAACTCCCGAGCCTAGCACCGAAGCTGCTCAGCCAAAGCCTAATGAACTGACACCCCTTAAAAGAGCGAGCAGCTATTTACCCGCTAATGAAATCAAGCAGATCACTATAGATGATCAGCCGCTCGAACTCTTAGTCCGTTCATGGGAAGGTCGCAAAAAACTCGGCGCGGCGATTATCTTACCCGCCACTAATGGCACCGCCGATGCGCCCGGATTGATGGCCTTTGTCAGACGTAATATCAATGCTGCCGGCTGGGCCAGTTTAAGCCTCACACCGCCCACAGAGCCGCCAGCACCTAATTTTGCCACTGCCGCGACCGAAATTACTTCCCCGGGTTCGGCCCAATTAAGCAGCCCTTCCAATAAACCGAGTCAAAAGGTAAAGCCGGAGGAGAGCAATAAGCATCTGCTCGAGCAAGAAGACTTTTTAGTCAAGAGCATGTCACAGCTTGACAGTGTCGGCACCGACTTCCCCGGCAAAAGGGTATTGATCACCGCAGATCAAAGCGCGGGATTATTAATAAGCCTATTAAGCCAAAAGAAAATTGCCGATCCAGATGTATTAATTGTCATCAATCCCTACAGCGAGGATGAGACGCGCAACCAAGCCATCGCCGAGAAGCTGGCTAAGCTCACTATGCCGATACTCGATATTCAATCACCCGATGGCCACCCCGCCTCGTTAGAAACGGCGGAGCAACGTAAAACGCTGGCCGTGACCTTAGAGGCGCCGAATTATCGGCAAACGACACTGGCATTGAATCTGGATAACGAGAGTGCATGGCAGAATTGTTTAGCGGCCATTAGAGGATTCGCCGCTCGCATGAGCGGCGCCTATTGAGGAGTGAGCCTTTGTAAACCCTAAGCAATCCATCGCCACGGTTTTCTTGCCAACTAAATCGCGCCTGCTACCAACCCGATTGGCGATCTTGATAGGCTTTGGTGGGATCCTTCAGCTGACGAGTCGCCGCAATCGCGCGATTTTTCCCGAGTAACAATCTCACTTGGCTCCACGACTCACGGCATAAAAGCGCTCGAATCGAAGCCGTCCAACTGCGGTTAATACTCAACTTAATTGCCGCCGCCGCATCGGGGGAGGTATTGAGAAGCTCCTGAGCCAATTGCTGCGCGCTTAACATAGGGTTATCGCTGAGCTGAGTGACTAGCCCTAAGCTTTTAGCCTCTTCTCCCGATAACACTTTTGCAGTCAAACTGAGTAGCATCGCTTGATCCTTAGGCATGATTTGCCGCAGCGCCACTAAGCCCGCCATATCAGGCACTAGCCCCCATTTGGCTTCCATAATAGATAACTTGCTGTCGTGGCTCGCAATTCTAACATCTGCGCCGAGGGCGATTTGCATGCCACCGCCGTAACAACAGCCCTCTAATACGGCAATCACAGGCACGGGTAAACGCTGCCAGCCGAGTGATACTCTCTGTGCTAAGTTGGCATTGCCTGGTAACCATTTAAACAGCAATTTGAATGCTTGCATCGGCGCCGACATCACGCTCTTAACGTCCAGCCCCGAGCAAAAATTGCCTCCAACCCCAGATAAAATCACTAGTCGTATACGCGGATCCGATTTAATACTTTTGATCGCTTTATCCAACTCGCTAAACATTAAATAATTAATTGCATTATATTTTTCTGGTCGATTGAGCTGGACATAAGCAATGCCATTCTCAATCGTTACTTGCACACAAGGCACACTCATGAAATATTCCGTTACTGGTCAGTCCAGAACGAATGTTAACACGTCTGGAAAAATTCACCAAAAGATGTAACATGCGCCTAAATTTTGACATTCATCAAAATACTGTCGACTGTCATTAAGTTTTAATGAGTGATTATGTTAGGCTCCACCTAAAGCATGAGAACCTCAAATGTATTAATCCCTTATGTTCAACCCTGGGTGCAACTTGTCGTTTTTACGAGCCATCATCTTTGAACATCGGTTGCATAACCAACGACGCGACTTACCTACAAATTTGCAAAATCGTACTGAGCTGAACCCTAAGGGTAAACATCTTATTGCAGAATTGAGCGTCAACATATTCGCCAAGACTGATGCTCTGTTTGCAACAAGTACTCGAAATTTGATTTGATTATCTAAGGTTTTTTACCGCCAACGCCTGGTGCTAAAGAGATAAAAAAATTGAATTAACAAATAAAATCTATAGGTTACATATAGATGATATCAATCAAACTTGCCCGAAGTGCTTAATTCGTCATTCAAAGATTAAGAATTAGTGTTATCTTCAATAAATGGGCAAATAAGGATCTGTAGTCAGCATGACAATCTCTGTACTCATCTGTGACGATTCCGCCATGGCGCGCAAACAAATGGCTCGCACCCTCCCAAAAGAATGGGATGTCGAGATCACCTATGCCACCAATGGTGCAGAAGGCTTAGATGCCATTCGCGCAGGTAAAGGCGAAGTCGTCTTCCTCGATCTCAATATGCCAGTGATGGACGGTTACGAAGTGTTGCAAACTGTGCAGCAAAACGATCTCCCCGCGCTGATTATTGTGGTCTCGGGAGATATTCAGATCAAAGCCCATGAACGGGTTAAAGCTCTGGGTGCATTGGATTTTATTCAAAAACCCGTCAGTGCCGATGCCATCAGTAATATCCTGCAGGAATACGGCATCCTCACCTTAACGCAGAAAGATCAGGCGGAAGAAACGCCAATGATCAAAGTCGATATGCGTGACGCTTGCCAAGAGATCGCCAACGTCGCCATGGGGCGAGCCGCCGATCTGCTAGCCAAACTACTCGATGTATTTGTGCTCTTACCTATCCCGAATGTAAACGTGCTCGAAGTCAGCGAGCTGACGATGGCACTCAAAGCAACGGAAGAAAGCTCAACAGTTTCAGCTCTTTGCCAAGGGTTTATTGGTGCAGGTGTGGCAGGTGAAGCCTTGCTACTATTCCATGATTCGAGCTTTCAAGACATGGCAAAACTCATGGGACTCGCCAATCCCGAAGACATCAGCACAGAGATCGAGGTCCTGATCGACACGGGTAACGTATTGATTGGCGCCTTCCTTAACGGGATCTCTGAACAGCTCGATATGAAGTTCAGTCAGGCTCATCCAGTAGTATTAGGCCGGCACTGCACTGTGAACGATCTTATCCATGATAATTCGGAAAAATGGCATAGAACCTTAGCAATGGAGATTAACTATCGTATTGAAAACCATAATGTTCAATGCGATTTGTTACTGCTATTTACCGAAGACTCTATTCCGACGCTCAGTTATAAGCTCGGTTATTTACTCGATTAATCAGTTGGATTTTACCTTATGTCAAACGATCAAAGCGCAATGAACGAACTCCATTGGCTTATCGATATGGTGCAAACCATAGAAGTGGGTCTAGTGGTATTAGATCGCGATTATAATATCCAACTGTGGAACGGCTTTATGGAAAACCATAGCGGCGTATCCCCAAATTCGATTAAAGGCCAAAACCTGTTTACCCGTTTTCCTGAGCTGCCCGCCACTTGGTTAAAGCAGAAGATGGAATCGGTTTTTATGCTTAAAAATCGAGCATTTATCAGTTGGGAACAAAGACCCTACGTTTTTCAATTTAAAAACTACCGCCCCATTACTGGACGCGCCGATTTTATGTACCAGAACGTGACGCTGTTGCCTCTGGCCTCATTAACCGGAAAAATCACCCATATCAGCGTGATTATTTATGATGTCACCGATATCGCCGTCAACAAGCTACAGCTCAAGGCCGCCAACGAACAGTTAGAACGCCTCAGCCAGACCGATGGCCTGACACAGCTGCATAATCGTCGCCATTGGCAACAATGCTTAGAGCATGAGTTTGATCTCTACGCCCGTTATTCGGGCATGTCCAGCTTGGTGATGATAGACATAGACCACTTTAAAAAGATCAACGATACCTACGGCCATGTCGCGGGTGATAAGGTCATTCAACATATCGCCCATATCTTAAGCCACTCACTACGGGAAACAGATTGTGTCGGCCGCTATGGTGGCGAAGAGTTTGCGGTGGTCATGCCCAATACTAGTGGCGCTGATGCCATCAATTTTACTGAACGTTTGCGGGAAAGAATTGCCGACTCCACCATAGTGTTCGAAGGGTTGAAGATCAAAGTCACAGTCAGCCTAGGGGTGTGCGAAATAGGTAAACATATTACCAGCGGCTCAAGCTGGATTTCCTGCTCAGATAAAGCCTTATACGAGGCGAAGCAGAAAGGTCGTAATTGTAGCGTCCTGCATACGGCGCAAACCTCTGCCTAATAAAACAAAAAGCCCATCATAGATGGGCTTTTTGTTACTGAAATCTCAATGGTCGCGAACTAGTGCGGGAAACCGTCATCTTCTTCGTCGTCACCTTCTTCATCGTCGATATCATCGCCAACGAAGTAGGTGCCCCAGCCATCGTAATCCACTTTTTGCTTAGCCGCGAGTTGCAGTAACTGCTCGGTCGCTTTATCCAGTAAAGCCACTTCTAACTTGTGGTAAGCAATAGCATCGAAACAGAAAATCACTGAGCCATCTTCCAGTTCCATTTCTTCGGCATCGTTGACTTCGAAACCGAGTTTAAATGCATCAACGGCGGCTTTTTCTAAACGATCGAAGTTGCTGGATGAGAAATGGTGCTCAATGGTGTATTCCGCATCTGGCTCTGAGCCATCGTCAAGCAGGGCTTGCACTATGTCGCGATTCTCGGCAAGTTGGGCTTTTAACTGACTTTCAATAGACATGGATTTGTCTCCGTAAAGGTAAAACTGGCTCAAATTGGCGCTATTATACGTCATCGCTTTCGAGAGTTTTACCCATTAATGTTGCCGCTTCACGATTTATCTCGTTAAATTTTGCCGACATAGTCTCATACACTTGGGCCGAAAAGGCTTTTACATCGGCTTTATCTAACCCTGCGGTAGGAATAGGCGCCATCATCTCGATGATCACCACGCCGTTATCCCAACGATTCAAATTAATATGGCTCTGGCAAGAGGCCAGCACTGGCACTATCGGCACACCTGCGGCAAGCGCTGTATGGAAAGCGCCCGCTTTAAAGGGAAGCAAACCGCGGCCACGTGAGCGGGTGCCCTCGGGGAAAATCCATACGGATAAACGGTTCTGCTTAATCTTTTCCGCAGTTTTGGCCATGGTATCGAAGGCACTGTTACGATTTTTTCTATCGATCAGAATATTGCCCGATAACCAGTAGATCAGCCCAAATAACGGGATCCACACTAAGCTCTTTTTACCTAAGCTGACAGTGCTTTTCGGCACGGCTTTAGTATGAGTGAACAGATCGAAGTTATTTTGATGATTCCCTAAAAAAATGTAGGGGCCATCCTGCACCTCTTTATGCCGACGCACTATGACTTTAAGCCCTAAAATAGGGGCCACGGATGAAAAGATCTTGGCGAACATATGTACATTGTCACGGTGACGAGGCCGCAATAAGCAGACCAAACCACCAAAAATAAACGCGAGTAACAATGACACAGCCAACAACACAGATCTGACGATTAACAGCACGACATACTCCAAGGATGAAAGTGGCGACAGTATAGCCACCAAGCCCTAGGGACTCAATATAATGTTTACATCTGTAAGCTGAGTTACTAACAATCCAAACAAAAGCCCATCGACACTGATGCAATAATGCGTATCGATGGGCTTTTAAATCAATATCTAAGCTTAAAATGCTAAGCTAAAGACCTAGTTTGGAGCATGACTCACTGCCGCCGCTTTACTTAAGCCTAAACGGAATACTAGTGCGCTGATGGCCAAGGTCGCGACAATCGCCGCCCCACTGGGTAAGTCCATCGTTGCCGATAGCACGAGACCGAACAAGTAACCCGCAAGACCGACTATGTAAGCATAAAACAAACTGTTTTTACCTTGGTATTTGTTAAGAGCAAGCGCAGGCAGGATCAGAGTGCTAAACACTAAATAGACCCCCACCAGCTCAACAGACAAGGTAATAACAAGCGCAAACAGTAGATAGAATCCAGCACCATTTAAGATCTGTGGACGCAGAAAAATCACCGCTAACACTGCCGCATAAACCACAGCAGGTAACACTAATTGCGACCAACTCACCCAAAGGATCTGGCCCGACATCAATTGCTTTAACAGCTCAGCCCCGTGGGGATCGTTCGCCAGCAATAGCATGGCCGCCACCGCCGACAACACGTAAAAGCAACCTATCATCGCCTCTAGCTCACCCGCCATCCGCTTAGATAACCAAGCGATAAAACCCGCCCCCGCTAGGGCGAATAAGGCTGGCATCCACACATTAGAAAATGGCATCTCTTCTAACCTGTGGTCCATGTGCGCCACAATCGCCCCTAACGCGGCGACTTGAGCAATGGCTAAATCGATAAAGATGATCCCACGCTTAAGCACTTGTTTGCCAAGTACAATATGCGTTGAGAGCACTAAGATCCCCGCCGCCAATGCTGGCAGCAGGATCGACATCAGTTCCAGATCCAACATAGGCTTATTTCACCCCGTTTAAGAGGGCAATCGCACTGTCGTAGAGACTAAAGAGATCTTGACTCGCATCATTGCCACCTACCGACATTGGCAACATAAGTACTGGTAGATTAGCCTTTTCACCCAACCACTTAGCACCACGCTCATCCTGATAGGACGCCACAACTACCGCCAGGATATCGCCATGCTCGGCGCGACTTAGCAGGCTCGCTAAGTGGCCACTGGTCGGTGCTAAGCCGGGTTTTGGTTCTAAATCTGCCACTTGCTCTATACCCAACCAGTTAAACAGATATCTAAAACTGGTGTGATAGGCGATAACTTTTTTGCCTTTTAACGCTTTCGCCTGTTCTTCCCAGCGGGGAATCGCCGCCTGCCAACGAGTGCTAAAGTCCGCTAGGGCCTTTTGGTAATTCGCCGCCTCACTCGGGTCGAGTTGGCTCATCTTAGCGCTGAGCGCATTCGCGACGGATAGCAGACGAGTTGGGTCAAAGTGGATATGCGGATTCCCCTTAGCATGCACATCGCCCATGCTGCGGTCCACACTCGCTAATTTATCTAAGGTATCGATTTGATCGGCGGCGAAAAACAGCCCCTGTTCGGTAGAGCGAACCTTAGCGTTGGCCGACTTCATCTGCAGCATAGGCAGCCAACCGATTTCTAAATCGGCACCCGCACACACCACTAAATCCGCTTGGCGCATTTTGGCGATCAAACTCGGACGCGCCTGCACTTGATGCGGATCCTGCAGGGCCGTCGTTGCCGAATAAATGCTGGCATTCGGTGCCAGCTCTTTGGCCAATGCGGCATATTCGGGTTCACAGGCAAACACATTCAGCTCAGCATGGGCCAAACCAGAACAAGCGAAAGACAGGGCCGCAGCGGCCGCTTTAATAAAATTAGAATTGATGCGCACCGTGGGCCCCCAGAGACATAATGTATTGAATAGTGAAAACATTGTCGTCTTCGATTCCATCGAAGTTAGGTCCCTTCTGATTGGTGTACTGGAAACGTACCGTCGAGAAATGGCTCGAATGCCACGCCAGACTCACCTCAGATTCCTTTAACTTCTGTCCATGGAAATGATCGCCATGGAGCTCTTGTGTATCCACCTCACCGTAACGCACACCCGCAGACCAGCTAGGGGTAAACTGATACACACTGCTTAGGTACCAACCCTGGTGATAATCTTTGCTCGGCGCATCTTCGGGATGAAGATCGCTCGGCACAAAGTCAGTCACGCGGTAATACTCGCCGCTTAGCGTCAGGTTTTGGTATTTATAGTTGCCATTTGG
Source organism: Shewanella sp. (assembly GCF_047975355.1). Lineage (GTDB taxonomy): Bacteria > Pseudomonadota > Gammaproteobacteria > Enterobacterales > Shewanellaceae > Shewanella. The sequence continues at coordinate 37,631 of NZ_JBKEDJ010000070.1, read as the reverse complement.
CGCCCATTTATACACAACATCAGCACCATAGGTGTTTTTACCTGTGTAAGAAGCCGCATGGCTGTGGTCATGGCCTTCTTCTACTGCTTCATCTTCGTGCTCGTCACCCTCTTCATGGGCTGTCACTTGACCGTTTTCGTTACGTAGGTAACTCAATCCCGCCTGCCATGAGCTGTTGTCACCAATATCACCACCGATTTTGGTGTAGAAGGTGTAAACGCCCACGTTTTTAAACTCACGTTCACCGTGTTCATCGGCGGCGCGCATGCTCTCGCCCTTAAAGGCCTCAGCACCTAAGGTCCAATACAGATCCGTTGGCGCCACAAAGTTTAAGCGCACACCGTCGTCAAAGTAATGGCCACCGAAAAATGCACGGTAGGCAATCGGGCGATCGGTGAATGAATCTGTATGTAAATGCTGGTTATTTAAATAACCGATATCCGATAGGAAACGTCCGCCACGGATCGAAAAGCCCGCTGGCATCGCCATGGTTTGAATAAAGGCTTCTTCGAGATTAAGTTCAGTCTCACCGTCGTGCATCTCAACGACAGCGGTTACTTTGCCATAAAACATATCGTCGATATTGGCACTCATCGCCAGCTCAGTTTCACCTAAGCCAAAGCCTTCAGCGGTTTCAGCCAATGGACGCTCGGCCGTTTGGTAGTAGCCATTGAGTACTGCGCTAATCGCTGGGTTGGTAAGGCTCGAATCTTCCGCTAACAGTGCCGGCGAAACGAAGGCACACGCCAAGGCCACCAAAGAAATTCGGTTGTTCAAAACAGTCATGATATCTCCAAAATACAACTAGCACTCGATGACTCGGTAAAGTCACCAAGAAATACAATAAGTTAAAATGTAAACGTTGATTTAACGGAGAACAGGTGGCGCGCGGCTTAGGTAAACACTGACGTGTTTAGAGAAGGTAACGGGTAAGACAAACTCACAAACATCAAATCGCTGTATCGCTAAATTCAGCGTCAGAGGTTGTGTTAAGAGGATCTTATTAAACTGATGTTGATGGAAGCACAGAGTACAGTGCGTCTTCGCACCATCATCAAGGTGAGTCACACTATGGGCTGAGGCAACAAAAGACAGCAACACCAATACGGCGGCAAGCCATACCGAAATTGTGCGTCTTATGTGACTGTGCAGTCTCACTCAGTCGTCCCCATAGTAAAAAAGTGGCACAAGTTTAAGTCAGGCCACTAGCAAGTTGCAATAAGGTAATACCCTAGCAATGCGTTACAAGATATTTACCATTGCAACTTTTGTAGGAAACATTATGCGATAAAAATGCGTCAAAGTTAGCAAAAAAGGTTATTTAAGATTTACTTAAGTCAGTAAAACTATGATGTGCTCGGTGTGATACCAGCTCAATGTAGAATCCATTCAATCCAGCAAAAGGCAACCAAAATGCTAGCATTCTTTCGTGAAAACTTAGGATTAATCTTAGGGATAGTGATTTTCGGCGCAGTAATTTTGGGCGGGATTTATTACGTAGAACACTCATTAGAGAGCCAAGAACAGGTTGTTCAATAACAGGCCTCCCTGTAAAAACAATGTCGAGCCTTTGTGGTAAAACCCTGCACGGCTCGACAGGATTAACCCTGTGTCATCCCCTCTCTAGCGATACTTTTGTCGTTGATCGCTATCGTCTTCCTTCTCTGGCGCCTCAATGGTCTGTAATTGGTCCATAAAATGGCTCACCAGCAGCAACATCACACAGAAGATCATCACAGGGATCAAAAAATGCCGCGTCGAGGCATCAAAGTAACTGTATAACCCTGTCAGCACACTCGCATAAAAGCCAAATAATTTTAACTTCAACAATTTAGGACTATGCCCCAGCCAAGCGGAACAATGGGGACACTGCACTTGAGCGTGAAAGCCTTTGCCACGCTGTTGAGTAATTTGAGCAATTTTAATCGACTGATGGCAATGGGAGCACAGCATTTAGAGTAAATTCCTAGACATGGGGCGCTAAGTTTACCAGATCTCCCCCCCGCTCAGTCGAACTAATTAGCGCAGTGGTTTCAAAACCTCATTCCCACAGCCAAAGCTGCCAACCAGCGCACAAATTTTATACTCAGATAGCATTTTCTGCTGCTGCGATTTTACAGTGTTTAACTCAACTCCTATTATGTACCTACCTATTTTTATTGAAGATAACGCCTATGCGCCGCTCACTAATATTCATACTCGCCCTCAGCTTTCCCATGCTATTGAGTACCAATGTTTCCGCAGCTGATACAGAACCGGTAACAGCCGCTCAAACAGCTTCCATCCCTAATGAAGTCCAAATCGAATTAACCACATTGCAAACTGCGATTAAAGAGGACATTGCGCGCTTAGCCGACTCCCAAGGTGAATTGCGCACCATTGTTGAATATCGCATTCAAAATAAGACCTTACAGTTACGCAATAAGATTAAACTTTTGTTAGAAGATGGCAGCTACGATAAAACCTTTATGCTGACGCTCATCCAAGAACAGCTGAAATTTAATCTGAAAATCAATGACTACTTCAATGATATAGTCAACAAGTTATCCCACACACTCGGCTCGGCGGATGATGAGGCAACCTTGCTCGAGATCTCCAAGCGCGAGCTAGATAAGGATAACAACTACAAACAACGGCTCGAGACCTTAAATTGGCTTAGCCAAATGGGCGAAGATGTGGCGGCGCAAAAAACCGAGCTGACCCAAATTCTCTTAAGTCGCGCCGATAACTTCGATAGCTTTGTCACTTTTACCCAGCAACAGCTGCAAAATGCGGTCAACGCCGCCACCAATGCCGGTAAAGACGTGACCGCAGCGCAAACCAGTCGAGTCATGCAATTAAAAGATAGATTGGCACTCAACAGCCAGAGCCTTAGCATAGATATCGACTTACTCGATGCGTTAGACCAAAACACCGCCTCACTGAAAAAGACCCTGTTCAGTATTTCCGGCGATATCACCCAGGATGTGTTGAGCATAGATGTGGCCTCAAGCCTAGTCGAGCAATGGCTGCACACAGCCAAAGAACAGTCCATAAACCATGGCCCCACCTTAGTCTTTAAGTTATTTATCTTCTGCATGATCCTATTTGTCGCTAGCCTTGCGGGCAAACTGGTGAAGAAGATTGTGAGCAATACGGTCAGTAACTCAAAGTTAAATTTCAGTAAGTTACTGCAAGACTTCTTTACCTCACTCTCGGGCAAAGCGGTCTTTACTATCGGTGTGCTGATTGCCCTTTCCCAGCTTGGCATAGAGTTAGGCCCCTTACTGGCAGGCTTTGGTATCGCCGGTGTGATCATAGGTTTCGCACTGCAAGATTCACTCTCCAACTTTGCCTCGGGCATGATGATTTTGATCTATCGCCCCTACGATGTGGGTGACTTGATTAGCGCGGCTGGCGTAACTGGTCGAGTTAGCCATATGAGCTTAGTATCCACAACAATTAAAACGTTAGATAACCAAAGGCTTATCATTCCAAACAATAAGATTTGGGGCGACACCATTAACAATATTACCGCCGAACATCAACGCCGCGTCGACATGACCTTTGGTATTGGATATGGCGACAATATTGAACATGCCGAAGCCGTGCTTAAGTCAATTGTGGAGGCGCATCCTAAGGTGCAAAAATTCCCGGAACCGCTCATTAAGCTGCACGTTTTAGGGGAGTCCTCGGTCGACTTTATCGTTCGTCCTTGGGCCAAACCCGAAGACTATTGGGATGTGTATTGGGATATTACCCGCGAGGTGAAAATGCGCTTCGATGCAGAGGGCATCAGCATTCCTTTCCCGCAGCGCGATGTGCATATTTATCAAACCAACAAATAGCACTCAGTTAAAGCGACCCTAAGCAAAAGGCGCAATTTTAAATTGTGCCTTTTTAGTCTTCATATTCAAACTATTAAAATATTAACCTAAGCCGATAATCTCACCATCGGCGGCAATATCTATCTTTAAATAGCCCGGAATTAACCCAAGTCCAGGCATAGTCATCACATTCCCCACCAGCGCCGTAATAAAACCCGCCCCTGCATTTAACACTAACTCACGCACGGGTACGATAAAACCTTGAGGCACACCTTTAAGTTGGGGATCATGACTAATGGATAACGGCGTTTTTGCCATGCAGACAGGTAAATGCGCGTAACCGAGTGCATTGAGTTCTTGTAATTGCAGCTTAGCAGTCTCGGATAAGCTCACCCCAGCGGCGCCATAGCCGACTTCGGCCAAGGTCGATAATTTAGCCTCAAGCGCCATATCATCGGGATAAAGCAGCTTAAATTCGCTTGGTTGCTCACAGGCGCGCATTACCGTTTGCGCCAAGGCTATCGCCCCCGACTCCCCTTGGCTGAAGGCCTCGCTGAGTTCGCAGCCAAAGGCGGCAGTGCCCGCAACCGCCTCCATTAACCAATTAAGCTCAGCCTCCGTATCGGTCGCAAAACGATTAATGGCGACAACCACGGGAATACCGTATCGCGCCACATTGTTGATATGCCAGTTTAAGTTGGCAAATCCCGCCTCGAGACGAACTTGGTCGGGCGCATTGATACCCGCATCCGATGTTAAGCCACTATTAGCCTTAAGCGCCTTTAAGGTGGTTACTAATACCGCGGCGCTCGGGGTTAATCCCGACTGGCGCACCTTGATATTACAAAATTTCTCAAATCCCATATCTGAGCCAAAACCGCCTTCAGTCACCACAAAGTCGGCCAGCTTTAAGGCGATATCGTCGGCAATCACCGACGAGTTGCCATGGGCGATATTGGCAAATGGCCCTGCGTGGATAAGACAAGGTGCACCATTTAAGGTCTGCATTAAGGTAGGTTTGACCGCATCGGCCATAATCGCCGTCATCGCACCGGCGACACCAAGATCTTCCGCGCTAATAGCCGCACCTTGGCGATTTACTGCCAGCACGAGCTTGCCAATACGCGCGCGCATATCCGCTAGATTAGAGCTCAGCGCCAGAATAGCCATTAACTCAGAGGCGGCGGTAATATCAAAGCCAGAGGTGTAAGCGGGGCCATTATTTTCACCTAGCCCGACTTCAATCTCACGTAAACAGCGATCGTTATGATCGACCACTCGGTGCCAGCGGATCCCATTTGGAGCTATATCTAAGTAACTCAGCCCGGACTGTAGCTCAAATTCGGCCTTGCCTAACCGCGTTTCATGGTACAGCCGAGAGGCTATCGCCGCCGCACCAAGATTATGGGCGCTGCTGACGGCATGAATATCACCCGTTAAATGCAGATTCAGCTCCTGCATGGGCACCACTTGGGCGTAACCGCCACCAGCGGCGCCGCCTTTCACCCCAAATACTGGGCCCATACTGGGCTGGCGAATACAGGCGCACACCTTGTTACCGAGCGCTTGTAGGGATTGGGTTAAACCAATGGTGGTGACGGTTTTGCCTTCGCCGTGGGGCGTTGGTGTCACGGCGGTGACAATGATCAGTTTGCCCTTTTGCTGCTCGGCTAAACGCTGCTGCACACGCAAATCGACCTTAGCTTTAGTCGTGCCAAATAGCTGCATCTCATCGGGCAATAACCCAAACTCGGCGCCAAGCGCGGCGATATCTTTTAGGTGCGCGCGGCGTGAAATATCCATATCGGTTAGCATGGGTCATTTCTCCCTTGGGTATTTTGGTATCCACGCTAGGCATGCGAGCAGGGAATACAAAATAGGTACGCAAAATCGGTAAGTATCAGCAACGGCTGATTGAATATGGCGGATATTAGGTGATTAGCTTTAAGATATATAGCCATCGAAAGGGTTAATGAGCGATTCCTTAATCTGTATCAAATAAATCGACTCGGGTCCTTTCCCCTACAAAATACAGATTCCCAAAAGAGAAACAACATGAGCGGATCCCCTTTTAGTTTTTCAGAGTTTGTTGCCGGCTTTTGGCGAATGCACAGCTGGCAAATGTCACCCGCTGAGCGGCTTAACCTGATAGAACAATATTTAGACCTAGGTGTGACCACTATGGATCACGCCGATATTTACGGCCAATACCAGTGCGAAACCCTGTTCGGCGAGGCGTTAGCGCTAAAACCCGCCTTAAGGCAACAGATGCAATTGGTCAGCAAATGCGGCATTAAGCCCGCCTTCGATTGTCGCCCCGAGCGTTATGTAAACCATTACGACATATCCAAAGCGCATATTATTGCCAGTGTGGAGCAATCACTAAAACAGCTTAAAACCGATTATTTAGATCTGCTGCTGATCCACAGACCCGATCCTTTGATGGATGCAGATCAAGTGGCCGAAGCCTTTGCTGACTTAAAACAAGCCGGAAAAGTACAACACTTTGGCGTATCCAACTTCACCAACGCACAGTTTTCATTATTACAGTCGAGATTAAGTGACCCCTTAGTCACCAATCAAATCGAAATTTCACCGCTAACAATGGCGAGTTTGCACGATGGAACTCTCGATTTATGTCAGGAGCGGCGCATTCGGCCTATGGCTTGGTCCTGTTTGGGCGGCGGTAAGATCTTTGATAATAACCATCCACAGGCCATTCGCCTGCAACAAACCTTAGCGGTCATCGCCGATGAGATTGGTGCCCAAGATATCAGCCAAGTGATTTATGCCTGGGTGCGGATGTTACCGAGTCGCCCCGTGCCCATTATCGGCAGCGGCAATATCACGAGGATAAAAACGGCGGTGGCCGCGCAGTCGCTCACATTAGACAGGCAGCAATGGTTTAGTATCTGGCAAGCTTCAACCGGACATAGCGTGCCTTAGTGCTCGCAAACAACACCAAGAAAAGCGGCGCCTTAGGCGCCGTTATTTTGAGATAGCTTAAAGCTGCACTTCACCACTAAGGTGCGGTCTGCGACCTTTACTGTCTCGCAGCTCAAACACCCACTTGTCTTGCGATTTTTCGTAACCAAATCCCACTTCGGCAGGCATCAGCAACGGTAACTTAAATGCCACATCGACCACGAAGGGACGCTCACCGATCTCGGGCATTAACTCAGCTAAACAGCGCGCCTTAGACCACATACCGTGGGCCAGCACACGGTCAAAGCCAAAACGTTTCGATAGCACGGGATGCAAGTGGATCAGGTTATAGTCGCCCGATGCTTTGGCATAGCGGCGGCCTAAATCTTCACTCAATTCCCAAGCTTGAGGCGAGTCCCAAGCCATCTCGAGCGCCTTAGGAGGACGAACGCGACGACCGGTGGTCTCGATACGATAGAGGTAAGTCGACAGCGACTCCCATACCAGTTCTTCACCCACAAAAGCCTTAGAGACAAATTCAAACTCTAAGCCTGAATCGGTTTCACGGCTGGTGGTTAAGGCGCATTCGAGGGAGAACACTTCATCGACTGTCGTTGGCCGATAGACTTGGATGCGGTTCTTTAAATGGATCATCCCCAGCAGCGGGAAAGTAATCCCATCGTGGGTAAAAATCACCGCGTGCAGACGAAACGCCATCACATAGAGGTAGGTGGGCGGTAATAATTTACCGTCGAAATCAAAACCACACACTTGGGCATATTGGCTGACTTTTGCCTCAGTCACCCTCACATTGGGCGCTGTCACCTTGATATAAGGCAGCGGCTGTTGATCCCAGCCGGGTTTACGACCAAAGAAAATCTTGCGATAAAGAGAAAACAGCGATGGCATCGCGTTCAATTCAACACAATATGCATTATTCAAGTCTGAGTACCTTTTAATTAACTATCCCTATGCACGGATAACCAGAAAAAACCCGTACAGATGCAGAACATCTGAAAAATCAAAAAACTCACGAGTGTAAAGCAGGCAAAACTGTGTCTTAAAAGGGCTGATGCTGACTCACCGGGTGGACAGCTATAGAGTCAGGTTTATCGAAAACGGCGTGATTATACCCTAGAGGATTGAGTTCTGGGTATCCCCAACTTTACTGTGATTTTTATTCCATTTAAAATCAAAAGATTACAAAAAATCAAACTAGTGTGATTTTACGATTCCCACACTACGAGTGCGAAAATATTACGCCTGTGCCACACTATCGCCCCCAGCCTTTAACTTAGTTAACCCGTGCAAGATAAGAATTTCGATAAACTCGCGCAAAAGTTCGCGAAGAACATTTATGGTACACCTAAAGGTGAAATCCGTGCCGCCGTGTTATGGCGCGATCTCGCACCGGCATTGGCACAATTTGGCGATAAAAAACTGCGGATTTTAGATGCGGGCGGCGGCTTTGGTTATTTCAGCCAAAAGCTGGCACGTCTAGGCCATGAAGTGGTGCTGTGTGATATTTCCGCCGAAATGCTCGCCCAGGCGAAACAACAAATCGATGCCAGTGACATGCCATTAGCAATCAGCTTAGTGCACTCGCCAATTCAAGCCCTGTCCATCGCCGAACATGGCAGGTTCGATCTTATCCTCTGTCATGCCGTGGTCGAATGGCTGGCAGATGCCAAAACCACCATGGAAGGCTTGCTGACTATGCTTAAGCCCAATGGTTTGTTTTCGCTGATGTTTTACAATAAAGAAGCGATGCGCTTCCATGCGTTAGTGTCGGGTAATTTCGACTATGTGGCCGCCGATCTTAAGGTGAAGAAGAAGGTGCGCCTCACGCCCACGCACCCGCTTTATATTCATGATGTTAAACAATGGTTTGCCGAGTGGAATATGGATCTGCTGCGCGAGTCGGGCGTGCGAGTCATTCACGACTATTTGAAAAAACACCAGCCTGCAGATTTTGACTATCAAAAGTTGCTGACGATGGAGCTCGAATATTCCCAACGCGAGCCCTATATTTCACTCGGCCGTTATGTGCATTTTCTGGGGCAAAGCGCCACAACGCCCCAAGCATCCGAATAAGATCGCGAAATAATAAAGGACGCACAAGGCGTCCTTTATTATTTAAAAACCATTGATTTGAACTTAGCTTTCTACAATCAAGCGCTTTTAGACCGAGTATTTCAACCACACTCAATAAGAGCCGCTATATCAGTCACATCGCTCACGCCAGCAGGCAGTCACTGTCGCACCTTTCTGCTTAAGCAGCTGCACCACACTCTTATCGCCCACCACATGGCCAGCACCTACCACCACAAATAGCGGTTCATTGGCAGCTTCTGCAGTCATTAATCTCATCATGCCATCGGCCATGACCTTATTGCGTTGCCAGAGAATTTTATCCAGCATCAGCAGGGTATCGCCCTCACCGCCGAGCTGCTCCTGCATCAGGGTATCCAGCGCAGTTTCATCACCGGAGCGCCACGCATCAACCAGTGAGAGTAATTCGCTATCCGACGCATTAATGGCTTCACGCACCATAGACCACTGAACTTTGCTATCGAATGAGGCCAGCAACTGGAACTGCGACTCAGCCGTCTCTAGCTGATACACAGGCTTACCCGCGCGGCCAAGCAACTGCATATCGACACCATAGTCGGTACTGAAACCTAAGCTATTGTAACGCAATAGATTAAGTTGAGATGCCTGCAACCAAGGCGCAAAGGCTTGAATCGACTGGCATAGGCTTGCCTTGTCTTCACAATAGTGGCGCATCACCTCTATCGTTTGTTTATCTCGGCTCTGCCAATCAAGTCCTTGCGCTTGAGTCGCCATGCCATATTTTTGCAGTAAGGCGCTGCTATCGACTTTATTCATATCGATTTCAACCACTAATCCCTTGGACTTGGTAAAAGCCGCCTCTACTTGCGCCGGCATAGGATAAAAATCGGCACGACCAATATGAATAGAACCCAGAAGGTAAGCGGATTTTCCCTGCCATTGCACCTGATAAAACGGCGGTTTATCCGTCGGCGCCGCCCAACTCAACGCACTGGTAAACATTGCGACGCCACACAGCGCCAGTAATAGTCGCCACCGACTTGTTGCCATATCCTTTGCCCCTTATAATTCCTGCAAATTTTGCAATGAGACGCTGTTATGCCACACACTAAGGTTATAGAGCAACTGAAAGAAAATCTTCAAATCGCCTATCGCCAAGCCATAGACGCTGACACTAAGTTAGATGAGTTGAAAAAAGCGGGCCATGGGAAATTCACTAGCATCTTCACAGCCGAACAAGGCTTTATGGTTTCGAGCAACCGCTTTTTGCCCTATGTGCAAGAATTGGTGGATGACCTCACTAAGCTGCAACAACAGACCAACCTAGATCCCGTCGCACTAGAAACCTTAGTGCGCCAACTGGCTACCCTGCTCAAAACACTGCTCGCCTTTAAAAAGCAAAGCTAATTCAATAAACGCTGAAATATCATGTATTTCAGCGTTTACTCTCATTTACACCGTACGGATTTTCGGCAAACAAAATTGTCATCATTTTGTCATTTCTAAGTCATAGACTCCGCAAACATTGTCGTGGGGACTGAAGTAATGATGAGTTTAGATCTGGCACAAGAGCTTGATAAGATTATTGCATTGGGGGCAATCAGCCCACTGTTTCAGCCCATTTTCAATATATTGGAACACAAGATCCACGGATTTGAAGCCCTGAGCCGTGGGCCAGAACACAGCCCACTTTATTCGCCCATCCCCCTATTTAAAATCGCCGAACATCATGGGAAATTGAGTGAATTAGAAACCCTCTGTCGCCGTATTTCGCTGGAGCAATTCAAACTGCGCCAGTTCCAAGGCCGCTTGTTTATTAATATTTCTCCTAAGGCCCTGCTCGATCCCACTCATCCTAAGGGCATGACGCTGCAACTGTTACAGCAGCTTGGGATTTCGCCTTCGCAGGTGGTGATTGAGTTATCGGAACAATATCCCGCCGACGATATCGATTTACTAAAATCCTGTTTGAATCACTATCGTAGCCAAGGCTTTATGACCGCCATCGATGACTTGGGTGCAGGCTATTCGGGTTTGAGGCTCTGGTCAGAGTTATCGCCCGACTATGTGAAAATCGATCGTCACTTTATTCACCAAATCGATTCGACCCCAGTAAAACAAGAATTTGTGCGCTCGATTGTCGAACTGTGCCAGAGCCTCACCTGTAAAGTGATTGCCGAAGGAATTGAAACCCAAGAAGAGCTCGCCGTACTCAAACAGCTAGGCATAGTCTATTGTCAGGGGTATTTGCTCGGGCGCCCCGAAGCGCTACCGAGCCGCGCGATGAAAGCGACCTTAGTGCCGAACAATACCCAAGTTCAGCCCAGATACAGCGAATCCGCCGAAAGCCTCTGCACCAGCGCCATTACTGTGGTACCGACACTTAAGCTTAAGCACTTAAGCGATACCTTTAGCTCCCAACCCGCCTTGCAGGCCGTGGTTGTGGTGCAAGATCAACTCCCTCTGGGGATTATTAGTAGAGCGACTTTGCTGGAGCTTTTTAGCACGCCCTATGGCCGAGCCCTGCATGAAAACCACGCCGTCAGTGAAGTGATGGACCCGCAAGTGTTGCAGATTGAAGCCAGCGAGCCTCTGTCGATTGTGAGTCAATTACTGACCTCGGAGAGCGCCAATACCGTTGCCCAGCAATTTATTATTCTGCGCAGTGGCAAATTGCTCGGCATTGGGCACACCAAAGATTTGCTACAGCGGATCACCGAGCACAGGATCAAGATGGCAAGGCATGCCAATCCGTTAACGGATTTGCCCGGTAATGTGCCTATTCAGGAAGAACTCAAACGCCTCAGAAACCAACAAAAACCCTTCTATTTGGCCTATTTTGATCTTTGCCATTTCAAGCCCTATAACGATATCTACGGCTTTTGTCGCGGTGATGAGGTGATCTGTGAAGTGGCCAATCTGTTAGTGAAAAACAAAACAGATAACTGTTTTATCGGCCATGTGGGTGGCGATGATTTTGTGGTGATCAGTACCTGTGAGCAACTCATCGACCGCTGCCAACGCATTTTGACGGAATTTGAGGCCAATAAGCCCCTCTTCTACAGCGCTGAGCATTGGCAAGCCCAAGAAATGCTAGCAGACGATAGACAAGGACAAGCTTGTTATCACAAGTTGATTAGCCTCTGTGTCGGCGTCCTCACGCCCGCCCATACCTTTAACTGCAATGAACATCGCCTATCGACTTTAAGTGCCAAGGCAAAAAAACAGGCAAAATCCGCGAATAATGGATTTTGCCTGTTAGCAGAGCTGAAGGAAACGCCCCAAGCCTTGAGTGCCTAAACTAGATTGATTAGGTTGCTGATTCGGCCTAGAGTTTCGGCGCTATGGTCTTCTTTAACCATTCGCGAACCATCTCAGTCTCATACATAAATGGCTTGTCAGTTATGGGTTGAATGCCTGTCATAAAGCCCATGTCAGAGAGCTTTTCATCACCTGCGATAATCACTTTATCATTTTCAAGCACTTGATAGCTAAAGGTTATACGCGGTGGATAAATCTCTTTGACCACCCGTAAATCATCCGCAGTTGCGCCAAAGGTTGGGCGCATATCACCGGCTAAATCGACATCGGTCACCGTCATCTCTAACTTTTGATTCGGCTTTAAGACTTTTGTCGCTTCTTTATTGATATTGGTCGTTAAGGTTTCGAATAAACGTTTTTCATAACGGGACTGAATTTCGCCCGATGATTTAATATCACGAAAATCCTTTGGATTTTGCCAAACAATTTTAACCACCCCATCTTCCGTCATGGGGTCGGTTTTCGCCTCATCTGCGGCCCATACAGCACTGCAACTCAACACACTGGCGAGTAATAAGAACTGAACTTTCATTTTTGCCTCCTAGGCCTAATTCTTTCTGCCATATACAGTACAAAATCTAACCTGTACTTTAGCTTAATGCAAAATGCTATTCGCAACCGCATATGTAAAGTAAGTTTTTGTATAGATTAGTAAATATCAAATAAAACTTCGGGGAAACTCGTATCTTTTTGTATCCAATACCCCATAAGAGGTAAAGTTATTAATTTGTGATCATTTAACGCGCATATTACGCCAAAAAGTATTATCCTTCGCACACTATTTTATGACCACGAACGAAACATGAAATTCCCCGTTGTACCTGTGTTTGTGTTAATCCTGTTTACTTGTTTTGCCAGCGCTATTTGGTTTATCTCTTCGGTAGAGAAAGACACGCGCCCCGAAAATTGGTCATCCTTTATTTATACCCATGGTTATGATTCTGGCAAATATAAGAAAACAGATAATTTTGACAGTTATGAAGCCTGTCGAGACTATGCCAAGGAGCAGTCTTCCTTCTACGATGATGTGCCTTGGGAATGCGGTTTAAAATGCAGTTTTGATGCCCGTAAACAGGGGTTTCAATGCCAAGAGATGCGTAACGAGCAGTAAGATTGCGGTTCAGCTAAGGTTCAAGATCCCTCCGGTAAGCTTAGTTATTCAACAATACCTTTGGTTTTGTTTGTCATGGATGCACGATGTTAAGCCAAACGACGATTTAAAGATCAACCGAGTTCCGGTGATTTTAATTTGGAGTTATCTATGAAACTAACAACCGCAAAGCTACAGCAACCTTTGATGGCAAAGTTTGCCTTACTGACACTCCTAACCCTAGGCACACTCATCAGTTTACCTAGCCATGCCGCCACGCTTAGTGCTGCGCAGCAACAAGTGGTAAAGTCTCACTTTGATAAACTGGCTCAGTCACAACAGCAGGCAGAAGAGCGCATGACTGAGCAGCTCGACCAAGAATTTAGCCGTCAATTAGCGGAGCAAGAGCATCAGCTGATGCGCCAAGCTTGCCCTCGCTATGGCATGACCTTCGATATTAGCAGCAATGCCTGCTTGCGCTCTTAAGCCGAATTAAAACGGAAAACGTGCACTAAGCTCAGGATATTGCTGCTTTAAATCTTTGGGCTTAGTGCTAAATTTTTTACCCGCTGGCGTCGCCTTACCCGAAGGCATAAAAGGCAACTCCTTACCTGTTCTGTCTTCAAATAGTTGACCCGCGATCAAGTCGTAATCTTCGATAAAAGGATAGGCGTAGCCGTCCTTTTCAGGCCATGCGGTTAACTGCGCCAGCGTATCTGGATTGGCAATCACCGTCTCGTAACGGGCCTGCCCAAGTGAGATCAGAAAAGCGCGAAATTCGGCAAAGGCATAATCGGAATCACAGCCAGTGATGATATAAGCCGCTCCCCATACCGACCATAAGTAGCTTCGACGCATCTGTTGGCCAAACAATTTATCGAAGGCTTTTAACTCATCGTCGCTAAGCTCAGCCAATTTTTGCTTTAATGCCTGCGCTAAAGATTCCTGGGATTGCGCTGGCTCACTGCGGGTCACTAAGTCCCAAAATTCTACTTCTGTCATCACTTAACCTAATATTGAATGCCTAAGCAAAGGCGTATTCTACATGATAATACGGTTATGCTGGACTCAGTTCAGGGCTTTTCCTACACTTGCTCCACTTAAAATAACCAATAAACCCAAGCCAATGCCTAAACGCCTTATTCTACTGATTGCCCTCTACACCCTGTTTGCTATAGTCGCGCTGCTGCGGGCGGTTGCGACAGGTTCATTCGATCTCTTTAGCCTAGGTGTATTGCCGGTTTTGTTTGGCATACTGACTCAAGCCCCTTGGTCTAGCTTAGTGCTAAAAATTTATATTGGATTACAAACCTTAGGCCTGTCGGCGCTAGGTATCACCGCCATTATCGCCTATCAAATTACCCCGCAGGACGTCAAAGTGGTGGTTGAAGGCCACAACATCCCTATGTTGCCCTTAGTATTGACTATCATTGCTTTGTTATCAGTGCAGTATTGGGTAGCGTTTTCCCTCGTTACCCGTGATTATTTAACTGCAAAAGTAAAAGCGTAAGCGTGTTTATTGCTAAGCGCTAAGCCCTTGTTTATAGCCTAAGTTAACGGCTCCCTAAAAGACCTGATAAAGCCAGCCACTATGACTCATTTATCGCCCAGCGAACTCTCGATTCTCATTGTTGAGCCATCGGAAACCCAGCGCCGCATTATTATTAAGCGCTTACAACAAGAAGGCATTATCAGCATTCAAAATGCGGCTGATTTGGCTCAAGCGAAAGAGCTGATAGCCCGCCACAAACCGGATCTCATCGCCAGCGCCATGTATTTTGAAGATGGCACCGCGACCGAGTTTTTAAGCTACCTGCGTACCAACAGTGAATACAAAGACATTCAATTTATGTTGATCTCGAGCGAATGCCGCCGTGAGCAATTGGAGATTTTTCGTCAGTCTGGCCTGGTCGCCATCCTGCCAAAACCTTTTAATGCCGAGCACTTAGGAAAGGCGCTAAATGCGACCATCGATTTACTCAGCCACGATGAACTCGACTTAAGCCACTTCGATGTACACGACGTGCGTGTGCTCGTGGTCGATGACAGCCGCATGGCGCGCAATGTGATTAAACGTACCATTGGCAACCTTGGGATTAAGCAGATCACCGAAGCGGAAGATGGCGCTCAAGCCATTGAGTTAATGCGTAATAATATGTTTGACCTGATCATTACCGATTACAATATGCCCAGTGTCGATGGCCTAGCGCTCACTCAATTTATCCGCAATGAAAGCCAGCAATCCCATGTGCCTATCCTCATGGTGTCTTCGGAGGCGAATGATGCTCACCTGAGCAATGTCTCTCAGGCGGGCGTCAATGCCCTGTGCGATAAACCCTTCGAACCCAAATTGGTGAAGCAGCTCTTATATCAACTGCTCGAAGAATAAAACCTAAGTCACGAATGGGGTAAATATTCTGCATTTTTGTTACTTATAGGACACAAGCCCGTAGCAAAGGGCTTTCCAATGGCTAAACCTTGTGGCATGTTAGGCACGCTGACTTAATAAATCTACGGAAAGAAGAGACAATAAAGATGAACAAAACTGAACTTATTGCCAAGATTGCAGAAAATGCCGATATCACTAAAGCTGAAGCAGCACGTGCATTGAAATCTTTCGAAGCAGCTATTACTGAATCAATGAAAAACGGTGACAAGATCTCTATCGTTGGATTTGGCTCTTTTGAAACCTCCACTCGCGCAGCTCGTACTGGCCGCAACCCACAGACAGGTAAAGAAATTCAGATCGCTGAAGCCACTGTGCCTAAGTTTAAAGCGGGTAAAACCTTGCGTGATAGTGTGAACTAATTCGCTCGACATTGATTTTATAAAACGCCTCCTCTGTGAGGCGTTTTTTTGCCTCAAGAAACCTAAAAAGACTATTTTTTGCACAAACACAGTGCGCCCACCGCTCCATTTTCGAGCATTTTAAAACATTTTTTTAACATAAGTTTTGTAAACAACTGTTTTTACTGTAGTTAAAATAATGGCACGTGATTAGCAACTCCCTTACCAGAAAAAACCATGATGCACCAATGTCATCCGCTCCGAGGTGACATGAGTGAATCGATAAATAAGTCAATCGAGGGGATGAGAATGAGAAAATCACTGTACAGCGTTTTGGCATTATCGACGGGATTGTTACTAACCACCAACGCCTTTGCGGCAGTGTCTGGCAATATTGGCGGCACCTCTAATTATCTATGGCGCGGGGTCACTCAAACCAATGATGCGGTAGCCATCCAAGGAGGCATAGACTATAGCCATGACTCTGGATTCTATGCAGGCACTTGGGCATCGAATGTCGACTTTGGTAATGATACTAGCTATGAGTTGGATCTCTACGCAGGTTATGGCGGCAATATCACCGAGGATCTCAGCTACGATATTGGCTACCTCTACTACGCCTACCCCGATTCAGAAGACAGTATCGATTTTGGTGAGTTGCACGGCGCCATCACCTGGAAATGGTTTGAACTCAGTTACTCCCAAGTGATCAATGCGGGTGATGATGTCGCGGCAGAGCCATTAGATGACAAGGATATGAGTTATCTTGCGGCTACAGCATCTTTCCCTCTCACTGATAAACTCAGCCTGTCATTACACTATGGCTATTCCAGCGGTGATGTGGTCGAATCTTGGTTTGGTGAAGATAACTACGCGGATTACAACGTCACACTCAGTGCCGATACCAGCATGGGAACAGTCTCATTTATGGTGTCGGATACGGATCGGAATAGTGACGATGCCAAGGTTGTTTTAGGCTATTCCTACGGCTTTGATTTATAAAGTTAAGCGCTAGTAAAACGCCGCGATAATCGCGGCGTTTTTGTTAGGCAATCACGGCGCGGTTCGATTTACGCGCTAATACCATCTTCTCAATATACTCTACGATGGGTTCTGTCACCGAAATCCCCGTGGTCTGCTCAATCCCTTCAATACCGGGAGCCGAGTTTACCTCAAGGATCAAGGGGCCGCGATTCGAACGTAAAATATCGACCCCCGCCACCACTAATCCCATGGCTTTCACTGCGGCGACGGCCATCTTGCGCTCTTCAGGCGTAATTTTCACTTTCTCGCCGCAGCCCCCTAAATGCAGATTGGAGCGAAAATCCCCTTCAGGCCCTTGGCGCTTCATCGAGGCCACGACTTTATCGCCCACGACAAAACAGCGAATATCACTACCATTGGATTCTTTAATATATTCCTGCACCATGATATTAGCTTTTAGCCCTAAAAATGCTTCGATAACGCTCTCGGCTGCGGTTTTCGTTTCCGCTAAAACCACTCCAATACCTTGGGTCCCTTCGAGAAGTTTGATCACTAGAGGGGCCCCCCCCACCATATTAATCAAATCGGGAATATCATTGGGTTTATTGGCAAATCCGGTAATTGGCATACCAATGCCTTTACGGGAAAGTAATTGTAGCGCCCGTAACTTGTCCCTTGAACGCGCGATTGAAATAGAGTCGTTGGCGGCAAACACACCCATCATTTCAAACTGGCGCACAACGGCACAACCGTAAAAGGTCACGCTAGCGTGAATGCGCGGAATAATGGCATCAAAGCCAGTTAACTCTTTGCCCTGATAGTGAATGCTCGGTTTGATGGAGTTGATATTCATGTAACAATTTAAGGTATTAATCACCACCGCTTCATGGCCACGGCTCTCACAGGCCGCCACTAAACGTCGGGTGGAATACAACTCAGGGAACTGGGATAAAATACCTATTTTCATTACCAAATGACCAAGTTAAACACTGTGATTGAAGCTCTGAGCACACTGCATCAGAAAGGGGCGCAGATATTTGTCTATTGCTGAGTGTAAAGCAAGAAAATATTCCTCACCAGACGAAAACCTAAGCCATAGCCAAACGTAAGATAATCTTCACAATTTAAGTTCACTATTTAGGAAGTAATGGAGTGATGTACTTTGCTTCAAACTCACTCGCATCTATGGGGCGTGAGAAAAGGTACCCCTGCAGTACGTCACAGTGTCTTTCGGTGCAAAACTCCGCTTGTTCAACGGTTTCAATCCCTTCTGCTACCGATGTGACATTAAAACCATAGGCAAAATTGAGTAATGCCGTGAGTAAACGCGTGTCCTTTTCATCCTTATCGTAGGATGCGATAAAACTCTTATCGATTTTTAATACACTGATAGGAAAGAGTTTAATATGTTCTAATGATGAAAAGCCTGTACCAAAATCATCTAGGGCAAATCGCACCCCAAGTTGCGCAATTTTATCCAGCACCTTTGCATGTTCATGGGGCTCTTCAATCAGGCAGTTTTCAGTGATCTCTAACTCCAGCGCAGTGGGTGAAAGCCCAGTTTCAGCAAGAGTTTTAACAATTTTCTCATAGAGATCGATATGACCAATTTGCGATGCGGACAGATTCACCGCCATGGTAAAACTGTGCCCAATCGGGGCTAAGAGGCTCTGCCATTGTTGTGCCTGCCGACACGCCTCAAGTAGTATCCAATCTCCAATTTCCTCCATCAATCCGATTTCCTCGGCAATGGGTAGGAATTGATCCGGCGAAATCAATCCATCTTGTGGATGCAACCAACGGATTAGCGCTTCCATACCGATAATTTGGTGTGTTTTCGAATCGACTTGCGCCTGATAGTAGACCTTAAGCTCGTTCTGCTTCAGCGCCATTCTCAGGCTTGACTCAATATGATTACGATAGCGCACTTCACGGTCTAACGCTTCGGAATAAAACTGGATCTGATTACGGCCCATTTTTTTCGCGCGATACATGGCAATATCAGCGCATTTCATTAACTCGGAGCTATCGGATGCGGCCTCGTTATAAAAGGCCACGCCAATACTGGCACCAATCATGACGTCGTTATCCCCTAGGCAAAACACTTCTTCGAAGGCCTTCAATAGGCGATTGGCAACGACCATAGGGAAATATTTATAGTCATTGTCGGTTACGAGCACCACAAACTCATCGCCGCCTAAGCGCGCAATAACATCGCCATCTCGCAATACCGAACTTAATCTCGATGCCACCTTCACCAATAAAATATCACCGGTTTGATGCCCTAATGTGTCATTAATCGCTTTAAAATCATCTAGATCGAGTAATATAACCGCTAGAAAGTCATTACTGCGTTTTGCCCTCGCTATCGCACGATTGAGGCACAACTCAAACCCATAGCGATTCATTAATTTGGTGAGTGAATCGTGCTCGGCCAATTCTTTGAGTTTTTGATGGCTGTTTCGTAAGGCCAGAGCCATAGAGGCACGCTGCTTAGCGTAGCGAATTGAACGGCTTAGAATTCTTGAATTAACTTCATCTTTAAGTAAAAAGTCTTGCGCGCCTAATTCGATGCAGCGCTGCGCCAGTTTTTCATCTTCGTAGCGACTCAGCATCAGCACCACGGTTTGCTCCTGAGTCATAGAGTTGAGTTTGATCAACACCTCTAAGCCATTAGCATCGGGCAATAAATAATCGAGTAATATACCGTCAAAATGACGCTCTAATGCTAGGTTTAAGCCATCGAAAGCACAGTTTGCCTCAACCACATTGAAGGCTAATTTTGACTGTCGTAGTGCCCGAACAATTGCGGTTCTATCGACTTCATCATCATCGATCAGTAGTAAATCCATATACAGGCCCTATACGCTTGGAAGCTCCACAATGCGCCAATATCCTTCCAACATATTAAAAATGTTGTTAAAACCGTCTTTAATATCCGTCTTCACCATATAACCTGCAACATGGTGACTGTACGCTCTCATCCTGTCCTCATCTGTGCTTGAGGTCGTTAGCATAAACACCACAGAGGAGGATAAAACAGGATTGGAGCGAATATGCTCAAGAAATTCGAAGCCATTCATTCGGGGCATATTGAGATCGAGCAAAATCAAATAGGAACCTTTTATGGTATCCGAGCGTGTCAGAATGGAGAGTGCTTCAAGCCCATCCCTCGCCCGTACAAGGGGATTGAGTAAGCGAAGCTGCTTCATCGCTCTCTGCACCGCCATGTAATCCACATCGTCATCGTCTACTAATAAAATGGTGACTTGTTTATAGTCGTGACTATTGCTCATCTCCCCTCCTTGTTGACTATGTGCATTGGCCAGCTAAACCTGAAACAGCAACCTCGCCCTTCTGATTCTAGTTGAATTTTTCCGCCGAAACTTTCTACGGTCTTTTTAACTAAAGACAGGCCTAAACCACTGCCTTCAACTTCGTCTCTTGGTCTAAGTGTTTGGAACATTTGGAACACCTTTCCATGAAAACTGCTGGAAATCCCTGGACCATCATCAATCACGCTGAACCAATAATGCTCATTCGACGCTTCGCACATCACTTTGATAACGCCTTCGCCCTTATCGTGGTGCTTAATCGCATTGCTTATTAAGTTTCTAATCACCAGTTCTAACAGGGTTTTTACAGTTTTAAGCGTAGGAAAATGTCCTTCAAACGCTAAGCTGAATCCCTGTGGTGGCGCCACTAAGGCGAACATATCCTCGACCAGTTGCCGCGTGTCGACTTCAACAATTTCAGCATCCACCCGTCCAATACGCGAAAACATCAATAGTCCATCGAGTAGCAACACCATCCGCTGAATACGGCTTTGGATTAACCCTAAATATTTTTGGACATTTTCATCGGTGTTTTCGGCCAGATCCTCACTTAACCAGTTAGTTAATTGCTCGATGCCACGCAGTGGGGATTTAAGATCGTGAGAAGCAATATAGGCAAACTGGTCAAGTTCCTTGTTGATGCGCTCAAGTTCGGCGGTATGTTCAATTCGCTGCGCTTCTATCCGCTTACGCTCCGACACATTGTTAATCGTCGCGAGGACCGACACGCCATTGCTGAAGTGGATCGGTGTCAGTCCAACTTCAATCGCTAGGCGCGTCCCATCCTTACAACAACCGAACAAGTCATCCCGTAGCGACATATTTTTCGCAATCGGCTGGACCAGGTAATTCCCCATATGTTGTTGATGTACCTCTCTCAGCGCTTCGGGAAGCAACATATTGATCGAACGGCCGAGTAGCTCATCCCTTGCGTAACCAAATAAGCGTTCAGCATGGGTATTAACCAAGGTAATAATGCCCGTCCTATCCACCATAAAGAGCGCGCTGGGTGAGGCTTCAATCACTAAGCGAAAGCGTTTTTCGTTGGCAATTAACTCTGCCGTTAATCGAGATTCTTGATATCGATTTCGCGCCATCGTCAACACTGAATAGAACAGCGCCAAGATAAACCCACAGCCAACAACCTGTAGCCATACACTTTGGGTTTGTTCAGAACTCGAGATAAAGCGTGACTCAGAGGACACCTCCAAGCGCCAGACTTGGCCTTCTATGGTTTCTAACTGGGATTGATAAAACACATCATCGGCGGAAGGAAGCACTTTATGGCTGCTAAACATTAGGCTATCGTTGCTGGCCTCCATCCCATCGTAAATCGCCAGTTTTAAACCCGAAAAACGCTTACCCATAATGCCTTGCATCAGATCATTCATTCGAAATGGGGCGTACACCACCCCAATGGCCTGTCGCTTACGTTCTTCCTCGGTCATGGGCTGACCGCGGTATAAAGGGACATACATTAAAATACCAGCCTGAGCATCATCAGGGGTTTCCTGCACTAAGGTAACCTTACCTGAGGCGGTTGGAAGACCTGTGGCAATGGCATGCAAAATAGCTGTGCGGCGGGTCGATTCGGAACACATATCAAAGCCAAATGCCCGTTGATTGCGCCAGTCGAATGGCTCTAAGTATTTAATTGCACAGTAGAGTTCTCTATCTCCCGAGGGGGTCACTCTATAATCAGCAAACCCTTCCTGTTGTACCTCTTGGATAAAAGCCTCCAAGGTTGCAGGTGTTAATAGTTGTGCAAAACCTAAGCCTTGTATTCCTGGGTAATACTCAGATAAACGCGCATTAGAAACATAGAGTTGCCATTCATGTCGCGTCACTCCATCAGAGGACAGAAATAGCCCTACACCACCGCGTAACACTTGTTCGTAGGCGGTCATTCGACTACTGACCGAACCAATAAGATCTTGAACATTATTATTAAATCGCTCTTCGCCACGGTCTCTTAAATACTCTTCGAGGACATACCAAGATATTCCCATAAAAAAAACGGCGGCGAGCAACATCAACCAGCTAGAGCTAATCACGCTGGCATAAACATTTTTTGAGGAGTTAAAAGAGCCGGGGAAACTATCCATGTCCATATTCGCTAATTCCCTAGCACCAAGTTGATGATAATAACTTCTCCAAGTGTTGTTGGTGTTTAAAGCAAATTCAAGTTTATCCGACTATTTAAGTAGGAATTAACTTAGAAATAAAAAATAAAGAGTTATGCGCTCAATCACAAAATTCAGCACTCGCTGAAATAGCCAAAAATAGCGCGACAATATGACACGCCCACGACGTCGCATTCCGGCATTACGGGAAGAAAATTTTACGTTTATTCGCAAAATTTTTTGCTTTTCTGCCACACTTTTTTTAGATAGAAAGGCGTTAGGAACAACAATGAGGAATTCGTTATGGCTCATATTACTGAAGTCGTGCCCAACGATACTGAAATTGAGGCAATGACCACCCCTAGAAACAGCAAAGCAGCCGAGGCAATGCTGCATAAGCGTGAAATTAAAAAACGCTTAGAAGATTACCTCGAACGCGCCGAGTTAAGACGTGCATTAGGAGATGACGACTTTTTCTAAGCTTACCGTTCCCTTGAGACGTTAGGTCACTCAGACCCTGCGTTTTCGATATAAGCCTCACCCAGCTCCTTGGGGCTGGGTGCAACAGTATACTGTTATTTTTATATTATTTTTTACCACTCTTATAGGCCTGAGTTTTTATCAGTAGCCATTCCGCTTTTGCCCCAAGATACACATAAGCCCCTAATCCAACTAATAATCCCACTACGGCTAGCATCATCCATATCGCAGGCTCTATATATTGTTTCTCCCCCAGAGAAGCCTTAAACATGGTCAATAAGGCTTCGATTGAAATAGCGATCAAGATGGTTGAAACAAATCGAGTGATGGTTCTACGGGTGGAACTGTGGCGAAAAATATCCTTATGCATTAACACTTCTTCCTCCAGAATCGTTTTACCTAGGTCGAAGATTGCTAAGGCTAAGGTCATAAAGATAATGATCCCAAAGGGTTGTAATGGATCTTGCCCGACATGATCCACTACAAATAAGCCGTAAATATCTCTAAGCGCAGTCCAAAGCAGCACCATGACGAGTACAAAAAGCCCAGCGACAATCAGACCATAGACGGCTTTAAAGGCCGGAGTCACCCGCCGACGAGCACTATCACCCATCATAAATTCAATCATGCGAGTCAAATCCACATCGACGACCAGATACCCCAGCTTTTGCTCCTGCTGAACAATCGCTAGTGATGCCGATAAACACAAGTTACCACTGGCATTGGATAAATAAGGTCGAGTGATATTCACTCCATCCGACTCATCCCGGTTAGTAAAATAGGGACGCTGGCTTCGGTCGCGATTGCCGCCAAGTGGAACTAACTTGATCTGCTGGTCAACCACTGCAATGTTTTGGCTAATTTGAACCCCTTGGGTATCGAGCAAATACATCAGTTCGACAAAGGGATAGCTTCCCGCAATCCCTTTCATGGCCTTGATATCGACTTTAGGTTGGTGAAATAAGTCCGCGTCGGCAATGCCGGTTAAAATCGACTCCATCAACTCATGCACTGTGGCCTCATACTCGTGATAACGCTCAATCACACTCAAATAGCTCATTGCAGCCATAACCTTCTCCCATTGACATCATCACATTGCTCACACAAGCAAAGCAGCTTTGATGCCACAAGAATAAGTCATTATTTAACATGCACTTATAAAGAATCATGCAAACATTCTCGCGCTAAAATCAACCGCCTTGCACCAAAATGATTCATTAAACCGATAGCTAGCTAGTCATTTAATCGACAATCTTCTATTGCTTCGGGCAGATACCTATAAATACAGCGGCTTTACCGCTATGATTAAGCTAATTTTTATCCCCTATGTAGCAACAGGATTACGGGAATGTCAGAGTCGTTAGCCCAGTATCAAGAAGATTTACGCCGCCTTTCCGATGAGCTTATCCGCATCCAAACACCGATTAAAATTTTGGATGCCATCAAATGGCCACGGGAAATGGAAGAGCGTTTTCTCTCCAGCAAAGGCTCAGTTCTACCTGCGATTACACAAGATTTTTATCAAAAAATTGCCCTGCCCTTCGAGCCCGTTAAAACACAGAGCGAATTACTTGAGCTTAAACAAGAAATCCACCGTCGCTTAGGTAAAAAAGACAAGCTGGGCAAGATATTAGTCGCTAACGTCGACCAATATCGCCTAGTTGTCGATATGCTGGGGCATAGAGGTACGCCCGTCTTTGGTCAACTAAGCCAAGAACTCTACGGCAGCGCCAGCCACAGATTGCATGGCGATCGCCACACGCTGCGCCAATTGGGCGATAAACTCAGTTATATCTTCTCATTGCCCGCTGCGCGGCATATGAATAAGCACCATCCTAAAATCATCAGTGCCCCCGAGGCTGTGCATGTACTCAGTCAGCGACTGGAAAAATACTTTCATAGCGATGATATGCGGGTACGTTTGAGTGACGGTATTGTGTCCGATGCCGCTGTGGGTGGCGATACGGTCAAACTCAATAGTAAGGCCATGTTCAGCGAGTCGGATCTCAATGTATACGAAGTCCATGAAGGTTGGGTGCATGTGGGCACCACGCTAAATGGTCGCGCTCAACCCCATGCAACTTGGCTCAGCGTTGGTTCTCCCCGTGTTGCAGCAACCCAAGAAGGGCTCGCAGTCTTACTTGAAATGCTCACACTGAGCTCAAATCCAGGCCGCGCCCGCCGTATTAGCGATCGTGTAGCTGCGGTAGATATGGCGGAAAATGGAGCCGATTTTATCGAGGTGTTCAATTATTTCAGAGAGTTAAATCTAAGCGCTAAGGATAGTTATCGGGTCACACAGAGGGTGTTTCGCGGGGGTATGGTCGAAGGCGGCAGCTTCTTTACCAAAGATATCTCCTATGTTCGTGGTTATGTTGAGAATATCAACTTTATCCGTAGCGCCATTACATCGGGTTTACCCGAGCTGATCCCCATGTTGTTTTTAGGCAAACTCGCCATTGAGGATATCCCTGTGCTCTACCAAGCCTGCCAAGAAGGCATACTCACGCAGCCAAAATATTTGCCGCCAATGTTCGACAACTTTAGCGGCCTATATGCTTGGTTTGGTTTCGCCTCAGGATTAGCTGGTATCGATTTGAAAGGGGTGCAACGTCACTTCACTCGCTTATTTAAAGATGTGCCCAGTATCAACCCAAGCCTCGAGTTACTCGACGACACTGAATTTGACAACAACTCGGACTAATATCCCTTTTACGACTTCTAAGGCTCACATTCAATGTGGGCCTTATGTATTAAGATTTAGTTCTCGATAGCAAATCCTTCACCATTACATTCTAGATAGTGTTCGCATGCAGGATATACTCCCCGACCACATTGATAAAAAATAATGGCGTTTCCACCGAGCTTCTGCACCTGAAGTTTTAGGTCCTTCTTCAAGTCATCAATATTAACCTTAATCGTTGGGTCTATGTCCGTTTTACAATATGTAGCAGAGACCTCGCCAAGACCAACATATTGATGCCGCGATAACTCAGCCATAGTGTAAACATCTACAGTTCCCGCGATCGCATTATTTAGAGCTACAGATCCTACGTTTGTGCGAAATGTTGCCCCGTTACATCCCGAAAGCAAGAACACTAACACCGGCAAATACTTTATTCCGTTGAGCATAAATCCATTCCATAGAGCATTGGAGCAATAACAGTATTTAGCTAATATCCCTAAATGCTGACAACACCTATAACAAGCACATCTAATTGGCTATAACACAATAAAAATTATCCTTTAAGCCCAATTCTCTAGCCAAATCCTATGGTCGTTAAGCTGTCATCCATACCAGTTTGGGTAAGGCATTCAAATCCAACATATCGCCACGGGTGGCAATAGCGAGCGCCTTAGGTTTAGTCTTTGGATCTTGATTCATCACCGTGACTAATCCCTGCTGCGCTCCGGGCTCGCCATGCACCAGAACCAAGGGAGGCTGATCTTCAAAATGCCGATACCAACGTAGTAACTCAGCCTGATCTGCATGGGCCGATAAGCCGCCGACTGTATGTAATGTAGCGGCAACTTTGATGCTATTACCATGAATAGTGAGTTCGTCGGTGCCATCGACCAAGGCGCGCCCAGGCGTGCCAAGTGCTTGATAACCACAGATAATCACATCACACTCTGGCCGCCACAGATTATGTTCCAAATGGCTACGGATCCGGCCACCGTTACACATGCCGCTCCCCGCAATAATGATCAACCCCTGATGTACATCGTTTAGGGCGATAGACTCTTCGGTGGTTTGAATAAATTCGACATTCGATAGTAAAGGATGTAGCCCCGGATGCTGGCGAGTAAAGCGCTTAAAATCATCGTCCATTAAGGGGTAGTTATTAACATACACCTGTGTCGCCTCAATCGCCATTGGACTATCGAGGCAGACTTTCCAGCGAGATAAGTCCCAATCTTTAGCATATAAATGAAATAGATATAAAAGCTCCTGCGCTCGCCCAACGGAGAAGGCTGGCAAGAGAATATTACCGCGGCTCTCGGTCACGGCCTTGGCAAAAATCGCCTTTAATTCGGCCAAGGTATCAGTCCAGCTACGGTGGAAACGATCGCCGTAGGTGCTTTCCATTAATACTAAATCTGCGGTGTCGACTAAGGTGGGATTACGTAAGATGGGCATGCCAGCCCGACCAAGATCGCCACTAAATACCAGCTTTTTCTGTGCCTTACCTTCGCCCAACCACAACTCAACCAACGCCGAGCCTAAAATATGCCCAGCATCGGATAAGCAGATATCCACATGGGGAATAATCTGCGTCACTTGCCCATATTCAAGCGATACAAATTGGGTGATGGCCTGCTCCGCATCTTCCACAGTAAATAGCGGCTCCAAGGGTTCTAACTCATGTTTGGCACGTTTTTTATTGGTTCTTTCGGTATCACGCACCTGCAACATAGCGGCATCTTTTAGCATGATGGCACACAGCTCGGCCGTCGCTTTGTGGGTAAAAATCGGCCCTGTGAAGCCGGCCTTGACCAACAAGGGTAAACGCCCCGAATGGTCAATATGGGCGTGACTCAAGACAACTGCTGAAATAGCTTCGGGGTCAAAGGAAAATCGTTCGTGATTGCGTAACTCGTCTGCCTTGCCGCCTTGGATAAGGCCGCAATCGAGAAGCAACTGCTGCCCAGCAACCGTGAGTAAATGGCACGACCCAGTAACTTCCTCGGTCGCCCCCAAAAACTGCAATGTCATCTGCATACCTTGCCTCCAGCACGTTTATCTCTTTTAAAGATAGACTATGCCCTTATTCCTAAAAGAAAAAGGAATAATTGGCAAACCATGATCAAAACCAACTTTCGATGTAAAACCTTGGGGATCAATAGCCTAACAAAGGATATAACTGACCTTGGCGCACCGTTTTATCGGCGTGTTTCAAGGTGCCATCCCGCTGCCATTGTTCGAGCAGCTGTTGCAATATGGGCTGCACTTCGGCCGCAGTCATACCGGCATAGATGTCCGCACTGTAGAGCAATTTCAATAAAATATAATCCAGCCCAGTGAGTAAATCCTGCGGGGTTTTATCATTGAAAATAGAGGGAAATACTTTCACCGAGTCATTTGGTAGGCCCATCACTTGGGTGAATTCTTCCACCACACAGGCCACTAATTTACCGTGCATTTGCGCTTGGTCGACGGGAATAATTACCCAGGCGCGCTCAATCTCATTCTGAGCGTTGAGGGCGAATTTGCCCATACAAACAGATCCATGAATACTACTGGCCGCACTCGCTCCCATAAGTCGCATCACCTCATCGGCCCATTGGGATTGGCGGGTAAAGACTAAATGCAAGTTAGCCTCTTCGAGCTTATCTACCTGCAAAATACTGTGACCCGTGATTTGCGCGAGATGACTTAAATGCATCTGCACTAATTGCGCATGCAAGCCATTATCCCCCACTTGATGCTCGACAAAGACGCGCACGGGTTTATGCCATTTTCGCACCCGGTGCTTATCTTTATCGTATTCATTTTTAAGGGCTATCTCATTGAAAGCTTGGATGATGTAGGCAGGATTTTTCCAATCTCGAATAGGTTTTGAAGCGAGATTGACTATGTCAGTCTCTTTGGGACTTAACGTTGGAGAAACCGATGCACAGAGTGGCGAAACAAAGGCTGCAAGTAGCGAAGCAATACTGACTAAGCCAATGAAGCTAATCACTTTTAAACGCTTTCGCCAGATTAACATCTTGTTATTCCCTCAGTTGCCTAGGCAACTTGATAGAAATCAAGGCAGTAGTCGCAATAAAGGCAGTCGAAATCCATAAACAAGCTACCAGTCCATAACTCTGATAGACCCAGCCAGAAAGCACTGTTCCAACTAAACGCCCCATAGCATTGGCCATATAGTAAAATCCAACATCAAGGGATACTGCTTCTTCACTAGCGTAACTCACGATTAAATAGCTGTGCAGTGAAGAGTTAATCGCAAACAGCCCCCCAAATAACAGCAACCCCAAGAGCAGACTCAGCTGTGGCGCGAGATTTAAGTACAAGCTGATGGCAATCAACGCGGGGACAAGAGTGAGAAGACTCGACCAAACTAAGGCGGTATAACCGTCGGGAATACGATGAGAGGCATCGGCTCGACTCGCTCCGGTGATCTTAGGCGCCAAGGTTTGCACTATGCCGTAACCTATCACCCAGAGCGCCAAAAAGCCGCCCACGGCCCAATGATCCCAGCCCAATTGGCTTGCCATATACACGGGCAGCGCCACCACAAACCACACATCCCTTGCGGCAAACAGGAAGAGTCGCGCCGCCGAGAGAATATTTACACTGCGGCTCTTCGAAAAAATCTCAGTAAACTTTGGTTTGTTCTTGGCTTTACCTAGATCCTTTTTCAGCAAGACGAGGCTCATGATCCACACAAACGCCAGCACCGTCATCATGGCGGTGATTGCCATGTTAAAACCTAACCAGGCCAACAAAGCACCGCCGAGGAAAAATCCCGCGCCCTTAAGGGCATTTTTAGAACCCGTTAATAAGGCTACCCACTGATAAAGTTTGCCCTGCTCACCTTTTGGCACCAGCAACTTAATCGCGCTTTTTGCGCTCATCTTATTGAGATCTTTAGCTATCCCCGAAAGCGCCTGCGCCGCCATCACCCAGGGCACGCCCGCGAGCCAGAGCGGTAAACTGGCCGCTGGCACCAATAACATCCCAAGTGCTAACACCTGCATGCCAAGGCCTAGATTCATGGTGCGATTTAGCCCTAGGCGGGCGCCGAGATAACCGCCCACCAGATTAGTGACTACACCAAAAATCTCATAGAACAAGAACAACATTGCAATCGCGAATGGCGTATAACCGAGATCGTGGAAATGCAGCACCACCAACATCCGCAGTGCGCCGTCAGTTAAGGTAAAACTCCAATAATTGAAGGTGATCAGCAAATATTGCCGCACAGCAGCGGGCAATTGCATCAGTTGTTCAAATAGCTTGGCAGCAGGCACTGTGCTCTCCTAACGCGGCAAATCAAGCTGGCCGACTAAGCGGGCGAGCTCTGCCGTACGGTTGGCATATCCCCACTCGTTGTCGTACCAAACGTATAGCTTTAACTGGGTACCATTCACCACCATGGTCGAGAGCGCATCGACAATGCTCGAACGGGGATCGGTTTTATAATCGACCGACACCAATGGACGCTCTTCATAGCCTAAAATGCTCTTAAGCTCGCCTTCGGCGGCGGTTTTCAGTAATGCATTCACTTCGGCTTCGGTCACACTGCGCTCAAGCTCGAACACGCAATCGGTGAGTGAAGCATTAGCCAGAGGCACCCGCACCGCATGGCCATTAAGCTTGCCCTTAAGCTCTGGGAAAATATGGGTAATCGCCGTCGCGCTGCCCGTGGTGGTTGGAATTAAACTCAAACCACAGGCGCGGGCACGGCGTAAATCTTTATGCGGCGCATCGAGAATTGTCTGAGTGTTAGTAATATCGTGGATAGTCGTCATGGAACCATGCCTGATGCCAATCTGCTCATGGATCACTTTCACCACAGGCGCGAGGCAATTGGTGGTGCAAGATGCGGCGGTGACGATTGGATGAATCGCTGGGTCGTATAATTGGTGATTCACACCCATCACCACATTTAACACACCCTCTTCTTTCACGGGAGCGGTGACAACGACCCGCTTAACACCTTGATCTAAATAAGCTTGCAGTAAGGCTTTGGTTTTCATCACGCCGGAGGCTTCAATCACCACATCGCATCCCGACCAATCGGTATCGGCAATGGCCTTATTACGTGTGGTAGGAATAGTTTTATCCTGAATGTGGATCTGCTCGCTACTCGCCATCACAGGATAACGCCAGCGACCATGGACTGAATCAAACTCAAGCAAATGGGCCAAGGTGGCCGCATCACCCGCCGGATCGTTGATCTGCACAAACTCAACATCATCCCATTCCCACGCCGCGCGCAGGGCTAAACGCCCCATACGCCCGAAGCCATTAATGCCAATTTTGATTGCCATGCTGATATTCCAATATGTTGATTTAAAATTTTGATGTCGCTAATCTTTATATTTTCTTAACAATACTAATAGGTTACTTACGTAATAACACCGCCATTGCCAAACATTTTGGATGACAATGGCGCCTTGTTAACGATTAAGGCAAAGCCGATAGCACGCCTTGCTTAACCAAATAACACCTTAGTCATTTAACCAAGTTTCGATTTCGTCACGGGTGGGAACTGAGCCGCTGTGGATTAACTCGCCATCGATCACAACCGCAGGGGTTTTCATTACGTTAAATTTCAATAGGGTTTGCGGATCGGTGTCCTTTTTCACAATCACATCTATGCCCATTTCTTCTGATATGTTCGCAATCATCTCAGCGGTTTTACTACATTTAGCGCAACCACTACCTAATACTTTGACTTGTTTCATGTTATTTCCTTAAAGATACGGTGCTGCAAAATTAAAAATCCAACCTACTAACGTAAATGCCGTCAATAGCACAACCAGCAGCACCGCCAACAGGCGCCACTGCATAACTTGTTTGAGTAAAATAAATTCGGGAAAACTGGCCGCCACTGTACTCATACAGAACGCCAGCGTAGTACCAATAGGCAAGCCATTCGCCAGCAAACTTTCCATCACTGGAATAATGCCAGTCGCATTCGAATACAGAGGGATGCCTACTAACACGGCCGCAGGCACAGACCACCATTGCCCCTGACCTAAATGGGTTTCAACCCACCCCTCTGGCACAAAACCGTGTAAAGCAGCGCCAAGACCCACACCGATAATGATCCACTTCCAAACGCGGCCAAAAATCTCAAGTGCCTCAGTTTTCGCAAATTGATGCCGCTCGGCAAAAGATAGGACTCGCTTAGTTGTAGAAACGGCATTCGATGCCGCCATTTGGCGTCCACGAACGAGGGCTTCGGCGGCGAAGGATTGCAACCAACGCTCGGCCTTAATCACATCGAGCAATAGTCCACCCAGCATACCTACTGTCATCCCCACAGCCACATATAGCAAGGTAAATTTCCAGCCGAGTAAACTCATCAGCAGTAGAACGGCGACCTCGTTGATCAAAGGTGAAGTGATCAAAAAAGCCATAGTGATCCCAAGGGGGATCCCTGCCGAAGTAAAACCTAAAAAGACAGGGATACTCGAGCAAGAACAAAAAGGCGTGATGGCACCAAAAATCGACCCCAGCACATAACCCGCGCCCTTATTCTTGCCCGCTAAATAATTTCGAACTCGCTCGACATCTAAGGAAGCCCGCAGCAAGGCGATGAGATAAATCATCACCAACAGCAATACAAAAATTTTACTGACATCTTCAACAAAAAAGTGCACGGCTGCGCCCAAGGCCGAACTCGCCTCTAGGCCAAACACGCCGTACACTAGCCAAGTCGCAAAATCAGTAAATATTTGGAACATATTGCTCCTTAATGCAATGCCGACCTACGTCCTTCGATGACTCAAGATTGAAACCAATGCCGCGTGCGATTAGCAAAGTACACCAGCGATAACATCACTGGCACCTCAACCAATACCCCGACCACAGTCGCTAAAGCAGCCCCCGAGTGCAAACCAAAGAGCGAGATCGCAACCGCCACGGCTAATTCAAAGAAGTTTGAAGAACCTATCATGCTCGCTGGTGCCGCAATCGCATGGGTTAACTTAAGTTTTAAGGCTAACCAATAGGTCAAGATAAAGATGCCATAACTCTGAATAATCAAAGGGATAGCAATGAGTAGAATATTCTGCGGTTGACTCACAATGGTCTTAGCTTGAAAGCCAAATAACAGCACCACAGTTGCGAGTAGCCCAATCACAGACCAAGGTTTGAGTTTAGCCAGCAACTGCGGTACGGCACTCGCATCGTGGCGAGCCTCGAGGCGTTTTCGAGTCGCGACACCCGCAATCAAAGGCAGTAACACATAGAGGACTACGGAAAGTAATAGAGTTTCCCATGGCACTTGAATATCGCTCACACCGAGCAATAATGCCGAGAGTGGCGCGAATAGAAACACCATAATGATATCGTTAACAGAGACTTGCACTAAGGTGTAGTTAGGATCGCCTTTAGTCAATTGGCTCCACACAAACACCATAGCAGTACAAGGCGCCACTCCAAGTAATATCATTCCCGCGATATATTCACTGGCAGTTTGAGGGTCAACCCAATCGGCAAATATTAACTTAAAAAATAACCAGCCCAACAATGCCATAGTGAAAGGTTTGACTAGCCAGTTGATGATGAGCGTTAACATCAATCCTTTCGGTGCTTTCCCGACATCTTTCACTGCGGAAAAATCAATTTGCACCATCATGGGATAAATCATTACCCAGATAAACAGGGCTATCACTAAGTTAACATGGGCAAATTCGAGGGCAGCCACAGCGGCAAACACACCCGGAGCCAGATTTCCAAACACAACCCCGGCAAGAATACTCAAGCCAACCCAAACACTTAAATAGCGTTCAAAGATCCCCATAACGTCCTCTACTCACAAAATGCTTCCTTTTAAACTCAGCAACAGGCTTTAGCGCGTTCGGGACGACCACCCATGTTGCACAGGTTCTTCATACTCTCAGCTAAAAACGCGCTGTTGGCCTCACAACTTTGTGCTAATACTTGCCGACACCAAGGACTAAGCTCTTGATTTATTTGATAAAATACCCATTGACCTTGGCGTCTATCGACTAAGATCTCTGCTTTTTTTAACTGCGCTAAATGCCTCGAGATCTTAGGTTGGATCTCCGACAGCGCGGCCATTAATTCACAGACGCACAGCTCACCTTCCCGCTGGATCAGCAGTAAACATTTCAGCCGAGTCTCATCGGCAAGAGCCTTAAAAAATGCGACGGGTTGCATGAAATAGCCCTGTACAAATCGAACAGATATATGGGAAATAGTATATATGTAAAAACATATATATCTAGTCACCATAACCAAAATAAATTCTGTATATCACCCATTTATATATAAGAAAGGTGTTATTTGAATCAGATCACATCAACTCAATTGACATAAAAACCATTAATTGCAAATGATAATGGTTGACATTAAAATCCGTGTTGAGCTAAAGGTTATGGCGCAAAATGTTGTTTTCTCTCCTCTACCACACCATCAAGCCAAAGCTAAGCAATCATAAAAACATTAGATACCGCCAAAATTCGGAGCCTAACCATATGTCTACTAAAGGCATTTTTCGTGTATCCCTGATTCAAATCGCTATATTAGGTGTACTTACTCAAACAGTTTATGCCGAAGAATCCAGGCCCAATATCGAACACCTCGAAGTCAAAGGTATTCGCCAACCCTTTAGGGGAGATGTGCCACTGAAAGCTCAGCCGCAGGCGGTAGAAAGCTTGTCTATGGAGCAAATTAGCGATGCAGGTATATCGACGCTGATGGATGCGCTGGATTTATCGAGTTCAGTCAATCGCCAAAATAATTTTGGTGGTATGTGGGACAGTTTCGCCGTGCGCGGCTTTGTGGGCGATGAAAACGTTCCCTCGGGCTACCTAGTTAATGGTTATGATGCGGGACGTGGTTTTGGTGGTACCCGCGATACTGCGAACGTAGAAAGTATCGAAATCATGAAAGGGCCAGGTTCTGCGCTTTACGGCCGTGCAGAACCCGGTGGCACTATTAATATCATCACCAAAAAACCTAAATTCTCCCAAGAAGGCTATCTGCAAGCCAGTGCAGGTCGCTGGGATAATTATCGCCTTGAGGGTGATTATACTAACGCCATTACCGACGATTTAGCCTTTAGGGTTAACGGTGCAATTGAAGACAAGGGCAGTTTCCGCAATCCCGTTGATTCGGAAAAACGTGTTTTAACTCCGTCTTTGCTTTGGGTAGCAAGTGATGCAACGCGTCTTAGCTATGAACTGGAATATGCAAACCAAAAAGTCCCCTTCGACCGTGGCATTGTGGCTATCAACGGCGACATTAAAGCCTTACCCATTGATAGATATCTAGCTGAAGCCAGCGATGGCGCGACCCAAATTGATCTGTTAGCCCACCAACTGACCTTAGAACATGAATTTGGTAACTGGAGTTTGTTATCGGGGATAAGCTACCGCGACACAGGACTTGAAGGCTACTCAAGCGATCCTGAACTAGTGAAAAGTCGTCAAATGCTCAACATCGACGGTGAAACCCTTAGCCGGCAGCATAACTACCGTAATTTTACCTCAACAGACTTATCGGGTCGCGTTGAACTAAGCGGCAAAGTCGAAACTGGCGATATTAGCCACCACATTCTTATTGGCGCAGACGGCTATCACTTCCATTTCGACAAATATTGGGAGCGCTTCCGCCCAACACCAGGTGACACCACCTACAGCATCAATGTTTATAATCCAGTGTATGGACAAATTGCGCCCGAGGGCACCCTGCTCTACAACCAAGTCGAGACTCAGGATAACTACGGGATCTATCTGCAGGATCAACTCGATCTCAGCGAAAAATGGAAGCTGACCTTAGGTGGCCGCTTTGACAGTTTCGAGCAAAACATTGAAAACCATAAAAATCAGACAGAATCCAATCAGAGCCAAAATGTCTTTAGTCCAAGAGCCGGTATCGTTTACGAATGGCAACCTTGGTTAAGTCTCTATGGCAGTTACTCTGAAGGTTTCCGCCCTAACACAGGTTCGGATTCTCGCGGTGTCGCATTCGAGCCCGAAGAGAGTAAATCCTATGAGCTAGGTACTAAGTTTGAGTTAGAAAACCTGATAGGCTCTATCGCCCTCTTCCGCGCCGAAAAGAGTAATGTGCTAACAGCCGATCCGGTGAATTCAGGTTTTT
Source organism: Shewanella sp. (assembly GCF_047975355.1). Classification (GTDB taxonomy): domain Bacteria; phylum Pseudomonadota; class Gammaproteobacteria; order Enterobacterales; family Shewanellaceae; genus Shewanella. The sequence goes on along the minus strand of NZ_JBKEDJ010000070.1, from coordinate 1,899 downwards.
CTGCTGCATTGGGTAAAGCCGATAGCCAAGGGATTGAGCTGGATTTGGCTGCCTATCTGACGGCCAATACTCAGTTGCTGTTGTCCTACGCCTATACCGATGCCAAGACGGCGAACGATATTCTCAACGTCGATTGGGGTGTGAGCATTCCCGAAGGCAGCCGTTTAATCAACATCCCAAAACACAATGGTCATCTCACGCTCAAACATGATACTTCACTGTTTGGTTCCGATGCCTCCGCAGGGGCGACATTACTTTATGTGGGCGATCGCTTGGGTGAAACTATTGATCCAAGTTATATACTGCCGGCATATACCTTAGTGAATCTATTTAGCACCTACGCGTTAAATCAAGATCTTAGCCTGCAATTTAATATCACTAACCTGTTCGACGAAGTTTACTATCAAAGCTCTTACTCATCGATGTGGACTATGCCAGGCGAGCCACGCAGCTACAAAGTCAGCCTGCGTTACAATTTCTAAATGCTGCTGATTCGTTTCCAATAAAAAAGCCCCAGCATCTGTCTGGGGCTTTTTACTCGGGAATAAATTACAATCCGCGCAGCCATTCCTGCCTGAGTGGAATGCTGCGCGGCGCATTAATGGCCAGCTCGACCTGTGCCAGCAATTTCGCCTTGTCCTTTCCTAATACGCCCTTGAGCACTAAGTAATTGGAGGCATGGTCGGATCTAAATATCGTCTGCTCTAATTCCAAATGATCCAATAAAGTATGCATTTCTTGGAATAAACCCAGCTGATCCGGTAACTGAAACTGACCATCAAACACGGCATCCATCCGCTCTGTGCCTAAGGGTAAAGTCACCACTAAGGTGGAGAGATAATCCGGCTGGGCGGCATTCATCAATTTGGCAGAGTTAATGGCATGTTGTTGCGATAGCGCCACACCGCCTAAGCCGTTGAGGATCATCACCGAAGACTTCATCCCCGCTGCGCGAATTTTTTGTAATGCCGCCAGCGATGATTCGAAGGTTTCGCCCTTTTTAATTTTGGCCAGCACTTCGTCATCACCACTTTCACAGCCAACATAGAGTAAAGACAACCCGAGTTCACGCAGACGTGCTAGCTGTTCTGGAGTTTTATTATTCAGATTGCGCGGCAAACAATAACTACTGATCCGCGTCACCTGTGGCAAGTGGGTATGGATTAACTCACAAATCGCTTCAAGGCGTGCAAAGGGTAAGCTCATCGCATCACCATCGGCCAAAAACACACGCGATACTGGCATTCCAGAACGGGCAATAGCGATAATATCTTGTTCAATCTTATCGAGCTTTTGTGCTCTAAAGGCTTTTTGCGGCTGAGTGTACATATCGCAAAAACTACACTGATTCCAACTACAACCGTTAGTCACTTGCAGTATCAATGACTTCCATTCTGAGGGCGGTCTAAACACTGGCTCAATATAGTTAATTAACACTGCAAACTCCTGTTAAGTAAGATAAATTAAGCGATGACTTGATGGTAAGTTTCCACATGAAAAGACTCGACTAAATCCGGCATCACCTGATGGAAATAATGCTGAATGGCATCCTTAGCGCAGTGCTCATCGAACGCGGTGATATCGACAAACTTCTCCACAAAAGTCACGCGGCGCGGTTCATCACGGCTAACGTTAAGTTCATAACGGATGCAGCCCGCTTCGCGGCGTGTATCGGGGATCAGCGAAGCAAGCGCCGCGATAAGCGCCTCAGTTTTGTCTTCCTTAGCTAAAAAGCTTGCGACACAAACTATTTGTTGTTGATTGATTTTATAGTCCGTAACTATAGCCATTTAATTTCCTTAATATGATGTAAATTCAAACACTAAAAAACTGTTCACTCAGGTTGGTAGCGCATATCAATATGGGGAATGCCATCTTCCAAATACATTTCGGAACAGG
>NZ_JBKEDJ010000026.1:0-63494 GCF_047975355.1 Shewanella sp. | reverse complement strand
GATTCCCGTCGTTAATATAAAGAGTTTGCCCGAGTGGTGGAATCGGTAGACACAAGGGATTTAAAATCCCTCGCTGGTAACAGCGTGCCAGTTCAAGTCTGGCCTCGGGTACCATTATTATAATGGTGACAGCTCAAAGCGAGCTGAAGCGTTAAACTTCGTTACTTATATTTTTGAAATATAAGTAAAATAACGAAGCAAAGAGTTAAAAATATCAATAGCTGTGCTTGCGATATTCAGAGTTTGCCCGAGTGGTGGAATCGGTAGACACAAGGGATTTAAAATCCCTCGCTGGTAACAGCGTGCCAGTTCAAGTCTGGCCTCGGGTACCATTATTCTTAGTGAATAGTAAAAAAGCCTCAACATCAGTCGGGGCTTTTTTGCATTTGCTGCACTGATTTCTTCGTTTTGTTTTACAGCGACTTTTATCCTCTCATCTAGAGCCTCTGGTGCTCTGTCAGCCACTTTTATTACAGGCTCTAGTCTGACCTTGTGATCTTCTTATTTCTGCACTCTGAACTTGATAGCGTCAAACTCAGCAGGGGCAGGTTACGTTTTATCTCCAAAGCTCATTGCCAAAGTTATGTCGTTAACCTTGACTCATAAAAAAGCCCCGTGGTTTTTCACGAGGCTCTTTACACATCCACAATACTACTCATTTATCGCTTGTTTTAGCGCAGTCGCCGCTTTAAAGCTTGGCTGGTTAAAGCCAGCAATCTCCATCGTCTCGCCAGTTTGTGGGTTCCGACCCGATTTAGGTAAATGATAACGTAACTCGAAGGTGCCGAATTGTGGCAGGAAGACTTTCTCACCTTCGCTTAAGGCGATATGGATCTGTTGTAGGATCTGTTCGACAACAGGTTTAGTGCTGGCCTGGGACTGTTCAAGCGAAGTGGCGATACGTTGGATAAGTTGTGCTTTGTTCATTGAAACCTCTGAATTCAGCGAAAGAGCAGGAAAGGGGAGTTATAACAAGCTCGGGATCAGATTGAAAGCCTAGGTTTACCAAAGCGGCTTAACTGCTGCTTTATTGGTTAGCGGTGGTAACTCACCTTTTCTTTAAACGGAAATACGCCTCATATAAGTAGCGTTATGGGCTAAGTGGGCCTAGTGGAGTTTAGCGCTAAGGTGGACGTGAAACGATAAAGCGTTTTAACACTGATAGTTACGACTGTTCCACCTTTGACAGGTTGTAAGAAATGGCATTGCTTTCGCAGTGTATAAACAACACTGTGTCTACTAAGCGCCCTTGCGGGCGCTGTCAGAGTTGGGGTTAAACGTAGGAATAATAAGGGACTTGTCGTGGACTTAAGAAAACAAGGTCTCTTCCAATGTCCGTCCTTTCAGCAGCATCTTGTATTGCCAATGCTGCTGCTTAAATAGGGCGAGCAGGGCGGTTTCAACCTCATAATGGCGATTTGCCGTGTCATCCAATTGGATAACAAATACATGGGCTTGTTTTGAGGTGATATTCACTACACCGGGTATTTGACCTACGGTTTGGATCAGCGCTTCACTGTCGCAGTTTTCCATCGTAAGGGTGAGATAATCACTGCCGCTATTGGATGAGCGCATCGAAATGGATTGGCCCAGCTCACCTTTATCTAGATACAGCACTTGGTCACAGAGCTTTTCGAGCTCGTCCAAGTTATGCGAGCTGATCAAAAAGGTGGTGCTGGGCGACAGCGTTCTGACGAGTTCACGGATTTTCTTGGCATTGGCGGGATCGAGTCCTGCGGTGGGTTCATCTAACAACACCAGCTTAGGCGAGCCGATTAAGGCTTGGGCAATCGCCACACGTTTACTCATCCCGTGGCTTAGACTTGGTGGCTTTTGCTGCGCCACCTCGGCTAAGTCGACCAAATTCAGCACTCGCAGGGCTTCTTGATTTGCCTGCTTGCTATCCATCCCTTGTAGACGCGCAAAGAAGCTTAACTGGCTGATAATGGTTAAATTGGGGTCGAGCGTTGCATCCTGTGGCAGGGCGGCAATTTGCCCTAATAATGCTGGACTATTGGGCACTTCTCCCAGAATACGAACCGAGCCCGCGCTTGGGGTGAGATAACCACAGAACAGGCTAAACAGTGTGGTTTTACCTGCACCGTTAGGGCCAACCAAGGCGATGGGCGCACCTGCTTCGAGGGTTAAGTTAACGTTATTGAGCGCTTTTTTACTGCCATAGTGTTTGGACAGTCCTTGGCATTGAATGAGGATCATAGTTGACTCCTTTGGATATAAACGCGGCCAAGGAAGAGGGCGAATGCGGTTTGTAATAGGGGGATTGGTGCGTAGGCAAAGCTCTGGAGTCCATTGGTGTTGACCATGTTCGACAGCTGAGCGCCAGGCAATATCCATTGTAAGCCTTCAAATAGGCTGGATTGATTACCCAAAATCAATAGTGCAATTGAGACGACCGTCCACAAGATGGTGGCGAGCACCATGGCCTGTCTTGCCGTGTTGGCATAGAGGGACAATAAGGTCATGACCGCGGTAAAGGGTAAAATCACGATAAGCAAGTTGACACCGACCAAGGCCCCCGACGTTAATGCAGGTAATAACAACCCGATATCGCGAGTGAGTGCTAGCGCTATGGTGGCGAGGATGGTCAATAAGATCAGTAGACCTTGGATCAAGATTTGTCCTAAAAAGCGGCCAAAGAGTAGGCTGTCTTTGCTGGTTCTTAGGGTATAGAAGCGCAATGTGCCACGGGATTTGTCTGAGGAGAACTGATCGGCGGCAATCAAAATACTGAACATGGGAAACAGATACAGCGCAAAGCACCAGAAGATAGCCATTTCCGCCACGGGCCAGTCAAACAGCACATTGAGTGCTTGGCTACCTAAGAGACCGTCGATCAGATCTTTGATATTGGGCTGCATCAATAGGGTCGAAGCGCCTTGGATGGGATAGAGCAATAGCATGCCCCACACTAATGCAAAGGCGATAAGGGCGATAATCCCGCGAAGGTTAAAAAGAAATTTGCGACATTCAAAGCCTGCGATCAAAAGCATGTTGTTGAATGTACTGGGAGTGTTTTGTGTCATTCGCTATCTCGTCAGTGAGTGAGCGGACAAACTCTCACGTTAGTGGTCATCATCATTGAGAGTGACCCATAGCAAAAGTCGTCCGCGGCGCGGTTATGATAAAGAAGCGATAAGCGATTCTAACTTATCTTTAAGTTCAGCCACTTGCTCTTCAAGCTGTGTGACTCTCGCTTCTAGTTGTTGTCTATCCTGCTCGTTTAACGGGTGTGCATCTGCATTGGTGGCACTGGTGAATGACGCGGCGCTAATTTGCTCCGCGCCTTGGGAGAACAGCTCAGTATAACGGCATTCACGCTTACCCGGCTCCCGTGGCAGTTGAGCCAGTACGGGTTTATCTCGCTCCATCAATTGTTTAATGCAGGCTTCCACTTCGAGCACATCTTTAAAGTCGTGCAGCCTGTTGCTGCGGGTACGCAATTCGCCCGGCGTTTGTGGGCCGCGAAGCAGCAGCAAACAGACAATGGCTACCGCCGCGCTGGAAAGTTGTAACTCGCTAAATTCGGTGTTGCAGAATCTGTGCTTATATTTGACGACTCGGCTACCAAAGCCGGATTGCTCGCTGATTAAGCGCTTTTTATTCAATGAATCGAGGGCGTCTTGAACCTGCGCTTCGCTTAAGTCCAATACGGGATCGCGGCTGGTTTTTTGATTACAGGCGAGGGTCAGGGCATTGAGTGAAAGCGGGTATTGCTCTGGTGTGGTGACTTCTTTTTCAAGTAGGCAACCGATAACTCTGGCTTCGTGTAACGTGAGTTCCATATAAGCTCCAAAGAAAAAAGCATGGCTTTGTTATAACAGAGCCATGCTTAATATCCTAGCGCTTGTCGGTAAACTGAGGTTTAAGGCAAACTATTTGTACAAATAAAGCACGAACATGGGGGCCAGAGAGTGCTAAGTCCCGTATTCGGTTGATTATTCTGCCTAATCAGTCTGCTTCAGTCAGGCGTAAACCATCGTCGTCGATACTTAATTTGCCTGCTTTAAACAGGCCGCCGATGCTCTTCTTGAAGGCTTTTTTGCTCATGCCGAGTTGCTCGTAAATCACTTCGGCATCGGTTTTATCGGTCAGTGGTAAGAAGCCACCCGCTTGCTTAAGTTTCACTAAGATAATGTGCGCGTGCTTATCGAGCTCTTGCTTACTGCCTTGCTGCAAGACCAGATCGATTTTGCCATCGCGGCGAACCTGTTTGATAAAGCCTTTGACTCTTTGACCAAAACGCAGCTTTTGGAACACTTCATTTTGGTAAATCACGCCCCAATGGGCATGGTTAATAATGGCTTTGTAGCCTAAATCTGTGGTGCCACCGATATATAAGTCGACCTGTTGACCCACTTCGTACTGAGCCGGGGTTTTATCGAGGAACTTATCGATTTTTGATGAGGCGACAATACGTTCATCCGCGCGGTTAACATGCACGTAGACGAGGTAAGAGCGGCCTTCTTCGATGGGTTTATGCTGCTCGCCAAAGGGCAGCAGCAGATCTTTATCTAATCCCCAGTCTAAAAATGCACCGTAAGGCCCCGTTGCTACCGCTTTTAGATAGGCAAACTCACCGACTTGAGCAAGCGGTCTGCCCGTGGTGGCAATGACGATATCTTCAGAGTCCAGATATAAAAATACCTCTAGCCAGTCACCGACTTGGCAATCTTTTGGGGTGGCTTTGTTGGGCAGTAACACTTGGCCAAACTCGTGGGCATTTAAATACACACCGAAGCTGACTTGTTTTACCACCTCAAGTTTGCAGGTTTTTCCTATCTGTATCATGTAGCTCTCTATCTAAGGATGTCATTCGGCGCTGATTATAACCGCTTTATCCGTAAACAGCAGCTTCCAGTTCGGCTTTTAGGTAATCGCTTTGGGAGCAACGACTCAGTGACTGTCAAAAATCATCTTGAATGGGATGATTATTAGCAATTTATTCAATAACACTATTAAAAAATATTGAACGTAATAAAAGTCAGATTTTTTGCTAACCCATTAATTTGTATTTGGTAATATCGTTTATCGTTATCGTACCTGTTAATAGGGTGTTTGTTATATTTTAATGAAAAATATTAAATGAGATTCTTACTTGCATTCTGTGACATTGCGCGGTTTAATTGCGCCGTTTAACGACTTCGCTCGTTACAGACATGACAAATATTACGTGAGTTGTAATGGTTTTATGGTTCACAGGTCATTCACCGTGTAACGTACAATTTATAATGGTTACATGGGGTTAAGAGGAATTGTTTAGCTAATGCACAAGCATCCATTTTTTGCTCTTTGCCTAAAAGCATCACAATGTCAGCGCTCAATCGTTATGCCCTATGACGATACTAGCCTTAAACATCTCACGTTAATCCGTATCAATTCTGGCCGCGAAGAAGCCAACAGTCCCCTGTTACAGTAATCTTGCCTGTTATTAGGTGTGCTCGATCTTATCTTGCCGCTTAATATGTAATGTTGTTCCTTTAGTGTTACCTGTTGTTGTAGACATGCTTGAACCCCCTTTTTAGCAAATTTTGGGTTTGAGCTGTGATGCGACGCCTAACGTTAGGGTTTTGGGTGTTTTTTAACCTCAAAGCGCGCTAAGGTTAATGCCAATGGTGAGAAACTTTGGCGATAAAGGGTGGTATGAATGCAATCTCCTGCCATCGCCAAAGTAATAAGAATGTGGGGTCTATCCCGGCTGCGTTAAGGAAAAACGCATCAATGTCACCTAAGCTGGGTTGATTTTGCTGCATTAAACAGGGTGAGTTCATCCTAATTGTATGTCAGGTAACTATATGTTTACCTGGGTTTGTCGAACGGGCGGTCGTGCAAGATTGCAATGGCCGTTTAACCCATTTTTTTATAGACGGGCTAAATAAAAATGAATGATTGGTCTATTGATGCTGCTCGTGCTGGGTACAACGTTACCCACTGGAGCCAAGGTTTTTATGGGATCAGCGACCAAGGAGAGGTGACAGTGTCGCCGGATCCTAAGAATCCTGATCACAAGATTGGCTTAAATGAGCTAGCAAAAGACATGGTTAAAGCAGGGGTCGCTTTACCTGTATTAGTTCGTTTCCCGCAAATTCTGCACCACAGAGTGAACAGTTTGTGCCAAGCATTCGACCAAGCGATACAAAAATATGAGTATCAGGCGGACTATTTGCTGGTTTACCCAATTAAAGTAAACCAACAAAAAACTGTAGTAGAAGAGATCCTTGCGAGCCAAGCATCAAAAGAAGTTCCACAATTAGGCCTAGAAGCTGGCAGTAAGCCAGAATTAATGGCAGTACTGGCCATGGCGCAAAAAGCCAGTTCAGTAATCGTATGTAACGGTTATAAAGATAACGAATACATTCGCTTAGCATTAATTGGTGAGAAGTTAGGCCATAAGGTCTACATCGTTTTAGAAAAACTGTCTGAGCTGAAGATGGTGCTGGCCGAGTCTAAGCGTTTAGGGGTGAAACCTCGCTTAGGTCTTCGTGCCCGCCTTGCATTCCAAGGTAAAGGCAAGTGGCAAGCCAGCGGCGGCGAAAAGTCTAAGTTTGGTTTATCTGCGGCACAGATTTTAACTGTAGTAGATCAGTTAAAAGAAAACGATATGTTGGATTCGCTGCAGTTATTGCACTTCCACTTAGGTTCGCAAATCGCCAACATCCGTGATATTCGTCAAGGGGTGAGCGAAGCGGCACGTTTCTACTGTGAATTACGCGAGTTAGGCGCCAGCATCAACTGTTTCGACGTCGGCGGTGGTTTAGCGGTGGATTACGACGGCACACGTAGCCAAAGTAACAACTCGATGAACTATGGCTTAAGCGAATACGCAAACAACATCGTTAACGTGCTTACCGATATCTGTAATGAATACGAGCAACCTATGCCACGTATTATTTCAGAATCTGGCCGTCACTTAACGGCGCACCATGCGGTGTTGATCACCGATGTGATTGGTACTGAAGCCTATCAGGTAGAAGAAATCCAGCCGCCAGAGGAAGAATCGCCACAGCTGCTACATAACATGTGGCAATCTTGGACTGAGTTGAGCGGTCGTGCCGATCAACGTGCCTTGATTGAGATTTACCACGATAGCCAAAGCGACCTGCAAGAAGCGCAATCGCTGTTTGCCTTAGGTCAATTAAGCTTGGCAGAGCGTGCGTGGGCTGAACAGGCTAACCTGCGTGTATGTCACGAAGTGCAAGGCTTGTTAAGCACCAAAAACCGTTACCACAGACCGATCATCGATGAGTTAAACGAAAAGTTAGCCGATAAATTCTTCGTTAACTTCTCGTTATTCCAATCCTTACCGGATGCTTGGGGTATCGATCAGGTGTTCCCTGTGCTGCCACTATCGGGTTTAGACAAAGCGCCAGAGCGCCGCGCTGTCATGCTGGATATTACCTGTGATTCTGATGGTATTGTTGACCAATACGTAGACGGTCAAGGGATTGAAACCACGCTGCCAGTGCCAGCTTGGAGTGCCGAAAGCCCATATTTGATTGGCTTCTTTATGGTGGGCGCATATCAAGAGATTTTAGGCGATATGCACAACCTGTTCGGTGATACCAACTCTGCGGTGGTGAGCATTGAAGAGAACGGTATGACCAACATTGAGTCGGTTCTTGCTGGTGACACAGTAGCTGACGTACTGCGCTATGTTAACTTAGATGCGGTCGACTTTATGCGCACCTACGAAGAGTTAGTGAACCAGCATATTGTTGAAGAAGAACGTGCACAAATTTTAGAAGAATTACAAGTAGGCCTAAAAGGTTACACTTATTTAGAAGATTTTTCTTAATATTGAGTGTGTTGAAAGAATCAGCCTAGGGACACTTAGGCTGATTTTTGTTTTTTTAGCGTTTGGGATTTTCTGCAACCGCTGATACAAAGGAAAGGCTGACGGTTTAATTACGGCGTGAGTCGTGTAAAAATAGCCGAGTTAAATCTTTGGGTTAACCTCAGCCGGTAAAATGCGTCAGTTAACCATTGACGGCTTATATTACCAATGGATGCCCAACATATGGATAAGATGAGGCTAACGGCTTGATGTTTTTTGAAGGCGCAGAAAAAAAACTTGAGATCAGGCTCACTCCCAAGCTGGCATCACTACGCCTGCGGGAGTACGGCTTTTGGTCGACGCTGGTTGCCTGTGCGAATGCAGAAATCCTGTCAACAATCAGTAACGATGTCTGCGATGCCTATCTTCTGAGTGAATCGAGTCTGTTCGTCTGGGACGATAAAATTTTGCTGCTCACCTGCGGCAACAGCACCCTGATTGAGGCAGCCTGCCATTTTATAAACGCCTTAGGTGCTGAACATATCGCTGCGCTCTGCTATCAGCGCAAGAATGAGTACCAAGCCCAGCTACAAAGCACCAGCTTTGCGGACGATATTGCTAAATTGCGGACCTTGATCCCAGGAAAAGCCTTTCGAGTGGGTCATTTAGATTCACACCATCACTATTTGTTTTGTACTGACAATCAGTTTTGCACCGAAAACCAATCGATTTCCTCAAGCGAGACCTGTCTTGAATTGATGATGTACCATATCCATGGCGAGCTTGCCGATTATCTTAAGCTGCCGACACAAACTGAGCAGGGGATTTATCAGCGGCTTGGTTTGCAGCAACTCTTCGGCGATTTTCAGCTGGATATGCACTGTTTTCAGCCTGCGGGATTTTCCTTGAATGCAATACGTGGGGCTGACTATTTTACCTTGCATATCACGCCATCGGTGGAGCAAGGGGATAATTCCTATGTCAGTTTTGAGACTAATCTGGATTTAGCCGTTTATCCCCATCCCGTCGCGGCACGATTGGTGGATTTATTCTCTCCAACCAGTTGGGATTTGATTAGTTTTAATCGGCCCATCAACACAGCGGGATTTCCTGCGCATATTTGCTTAGGTCAAGGTTTAGTGACAACCGAGTCGGGTTGTCAGATTTCTTTCCGTCATTATCAACAGCTTGAAACCCAAGTATTGCAGCCCGAGTATATGTAGTCTTAAGCCTTGGTGGGTCGTTGCCAGCGCCGCTTTAGCCTAAATACGCATTGGTATTTAAGCACTGGATTATCAATAGAAAAGCTAATGTAAATGCCTTGGCTTTTTTATTGGCGGCGCGATAACAGAGCATCGAATTGCCATTAAGGCATGGTAAACTTGCACCATCAGCGGATTGCACCGATGGCAATCATTGTGCGCTTGTAAAAGGAAACCCTATGACAGATCTCAGTGATATTCGCCGCGAATACACCAAAGGCGGCCTAAGACGCGCCGATTTACCCCAAAATCCCATGCAGCTATTCGAGTTATGGATGACACAAGCTCGCGATGCCGAGCTCAGCGACCCCACGGCAATGTGTGTAGCCACGGTGGACGAGCATGGTCAGCCCTATCAGCGGATAGTGTTATTAAAGCGTTTCGATGACTCGGGCTTTGTGTTTTTCACTAACCTAGGCAGTCGTAAGGCGCAGCAGATCGCGGCCAATAATAAGGTGAGTCTGCATTTCCCTTGGCATCCGATTGAACGTCAAGTATCGATTCTGGGTGAGGCGCAGTCGCTATCTACCGCCGAAGTGCTGAAATACTTTATGACCCGCCCAAAGGATAGCCAAATTGCCGCTTGGGTGTCACAGCAGTCGAGTAAACTGAGCGCACGACAAGTACTCGAAGGCAAGTTTTTTGAGATGAAAGCCAAATTTGCCAAGGGCGATGTGCCATTACCAAGTTTTTGGGGTGGCTATTTAGTCAAGCCCTCAAGTATCGAGTTTTGGCAGGGCGGGGAACACAGATTGCATGACCGTTTCCTTTACACTCGCCAAGCGGATGAATGGGTCATTGACCGTTTAGCGCCTTAATGGGCTTTAGGAGCTTAAGCGTGGGACAGTATAAGATTTGGGTTGATGCCGATGCCTGCCCAAACCCAATTAAAGAGATGTTATTTCGTGCGGCTGAGCGTAAGTCTGTGCCGTTAGTGTTAGTGGCCAACCAAATGCTACGGGTACCGCCGTCGGCCTATATCAGTCAAGTGCGGGTGGGCTCAGGCTTTGATGTGGCGGATCAATACATTGTCGACCATGTTGAGGTCACGCATTTAGTGATCACCGCCGATATTCCGTTAGCGGCGCAAGTGATCGAAAAGGGCGCGCTGGCTCTCAATCCCCGCGGCGAACTCTATACCACTGACAATATTCGTCAAAAACTGACAATGCGCGATTTTATGGAAGATTTACGCTCATCGGGCGTACACACAGGTGGCCCTGACGCCTTTTCTGCGGCAGATAAACAAGCTTTTGCCAATAGTTTAGATAAGTGGCTGGTGCGAGTTTAACGATAGTTAACTGGTCACTAATTAAGAAAAAGAGTATCTTTAGCGAGACTTAGGTGATCTTAGTCACAGATTGTCTAAGTGATTACTGCGGTTACTCGAGTGTTTTCGGGTTGCTGCCTTGCCTTTAAACTCACTAATTGAGGATGGATACGATGAAAAAATGGATAGGAATCGCTGCATTATCGACGCTGGTTAGTTTTAGCTGTGCAGCCCAGTGGCAAGTAATGGAGCAGGATTCTCGGGTCAGTTTTGTATCGGTAAAAAAGGGTGATATCGCTGAAGTTCACCACTTTAAGCAACTCAATGGTGTACTTAAAGATAATGGTCAATTTGAATTAACCATTCCACTGATGAGCGTGGCGACCAGTATCGAAGTGCGCGATGAGCGTATGCAAAACCTGTTGTTTGAAGTGTCCTTATATCCTGAGTTGAAATTAAGCTCGCAGGTGGATACTAAGATGCTCAAGGATCTTACCTTGGGCGACTCTAAGGTTGCTGACATAGATGGGAAAATTTCCCTCCATGGAAAACAACAAACGAAAACTTTTTCGGTAATTTTAACCAAAGTATCTGATAATAAACTGATGGTTAGCAGTTTTCAGCCGATAATAGTCAATGCGAATGAGTTTGACTTGGTCTCGGGTGTAGATAAATTGCGTGATATCGCGGGTTTATCTAGTATTAGCCAAGCCGTTCCGGTGTCGTTTGTACTAACCTTAACAAAGTAACAGCGATAAGATTGGCTTAGATCAATACGTCAGCTCTCCAGTTCGAGATATGGTTAGCGAGTGGCTGACGTGCAAATTTCCAGAACGACGACTTTAGATGTGGGTTTTGTTTTTTCAGTGTCGTCTTTGACGATAGATTTTGGTGTGTTAAGGGTAAAAAATGGTCACAGATAAAGACGGTTACATGCATTTGATCCAGTATTTGACTGAGCATCTTGGCTTGTTCGAAACACCCGATACCCAAAATGTGTCCGACGATACTGTGATGGAGTTGTTCGAAGAACAATTATCCGCGCAGATTATTATGGTTTGTGGTCAAAATCCTTCCCTCTCTTTTGCTGAACGCAACACCATCATCCGTGAGGTCGATGCGATTGTGTACGATCTGGAAGAAATCTTAGCCTCAGTCGCGAATCATAAGGCTACGCCAGAACAGACCCTGTTCATCACTGAGTTTTCGGGCTTAATCAAGAATTTATTCGATCAAGAAATCGCCAAAATCCAAGTGCATGTGTAAAACCTTCGCATAGAATTAGCCTTGAGATTAATCTCGTGTCTTGGGTTAATCCTGTTCACTCGTTCGTTGATTCCCACCTTTACTCACAATTCAGTCCGAATCGCTACGACTAGTGAATTGTTCAGCGGGTTGCTGTGTTGCCTGTTGGTGTCAATCGCTCTGGTTTTGGATTTGTGGGGGGGAAATTTGTGTTATGTTAGCGCTCTGCATTATTAGATCTCGCTATCGCATCAGTTTTCACTCATCAAGTTTGACTAAAATCATGCTCGTTTTTCAAGCATCTTCTTTTACAGGGTATATCTTTACTCTATAGCCGCCTTTTTTGCTGCGGTGTAAAGGGAGAAGCATGATGTTAACCATACGTCCAAGCTATGCCGATGATATGCTGACCATTGCAATATCGGGTCAAGTTACCCATGAAGATATCGAAACCTTACTGTTTCCTGCAATCGAGGCCAAGTTACAGGACCATGCGAGTCTTCGCTTGTGGTATGAGTTTAGTCCTGACTTTATTGGCATCACAGTAGGAGCACTCTGGGATGATGCTTTACTCAGTGTGTTCCATTTTAGTGATTTCTCACGAGTGGTGATGATTGCGGACATGCAAAGTCTTGGTGCTATGGTTAATACGCTGGCTTTTATGCTGCCTTGTCCGGTAAAGGTTTTTAGCGAAAATGAGCGTCATTTGGCGATGGCATGGTTGGACGAAGCGAAAGTGGCGGAAGTGTAATGGTTGTAGTTATTGTGTGTTAAATTGTAATTATTCCTTATTTTTTCATTGACTTAAATGCTATTTTTTACCCTCGACTTGGTCTTTTTCGGCTCTTTTCCTTCGCTTTTGTGTTATCACTAGTCCCTACGTCGGCCAAGGTTATGGGTAAAAGGCTCCATTTGGCCAGCCTGTAATCGATTAGATAAGGAGTGAGGATGTTACAACATCAAAGTGTCGGTCGCTGCACCGCGTTATTGCTAAGCGCTATGTTCGTAAGCTTGAGTCTAGCTGGCTGCGGCAAAGTCAGCGAAGAGGCGCAAACGCAAGTGCAGGGCGCTGTATCTTCTGACACTAAAGCGATAATTGGTCAATCGGAAAAGATGCGACTAATCGCAGCGCAATTGGATTTTCAGGCGAGGATTGATACGGGCGCGGCGAACACTTCTTTACATGCCATCGATATGCAAGTTGAAGGTGGCGCATCTGAAAAAATGCAGGATAACATTGGTAAAACACTGCATTTTACCACCGAAAATGAAGCGGGTGAGCAGCGTCGCTTAGCGGCGAAAATCTTAAAGACCACCACAGTGAACAATGCCCAAGGCAGCGAAGTGCGTTATTTGGTGGAGTTAGATATTGGCTTTGAGGACCAGCACCGTCTCGTCGCAGTCAACCTACGTGACAGAAGTCATATGGATTACAAGTTACTGATTGGGCGCAATTGGCTAGCGGGGCGTTATGTGGTCGATGTGGCTGAGAAACGACTGATTGGCCCGACGGCCTTTATCAACGTGAAAGAGGCTGAACTGACTTTTAAAACTCGCATTGATACTGGCGCGGTTGAAAACTCGCTGCATGCCATCGACATCAAGATTGACGATGAAGATCCAACCAATATGGACAACAACATTGGCAAGTGGCTCAATTTTACTACCGAAAATGAGCGTGGTGAGGCCAAGCGTTTACGAGCGCGGATTGTTGATACCTCGCTTATCCGTAATGCGCAGGGGAGTGAAGTCCGTTACATGGTCGAACTGACCTTAGGCGAGCCAGGACGGGAGTATCCCGTCAAAGTGAACCTTAAGGATCGCAGTCAAATGTCCAAGAAACTCTTAATTGGCCGTAATTGGTTACAGGGCCACTATTTGGTGGATGTAACGCTCGATAAGGCGAGCGATTAATTTCACTCAATGGGCCTATTTTTGAGTATGGCAATTGCTATACCGAAGGTAATGGCCAGTGGCACTCAATTAGGGTGCCACGATTGACTTCACTCTCCACCTTCAGCTCACCATTTAACTCTTTTTTTATCCAAAGATTAATGCAAGTCAGTGTGCCAATGCATTGGTTCTGCTGCATTTCCTGTTTGATTTGCTCAAGGTGTGAAGCCGGGATCCCAACGCCATTGTCCTGAAGCTGCATATGCAGCTCACCGCCTTTTTTCTCAAGCGTTATTTCTAACGCTCTGTTTTGATTATGCTCTTTAAAGGCATGGTGCAAGGTATTGTTGATGAGCCGATAAAAAAACTGCAAATATTGCCAAGCATTGCCATCGACTACCAATTGTTCATGACACTGCAGATTGACCTTAACTTGGTTTTTTAGCAGTTGGGGCTGTAATAAACTTAGTAATTGATTGATAAACAGTGCTAAATGCAGCGGGCGAATCTCACTTTGTTGATCGGTAAACAGCTGTGATATGTGCCTGAGTCTGGCGGCTTGCTGGCTCATCAGTTGTACCACTTGGGCTTGGTGGCTGTCATCCTCCTTGTGGCGCACTTGGCAAATCTGGGCGAGAAGTTTGTCCTGCTCTTGCATCATTTGACTCATGACGTCGGCAAGGAAGTTCTGCATCAGTTTCTGACTCTGCTGCTTGCTGAGGTTAACTTGGATCTGCTGATTGATTTCATCATGGATAGCAGCAAGTTGTTCCCTGAGTTGGCTGTTTTCTTGCTGTACTAGTTGGGTCTTGTGTTGCTGCTCTTTAACCTGGGTTAATTGCGATTGCAGCAGTTTTTCTTGTTCTTTTTCTTGGCGCTTTTTGAGATCCACATTAAAACCTATGGCGCCGACTCCGATGGAATTATCCTCATCGTCCCTAATGTCGAATTTACTCATTTGATAGATAAGTTCACCCCTAAGGGATGGAATGGGCTCCTCAAAATGAATCGCATCCTGACTATGGGTGACCCGCTGATCGTTTTGCTGATACAATTGGGCGAGTGAGTTTTGGAACAGATCAAAATCCGTAGCGCCGATGATTTTGCGCCGCTCAATCCCCAAAACTTCACAATATTTGTTGTTAACTAAGGTATATCTGCCATTTAAGTCTTTGATGTAAATGATGGTGGATGAAAAGTCGAGTAATGATCTTAATTGCTCCTTGCGCTGGTTCAGCTCCTGCTGAAAATGTTGTTGGGTCAGTAATTGCTGCTCGAGTGCGAGATTACTGGCGTCTAAACTGGCCATCGCGACTTCAAGTTGCTGGGTGCGGGATAAAAAGCTTTTCGCTAATAGACCAACCTCGTCGTGCCGTTCATTTGCCTTTAACTCGATAGAGGCCGAATCATTGCGTTTGAGTGCCTGCACCATTTCCATAATGGGGGCGATAATCAACCTATGTTGCAGTAAAAACAGCAAGATAAGGCCGAGCATCTGAATTAACACGAGGGAGAGCCCAACTTTTTCGATAAGCTGCTTTGCTGTGTCCTGTAACGGGGCGATGGGCGTGACGACTAGAATTTTCCAGTAGGTGTGCGGCATTAAAAATACCGACACCAGCGAGGGACCCTTGAGGATCGGATCTACTGTTAATGAGACCGAAGCAATTCGCCTTGGGGTTAAAAAATGGTTTTTGGCATTGTCATTGACTATGGCGGAGAGCATCTCCCGCTCACCGTCGTTGCTTAGACGGGTGAGATTGTCCATTTGCTCTTGGGTAAACACGCGCTCAGTCACGGCTTGCTCGATAAAACTACGGTCGGCTAAGTGCAGTGCCGAGGCTATCGGGCTAAAGGCTGTTTCGGTTTTCGCTAGCTCGTCGAAGGTCTGTAGGGCATGGCTAGGATTTTGGGCCGATTGTGGCAGATTATCGCTCTTCGGCGAGGCCAAAATTTGGTTTTGATGGTCGAGGGCTATCACGTAGCCACTCACATCTAACATGGTGTTGCGTAAGAGCTGATTGAGTTTTTCAAGACTGATGTCTGTCGTAGCCGCCCCAATAAACTGATGTTCCATCCACATAGCGCCAGAAGCAGTCACCATAGGTTTATGGGTGGTGGGATCGACATAAGATTTAGACCAAAATATTTTTCCGACGGGAAAATAGCGTGTCGGTCGATACCATTCTTCGGTGTGATAGCTTGGGAAACTGTCATCATTGTAGCTGTTTATTGCGACGAGTTCGCCATGAATATTGTGTGACCAGAACAAACTATCACGAAACTTTTGCCGGTCAAATGCCCCTGGCTCGGGCCAAATCCCACCACCTGAAATGATCGCCTTTTGATTTTCAATTGAGAGTAATACCGGAATGCTTTTACTGAGCTGCTCGGGCTCGTAACGGTATAGCATGGCGATTTGACTGATAGCATTGACCTGATTCTCCACTTGGGAGGTCATTTCCTGCAATTTGGCAATGATAATCTGGCCATGGTTTTGATTAAGTAGGGTTTGTTGCTCGTTGATTTGCTGGGTCTGTATGTTGAGAATGACCCAAACAGTGCTAAAGATCAGTATGCTGGCGATCAACAGTTGGATCAGACTGAGTTTAAACGGCAGGCTCTTTTGCCATTGGGTTAACGGTGCTTGAGGCTCAATAATAGGCCGTTTATCCATGTTCTTTGCATTCCGAATGCCGTTATCATGGAGCCAGTTTAGCGTTTTTTTGCCTATTTGCCATTGGCTTAAATCAAAGTTAGCTAAGAGCTTTCGGTGAGAAATATTGACAGTGACAGCTAAAAATTAGGCAGACCCTAGGTCTGCCTAATAAAGATTACTTATAGAGTGATGGTTTATTCGAACCGCTGAGGATGGGCACAATAAACAGTAACAGGGAGACCAGATAGCCGCTAAAGGCGACTACCATCCACTCGGCCATCGTTACCCCCATAAACTGCCAGGGCACATCGGTACACATGCCCGTTGGCAACATGACCGCAGGAAACCATTCATGGAGCGGCATCCAAGTTGGAAACTCGGGTAAAAATGAGCAAGTCGAGAATGGTGAAGGATTATTTTGCATATCCACTAGGGATAATGCCAGTTTGAGTCCCCAAGTTGCACTGACGGCCCAGCCAAGTGCACCCAAAATGCGAACGATTAGATATTTGGGCGCCGTCATACCAATCAATCCTGCCGCCAAGATGCCGAAGACGGCGAGGCGCTGGTAAATACACATCACGCAGGGATCTAAGTTCATCACGTATTGGAAATACAACGCGGCCGCTTCGAGGGCAATCGCAGAGCCAGTAAGAATTAACCAAGATGCGCGGGAATGGGCAAAGCGAGTGAATGCTGTCAAAAGTGAACTCCGTATCAACAAAAAACGCCCTCGAAGGTAGGGCGTTTTTTTGACTTTACTGAACTCATAAAGTTCAGTCAACTCTGATATTTATGTTAGTGAGCTGCCGCAGGTGCTAACGCTTCTTTAACACTGTGGTGAATGATTGCGTGGGAGTCATAGTAGTACTGGGTCATCTGCTCTAAGAAGCCCGATTGAATTGCCATGACACCCACAATCGATAGCACGATAGTGTAGGGCAATGCCATCCACACCATTCTGCCATAGGATAAACGGATCAGCGGTGCAAGGGCCGAGGTCAGTAAGAACAGGAACGCGGCTTGACCGTTTGGTGTCGCCACCGAAGGCAAGTTAGTACCAGTGTTAATGGCCACAGCTAACAGGTCGAATTGATCGCGGGTAATTTGGCCGTTAATCAAGGCGGCTTTAACTTCGTTAATATAAACCGTGCCGACAAACACGTTATCACTGACCATAGAGAGTAAACCGTTAGCGATATAGAAGATCACTAATTGGGTATTCCCTTCATGATTCAGCGCCCATTGGATCACAGGGCCAAACAGTTGTTGGTCGATGATCACGGCGACGACGGCAAAGAACACCGCTAACAGCGCGGTAAAGGGCAGGGCTTCTTCGAAGGCCTTACCTAGTGCGTGCTCATCGGTAATACCGTTGAAGGCCGTGGTTAAAATGATTACAGACAGACCAATCAAGCCCACTGACGCTAAGTGCAGCGCAAGACCGGCAATTAACCAAACGCCCACAAAAGCTTGTATAACCAGTTTCATCTTGTCTTTATTGGTACGACGCGCATCTTCATAGGCGGCGTAATCGCAAAGGATTTTATGCACGGCTTCCGGTAGCTGGGCACCATAACCGAACCAACGTAATTTTTCGACTAAAAAGCAAGTTAGGATACCAGCGAACAATACAGGCACGGTTACAGGGGACATACGGATCGCAAACTCACCAAATTGCCAGTTAGCCTGCGCCGCGATAATTAAGTTTTGCGGTTCACCCACCATAGTACATACGCCACCTAATGCGGTACCGACACCCGCGTGCATCAATAGGTTACGTAGGAAACCACGGAAAGACTCCAATTCTTCTTCGTTGAGTTGGTTTTCACCATCTTCATTTTTGCCTTCTGAGGTATGGTCATGATCTGCTGAGAAATCTTTACCCGAAGCCACTTTGTGATAGATAGAGTAAAACCCTACTGCCACGGTAATAATCACGGCGATAACGGTTAATGCATCTAGGAAGGCGGATAAGAAGGCTGAAGCCAGACAGAACATCAAAGACACTAAAATTTTCGAGCGTACTTTAGTGATCATCTTAGTGAACACGAATAACAACAGCTGCTTCATGAAGTAAATGCCGGCCACCATAAACACCAGCAATAACAACACTTCAAGGTTGGCTTCAATTTCGTGCAGCACTTGGCTGGCAGAGGTCATACCGATGGCGACCGCTTGAATCGCTAATAGACCACCGGGTTGTAATGGGTAGCATTTCAGCGCCATTGCCAAGGTAAAAATAAACTCAAGCACTAATACCCAACCAGCCACAAAGGGGCTGACATAGAAAAAGAGTATTGGATTGATTATTAAAAACGACAGTATTGCGATCTTGTACCACTTAGGAGAATTCCCTAAGAAGTTCCCAATAAACGCCTGACTCATTGTCATCGGCATGGCATCCTCTCTTCTAATTATCTTTTAAAATTGCACAGGTTATTGTGTTCTGGCATTTGTTTTAGAAATTCAGTCTAGCCTAAAGAGAATGCTAATGTAACGAGATACTGAAACCCAGATTTCAAAAAGCGGAGCTAATCGGCAAAATTGGCATAATATCGGTTGATTTGTGTCGTTTTTTTGAACATTTTTGTGACAATTGTACGGCGAATTTAAGGTGGGCTGCAGTCAATGGTTTCCATTTTTTACCGCTCTGGTATGATCAGTGACCATTATAAAGCACAACAACTGGAAAAGTGGGCTGATGATTATCAATGCCAAAGGACCTGCAAGTTTTGCAGAGAAGTATATTGTAAGATCGATTTGGGAAAACAAGTTTCCCCCAGGGTCCATTTTACCGGCTGAACGTGAGCTTTCTGAATTGATTGGCGTAACACGCACGACACTGCGTGAAGTACTGCAACGGTTAGCCCGTGATGGTTGGTTGAAAATTCAACATGGTAAACCGACTCGGGTAAACAATTTTTGGGAAACCTCGGGCCTTAATATTCTTGAGACCATTGCTGATCTCAATCCAGAAGGTTTCCCTGTGCTGGTGGACCAATTGTTATCGGCTCGAACCAACGTGAGTGCGATTTATTTCCGTGGTGCACTGCGCAACAGTCCCGATACCGCGGTTGAAGTCCTAGGACAAATTCACCAACTAGAAGATACGGCTGAATCCTTCGCCGAGTATGACTACTTATTGCATCATACTTTAGCTTTCTCTTCGGGAAATCCACTTTATGTGTTGATCTTAAACGGTTTTAAAGGTCTATACAGTCGAGTAGGACGGTACTATTTCAGTAGTTCTGAGGCGCGTCTGTTAGCGCTGAACTTCTATAAAGAACTGGAAGTATTAGCCAAAGCCAAAAATTATGTTGATGTGCCCGCACTAATGCGTACTTACGGTATAAACAGTGGCAAAATGTGGCTGCAATTGCGTGATGATATGCCGACCTCGATTGCCCTGCAGGACGCAAACTCTTAAGTTCAAATGCGCCTCGTTAGACTAAAAAGCCGTTTCATTGAGAAACGGCTTTTTGCTTTTCAGTCTGTGGGATGCTTAGTCGGCCTTAGGTTGTTCAGGGCAGGACGCTAGCAGTGTTACACTGGCATCAGCATTCAATTGCTCAAGACTAACGGTAAAGCCCCAGAGTCGATGCAGATGCTTCAATACTTCTTTGTAGGTGTTCGCCAGTGGAATGTCATTACTGGGAACATACCTTAAGGTTAAGGAGCGGTCGCCGTTTATCTCTACGTTATGTACTTGAATATTGGGTTCAATATTCGATAAGTTATACTGCTGAGAGAGAAGGTTGCGAATATCTTGATAGCCCTGTTCATCGTGAATGGCCGACACAGACAGATAGTTTCGTTTTTCATCATCGTGGATGCCAAACAGCTTGAACTGACGGACCACCGTTGGCGACAGGTACTGGCTGATAAAACTCTCGTCCTTAAAGTTTTGCATCGCAAAGTGTAAGGTTTCGAGCCAGTCACTGCCCGCAATATCCGGAAACCAGGCTTTATCTTCCTCTGTGGGAGACTCGCAGATGCGCCGAATATCGGTAAACATTGCAAACCCTAGGGCATAGGGATTGATACCGCTGTAGTAACGGCTGTTATATTCGGGCTGGGCGACAACGCCGGTATGACTCTGCAAAAACTCCATCATAAAGCGGTCGGTGACCACACCATCATCGTACAAATGATTCAAAATAGTGTAATGCCAAAAGGTTGCCCAGCCTTCATTCATCACTTGTGTTTGTTTTTGCGGATAAAAATACTGCGCCATCTTACGTACGATACGGATAATTTCCCGTTGCCATGACTCCAGCAGCGGTGCATTTTTTTCAATAAAATACAGAATATTTTCCTGCGGCTCGGCGGGAAAGCGGCGCTTAGTGGTCGAAGGTTGCTGCTGTTGATGGGTGGGAATAGTGCGCCACAAATCGTTCACTTGGCTTTGCAGGTAGGCTTCGCGATCTTTTTGCCTCGCCTGTTCCTCCCTAAAGGAGATTTCCGATGGGCGTTTATAGCGGTCGACACCGTAATTCATCAGAGCGTGGCAAGAGTCGATGATGCTTTCAACTTGATCGACACCGTATTTTTGCTCGCAATCACTGATGTAGTTTTTGGCAAACACCAAGTAATCGATAATCGAACTTGCATCCGTCCATGTCTTAAATAAGTAATTATTTTTAAAGAAACTATTATGACCAAAACAGGCATGGGCCATCACCAAAGCCTGCATGGTGATGGTGTTTTCTTCCATTAAATAAGCGATACAAGGGTTAGAGTTAATCACAATTTCGTAGGCGAGCCCCATTTGCCCACGCTTGTAGCCCTGTTCGGTTTCGATAAAACGTTTGCCGAAGGACCAATGGGTATAGCCAATGGGCATGCCAATGCCGGCATAGGCGTCCATCATCTGTTCGGCGGTGATGATTTCGATTTGATTGGGATAGGCGTTCAATTTGTAAATGGCCGCCACCCGCTCAATCTCTTTCAGATAACTTTGTAACAGCTCAAAGCTCCAGTCGGGACCGTCGCTCAAGGCTGTACGTGTTTTTGCTTCTTTTATCCCCATAGAGCCCCCTTAAACCGCCTGCTTTTTAAATAATTCTCTAAATACAGGGTAGATATCTTCGGCTTGACGAATATGTTGCACCGCTATGTTGTCGTAGTGTTGTTGTAGGGATTCGTATTCACGCCACAGGGTTTGGTGCGCACGATTGGTGATTTCGATATAGCTAAAATAGCGCACTAGCGGCAGGATTTTTTGCTCCAATAATTGTCGACAGGTGGGAGAGTCATCGGCCCAGTTATCACCGTCAGAGGCTTGTGCGGCATAGATATTCCACTCATCGGCAGGGTAGCGAGCCTGCTGAATTTCGTGCATTAATTTCAATGCGCTTGAGACAATCGTGCCGCCAGTTTCCTGAGAGTAGAAGAACTCATGTTCGTCCACTTCCTTCGCTTGGGTATGATGGCGGATATAGACCACCTCGAGGTTTTTGTAGGTTCGGGTGAGAAACAAGTACAGCAAGATATAGAAACGTTTCGCCATATCTTTTGTCGCTTGATCCATCGAACCTGACACGTCCATTAAGCAGAACATGACCGCTTGGCTCGAGGGCACTTCACGCCTTGCAAAGTTATTGAAACGTAAGTCAAAGGTATCGATAAAGGGGACTTTAGCAATCTTCTGCTTGAGCGCTTCAATTTGGGCTTTTAAATCCAAAATCAGTTCGGCTTTAGTGCCCGGAATATTTTCAAGCTCTGCCAGTTCTTGCTCTAACTCTTTGAGTAATTTCTTTTTA
Source organism: Shewanella sp. (assembly GCF_047975355.1). GTDB lineage: Bacteria > Pseudomonadota > Gammaproteobacteria > Enterobacterales > Shewanellaceae > Shewanella. The sequence continues at coordinate 41,608 of NZ_JBKEDJ010000026.1, read as the reverse complement.
CTTGCCGACATGGCAATGCGGCGCGCCAAGGAGGAACGCAGTGAGCGCACAATATTGATATTGGCAGGTACACCATCATTGGTGAAACCCGCACGGTAGATTTGATACTCGACGAGCTTGTTTAAGCGATTCTTCTGCAGATTGGGTAGTTCTAAGTCCTCAAATAACAGCTCCAAGTATTCATCCTTTGAGATTTCAAACACAAAGTCATCATTACCTTCGCCCGAATCCGAGGCATCGCCTTTCCCCGCTCCGCCACCAGCGCCACCTTGGGGTCTATCGATTTTATCGCCGCGGGTGAATTGATCATTGCCTGGGTGGACTCTGTCTCTTACGCCTCCTTTGCCTTGATGGAACATAGGTTCACTGATATCCCGTGTGGGAATACTGATTTTTTCGCCTTTATCTACATCCGTTACACTGCGACGCGTGACGGCATCGCTGACGGCTTTTTTGATTTGTTGCTTATATCGGTTGATAAAGCGTTGGCGGTTGACTGTGCTTTTTCCTTTCGCATTCAACCGTCTATCGATAAAGTTCGCCATACGCACCTCCCAAACCCCAGCGAAGGCTTTGGCAACACCAAAGCCTCGTTTTTAGTGAGCGCAAGTTAAGAGGATTTACGAACCCGTAAATACCACTCAGACAGCAGTCTGACTTGTTTTTTGGTATAGCCTTTCTCCATCATTCGATTAACAAAATCATCGTGTTTACGTTGATCGTCAGTCGAGGTTTTGGCGTTAAAGGAAATTACAGGCAATAAGTCCTCTGTATTTGAGAACATTTTCTTCTCAATCACAGTGCGTAGTTTTTCGTAGCTGGTCCAGAGTGGATTGTTGCCCTCATGGCTTGCGCGGGCGCGCAGGACAAAGTTAACGATCTCATTACGGAAATCTTTAGGGTTGCTGATCCCCGCAGGTTTTTCGATTTTCTCCAGTTCGGCATTCAGTGCCGAGCGGTCAAACAATTGGCCAGTTTCGGGGTCACGGTATTCCTGATCTTGGATCCAGAAATCGGCGTAGGTGACATAACGGTCGAAGATATTTTGGCCGTATTCAGAGTAGGACTCTAAGTACGCTGTTTGGATTTCCTTACCGATAAATTCGACATATTTAGGGATTAAATAGCCTTTTAAGAACTCCAGATAACGTTCGGCGGTATCGCCGGGGAATTGTTCCTGCTCGATTTGGCGTTCGAGTACATAGAACAAATGGACAGGGTTAGCGGCAATCTCTGAGTGGTCAAAGTTAAATACCCGCGACAGGATCTTGAAGGCGAAACGGGTAGAAAGACCGTTCATACCTTCATCAACACCTGCGTAGTCGCGGTACTCTTGGTAGGATTTGGCCTTAGGATCGGTATCTTTAAGGCTTTCACCATCATAGACCCGCATCTTAGAGTAGATGGAGGAGTTTTCAGGTGTTTTTATCCTCGAGAGCACACTAAATTGCGCTAAGGTTTCTAAGGTACCAGGTGCACAAGGGGCTTGGGACAACTCGGAGTTTTGCAGTAATTTTTTGTAAATCTGCAATTCTTCCGATACCCGCAGGCAATAGGGCACTTTGACAATATAAACCCTGTCGAGAAACGCTTCATTGTTCTTATTGTTTTTGAAGGTTGACCATTCTGACTCGTTAGAGTGCGCCAAAATGATACCGCTATAGGGCAGGGCGGATAAGCCTTCGGTGCCGTTATAGTTACCTTCTTGGGTGGCAGTGAGCAGTGGGTGTAGCACCTTAATCGGCGCCTTGAACATTTCCACGAACTCCATCATCCCTTGGTTTGCACGGCAGAGCGCACCCGAGTAGGCGTAAGCATCGGCATCGTCCTGCGAGAAATGCTCTAGCTGACGAATATCGACCTTACCGACCAAGGAGGAAATATCTTGGTTGTTTTCATCCCCAGGCTCGGTTTTGGCAATCGCCAATTGGTCGAGGATAGAGGGATAGACCTTGACCACGCGGAATTTTGAAATATCGCCGCCAAACTCGTGCAGACGTTTCACCGCCCAAGGCGACATAATGGTTTTTAGATAACGGGTGGGAATATTAAACTCATCCCGCAGCAGCTGGCCGTCCTCTTCGACATCGAAGAGACAGAAGGGGTGGTCATTCACCGGGCTTCTCACGCCATTGGCACTGAGAATGTAAATTGGCACTTTTTGCATCAAGGCTTTAAGTTTTTCCGCCAATGATGACTTACCGCCACCCACAGGGCCGAGTAAGTATAAAATCTGCTTCGATTCTTCTAAGCCTTGGGCCGAGTGTTTTAGGTAGGCGACGATTTGTTCAATCGCATCTTCCATACCGTAAAAGTCTTTAAAGGCGGGATAGCGTGAGATGAGACGATTCGAAAAGATACGGCTTAGGGTTGGATTTTTCGCGGTATCAATAATTTCGGCTTCGCCGATGGCAAGCAGTAATCGCTCGGACGCTGACATATAAGCACTGCGATCTTCTTTGCAGATATCGAGGTATTCTTGCAAAGTGTATTCTTCATCGAGTTTTTGTTCGTAGCGCTTTTGGTAATGCTCGAAAATGCCCATATAAACCCCCTGAAACGCCAGTGATGTCATGGATGGATAACTGATTTTTCAGCTTCCTACACTAATCTTAGACACAAACTTGCCAGCTGTGTCAAAAAAATATCAAATAAAAACAATAACAAATGATTGCAATTGCAATTATTGCACTTGTAGCTATTGGGCTACGTTCGGCGAAAGGGCAAAGGTGAATGATTGTTGAGGCCATAAAAAAAGAGCCACTTGGGCTCTTTTTAGGAATGACTTAGCAGCGATTAACCAGCGAAGTTTTGGTTAACGAAGTCCCAGTTAACTAATTGCCAGAAGTGGGCTAAGTAGTCAGGACGTACGTTGCGGTAATCGATGTAGTAAGCGTGTTCCCACACGTCAACAGTCAGGATTGGCGTCACTGTGCTGTCAGTAAGAGGGGTTGCAGCATTGCTAGTGTTAACGATAGCTACAGTGCCATCGGCTTTTTTCACTAACCAAGTCCAAGCGCTACCAAAGTTGTTTACCGCAGAATCGGTAAATTGTGCTTTGAATGCGTCGAATGAACCGAATGCAGCATTGATGGCATCAGCCACAGAACCTGTTGGCTCACCGCCAGCGTTAGGCGCTAAGCAGTTCCAGTAGAAAGTGTGGTTCCAAACTTGAGCTGCGTTGTTAAATACGCCACCAGTAGAAGTCTTGATGATCTCTTCTAAAGATTTACCTGCGAAATCGGTTCCTTCGATTAAACCGTTTAGCTTAACAACGTAGGTGTTGTGATGCTTGCCGTAGTGGTATTCAATGGTTTCTTGAGAAATGTGTGGTTCTAGTGCGTTCTTTGCATATGGTAATGCGGGTAATTCGAAAGCCATTAGTATCTCTCCATGGTCTTAGGTTATCGTTTTTTAAACGTGCTCACTGCGCTCTATTGTACCGATAATATTTGTGATGTGAATCATTGTTTGGCTAATTGATTAGATAGGCGTCATCGAAAAACTAATTGTAGGGCATAACCTTACAAACTGTGGGATTTTGTTCTGTGCCTAGCTGTCGTACAATAGCGGCATTGAGTCAATGTCATCGTACTTAGGAATTAAAATGGAAACAGTAGAGAAAATTAAACAGCAAATCGCTGAAAACCCAATCATCGTATACATGAAGGGTTCTCCTAAATTACCAAGCTGTGGTTTTTCATCTCAGGTAGCACAAATCATGATCAACTGCGGCGAGCAGTTTGCATTTGTGGATATTCTCCAGCACCCAGATATCCGTGCTGAATTACCTAAGTATGCAAACTGGCCAACTTTCCCACAATTGTGGATTGAAGGCGAGCTGATTGGTGGTTGTGATATCGTGGTTGATATGTACCAAAAAGGCGAATTACAGCCGTTAATCAAAGCGACTGCTGAAAAATACAAAACCGCTGAGTAATCACGTCTAAGAGAGTGATGAAATAGTAACAAAAAAGCCGCTAAGTAAATCACTTAGCGGCTTTTTTATCGCCTAATCACTGAGCTAGGACTCGGCAATTAATCATGCTTTAAGCCAAATGACGCAGCGCACTTAGATTCAAACTCAGTGCGAAAACCCACAAGTTTAGTGTGATGCAACGTCACGCTCGTGGTGTTTGCTCGCAGGTAATAGCAGATTCATGGTAATGGCCACAATACCACAGAGGCTGATGCCCGTGAGGCTGAAGGAGCCAATACCAAACGCCATACCACCAATACCGAAGACCAGGGTGACACCCACAATGCTTAAGTTACGTGGTTCGGACAAATCCACATGATTACGGATTAGAGTATTTAAGCCTACCGCGGCGATAGAACCAAATAGCAAACACATAATGCCGCCCATCACAGGGACTGGAATGGTTTGCATTAGGGCGCCTAATTTACCCACGAAGGCCAAGGTAATAGCGGTGATCGCCGTCCAGGTCATGATCCTTGGGTCAAAGTTACGAGTTAAGGTCACCGCGCCAGTGACTTCTGAATAGGTCGTATTGGGTGGACCGCCGAAGGCCGCTGCAGCAATCGTCGCGACGCCGTCACCGGTTAAGGTACGGTGCAGACCGGGTTTTTTCATAAAGTCTTTACCCGTGACATTGGAAATCGCAAGGATGTCACCAATATGTTCAACCGCAGGCGCAATCGCGACTGGGATCATAAAGGCGATTGCATGCCAGTTAAATTCCGGAGCTACAAATTTCGGGATAGCAATCCAGCTTGCCGCTGTGACCACGGCAAAATCAACGATACCAAAAGCAAGACTCAGCCCATAACCCACAACAATACCCGCCAGAATGGGCATGACCTTGAGTAATCCCTTGGCAAAAATAGCGACGGCTATGGTGGTACAAAGTGAGGCGAGGGAAATAACCAAAGCAGTATTGGTTGGGACTAATGTTAAACTGCCATCACCACTTTTACCCAGTGCCATATTCACCGCCACAGGCGCTAAGCCTAAACCAATGATAATAATCACTGGGCCAACCACCACGGGTGGTAGCAGTCGATGGATAAAGTCTGTGCCGCGCACTTTAACTAACGCGCCGAGGAGGATATACACTAGGCCCGCGGCAATGATACCGCCCATGGTTGACGGGATCCCCCAAGTTTGTACTCCGTAGAGAATAGGCGCAATAAAAGCGAAGGAGGACGCAAGGAAGATAGGGACTTGGCGTTTCGTGATTAATTGAAACAGTAGGGTACCAATACCCGCGGTAAACAGGGCGACACTGGTATCCAGCCCTGTAAGTAGTGGCATTAGCACTAGGGCGCCAAATGCAACAAACAGCATTTGTGCGCCCTGAAGTGGAATAGCGAGTCTTTTCATTTATTATTCTCGTGAATTTAGGGTAAACCGCGAGATTATAACAGTTTGTTGTTCTATGTTCCTCATAAAATGCCTCGTTTGTGGGTGAGGATCACTGTTTTATTGCCAAAGCGAGTTGTGGCACTTAATCCGTGGTTGAAACCTCCCCAAGACTCGCTAAAGGCGCTAACTATGGTACAATTTGTACTATCTGACGTTACTTCAACTACTCAAAGATGCTGAAATTCCTATTAAAGCCAAGCTTACTCGCGTTTTTATACTGCCTGTTTACCGTTAATAGCCTGCAAGCTGTTGAAGTGAGTAAATTAGATGAAGCCGATGTGCCAGTGGCTTCCCGCGCAGTGCCTGAGCGGAATAAAGCCCTTAAAACCGCGCTTGAAAAAGTGATCATTAAGAATACCGGGACAGCACGCTCTTTGGATAACGGCGTTATCCAATCGCAACTGGCCAATCCCGATGCACTCCTCAGCCAATATGGTTATCTGGAGCAAAATGGACAACTGCTGCTAAAAGCAAACTTTGAGCATCGCCGCATTATTACCCTGTTACGCCAGGCCCAATTACCAGTGTGGGGCATTCAACGTCCATTGACGCTCTTTTGGGTTGCGATGCCAAGTGAAGGTGACACGATTTTACTGAGTGATTCATCGACCTTAGCTGAGCGTCAGGCATTTAACACTTTCTCTGATGAGCGGGGTATTCCTGTTTTGCTACCCATCCTCGATCTCGATGAGATGATGGGTATCAATCCAAATGATGTTAAAGGTATGTTTGCAGATATAGTTGCAAGCGTGTCTGGTCGCTATCAAGCCGATTTCTTAGCCCTTGTGGCCATAGAACCTGCGGGAAATCAGGTGCGTTATCGCTTAAATCTGTACACCAAAGCCACAATTGACTCGTTAACGCCGCCACTGTTTAGCTTTAATGGCTCGGCAGAAAATAGCGCGCAGGCGATCACTGCCATGATGGGCTCCCTAGGGGATTACTATTTCACTAAATACGCCATCGCCGATTCGGGTGAGCAAGTCGGTGCCAGTGTGACCTTTGTGAACATTGATAAAATGGCGCAACTGGTTGAAGTCGAAAAATACTTAAAGCAACTCAGCGCAGTTAAGAGTGCGACCTTGTCGCGCATCCAAGGCAATACAGCGACGTTTTCCTTGGATTTATTTGGCTCACAGACCGACTTTGAGCGTTTACTGAGTCTAGAGCCGCGAATTTCGGTGGTAGCGCCAGGGGAATTTTCTGCTGGTACTAGCCCTGCGGGTAAAACTGTCTATCAATGGCGGTTACCTTAAACTTCCCTCGCCGTGGCTGGGCATGCCTGTGCTCAGTCCCGTGGGGGAGTCGATAATTTATTGATATTGAGACGTACGAGTGCCATTAAACTCACCGCTACAACTGTCATTACCGGTTTACTTACCGGATGATGAAACCTTTAACAGTTATTATCCGGCAGCGGGTAATGATGAACTTATTCAAAAATTACGTGCCAATGCCGAAGGCCAAGGTGAGGCCGCCATTTATGTATGGGGGCCGGTTAAATCGGGACGTACCCACTTAATGCACGCTGCCTGTGCCCATGCGAATGAACTCGACCGCCGCAGTTTTTACCTTCCCCTTGGGATCCATGCGAGTATCTCAACCGCTTTGTTGGAAGGCTTGGAGCAGCTCGATTTGATCTGCATCGACGATGTGGACGATATTGCGGGTCACCCGATTTGGGAAGAAGCCATATTCGATTTGTACAATCGTGTCGCCGAGAACAAGCGTTGTGCGCTGGTGGTCAGCGGTCGCTCGGCCCCCGCGGATGCTGGTTTCTTACTACCCGATTTAGTCTCTAGAATGCAGTGGGGACTCAATTATCAGCTGCAACCCATGGCTGATGATGAAAAGTTAGCGGCACTGCAACGCCGTGCGGCAATGCGCGGATTACAGTTGCCAGAAGATGTGGGCCGATTCTTACTTAATCGTATGGCCAGAGACCTTCGTACCTTGTTCGATGTATTAGATAAACTGGATAAGGCGTCCCTCGTGCATCAGCGTAAGCTCACTATTCCTTTTGCCAAAGAAATGCTGCACTTGTAATTGCATTTTCTGTGATTAGCTAGGCAGTGTTAACAAAAAGCCCGTTGCATACGACGGGCTTTTTGTCTCTATTTATCTCACTTCATCTCTAAGCTAGGTGTGATAAAGGGCTTTAGCCTAGTCTATCTGCTTGCTTAGCAATCCTGATCACTGTTGTGGATGGCGGTGACGGTCGCCACTGAAACGTAGCTCTGGCTCGGTAAGCGTTTCGCCACTGGGCGCTATAGACTGTGATCCTTTCACTGTGTTGGTATTGGGTGAAATCCCAAGGGTTTGGCGCCAGCTTTGGCCTTGAGTCATGGCAATGGGGTCCGGCAGGCTCGTGAGTAGGCTGATACCGTCAAGCTCTGGCAGCATGCCATCGATCACCAAGGCTGCGCGGTTCGCCAGACTATCATCGCCAATTCGGCCCCTTTGTCCCCACTCAACAATCACTGTATCTGCCGTGATCACTTCGGGCAGGTTAGTGACGGCCACATCGCGCTGGATCTGATAGCGATAACTCATCATGGCTTCTTCGAACAGCATCGCCGTGTCTTCGCGGGTACTGGAATAGTTGTAAAAGTCATTGGCGATGTCACCGGAGAAAAATGTACTCACATCCGAAGGTTGATAGGCTTTTTGAGTCGTTGTCGCTTTTGCGCCTAAGAAGCTCACGGCTGCAAGGCCCGTCATTTCGGTACTGATGAGGGGATAACTGCGACTCACTTGATCGGATATCAAACTCTTATTGGCATTTCTGCGGCTATAATCGTCCAACAATCTTGGGCCTGTGAGCGTGATGTGTATGCTTCTTGGGAAGAAGTCATTGGCGTGGGCGAGCTCATGGTACAAGAGTGAGGCGAGATCGGGATTAATTTGGTTGAGCGTGCGCGTGGCGCGCGTCGTGATTGGGAAGCCCTGGGAAGCATATTGGTTATTTTTAACGTAACGCCATGGCATGATGAAATTGAGTTCACTGCCAAAGTCGCTACGATAATCTGGCGCCTCGTTAATGGTGTCGCGCTGTGCTGGAGTGAGCCATAAATCATTAGGGTCGAGATAAATCGCTCCTGTAACCACCCAATAAAATGAGGGGCGCACATCATAGCTGATCACCACGGCGGTGACCGATTGTAGTAGGCGGGCAAAATCGCTGCTTGGGTCCATTTGACGTAAGAATGCGGCGAAATTGTCTCCCATCCAATCGTGGGACACTAAGACGCGATCGAGAATCGTGTCGACATCGAGCGTATTTGAGACTTGGCCGATTAGCGGCAATTGATTGATAGTACAAGCTTCTTTTAACTGATTTGAGTACACACAGCTCGTTAATGTACTAGCATAGGGAGAGGCGGGATGATAAGCGTGGGTGCGTGCCACAGGTGTATCGAAGTAGGTTGAGCTTATCGTGGGAGTAGCCGTGGTGAGCACATAGGCTTCGTCTGTCACGACATTACCGTTAATCGTGGCCGATGCCCTTAGGCGAGTTAAGGTATCTTGAGCAACAGTGGGCGCGGTAAACAGAGGTCTAAAGCTATCGCTAAGATCGAGTCTGACATCGGGACCCTCGGCGATACACCAATTGATACTTGATGCACTAAGGCCCGCTTGCTGAGCGATTCGTAGGCTCACATCATTACCCTCAACGGCTTGATGATCTTGACGAATATTCAGCATTCCCCCCGCGTTGCTGTCGGCATTGATCGCTATCTCACCCGTCTCATCGATATTGCTGCCGCTGATTTGTAGGCTAAAACGATAGCTGCCTGCTGCGGGAATATCGAAGGCTAATACAGGGCTATTTTGACTCACGAGTTGAATGCTTGGGCCTTCCAACTGCTGCCAGCGGAAGGTGAGATCCTGTGAATCGCGATTACCGAGGCTGGCAATAATGGCACTGGATTGTCCCGCCACATATTGGGGCTCAGTTTTAAAGCGGATGGCGCCTGAGTCTGTGGTGATGAGCGGACTGACGGTGGCGCAGCGTGGCACGTTAGTGGTTGGTGGGGTGACTGTACCACCATCACTATTATCTCCACCTCCGCCACCACAGGCGCTCAGTGCGACGGCTGCCGCGATAATACTTAATCGACGTATTGGAACCCATTTTTCCATCATGACTCACTCCAATTAACGCTATATTATTGTTTTTGTAGTATGACTAGCTTGGTTTGCCGTCATAGCTTGGCATATCGACCGACTATAGCACGCTCTTTTGGTTACAAAAAGTGATGAAAGGTAAGTTAAATGTTGTCAGTTTGCGGAGTTGGAGCCGTACCGACAAGGGATTAATACAGCAGCGTTTTTGGCTGTGAGTGAAGATTTTAAAAGTGGGGCAGCTTTATCGAATCATGATGTTTCGAATCACGGCTTCTCTAATCACAACTACTCGAAATAAAGAGCGCGGAGCGGTATTAAAACCGAACCGCGCTTGTTAATCGGAACTTGCTCATCGGTACTGGCTAATCGTGACTTGCTGTCCGCTGCCAGCGATGAGATTGATTGGATCTGAGTATCAGTCTTGCTTGTCGGACTTTTTCTTAAGACCTAGGCCGAGTTCACGTCCACGGATGCGAGCATAAAACGGGAACGCGACTAACAGCGCACCAATCAGCAGGACTTCAATAATGGCAAAGGCCAATGCATCGGTCGTGACATACAGCAAGGTGAGGGCGTGCAGCATATATAAGCATAAAATAAAGCTGGCCCAAGCGTAGGTGTATGGGTTGCCCTTTAAAATGCCTCTTAGAGGCAACAATAAAGGCACTAGCCAGAGTAGGCTGAATAATAAGGTGTATTCCCCATTGATGCCCTGACCAATAAACCAACCGCCCAGCAGGAGAACGAGGGCAAGATAGCCTAAACGGTTCAGTGTCAGCAGAGTGCTTGAGGTCATGATGTTCCTATCTTAATCGCATCGAATGATGGTGAAATGGCCGAAGATTAGAGAATGTTCAGTACATTTTCCGGTGGACGACCAATGGCAGCCTGTTGATTGGCCAGTACTATTGGGCGCTCAATCAATTTTGGCGTCTTGACCATGGCTTCGATAAGTTGATCTTCGGTTAATGCAGGATTGGCGAGTCCCAGTGCTTGATACTCGTCTTCCTTAGTGCGCATTAACTCTCGGGCGCTGAGTTTGAGTGTGGCTAAAATCCCACGGATATCAGCGGCGCTTGGAGGATTCTTAAGGTATTCCACTACTGTGATATCGCAGCCTCGCTGCTCGAGAAGGGCTAGGGTTTCACGGCTCTTTGAACAACGTGGGTTATGGTAAATCGTTGCTTGTGTCATAGTGCTCATGCTCAATCGGCTAAAACAATGGCGCGGATGATAGCAGAAAAAACAGCGCCCCGTCAGGGTGTTCGGGGCGCGATTATAAGCGATAGAGATAAAATGGCTGATTTTACTTCAGCGCATCCATCTCTTTATCCGCTTGTTTAAATTGGCGGATACGGGCTTCGATTCGTGCTAGCTGTAATTGATTTCCTTCTGAGGCGCGGTAGGCAAAGTTCAGCTGATCGATTGCCCCTTTATAGTTAGCCCCCAGCGCCATTAATTCAGCATTGGAAAAATACTCCATGCCCTGATTACCCAATTTTTTATAGGCAAGATTGAGCAGTTGATAGGGCAGTTGATTTTGCTTATCCAGGAAAATCATATCTTCCAATAGCGGGATAGCCTTAGCTGGCTCACCTGCCTCAATATAAATATTGGCTAAGTTCGCGTTAATCACCTGCGATGTAGGTTTCATCTTACGCTGCGCTTCGAGTAACTTAGTCGCTTGGGCATAATTCTTGCGCTCGTTGAGCAAATCAGTTTTGGTATCAATGTAAAACAAGTTGTTATCATCGATTTTTAATAGATCATCGATAATCTTTTCGGACTCATCAAACTTCTTCAATCTAAACAATGCTAAGGCTTTACCGTAGAGGGCCGCCTCTTTAAAACCGTAGGTTTGCTTATTGAGCTGTTTTTCAAACATGCTCAATACGGCATCATCGCTGTAACTGGAAAAGCGCACCTGAATACGGGCTTTAGCGAGCTGGAAGTTCAGATTATCCGGCACATAGCGGTGCGGATACTGGTGGGCGCGATCCCGCGCCTCGGAGATCCGTGACTCGGGTAATGGGTGAGTCAGCAACATTTGCGGTGGCGTGGTGGTAAAACGGTAGCGACTGGCGAGTTTGCCAAAGAAATCGGCGGCCGCATTGGGGTCAAAGCCCGCATCAACTAAAATTTGCATGCCGATCCGGTCGGCTTCTTTTTCATGCAGACGGGTATAGTTGATTTTTGATTGGGTCGCCATGGCTTGAGTGGTTGCCAGCGCGGCCATCCCTGCCTGAGGAACGGCGATGGTTAATAAAATCGCCCCGAGTAAGCCCGCAACTGTCGCAGGGCCACTTTTTTGCTGGGCTTCGAGTGAGCGCGCCAAGTGACGTTGGGTCACGTGGGTAATTTCGTGGCCGAGTACTGAGGCCAGTTCACTTTCGTTATCGGCGTTAAGGAATAGCCCAGTGTGTACTGCAACGTGGCCGCCGAAGAAGGCGAAGGCGTTGATTTCATCGTTTTGCAGTAAGAAAAAATAAAAGGGCGTTTTGACTCCCGTGGCGTGGGCGACCAATTTGTTGCCCAGTTCAGTTAAATATTGGCTCAATACCGGATCGTTCAGCATTGGGGCCGATGAGCGAATAACGCGCATATAGGCATCACCGTAGACCATTTCTTTTTCTAGGCTGAAGGTATTGACGGCGGCGGTGCCCAAGTCGGGCAAGTCGTTGTTGGCAAAACTCTTTGCGGCTCCACCGAGTAACATTAATGAAAGCACACTCGCCGCAAGGGGTTTACATCGGGTCAAAAACGTCAAGTTACGCAAGTGGATCCTTTAATTCTTTTAAGTGTCTCAACTAAGGCTAGGGTAGCGCTTAGCTTGTAGTTTGAGTTGCAACTTAGGATAATAGCCCAAGTTCCTTCATAGCAAGTTCATTATGATTTTTATTGATTTAACATCATTTCGCTGCCCCGTTCCCTTGGTTAAGGTCAAACTTGCGTTGAAGTCCGTGTCTGCTGGCGACAGCTTACATATCCTACTCTCAGACCCAGGTTCCCGCCGAGATGTTCCCGCGTTTTTTAAAAAACAGGGGCATACAGTCGTGACATTGCAAGATGACGCCAGCCAATTAGGGCTATTAATCACAAAAGTTGATTTATCGCAGGGCTAAGCACGCCCAAAGCATGATTCAATGCCTCAGGAAAAATGGCCAGTTGGCATCGTTGATTGAAACTTCGCCTAGGCGTGTCGGTCATAGGTAGCAGTTAACTGATTTTCAAGCATATACACAGTAAAACGGATGCGATAAGGTTAACCACCAAAGCATAAGCATCTTTCCTGCGTTTTCGGAAAGCCAATCACCTCATTGGAACGAATTCATGTTTAGTTTTTTCTCTCGTTGGTATCAAGAGCGCTTTAGCGATCCTCAGGCGGTGACGTTGCTCGCCATTCTCGTCGGCCTTGCCCTAGTGTTGTATTTTGCGGGTGGCTTATTAGCGCCGTTACTCGTGGCGTTAGTGCTGGCCTTTTTACTCGAATGGCCCGTGGCGCAAATGCTGAAATTGGGGATTAATCGCACGACGGGCGCTTCCTTAGTACTCGTGCTGTTTTTAGGGATAGTGGTGCTGCTGACCTTTGGCCTTATCCCGAGTGTGTGGCGCCAAGGCGTGAGCTTGATGACAGATTTGCCTAGTATGATCGACAAGGGATTACAAACCTTGCAGGGATTAGCGACCCAGTATCCGCAGTTTGTAAGCTCTGAGCAGCTCAATTTAATGGTCGCCGAGCTTAAAAAACTGCTCGATACCCAGCATCTGCTCGATATTGCCAAGCAACTGATAGGTTATTCGGCCTCGTTATTGGTGCTGATGGTGTACGCCATTTTAGTGCCCTTATTAGTGTTTTTCTTTCTGAAGGATAAAGACCAACTGATCAGTGGCAGTAAACGTTTTTTCCCTACTAATCGACAGCTTGCCCGCAAGGTGTGGTTCGAGATGCACCAGCAGATCTTCAACTATATTCGCGGTAAAGTGATTGAGATTGTGATTGTCGGAGTAGCGAGCTACATCTTCTTTGCCTTTATGGGGCTGAGATACTCGGCTTTACTCGGGGTGTTGACCGGTTTGTCTGTGCTCATTCCCTATGTGGGCGCGACCTTAGTCACCTTGCCCATCATGTTGGTGGCCTTCTTCCAGTGGGGCTTTAGCTCTGAGTTTGGATATTTGATGTTAGGTTACGGCATTATTCAGGCGTTAGATGGTAACGTGCTGGTGCCTATTTTGTTTTCCGATGCGGTGGATTTACACCCAGTCATCATCATTGCCGCCGTGTTAGTGTTTGGCGGTTTATGGGGCGTTTGGGGCGTGTTCTTTGCCATCCCATTGGCGTCCTTGGTGAAAGCGGTGATCAATGCTTGGCCGAAAACCGAGATTGAACCTGTAGCGATAACAAAGGTGAAGGCGGATTCGGCAGAAGCCTAAGCCGTTGGCAGTAGATAAAACTGATAGGTAAAAGCTAATAGATAAAAACTGAGCCAGAGTGCTCAGTTTTTTTATCCACTAACTATTTGTACTAATCATTGTTTGTTGTACTAACGATTGCGGCACTCATCATTGCTGTAATAGATGTTGCGCGGTGGCGGCAAGGGCGCGATACACTAAGGTCGTTTGCTTGGCTTTTATATTCCAATGTTGCCAATAGAGGGGCACCCGAATGCGTTTTTCTGGGGTGAGTTCAATCAATAGGCCTTTGTCTATCAAAGGTTTTGCCTGTAAGTGTCCCACTAAACCATAACCCAGACTTAAGTTAATCGCCTCTAAAAAACTCTCCGATGAGGGAATGCTGTGTTGCCACCATTGGCCTGGCAACATTTGGAAATACTGGGCGAGGTACTTTTCATGCATTTTATCTTTAGTAGAAAACACCACGGCCGGGGCTTTCGCGAGCTGCGCTTGGGTAATTTGAGCGCCGACATCATCGCTATTTTCTGCCCATTCAAAATAACGTGCTGCAAATGCCGGGGTGGCGACACACATATATTCCATGGTCCCTAAAAACTCGCTGCTGCAACCGGCCATCGGGTTGGCCGTTGTAGTCACACAACCGACGGCCTCACCGTTTTTCAATAGGTGATGGGTGTAGGACTCATCATCGACAATCAATTCCAGCAGCCAAGCATGGCGGCTGAACATATCGGCCAAGGCGGGCAAAAACCATGTCGCTAAACTGTCGGCATTGACGGCAATCCGCACTGTCGTGGGATGGTTTGGGTCATCGGCATCTAACTCGGCTCTCAACTCGCTCTCGAGCAATTGCACCTGTGAATAGTGGCGCACTAAACGTTTACCCGTGGGAGTTGCCACCACGGGCGTTGAGCGGATTAGTAAGGATTGGCCGACTCGTTCTTCTAATTGCCTGACACGCTGTGACACTGCCGATTGCGTAATATGCAACACCTTGGCGGCGCGCTCGAAGCCGCCTTCGGAGACGACGACCGCAAGCGCTTTAAGATTGGCGTATTCCAACATGATTGCCGTCCTTAAAATTATTAATTTTACTTATGATACATAAAAAACATTAGTTATATTAATTTTGTTGTTTTGTCTATGCTAGCGCCTTCTTCAGACATGAGAGGTAGTTATGCAAACGGCGTTTATACAAGGTATGGGCATTGGTGGTAGTTTGATTATTGCCGTAGGGGCGCAGAATGCCTTTGTGCTAAAGCAGGGGATTAAGCGAGCTTATCCTTTGCCGATTGCGCTGCTTTGTTCAATCATCGATGCCTTAATGATCACTGCGGGTGTGGCGGGGCTTGGGCACATTATCGAAGCCTTCCCGACCATCAAACATGTGGCCAGTTTTGGTGGTGCCGCCTTTTTGATTTGGTACGGTGCTAATGCACTTAAGGCCTCGTTTGTCGCTAAAGGGATGGAGATGGGCAATGCGCAAAATGCCGACACTTTGCGTAAGGCCATGCTGACCACACTTGGGATCAGCCTGCTTAATCCACACCTTTATTTAGATACAGTCGTGCTGCTGGGGAGCATTAGCACTCAGTTCGAAGATGCCCATCGTCCTTGGTTTGGTGCGGGCGCGGTACTGGCTTCATTTATTTGGTTCTTCAGCCTAAGTTTTGGTGCGCGTTTATTGGCGCCGATATTTAGCCGCCCAGCGGCGTGGCGATACTTAGACCGCTTTATTTGGTTGACCATGTGGAGCATCGCCGCGGCAATTATTTGGCCTTATCTGGCATAAGTTTGGGTGATTAAGTAGCATCCGCTTGAATTTATTCCACAAATCAGGTTGATTTTTAGACGCAAGCTGAAAATTTTTCATGAAAAAAGGCCCTGATAAAGGGCCTTTTTGCGTTCAACTGCTAATTTTTTGTGCGCAGTGTTGAGCCGCGAGGGATTAATGCGGCACTAAAGTGCGCAATTAACCAGCAATTTTTGCCAGTACAACTTGGTGATGATCGCTGGTTTTAAACTTATCGAACACATGGGCAATGGTGCCGTCGGTGTTGATGAGGAAGCTCAATCTATGGATACCGTCGTAGATTTTGCCCATAAACTTTTTCTCGCCCCACACGCCAAAGGCATCGGCCACGCTATGGTCTTCATCGCTGAGCAGGGTAAAGTTAAGCGACTGTTTTTCCGCAAACTTAGCTAATTTAGCCACGGGATCTGGGCTAATGCCAAGCACGATCACTTTATGGCTGTCGAGTTCGGCTTTACTGTCACGTAAACCACAGGCTTGCACTGTGCAACCAGGGGTTGAAGCCTTAGGGTAAAAGTAGACTAAAACCGGGCCGCGCGTTAAGCATTCTTGTAGGGAAACAGCATTACCCTGTTGATCTTGAAGGGTAAATCGCGGCGCTTTCGCGCCAGCGGTTAATGTGTTCATCAATTATCCTCTATCGCTTCTTGAGGGGGTGCCTTCCATGCGTCTAATGGTGCAATCCAGTGCCATTTCTTCAGAGAGTTGATAGATACTTTTTTCGAGCTTTTCTAGTTCAACTTTTTCAGGAATATTGATGGTTAACGAAATCGTCTGGGTTTGCTCACCGTTGTCGAGTTCTTCAGAGAAAGAGCGTACTGCGGCTAAGTCTAAGGAACGGTCGGCGAGGAACTGGGTGATAAGCTTCATGGTGCCGCGCTGATCCTTACCGGTAAAGCGCACTTCAAGGCGTGAAAGGTAGTTTTGCGGCGTATGTTTAGAGGTGCGCTTCATCACTGTCATCAGTTCTAATTCAACACTGAGACTCGGGAGCAGGCTTTCAATTTTCGTTATGGATGCCCACGAACCTGACAACATCATGATTAAGGTAAATTCGTTACCAAATAATGCCATACGGCTGTCGACGATATCGCAGTCACAGTCGCTGGCAAGTCGAGCTAGTTTACTTACGAGTCCAGGACGGTCTACGCCCATTGCGGTTACGACCAGGAAATTGGTCATGAATTGTCCTCACTTTTTCGATATCATAGAGCGAAAACTCGAGACTGAGTGCCGAGTTTTTGTGCGGGATATAATGCTACCATAACTAATTCAATTTGAGAGCCCCGTTAGTGCTTGTCATTAATGGTTGGCATCAGTACCATAGCGAATCCTGAAATTTTGGGGAAGTCAGATGATAAACGGAAGCATCGTAGCCTTAATCACGCCAATGAACAGTGATGGCTCAGTAGATTTTGCAAGTCTTGAAAGGTTAGTCGAATTCCATATTGACCAAGGCACAGACGCCATCGTCGCCGTGGGCACTACCGGCGAGTCAGCGACTCTGCCAATGAATGAGCACGTTACTGTGGTCGCGCAAACGGTTAAGTTTGCCGCAGGCCGTATTCCTGTGATTGGTGGCAATGGCGCGAATGCGACATCTGAAGCTATCGAACTCACCAAGTCTTTATCTAAAGTAGGGGTTGCCGCCATGTTAGGCGTGACACCTTACTACAATAAACCCACGCCAAAGGGCTTAGTCGCGCACTATAAAGCGGTCGCGGCGAGCACGGATATTCCTCAAATTCTCTATAACGTTCCTGGCCGCACCGCGGTTGATATGAAGCCCGAAACCGTGGCTGAATTAGTGGGCGTTAGCAATATCATCGGCGTAAAAGAAGCTACGGGTGATGTATCACGAGTGCAGCGTTTACGTGAGCTTTGTGGTAACGACTTTATGTTGTACAGCGGCGATGACGCAACAGCTAGAGAGTTTTTACTCCTTGGCGGTAATGGCGTAATTTCGGTTGCCAACAACATAGTGCCGAAAGCCTTTAAAGCCATGTGCGACGCCGCGCTTGCAGGTAATGCCGAATTAGCGGCGAGCATCGATGAGCCGCTGCGTGGTCTGTATAGCACACTGTTCTGTGAAGCGAACCCAATCCCTGTGAAGTGGGCCGCTCACCGTATGGGACTGATTGAGTGTGGCCATATTCGTTTACCTTTGACTGAACTTTCTGAGCAATGTCATGGTCTGTTGTTAGATGCAATGACTCGTGCCCAGATAGAGGTTAAATAATTAATGTTAAAGAAAGTTACCCCACTGTTCCTAGTTGCTGCCGTTGCAGCTTGTAGTTCGCCATTAGAGCGTCGTCAAGCTAACGGCGGTGAAGACTATGTGCAGGCCGAGCAAGCGCCAATGCTGAAGATCCCCGAGGGATTAAAAGCACCGCCATATAATAAAGAATTTGAAGTGCCTAACTTAGGGCCAAAGGCAAACACTTCGCTGGTTGGTAAAAATCTCGATATCCGTCCTCCACTGCAAGTGCTGCCAATGGCAGAAGGCACACACGTGGAAGAGGGCAGCGATAACATCAAGATCGTCGTTGAATCGATTGATAACAGTGTCGACCTTAAGCAAGAGATCTTCACTAACTTGGATGGCTTCTTTGCTAAGCAAGGTATCAACATCCTCAATCGCGATTTCGATAAAGGCAGCATAGAAACCGATTGGATTGAAAACAGTGAGGTGTTGGAGTCTAGCTTCTGGGGTTCGGATAAAGAATATTTGCTACGCCAACGTTTTCGCTTCGACGTAGAAACTCGTCCGCACGGCCGTACCGCTAACATCGTTATCCACTTGGTTGAACACCAAGAGTTTTACGACGGTAAAGAGCAAGATGTCCTGTTAAGCAGTGAAGATAAACAGCGTTACACCATCGACATGCTCAACAGCTCTATCGCTTACATGAGTGTGAAGCGAGAGCAAGCGATTCAAGCGAACCGTTTGAAGCAGACCTTAGGGATCAATGTGGATTTAGTGACGCCTGAAGAAGGTGCTGCTTACTGGTCCGCGAAAGCGCCATACAAACAAGTGTGGGATCGTCTGCGTATCGTGCTGCCAGAAATGGGCTTTGAAATTGCCGATATGGACAGCGCCAAGGGGCTTTACTTCATTAAGTTTACCGACAACTCTGGTTTCTGGAGTTCGTTGTGGAACGACAAGCAATTGGCCTTGAAGGAAGGCAGTTACCGCATACTGCTTGAAGACGGCGATAGCCCAGAGGAAACCAAAATCCTGCTGCGCGACGGTGAAGACCAACCACTGTCGAATGAAGTCGTGACCAATGTGTATCAGTCACTGTCGAACCTGATGAAAGAAGAGCGCAAACTGCGTTAATCCTACCTCAGTCAACAAAAGGGCGATTTAATCGCCCTTTTTTGTGCCTGCCATTTGAGCGCCGCTATGCTCACCCTGTGCGTTAACTATACAGAATGATGTTTCAGAATATTTCTGGCGTATATCAATATTTAAAGCATGGTTTTAGATAAAGTGTTTTCAATTTTGACTTTTGTTGAAGTAATTCGCTAAAAGTGCCAATTATCCTACTGTATTCTTAATCCTGCTTATCCTTTCTGACTCAAATTGCCATTTATTACATATTTTATGTAGTTGGCGTAATTTGTAAGGAAAAGTAAAACGTATTGATGCAATGATGCGAGTGGGTAAACTAGCCGTCACTAATGCGAGTCATCATCATTTGGAAGCCAGATGAAAAAAATCATAATTATCATCGCCATTTTGGCTGCGGGCTGGTTTGGATACCAAAGTATGCAACCCCAAGCGCCGCAGCAAGCTAAAGTTAAGCTCACCCCTAATGTGGTTATCGCGACTGCCGTTATGGCCCCTGTGCGTGACGAAGTCGAAGCCATAGGCACCAACAAGGCCTTTGAGTCTGTAACTATCACGCCTAAAGTTACCGATGTGGTTACTTCGCTCAAGTTTGATGATGGCGATATCGTCAAAAAGGGCGACTTATTGGTACAACTACAAAATGCTGAGCAGATAGCCAAAGTGAAAGTGGCGCAGGTGAAGGTGAGTGACAATCAGCGCGAGTTAGCGCGGATCAGCTCTCTGGTGACCAGTCGCACTGTGGCGGAGTTAGAACGTGACCGTCTGCAAACCTTAATCGATACCACTCGCGCTGAGTTAGAGCAGGCGCAATCATCCCTCAATGATCGCAGTATAGTGGCGCCCTTTAATGGCCGTTTAGGCCTGCGTCAAGTGAGTGTGGGTAGCCTAGTGACGCCAGGTACTGAGATCACTACACTCGATGATATTTCTAAGATTAAATTAGACTTTTCGGTGCCTGAGCGCTTCATTCAAGACCTACAGCCCGGCAAACAAGTCGAAGCCAAAGCCGTGGCGTTCCCCGATGAAATCTTTAAAGGCAAAGTGATTTCTATCGATAGCCGTGTTAATCCAACCACTCGCGCCGTGATTGTTCGCGCCGAAATCCCAAATCCTGATTTACGTTTACTGCCCGGCATGCTGATGAAGGTCAAACTGATCAAGCGCAGCCGTGAAGCGTTGATGCTGCCTGAGTCGGCGATTATCCCGATCCAAAAAGAGCACTTTGTTTACAGCGTCAATAAAGACAATGTGATTGAGCGTAAGCAAGTCACCATTGGTATTCGTACTCGCGGTTGGGTTGAAATCCTCGGTGGTTTAGAGATTGGTGAAAACGTGGTGATCCGCGGGCTACTTAAAGTGCACCCAGGCGATGTGGTCAAAACCGAATTGGCTGAGAAGTTTAGCTATCTTTCCGATGCTAACGCGGAGCCAAGTGTATGATCCTGACAGATCTTTCCGTTAAACGACCTGTATTTGCCTCGGTTATTAGCTTATTGCTGGTGGCCTTTGGTTTAGTGGCATTCGATAAGTTACCGCTGCGGGAATACCCTAACATCGACCCGCCGATTGTCTCGATTGAAACTAACTATCGCGGTGCCAGTGCTGCTGTGGTCGAGAGCCGTATCACCCAGCTGATTGAAGATAGGATCAGCGGCGTCGAAGGCATTCGCCATGTGAGTTCATCGAGCAGCGATGGCCGCTCACAAGTGACCTTAGAGTTCGATATTAGCCGCAACATTGAAGATGCGGCGAACGATGTGCGCGATAGAATTTCAGGCCTGCTCGATAACTTACCCGAAGAAGCCGATCCCCCAGAGGTACAAAAGGCCAACGGTGGCGATGAAGTGATTATGTGGCTCAACTTAGTGTCGGATCAAATGACCACATTAGAGCTGACCGATTACACCCGCCGCTATTTATCCGACCGTCTGTCCGTGGTGGACGGTGTGTCGATGATCCGTATCGGTGGTGGCAAGGTTTACGCCATGCGAGTATGGCTCGACAGACAAGCCCTAGCATCCAGAAGCTTGACGGTAGCCGATGTCGAAGCCGCGCTTAGGGCTGAAAACGTTGAGTTACCCGCAGGTTCGATTGAGTCTAAGGAGCGTCACTTTACTGTGCGTTTAGAGCGTAGCTATCGCAGCGCCGAGGACTTTGCAAATTTGGTGATTTCCCAAGGGCAAGACGGTTACCTAGTGAAGCTGGGCGATGTGGCTAAGGTGGAGGTTGGCTCGGAAGAAGAGCGCATTATGTTCCGCGGCAACAAGGAGGCCATGATAGGGCTTGGGGTGTCTAAGCAATCGACAGCCAACACCTTGGAAGT
Organism: Shewanella sp.; assembly: GCF_047975355.1. Taxonomy (GTDB): domain Bacteria; phylum Pseudomonadota; class Gammaproteobacteria; order Enterobacterales; family Shewanellaceae; genus Shewanella. Next base: position 20,190 of record NZ_JBKEDJ010000026.1, on the reverse strand, counting down.
GGCCCGCGCCGTTAATGCCTTAGTCGATAAGATCAATCCAACGCTGCCAGCGGGCATGTCGATTAAGCGCAGTTACGACAGTTCTGTGTTTATTGAAGCCTCAATTAAAGAGGTATATCAAACCCTTTTTACGGCAATGGTGCTGGTGATCATCGTTATTTATCTGTTCCTCGGCAGTGTGCGCGCCATGTTAATCCCCGCGATTACTGTGCCCGTGTCTTTGCTCGGTACTTTTATCGTGCTCTATGCCTTGGGATACACAATCAACCTGTTGACACTGCTGGCGATGATCCTCGCCATCGGTATGGTTGTGGACGATGCGATTGTGATGCTGGAAAACATTCACCGCCGTATCGAAGAAGGGGATTCGCCCTTAAAAGCGGCATTTTTGGGCGCCCGTGAAGTGGCCTTTGCGGTCATTGCTACCACTTTAGTATTGGTGGCGGTATTTATGCCGATCACCTTCCTCGAAGGGGACTTAGGTAAACTCTTTAAAGAGTTTGCGGTGGCCATGAGTGCGGCGGTGATCTTCTCCAGTATCGTGGCCTTAACCTTAAGCCCGATGATGTGTTCTAAGTTGCTGAAACCCGCATCGCAGGATTCGTGGTTAGTGCGTAAGGTCGATGGCATTATGACGGGCATTTCCCGCGGCTATCAAAGTTCGCTTGAGAAGGCGATGGCAAGACCTGTGCTGATGTCAGTATTAGTCTTGATTGCGCTTGGGAGCAGTGTGTTGCTGGCCCAAAAAGTGCCGCAAGAATTTGCACCACAGGAAGACCGTGGTTCCTTATTCCTGATGGTTAACGGGCCGCAGGGTGCGAGTTACGAATATATCGAATCCTACATGAACGAAGTGGAAAACCGTTTAATGCCGTTGGTGGACTCGGGCGATATTAAGCGCTTGCTGATCCGTGCTCCTCGTGGCTTTGGCCGCGCCGCCGACTTCTCTAACGGTATGGCGATTATCGTGCTCGAAGATTGGGGGCAACGTCGCCCGATGAAAGAAGTGATAGGCGATATTAACAAGCGCCTCGCGGATTTAGCCGGAGTGCAAGCATTCCCCGTGATGCGCCAAGCCTTTGGCCGTGGCGTGGGTAAACCTGTGCAGTTTGTGATTGGTGGCCCAAGCTACGAAGAGTTGGCCCGCTGGCGCGATATTATGATGGAAAAGGCTGCGGAAAATCCTAAGCTGCTTGGCCTTGACCACGACTATAAAGAGACCAAACCGCAGCTTAGAGTGGTCATCGACAGGGACAGGGCGGCTAGCCTTGGGGTATCGATTTCCAATATCGGCCGCACCTTGGAGTCTATGCTGGGCTCGCGTTTAGTCACAACCTTTATGCGTGATGGCGAAGAGTATGATGTAATTGTGGAAGGGGAACGCAGTAACCAAAATACTGCGGCCGATCTGCAAAATATCTATGTTCGCTCCGAACGGACGAAGGAGCTGATCCCACTGTCGAACTTAGTTACGGTAGAAGAGTTTGCCGATGCCAGTTCCCTTAACCGTTATAACCGTATGCGGGCGATCACCATTGAGGCCAGCTTGGCGGATGGTTATAGCCTAGGTGAAGCACTGGATTACCTCAATCAAGTGGCGCGTGCTTATCTGCCTGCGGAAGCGGTGATCAGCTACAAGGGACAATCCCTTGATTATCAAGAGTCTGGCAGCTCAATGTACTTTGTGTTCCTGCTGGCGCTGGGGATTGTGTTCCTGGTATTAGCGGCGCAGTTCGAAAGCTATATTCACCCAATGGTGATCATGCTGACGGTACCGCTTGCCACGGTTGGCGCCTTGATTGGACTGTGGTTTACGGGCCAGAGTCTTAATATCTACAGCCAAATTGGGATTATTATGCTGGTCGGTTTGGCAGCGAAAAACGGTATTCTGATCGTCGAATTTGCCAACCAGTTGCGGGATAAGGGCGTCGATTTTGACCGCGCCATTATTCAAGCCTCTTGCCAGCGTTTACGCCCCATCCTAATGACGGGGATTACCACTGCCGCGGGCGCCGTACCTCTGGTATTAGCCGCCGGTGCGGGGGCGGAAACCCGTTTCGTGATTGGTGTAGTGGTGCTTTCGGGCATTATGCTGGCGACCTTGTTCACTATCTTTGTGATCCCAACCGCCTACGGTCTCTTTGCCCGTAATAGCGGCTCGCCAGAAGCCATTGCCCAGCAATTAGAGAAGGAACTCGCCGAAGGCTGATGATCACTTAGCTTAGTGCTGATAACTAAAGCGCCTAACCTGCATTAAGGGTTAGGCGCTTTTTTTGCGGTAATTATGATAGTTAACCAAGTTGAATCAGTTTGGTGTTAAAAGACCGCAGAAGGGCCAGGGCCAATAAGCTTATTCATTGCCTTGACCATAGGTCAGTTCGCTTCCCTTGGCATTGTCATTTAAGATAGTTAAGCGGCTATCCAATAGCTGCTTTATCCGATACATGGCGGTTGATGAAAACGGCGATAATCTTATGCTTATCAGGTGCTGCGGTAATATGCAGTTTGCGCCACACTCGGCGCTTACCATCTGTGACATTGTGATGGAACTTGACTGAACAATCATGGACGACCTTTTGGGTTAGGTCGTTTGGCAAGTCAATAAACATTGCTGAGCTCAGCTTCGGCTTTAAAAATTGATGTAGAAACTAAGCCAATCAGGGCTTGCATCCAATTAACCCAATAAATATTGTCGAATGAAATCTTCTAAAGACAATGGCTTCCCCCAAAGATACCCTTGATAGCGCTCTATTTTCTTCGCTTTCAAATAATTAAATTGTGTTTCAGATTCGACACCTTCGGCTAACAAAGGCACATCGAGACTGCGCGCAAGACTAATAATGTTATCGAGAATTTGGGTATTACCACTATCGATGGTTGCGACGTACATCATATCAATTTTGATCATGTCAATTTCGGTATTGTGCAAATACTTCAATGAACAGTGGCCGGTACCGTAATCATCTAGCGCCACCAGTACTCCTTTGCTTCGTAGTTCGTGAATAGAATTGCGGTATTTTTCATTGCTAGAGAATTCTTTACGCTCTGTAATTTCAATCAGTAAACTGACAGGTTTGTCCGCAATGATGGCTTGAAATCGCTCTATATCTTGGCTGAGGGTATTACTATCAAATTGGTTGGGGCAGACGTTAAAACCGATACGAAAATTTTGCTCCATAACCGGAAAATGAGTAGCTGCAATAGCCGCAGCGCATTTTTTCATGAGAATCGAAGTAATGCCGACTATCTGCCCATTTGCTTCAACTTGATCAATGAATAGAGCTGGAGAGATGACGCCTTTATGGGGATGGATCCAACGTACCAATACTTCGCCACCGGTCACTTCACCTAAGTCATTTACAATAGGTTGAATATAGGGGTGAAATTGCTTCTGTTTTATCGCATGGCGTATACGCCAGTAATCGAGGCTGAAGGAGTACAAATAATGCGCCAAACTTTTGGCACTCACCAAGATGATGAATGTCCAACTCAGTAGCAAGGCACTGTAATAATTGTAAATGTAGATTGCAAAAGCACTGAGTGACACATTGCTGCCGACAACAAATAGTTGCTGATCGGGCAGGTTATTTTGCTCTTCAACAATATGTCCGTCGGGATAAAAAGTCGCATTCTCGACCCTTATTGTTGTTTGGATGAATCCCGAATCGCCGAGAATTTTAAAAATTGATTCAGGATAAACGGCAACATACAGACCGTAATAATTATCTTTTTCGAAGTGAAATGAGAGAATACTTTGACGGCTTTTGGTGCTGAATAAATAAGCATAGGGAGTTTGTTTTACATAACGTAATTCAATATTTTTTCCTGATGGTTTCCAATTAGTTATCTTGGTGGGAGCCTTGTACGATATAGTACTACAAATGATCATCTCCCCATGTGAAGCATTAATACTGCGAATAAAAGACGATGCAAGTAGAAGAGGCTGAGAAGCCAGAAGAAAATTATCGCATTGTTCGATTGGAAAAAATTGGGTTAATTTAGATTCGTAAAAATGCTGGATCTCTGTGATCGCATTAAAAAATTGCTGATTGACCCAGAGCTCGCGATCTTTGGCTTCCGAATGTAAGCGCGAATACCCGTAAGTTAATAGCAGCAAAACGCCAACTAAATAGATGACTAAAATCAGGAAATAGCGGAAAAAGATGTTGTTTTTGCACATAGCTATACTGCGCTAAATGAATTCCCACACCCAAGTATATATTATGAGTTGTAGTTTTCTCATAATGTAGTCCTGCTATCAGCTGTGATTTTCATTCCCCTATGAGCAGACCTCGCCATCCCCCTGTAAACTCCCTAACAGGACAGTTCGAGCATGGGCTACTCGGGGTTGGCGTAAAGCACTGGGCAACCAAATGAGGTAGTAGATAATTTCCGTATTAGTGCGGGGTGGTGGGATGAATTTTAGCTCACCGCTATTGAGCTGCTTTTCACATAAAAAATGTGGCAAAACAGACCATCCAATTCCCTGAACTAACAGATTTCTATGGGCTCTAAGGTCTTGTCCAACCATGGCAGGTATCAAGTTCGGTGCATCAATTCGGTTCGCGTTAAGCCAAGCATCCACTAATGATAATTCTAAGTTATAGGCTAACAGCGGCTCGTTTAGTAAAGCTTTGTTAAACTCAGCAGCTTGTTCAATCCGTTCGACCACAGCGGGAGACGCCACTGCAATCACCTTGTCGGTCAGCAGTATCTCACTTTTAAGGCGACTATCTGTCACTGGATGAGCAGAAATGCCTAAGTCACAATGACCTTCCAGCAGCATTTGTGTGACCATCGGACCATCACCAGTGTGCATTCGAACCCGAATACCGGCTTCCAACAATGGGGCTAATTCGGGGGCAAGATTTTCCGCCATAAAATCAGTATGGCCAATCAATTGCAAGGCTCCAGATACATCACGGGAACGTGCTCTTGCAGAGGCTAGGGCTGCTTCTACTGCATCTAATTTGTCCCCAATATCTGCCGCCAATTCATCCGCAGCAGACGTCGGCGATACTCCGTTAACCTGCCGTTCAAATAACGGTCTGCCCACAGCGACTTCAAGCCCTGCGATATGTTGCGATACGGCTGGCTGTGTAAGGTTCAACATGCGCGCGGCAGCGCTAATTGAGCGTTGCCGATATACCTCAATAAAAGTCCTTAGTCTGACTAACGACATACATACCCATAAATTTATTTATACCCTTACCAAAATAGCATTGTTAGCGCCTCACAGACACTTTTAATTATGCTTATCGCAACAGAAATGAGTTCAAACGTATGAAATGAAGGAATTTGTTATGGTGAAGAAAGAACTGTATCGCACAGAAGCTACTGCAACTGGTGGTCGAGATGCTATGTAAGTACGAAGACGGCTCACTACATGTGTGGTTAGGTGCCCCTAAAGAGCTTGGCGGACGTGGATTTGGTAATAATCCTGAACAACTGTTTGCAGCCGGATATGCGGCTTGCTTTTTAAGCGCCATGAAAGCGGTGGCGGTGGGTAATAAAACACAATTTGTCCAAGTGACAGAGGATACAAGCGTTACTGCAGAAGTGGGTATTGGCATGTTAGAAACCCAAGGCTACGGCTTGACTATAGCTCTGAACATCGAAATGCCTAGCGTTGACCAACTCGCGGTTGAAACCTTGGTGAACGCAGCACATCAAGTGTGCCCTTATTCAAACGCCACCCGCACGTGCAATTAAACATTATCTAATCAGCGTCGTTAGTCCTCTTTTATAAGAACAGGATCTCAATATGTCTCAAACAAAAACTGCATTACACAACATTCTCAATGGATTAAAAAGCGCTCAGCTTACACGCGGCCCAGCCGACATAGAATTACGTCGTGACCGTTTACACCGCGCCATCATATTGCTGAGTGAAAATCATCCACAACTGATAGCCGCGATCAGTGCCGACTTTGGTCATCGCAGTGCCTATCAATCACTGCTTACGGATGTGGCAGGCAGTATTCATGCGCTTGAATATGCGCAAGCACATGTCGAACAATGGATGCTGTCCGAGGTGGTGGCGGCTCCCGTTGATGGGATGCAAACTTGGATCCAGCAACAGCCCCTTGGTGTCGTTGGGATTATCAGTCCATGGAATTTTCCGCTCAATCTTGCATTTAGTCCGTTAGCCGGCATTTTCGCGGCCGGTAACACGGCGATGCTGAAACCGTCGGAGCTGACGCCGCATACTTCGGCACTGTTAGCTGAGTTGGTCACGCGTTATTTTGAGCCCCATGAGTTAGTCGTGGTATTGGGCGATGCCGAAGTCGGACAGGCGTTTAGTGCTCTTCCCTTTGACCATCTGGTATTTACGGGGAGCACGGCTGTTGGAAAACATGTCATGCGTGCCGCGGCAGAAAACTTAGTACCAGTAACATTAGAGCTGGGCGGAAAATCTCCCGTGGTGATTGCACCCGACGCAAACATTCAGCAGGTGGCTGAACGTATCATGACGGTAAAAACCTTTAATGCCGGTCAAATTTGTGTTTCACCTGACTATGTACTTATTCCACAGGGGGGTACGGATAATTTTGTCGCAGCGGCACGCCAATTTATGTCTGCAAGCTTGCCTTGTGTGCAGCAAAATGACGACTATACGTCGATAATCAGTCCGCGGCATTATGACCGTTTAATATCACTAATTGCCGATGCGAAAAGTAAAGGGGCTCAAGTGGTCAGCTTAGCACCCGATGGGGAAGTCGACTTTAACGCTGAAACTCGCAAGATAGCACCGCAGATCATTTTAAATGTGACCGAAGAGATGCTGATCATGCAGGAGGAGATTTTTGGCCCAATTCTCCCAGTAAAAACCTATCAACAACTGGATGAAGCTATAGATTACATTAATGTTCATCCTAGGCCGTTAGCCGCTTATTATTTCGGTGACGATTGTCAGCAACAACAATACTTTGCAGCCCGAACAACATCTGGCGCTCTGGTGATTAATGATGTCATGACTCACGTAGCTATCGAAACCATACCCTTTGGCGGCGTTGGCGCTTCAGGTATGGGGGCTTATCATGGTATCCACGGATTTAAACGATTTACCCATGCCAAAGCGGTGGTGATCCAAAGTAAGGACGGCGCTTCAGGTTTGCGTCTACGTGCACCGTATCAGCAAAAACATGCTGCATTAGCTACGCTTTTTAACGCTTAAACTTTATCTATAATCAACTCGCGTTGCGGGACGAGGTATGAACAATGAAAATTTTAATGGTATTAACTTCTCATAGTGATCTAGGCGATACAGGCCACAAAACAGGGTTTTGGTTAGAAGAATTTGCTGCACCTTATTACACCTTTAAAGACGCAGGCGCCCAGTTGGTGTTAGCTTCACCATTGGGCGGGCAACCGCCGCTCGATCCAAAAAGTGCGCTGGAAGATTTTCAAACTGAGTTAACCCGCAGATTTAACCAAGATCAGATTGCGCAGCAAGCGCTGGCGAACACAGTTAAATTAGAGACAGTTAAGGCTGATGATTTTGATGCAGTGTTTTATCCTGGTGGCCATGGCCCACTGTGGGATTTAACCAATTCAGCCGATTCCATCAAATTAATCGAGGCATTTACGGCAGCAAATAAACCAACGGGTTTTGTATGTCATGCTCCAGCAGTGCTACGCCATGTAAGAGCCGCAAATGGAGAGCCATTCGTTAAAGGACGCCATGTGACGGGATTTACTAATGGTGAAGAAGCGGCGGTACAACTTACCGATGTCGTCCCTTTTCTTATTGAAGATGAATTTATTCGTCTTGGGGCACATTATCAAAAAAACCAAGATTGGGTGCCAAATGTGATTGAAGATGGCAAACTTATCACTGGACAAAACCCTGCCAGCTCCGAACCAGTTGCCTTGGCGCTGCTCAAACAATTGTCTTAACGAATAATAGCATTAAAGTGCTCGCCTCCAATCTGTTGGGGGCTTGTCACATTGTGCGCAGCGATTTTAACTCGCTTTGCCCCATCGCCAATTGACTGTCCATTGGGTGAGCATTTCTGTGTGCGAGTAGAGGGGGAATGTCCAAGTGCGAACATTCCATCCAATAATACCGAGCGATATTCAACTCAAATGTTCTAAGGGTAAGGTTACTTTGAAGATAGTGCCATTTTTTTCAGAGGACACAAAATCGATTTCCCCTTTCTGGATATGGGCCATTAATTGGGCTGAATAGGCCCCTAATCCAGTCCCGCCGCGTTTACCGTGGGTGACATGTTTTTCAAAGAGGCTATCGCGGATCTCCTCTGGTACCACGCTATCATTATGTATTTGGATAATCGCATGACCATCTACTTCTTTGAGTTCAGTGTAAACAATTTTATCTGTGCCTGAGGCTTCAATGGCGTTGCGCAGCAGGTTACTTAGCATGGTAAAACATAAGGACTCTTCTCCATTTACCGTTATGTTGTCTGGAGTATTGCAGAGCACTTTAATATGATTTTTCAGCCCATAGGCGCGGCCTTCTTTGACGACTCCTAGCAGGGTATCGACGATGTTGTAGGGGTGAGCTTGTAATTTGTAGGTCCCCATCTCCATTTTGTAGAGATCGAGGGAGCTATTTATCATGCTCAGCACCCTATAGGTTTCGGTGCGCATATCTTCAACTTTCATTCGCTGTTCAATCGCAAGCCAGCGATCATCAATTAACTCATCTGCGATGCCGATAAGTGCCGATAGCGGATTTTTAAGGTCATGGCGCGTCATATGCTCGATTTCTTCCCGCAGTCGGGCGTTATCCAGTACAGTATCGATTCTGTCTAACAATTCATCCCGTGAATGTTTCAAATTAATATGGGTATACACCCTTGCTTTTAACACTTCGGGTTGTGGTGGTTTGGTCACATAGTCAACCGCGCCAAGAGCGAAACCCTGTGTAATATCAACGGTTTCTGTTTTGGCGGTGATAAAAATAATCGGGATATGTTGGGTATTAGGGTCGGCCTTTAGGCGGCGGCAGACTTCGAAACCGTCCATTTCTGGCATCATCACATCGAGTAATATCAAATCGGGTGGGGTATCACTCTGACAAATTTTCAATGCTGCGGCACCACTGCGAGCGGCTTTAATCTTGTAATCATCATGTAAGAGTCCGACCAGAATATCGATGTTACTGCTGATATCATCAACAACCAGAATCAGTCCATTCTTTTTGTTCATTTCGGGTGCGGGTGAGTTAGGTCCTCTATCGGTATTTTCACTGAGTTCTAGCGCGGAGTCCCCATTAGTGATGTCATTCATGGGCGTATTGGCCGGGCGACTCAGCATGATCCGGACTTTTTTCTCAAGGCTGGCAAGATTAAAAGGTTTTACCAGAAATTGGTCGACTCCCTCGACAATTGCTGAGTTGACACTGTTGCGGTCGACAAGGCCTGTAACCAACATGAAGCGGATTTTCTTAAACTTATCGGTAGATCTGACCAATCGCAGTAGCTCAAGACCTGACATTCCCGGCATATTCCAGTCTGAAAGTATGCAGTCGATAGGTTGGCTGTCGAGTATATTGAGCGCCTCTTGACCGTTATCAGTAATAATGACGTTTTTAAAGCCCAGCTTATACAACCCATCCCTGAGCGTTTTTCGTACCAAATCCATGTCATCGACGATAAGAAATTTTTTTGATAAGTAATTATTCATTTTCCACACTTAGAGTAATGAAACTATGCTTAATTTAACTGGTGCTTAATACAAGGTTTGACTAGATGCCGTAGCGTAACTGTAAGAGTTAATAAAGATTTATGAATTGCTATTATTTTAGGACATAAATGAGTTGCCCACGTAAGGAAATAGAAAAATAAGCTTTAACCTAGGGGGACAACCCAGATGACATTGTCAAACGATTTAAGAACAGTGTTAATCGTCGATGATAGAACGGAATATATTGATATTCTTGGGCTGTATTGCAGCCTCAATCGGGTTAAAGCGGTTATCAATGATCAAAGTACGTTGAAAATTGCCGCTAAAATCCCGTCCCCAGATTTGACCTTCCTCGATGTCATGATGCCTGAGATGGATTCGAAGTGATAAATGCGCTTAAACAGGAGCCAAAAAACACGAGTATTCCAGTGATATTTGTGACCGCCAGCGGCGATATTGCCGATGAGCAGCGCGGCGTTGAGTTAGGCGCTATTGATTACATTTCAAAACCCATCAGTCCGCCGATTGTACTTGCTCGGATGCGTACCCATTTAGCGCTTTACGATCAAAAAAGGGAACTGGAAGAAAAGGTCAGAGAATGTACTCAGAACCTCACCGAAACCCGCCTAGAAATCATCAAACGTTTTGGACGCGCGGCCGAATTTCGGGATAATGAAACCGACATGCATGTTATTCGTATGAGCCATTTTGGCAAAAGCTCTGGTAATGCCAAAGGAGTGGTGCCAAAGGCTTGAAGAAGCGGTTCCTATACACGATATCGTACCCGACCGGATCCTGAAACCCGGAAGACTCGATAGTGAAGAATGGGAAATGATGAAACGTAATACCCTCTATGGTCCGAAATTCTGGGTGACCATAGTTCTGATATATTGGGGATGGCTAAGCTGATTGCTGTCAGTCACCATGAAAAATGGGATGGCAGTGGCTACCCTATGGCCTTTTAAGGAGCTGGACATTCCCTTAGAGGCAAGAATTGTGGCGCTTGCGGATGTGTTTGATGCATTAATGAGAGCGCCCTTACAAAAGCCCAGGACTGTCGAGCCGCTTTTAGACTATATCACTGAGCAATCGGGAAAACATTTTGACCCAGATTTAGTCGTGTTATTTAAGCGTATTTTGCCCCAGATATTACAGGTGAAATCTAAGTTTGCTGAGTCCTAAAGGACATTGGAAGCAAGACCGTATTAATCACCGATATATACGAGGCGTATTTTACACACTTAAGCTTCTCGGATAAAAAAGCCTATCGTCATCAATAGACCTATTAAAATAATTAACCCCCTTAATAGGGTATGGGGGATACGATAGGCCAAGGTCGCACCAAGGTAGCCACCAATGATTGCCATAAATGCGAGTAACAACAAATGCTGAGTATCGATAAGCCCGCCCCAGGCGTAAATCACCACGGCAATGGTGGTGAGTAGGGCGGAGAGTAAATTCTTAAGCCCGTTCATGCCATGTAATTGGGTTTGCCCGAGTAACCCGAAGGTTGCGAGTAAAATAATCCCTAATCCCCCGTTAAAATAGCCTCCGTAAATACAGACAATGCAGAGAGCAATCATTGCTGTCTGTGGTTTGACTGTACTAACACGGGTGAGGCTGGCATTGGCTAAACGTTTTTTTAGTAACCAAGGTCCGGCAATAAAGGCGAGTGTAGCCAACAAAATTAACCAAGGGACGAGATAAGCAAATACTTGCTCGCTGGTGCTTAGCAGAATCGCCGCGCCGAGGCATCCGCCAACTATCGTAATCAAGCACAGAGTTTTTAGGTTAAGATTTGCCGGATATTTAATCTCTTTTCGAAAACGCCAAGCACTGGCAAGGTAGCCAGGAAGCAGGGCGGCAGTGCCCGTAGCGTTGGCCATCAGTGGTGGCACGCCCACAAACACAAGGGCAAATAAGGTGATAAAACTGCCGCCGCCCGCCACCGCATTTAACATGCCGCCGAGTAAGCCTGCGAGGGCGATCAGTAACCAATCCATAGTAAATGCTCCGCTGCCATTGTCGTGTTGAACTAGCACGTCAATTGCTTATAAAAACATCACCTTAACAGTAAGTCACTCAGATGAAAAGCCAATAAAATTGCTGTAGTAGGTAAAGAACGATTGAAGGTCGCTTTATCTCTTAGCGTCAGTCTTCCAGTTCTGCGTGAAATAGCCCTGAATCAAAGATTACCGTCGCGGTGGCTAGGTTTTGATCGCTAAACACCTCTTCTCCCCAGCAATTTTGCCCACGCTCTTGATAGTACACATGGTAGCTGGCATTTGATGGCGCAGCGACGCAGTACCAACCATCGAAGGTATTCTTCCTAAAGTTCACCCAATATTGAGCATCTTGGTTTTTTATCCTTTGTCGAAGCAGTTCATCCTGCGACAGTAATGCCGCCAGCTCTTCCTTGGTGGTGATGGCATAGTCGGTTTTTATGCGCTCGATTAGGCGTTTAAGTTCATTCATAGGGAGAATTATTTCGTCAAAAACAGAGGACGTTAATCCATAACTGTATCAATAAAGCAAAGTTTATCAGTTGGATAACAACTTTCGGCGGAGACTCAGGAGCGATTTGTATATTAAAAAGCCCAGAACTAGTCTGGGCTTTATTCACGGGGAAATTAACCGAATTTGACTATCTTCGCATTTTTAAGAAGGTTTAAAACACCATCTCTGGTACATGCTCTGGTACGATTAATTTGCCAGCGGTTTTGCTAACAATTTCTTCAACGCTGACACCGGGGGCGCGCTCTAACAGATGGAAGGCACCATCTTTAATCTCGATAAAGGCTAAATCGGTGACAACACGTTTGATGCAGCCGTAACCTGTGAGGGGCAATTCGCACACGGGTAACAGCTTAGAGTTACCGTACTTATCGGCGTGCATCATAGTCACGATAATATTTTCTGCACCCGCCACTAAATCCATTGCGCCGCCCATGCCCTTGATAAGCTTGCCTGGGATCATCCATGAGGCGATGGAACCATTCACATCGACCTCAAAGGCGCCGAGTACGGTTAAGTCCACATGGCCGCCACGGATCATTGCAAAGCTTTCGGCGGAGGAGAAAAACGAGGCGCCTTTTACCGCGGTGACGGTTTGTTTGCCGGCGTTGATTAAATCCGGATCTATGGTTTCTTCCGTCGGAAACTCACCCATGCCGAGCAGGCCGTTTTCCGATTGCAGCATCACTTCCATACCAGCGGGAATGTAGTTGGCCACGAGCGTGGGAATGCCAATACCGAGGTTGACGTAGTAGCCGTCTTGTAATTCTTTGGCAACGCGCTGTGCCAGTTGTTCTCTTGATAATGCCATGATCTTTATCCTTCCTTTACCTAGAGTCGCTATTGGCCTCAATTTTTCGGTCTTTATTTAGGGCTTAGACTCTGTCGCTTTAGCTTGCGTTGTTAATCGTTAGCGTTTCTTATTTCGCCGCTTTTACCGTGCGCTGCTCGATACGTTTCTCGAACTTGCCTTGGATGACGCGATCAACATAAATGCCGGGAGTATGGATATGATCAGGATCGAGCTCGCCCGGCTCTACAATAAACTCGGCTTCCACTACCGTGATTTTGCCCGCAGTCGCCATCATAGGGTTAAAGTTAGCGGCGGTTTTGCGGAACACTAAGTTACCCATAGTATCGGCTTTCCAAGCGCGAACGAGGGCAAAATCGGCGGTCAGTGATTCTTCTAACACATAGTGACGGCCTTTGATTTCACGGGTTTCTTTACCTTCCGCCACGGGGGTGCCGAAGCCTGTGGCGGTGAAAAACGCCGGAATGCCTGCACCACCCGCGCGGATTTTCTCCGCCAGTGTGCCCTGCGGCGTTAAAATCACATTCAGTTCGCCCGAGAGCATTTGCTGTTCGAAGGTGGCGTTTTCACCCACGTAGGAGGCGATCATGGTCGAAATCTGGCGATGTTTTAACAATAAGCCCAGACCGAAATCATCCACACCAGCGTTGTTTGAAATGGCAGTTAAGCCCTTAACGCCCATCTTAACCATTTGATTGATTAAGCCTTCAGGAATACCGCACAGGCCAAAACCGCCAACCATAATGGTCATATCATCGGATAAACCTGTTAACGCTTCTTCATAGCTGCTGACGACTTTATTGAGTCCTGCCATTTTGATGTCCTTTTACTGTTATTCAGTCCCCAAGGCGCTAGGGATGTTTAGCGCCTCGACGCTTGAGTCTAGGCTTTGGCGCCCTGCAAGATTGCATTGGCGACTTTAGAGCCATTAAGACGATTTAATTGTTTGCTGATCCCAAAACCCGCTAATGCCAGTTTTTCTAAATCGATACCCGTCTTCAAACCGAGTCCGTGGAGCATATAAACCAAGTCTTCACTCGCCAGATTGCCCGACGCGCCTTTTGCATATGGGCAACCACCTAGGCCCGCTACGGAGGCGTCAAAGCTGCGCACGCCTAAGTCGAGGCAGGCGGTAATATTGGCTAATGCTTGGCCATAGGTGTCGTGGAAGTGCAGGGCGAGCTTTTCAACCGGTACTCGCTCCATCACTGCTTGCAGCATTTTACGGGCTTTTAACGGCGTGCCTACACCGATAGTGTCGCCGAGCGAAATTTCGTAACAGCCCATTTTGTAAAGGATTTCAGACACTCTTGCCACTTCGCTCGCCGCGATTTCCCCTTCATAGGGGCAACCTAAAACGCAGGACACATAGCCACGCACTGGGACATTGGCGGCTTTTGCCATGTCCATCAACGGGATAAAGCGTTCTATCGACTCTTCAATCGAACAGTTGATATTGCGTTGACTAAAGCTTTGTGACGCCGCACCAAAGATAGCGACTTCGGAAGCTTTTGCATCCAGCGCCTGCTCTAAGCCTTTGACATTGGGGGTGAGGGCGCTGTAAACCACGCCCGTTTGACGGCGAATTTGGCGCAATACTTCGCCGCTATCGACCATTTGTGGTACCCATTTGGGTGACACAAAACTGCCTGCTTCAATTCGCTTCACACCCGCATCGGCGAGGGATTCAATTAAGGCGACTTTGGCCTGTGTCGGGACGGCGGCCTCATTCTGCAAGCCATCACGGGGCCCCATCTCGAATAGGCTAACCCTATCCGAGCTGGCGCTTAACGAGGTCGCGCTTAAGTTCGAAAGGTCCAGAGCAGACATTTAGGCTTCCTCGCTCTGGGCTTTGGGCTCAACATGGAGCAGCACAGCGCCATCGCTCACTAACTCGCCCGCCTTAAAGTAGAACTCGGTAACGATACCGTCGAAGGGCGCTTCGATGGTGTATTCCATCTTCATCGCTTCCATCACCAGTAGCCCTTGTCCCGCCTTAACCTCAGCACCGACTTCCACTAAGTGTGTCACAACAGTGCCGTTCATTGGGGCTTTGAGCTTATCTTCATTGCTCGATTCTGCCTCAACCACTTGGGTTTTAACCGCCCTGAAGTGATAACTGCCTGAAGGTAAAAACAGCGTAAAATCATCGCCCTGAGCACTGACAGGCACTTTGCTCTTATGGCCGTTGATTTCGGCTAATAGTAGATCCTGCTTAAGCTCACCACTAAGGAACTTGCTGACATGACCTTCTTCCGTTGGCAGAGATAGCTGGTAGTGATCGCCAAAGTCTAACAATACCAATTGTTGTAACTCGTGGGCATCGTCGAGCAGGGCAATAGTATGCTGGCTAACGCTGTTGAGTCTAAAGCCACTGACTTGGCCCCAAGGCGAGTAAGGATCGGCGCTATTAATTGCCTGTGCCTTGGCGGCTTCTTTACGGGCAAGTACTTGATACAGCGCGGCAAAGGCGATAGCCGTATCGGTTTCGCTCGAAGCACTGCCAATTAGCGCATCGCCGTAACGGTTGATAAAGTCGGTGCTAAAATCTGCCTTTGCGAAGGCGGGATGCTCAGCAATATTGGCCAAAAATTCAATATTGTGTTTAAGCCCGCTGATTTGATAGGACTCGAGGGCATGCACTAGGCGTTGCAGCGCACGTGGACGCGACTCATCCCACACGATGAGCTTGGCTATCATAGGATCGTAGAAGTTACTGATCACATCGTTTTCACGGATGCCGGAGTCAATACGCACGTATTTGCTTTGCTCAGGCTCGCGCAGGAAGTTGAGCTTACCGCTGGCGGGTAAGAACTCATTTTGCGGATCTTCGGCGTAAATACGTACCTCAAAGGCGTGTCCATGGATACGCACTTCGTCCTGTTTGAGCGGTAAAGGCTGACCACTTGCGACCATTAACTGCCATTTGACTAAGTCTTGGCCCGTCACCATTTCGGTCACTGGATGCTCTACCTGCAGACGGGTATTCATCTCCATAAAGTAGAAGCTATTGTCTGTATCTAACAGGAATTCAACGGTTCCCGCACCGACATAATCGATGGCCTTAGCGGCAGCTACGGCGGCTTCACCCATTTGGGCGCGCAGCTCATCGCTTAAACCGGGGGCAGGGGCTTCTTCGACCACTTTTTGATGGCGGCGCTGAATCGAGCAGTCGCGATCCGATAAGTAAATCGCATTGCCAAAGGTATCGGCAAACACTTGCACTTCGACATGGCGGGGCTGGCGTAAATAACGCTCCATCAATAACTTATCGTTACCGAAGGAGGAGGCCGCTTCACGGCGCGCCGAGTTGATGGCGTCCATGATTTCGCCTTCGTGCTCAACGATACGCATACCTTTGCCACCGCCACCGTAGGCGGCTTTAATCAGCATGGGGAAGCCGATTTTTAAGGCTTCGGCCTTGAGTGTAGCGTCGGTTTGATCGTCACCATGGTAACCTGGCACTAAAGGCACTTGCGCCGCTGTCATAATGGCTTTGGCCGCGCTCTTGCTGCCCATGGCATCGATGGCATCGCTGCCTGGGCCAACAAATACGATTCCGGCTGCCTCACACTTGCGGGCAAAGTCGGCGTTTTCCGATAAGAAGCCATAGCCAGGGTGAATGGCTTGCGCTTGGGCTTTTTTGGCGATTTCAATAATCAAGTCGCCCTTGAGGTAAGAATCCGCCGGAGCGCTGCCACCTAAGTAAAACGATTCGTCGGCCATGGCAACATGGCGGGCGTTTTTATCGGCATCGGAATATAAGGCTACGGTGCGAACGCCCATTGCCTGCGCGGTTTTGATAATGCGGCAGGCAATTTCACCACGGTTAGCAATTAAAAGCTTAGTGAACATGCTATTAGTCAACATCAAAGAACTCCTTGAGTATCTGTTGGCGTGTGCCAGTTCGGCTGACGTTTCTCAAAAAAGGCGTTTAAACCTTCTTGGCCTTCATCAGATACCCGAATGCGGGCGATGCGCTCGCTGGTGTAATCAATTGTATCTTGGTTTATCACGCCATCTTCGAGGCGGGCGAGTAGGGTCTTTACCCATGCCATTCCCTGCGGACTGTTGGCCAGCAGCGCGGCAATAATGGGTTGGGCAGCGGCCGCTAAATCGTCGTTTATCTCATGGATAACATTGAGTTTGAGCGCCGTTTGCGCATCAAAACGCTCCGCGGTCAGCATATAGCGGCGTGAGGCGCGATTGCCCATGGCGCGGGCAACGTAGGGGCTAATCACCGCAGGGATCAGCCCTAGTTTGACTTCGCTTAAGCAGAAACTGGCGCGCTCGGTGGCGATGGCAATATCACTGGCGCAGATTAACCCAAGCGCGCCGCCAAAGGCTGCCCCTTGGACTAAGGCGATAGTGGGTTTTGGAAAGGTATCTAAATCCTGCATCAGCTTAGCCAGCGCCTTGGCGTCATTCAGATTTTGCTCAAAATCCATCTTGGCTTGTTTGCGCATCCAATTTAAGTCGGCGCCAGCGCTGAAGTTTTTGCCATTGGCTTTTAATACCAGCAGTTTGCAGTCTTTGTGCTCGGCAAAATAACCGAGGACGGCGATCATTTCGCTGATCATCACCTCATCGAAGGCGTTGTGCACTTCAGCGCGGTTAAGAATTAACTCGCCCACGCCGTTATTCAGCGCATAGCTGACGTGCTGCAAATTAGCTAAGGATTGAGTGCTAGTGTTCTGGTGTTGTGTGTCAGTCATTATTATTCCCGTCATAGTGATTCCCTCTATGAGTGATACGTAAGGCATCGCAAGATGCGTTACATACGGAAGACGCCGAAGCGGGTGTCTTCGATAGGGGCATTTAATGCGGCTGACAGGGCAAGGCCCACCACATCACGGGTTTGCGCCGGGTCGATAATGCCGTCATCCCACAGGCGGGCGCTGGCATGGTAGGGATGACCCTCTTTGTCGTACTGGGCAATAATCGGCGCCTTGAAGGCTTTTTCATCCTCAGCAGACCATTCTTCGCCCTTACGGGCTAAACCGTCGCGGCGCACTGTGGCTAATACACCCGCGGCTTGCTCGCCACCCATCACAGATATGCGCGCATTGGGCCACATCCACATCATGGTCGGTTCGAAGGCGCGGCCGCACATACCGTAGTTACCTGCGCCGTAGCTGCCACCGATAATCACAGTGAATTTAGGCACATTGGCACAGGATACTGCGGTCACCATCTTGGCACCGTGCTTAGCAATACCTTCGTGTTCGTACTTTTTACCCACCATAAAGCCGGTAATGTTTTGCAGGAACAGCAGCGGGATCTTGCGCTGGCAACACAGCTCGATAAAGTGCGCGCCTTTTTGCGCCGATTCGGAGAATAAAATGCCGTTGTTGGCCACAATTCCCACGGGATAACCGTGAATGCGGGCAAAACCACAGACCAAAGTCGCGCCATAGTTGGCCTTAAACTCATCGAAATCGGAGTCGTCGACGATGCGAGCGATCACTTCTTTCACATCGAAGGGCTTTTTCAAGTCAGTGCCGACAATGCCATAGAGTTCGTTGATATCAAACTTAGGTGGCTTAACTGGGCTCAGTAGACTGTTGATTTGTTTTTGATGATTCAGACGCAGCACAGCACGGCGGGCAAGCTCCAAGGCATGCTCATCGTTTTGGGCTAAGTGATCCGCTACACCTGAAATTTTAGTGTGTACATCGGCGCCGCCGAGTTCTTCGGCGCTGACTTCTTCACCAGTCGCGGCTTTAACTAACGGCGGCCCCGCTAAGAAGATAGTACCTTGTTCTTTAACGATAATCGATTCATCGGCCATGGCAGGTACATAGGCGCCGCCCGCGGTACACAGACCCATCACTACCGCAATTTGCGGAATGCCCTTGGCGGACATTTGCGCTTGGTTGTAAAAAATCCGGCCGAAATGGTCGCGGTCTGGAAAGACTTCATCCTGACGGGGCAAGTTAGCGCCGCCCGAGTCGACTAAATAGATACAGGGCAGATGGCAGCGGCTGGCAATCTCTTGTGCCCTCAAGTGTTTTTTGACCGTGATAGGGTAGTAAGTCCCGCCTTTGACCGTGGCATCGTTGGCGATAATCATGCACTCTACGCCGCTCACTCGGCCGATACCGGCGATAATCCCTGCGGCGGGCACTTCTTCATCGTAAACGTCGAAGGCCGCGAACTGTGACAGCTCTAAAAAGGGCGAACCTGCGTCGAGGAGTTTCTCAACTCGTTGACGAGGAAGGAGTTTTCCTCGGGCCAAATGGCGCTCAAGGGCAACGGGGCCGCCGCCGAGTTCAATTTTGGCGAGTTTGGTTTTAAGATCGGCCACTAGGGCGGCCATATCGTCGGATTTGGCTTTAAATTCATCGCTACGGGCGTTGATACGACTGCTTAATTGCGTCACTTTGATTGTCCTTATAAAGCGGTAACTCAGCATCAGTTGGCTCGGTGGGCGAAGGGGCATGAAGGCTTAAGCTCGTCATGCGCCGTTCGCCCTTGGCTGCTTATTTCGATTCGTTAAAGAGCTCGCGGCCAATCAGCATACGGCGAATTTCTGAGGTGCCAGCACCGATCTCATAGAGTTTGGCGTCGCGCAGTAAGCGGCCAGTCGCATACTCGTTGACGTAACCGTTACCGCCGAGCAATTGAATGGCATCCAGTGCCATTTTGGTTGCCAGCTCCGCGCTGTAAAGAATGGCGCCGGCGGCGTCTTTACGGGTGGTTTCACCGCGATCGCAGGATTTCGCCACGCTATACACATAGGCTTTAGCGGCGTTCATGCCGGTGTACATATCGGCTAATTTGCCTTGGACTAATTGGAATTCACCGATGGATTTACCAAATTGCTCACGCTCGTGGATATAAGGTACGACGATGTCCATACAGGCGTTCATGATCCCAAGCGGGCCGCCTGACAGCACGACGCGCTCGTAATCTAAGCCACTCATCAGCACTTTGACGCCATTGTTGAGGCCGCCGAGAATGTTTTCCTCTGGCACTTCGACATCTTCAAACACCAGTTCACAGGTGTTTGAACCGCGCATCCCCAGTTTGTCGAGTTTTTGCGCTTGACTGAAACCTTTAAAACCACGCTCAACGATAAAGGCCGTGATGCCGTGAGCGCCTTTGGTTAAGTCGGTTTTGGCATAAATCACATAGGTATTGGCATCGGGACCGTTGGTGATCCACATCTTGTTGCCGTTAAGGATATAACGGTCACCTTCTTTACGGGCATG
>NZ_JBKEDJ010000016.1:0-25420 GCF_047975355.1 Shewanella sp. | reverse complement strand
TGCCCAGCTGTTGAGGGTCAACGCTGCTGGAAGACACCGCCTCGGCGACAAGATGCACAGAGTAGTGTTTGTCGAGTAGATCACGGCAAGTTTGGTACACGCAGACATGGGTTTCTATCCCCGCCAGCAACACTTGATTGCGTCGAGATTTCGTGAGTGCATTGGCAAATTCATCACAATACCAACCGCTAAAATGTTGCTTGGCAATGGGCGAGCCAGTTCTTTCGAGCAAGATTTTTAACTCTTCGGTGGTCGAGCCAAGTTTGGCGGGCACTTGCTCGAGCCAGAGGATGGGGAGTTCAAACAGCTGTGCGCCTTGGATAAGTGTACTCAACTGCTGATGAAGCTTGGCTGAGTTATCCATGATCTGAGCGAGCTTTCCCTGCACATCGACGATAACGAGTACACATTCTTCGGGTTTTAACATCGGGCGTTCCTTCTGCGCGGGTGGAATAAAGGCATCGTTTAGCGATTGCTCTGCTTGTTTTCTGCACTGTCAGTAAACCCTAATTGGGCAGCCTCACCAATAGGGCAAAGGTCGAATATGGCGTGCACTTAAATTGCTCACTAAAAGAGTGCGTCGCCCTCACGCTTGCACAAATCTGGTGCATTTTTAATCGGTTAATTCAAGTGTATTCTTTATTATTTATTTAAAATCAATGGATTAAAATTCTGGCCTAATGATTGAATTATCTTGGCTACAAGTTAATAACAATCGCGTTTTTTGGAGGTCAGGATGAAACTAGTCAGCGCTATCATCAAGCCATTTAAATTGGATGATGTCCGTGAAGCTATCGCCGGTATTGGTATTGAGGGGATGACGGTGACCGAGGTTAAAGGTTTTGGCCGTCAAAAGGGGCACACAGAGTTGTATCGTGGCGCCGAGTATCAGGTGGATTTTTTGCCAAAAGTAAAACTAGAAATTGCCACTAAAGCAGAAAATCTCGACATGCTGATTGAGGCGATTACCAGTGCGGCTCATACGGGAAAAATTGGTGACGGAAAGATTTTCGTTATCGACTTAGAACATGCCATCCGTATTCGTACGGGTGAACTCGACACTGAAGCGCTATAGGGGGCGGAAGATGGAAGAACTAACAAAATTAGGCGTGACAGTCTCTGAACTGCGGTTTGCACTCGACACCTTTTATTTTTTGATTTCAGGCGCTTTGGTTATGTGGATGGCGGCAGGTTTTGCCATGCTAGAAGCTGGCCTAGTGCGTTCTAAAAATACCACCGAAATCTTAACTAAAAACGTGGTGTTATACGCGATTGCCTGTGTGATGTACCTATTGATTGGCTACAACATTATGTACGTCGACAATGCCGAAGGCGGCTGGTTGCCTTCACTCGGTACGCTGATTGGCTCACAAGCCGACGATGCTAACCATGCCTTAGAATCTGACTTCTTCTTCCAAGTGGTGTTTGTGGCAACGGCTATGTCGATTGTCTCTGGCGCTGTGGCGGAGCGGATGAAGTTATGGGCTTTCCTGTTCTTCTCCGTGGTGATGACAGGCATTATCTACCCTGTTGAAGGTTACTGGACTTGGGGTAAAGGTTTTATCTCTAGCTTAGGCTTTGTGGACTTTGCGGGTAGCGGTATTGTGCACATGACAGGTGCTGCGGCGGCTATCGCTGGGGTGTTACTGCTCGGTGCTCGTAAGGGTAAATACGGCCCTAACGGCCAAGTCAACCCAATCCCAGGCTCTAACCTGCCAATGGCGACCTTAGGGATGTTTATCATGTGGATGGGCTGGTTTGGTTTCAACGGTGGCTCACAATTAATGGTTTCAGATGCGGCTAACGCTAGCTCTGTCGCTAAGGTCTTCGTAAACACTAATACCGCGGCCGCTTTTGGTGCTATCTCTGCCCTAGTTGTGTGCAAAATGATTTGGGGTAAAGCGGACTTAACCATGATCTTAAACGGCATTCTGGCGGGCTTAGTGGCGATTACAGCCGATCCGCTGTCGCCTTCGCTGCTGATGGCAGGGGTGATTGGCGTGGTTGCTGGTGGTTTAGTGGTGTTCTCTATCGTGGGTCTGGACAGAATCAAAATTGACGACCCAGTGGGCGCGATTTCTGTGCACGGTGTGGCGGGGTTCCTCGGTTTGATGTGTGTACCACTATCGAATGCCGACGCGACTATCACAGCGCAATTAACTGGCGCAGCGATTATCTTCGCATGGGTATTTAGCGCGTCGTTTGCGGTGTGGTTTGTACTCAAGATGACCATGGGTATCCGTGTCTCTGAGGAAGAGGAATATAATGGTATGGATGCATCTGACTGTGGTATCGACGCTTACCCTGAGTTTGTGACCGTAAAAAGTGCGGGCTAACTCGCGCAGATAAACTTGATGCCTCAAACGGATAGGAGGATAGTAAAGCAGAGCCTAGTGCTCTGCTTTTTTATGGGTCTTCGACTGTCATTGTGATACCACAAGGAGCTAACGATGCGCTTAATCTTTGATCTCACAGTACAACTCAGACACCTCTGCCTGTTCGGGAGTATTCTGAGTGCTCTCTTAGCCTTGCCCGCTTTTGCGGGGCAAGTGGTGGTGACTCGCTCGGATGAACCTTTCGATGCCTTTGCCGTGCGCGATCAAGTGCTGAAAGATTATGAATGGCAGGAATCCTTGAGAAGACAAGAGCAAATTCAAATTCTGCAGGCCTTGCCTCTCGGTTGTATCGCGCAGATGCGACCATATCGTTACTTTACTTGTGGGCAGGATAACTACCGCCCATATCGTTATCAGCAGCAGGATGTGTATATCAAGGTTGACCCTCCGGCGCAGCATTAATTCCTAAGCTGCCGTTATCGTTTGCGGCAGGCTGTTATTTTTTGTAACCATTTAATGACGTCTTTTTGGCCAAGTGTAATAAGCTCAAATAGGAGCCTTATGGTCTGGGGGACGTATCATGATACAACTGCGCACCATCTCTAGCGGCATAATCTGCACATTATTACTTTTACTATTATGGGGTTGCAGCTCGACGGCACCCAAACCAAGTGATGACGAGATAGATGCTTTGTTCGCCGATTCATTGTTTAAACCCGTCACGAATATTCCTAGCGTCGAGGATATTTTTAGCCTTCCGCCTTCGGTTGCTGCCGATGTTCGGCGCGCCTACGATCGCTATAGCATATCGACTAAAAATCCTGTCGCGGTACACGAATGGTTAGCCAGTTATATCAATGCTAACCAAGATGGCGCCCACAGCGATTTCCACTATCAAGATAATCTGACTCAAATCGCCAGCGAAACCTACGCCCAGCGAGCCGGAAATTGTATGTCGCTGGTGGTGATGACATCGGCATTAGCGGATGTTTTTAAAATTGGCACTGAGTTTCAAGATATTGCGATTGAACCTGTATGGGACAAACAGGGCGAGTTTTATCTGATCAACGGCCATGTCAATCTACGCTTGTTACCCGCCGAGAGCGTGCACACTGTGTATGTGTCGACCCATGCAATTCTGGTCGACTTTATGCCCGAGCGCGCCCTGCGAGGCTATAACAAAGTGCAAATCAATCGCCAGACCTTAACCAGTATGTTTTATAACAATATGGCCGCCGAATCCTTGGTAGAAGGGGATTTAGACCGCGCCTATGCGCTGATTAAAGCGGGCTTAAAATCAGGATACTTTATTCCTGCGCTCAACACCTTAGCCGTGATTTATCGCCACAAGGGCGATGAGCAACGTGCCGAACAAGTTTATCGTTATGCCCTAAAGTTTGATGCTGATGACATGACGACCCTTTATAACCTCGCAGTGATTTTGGGTGATCAGGGACGTTTAGAGGAGTGGGCGCAGGTACATAAAGTGCTTGAATTAGCGCGTATTCGTAACCCTTATTATTACTACGATATGGGCGAGCAGGCATATGATGAGCACCAATACAGCGAGGCGCTCGCTTGGTATCAAAGGGCCGTGGATAAGGCCGATTATCGCCATGAGTTTTTCTTTGGTTTGTCACGCACCTATTGGGCGCTGGGGGATGAAAAACGCGCCAAACTCAATATGGAAAAAGCGTTGGCGCTGAGCCGCGAAGTCTCAGATAAACATCGCTATCAGGCAAAACTGCATGCTATGCAGCAACATTGATCCTTTACTCAACCTCCTTTGTTTGCGTTTGATTAAAGACAAAGGAGGTTTTTTATTTTCCGCGTTCACTAATGCGTTGCCTCCTATCAAAACACTATCTTGGCTTTAGTTTGCATATCATATTGAAATATTTGAATTTGTGATTTTTAAAAATATGTTAAAACAAGACGTTATATTTGATTTCTTGAAATGGAGACAACTTGGTTGCATTAGCGGCACATACTGGATAAATTGAACTCAGTATTGCAGTTGAGATCCCCTATTACAGCGATAAAAATAGCCTAAACACGAGAGTTGGAGCAGTAAATTATGTATTACCAAAATGATGACGTTCGCATTAATGAAGTCAAAGAGTTACTTCCACCGATTGCGATTCTAGAACGATTTCCTGCTTCCGAAAACGCTGCTGCAACTGTGTTTAACGCCCGCCAAAGCATCCATAACATTCTCGCCCGCCAAGATGATCGTTTGTTAGTAGTCATTGGTCCTTGCTCAATCCATGACCCTAAGGCCGCACTGGAATACGGTCAGCGACTGGTTGCGCTAAGAGAACGTTATCAAGATCAGCTCGAAGTAGTAATGCGAGTCTATTTTGAAAAACCACGCACTACAGTGGGTTGGAAGGGGCTGATTAACGATCCTTATATGGATAACAGCTTCAAACTGAATGATGGTTTACGTACTGCGCGTAAACTCTTGGTCGATTTGAATGACGCGGGCATGCCTACTGCGGGTGAATTCCTCGATATGATCACCCCGCAATATGTGGCGGATATGATGTGCTGGGGCGCCATCGGCGCGCGCACCACAGAATCGCAGGTACACCGCGAGCTGGCCTCAGGGTTATCTTGCCCTGTAGGTTTTAAAAATGGCACCGATGGTACGATTAAGGTAGCGATTGATGCCATCGGCGCCGCGAATGCGCCGCACCACTTCTTATCGGTAACCAAATTTGGCCATTCGGCGATTGTGTCGACTAAAGGCAATCCTGATTGCCATATCATTTTACGTGGTGGCCGAGAGCCAAATTACAGTGCCAGCCATGTGGCACAAATCAGCGAACAACTGAAAAAAGCCAAGCTGGTCGACAACATTATGATCGACTTTAGCCATGCCAACAGCAGCAAACAATATCAACGCCAAATGGATGTTGCGAACGATGTGGCCGAGCAAGTGGCTGTGGGCAATAAGGCGATTTTCGGTGTGATGGTAGAAAGCCACTTAGTGGAAGGTCGCCAGGATCTGATTGAAGGCCAAGCGCTATGCTATGGTCAGAGTATCACGGATGCCTGTATTGGTTGGGAAGATACAGAACGTTTGCTCGCTGTTTTAAATCAGAGTGTTATCGAGCGTCGTCAGCGGGTTTAACTCCGTAAAGTACAAAAATAAAGGCGCTATCCCAGCGCCTTAATTTTTATTATTTCTTGCTCATTTCGGCTAAGTATTCGTTAGCTTTGGCTAAGCTACCAAAAGCAGCGATGAGGTTATTTCTGCCTTTGTCCTGAATTTCTGGATTCCCCGATTCGATCATCATCCACACCCAAGTCTGGATCAGTGGTAATGGTGGGTATTGAACTTTAGCTGAATCCAACATAAAGCATCCTTCGATCTTAATTTATTAGAGTTATCGTTAGTGTTATCGCAGAACGAGTGTGGCAAGGAATTTACACACGCATCTGCGGCCAGAGGTTTGCAAATCCTGCTGCTAGCGATCTTAAATCCATATGGCATTTTGGGTAAAACTGAAAAAATAATCAACAGTAGAACCCTTGATGTTATGGCCTATTTTAACGATTAGCGTTCTGATAAAGCTAAGCTTGTTTCAGAATCTTTCATATCAATATCTGCTTCGCCACATTATTAAAATGTAAGTCGTTGGTATGACATTTTTATTTCAGTAAACCAGACGAATTTTGCCAAGATTCAGGCAGTTTGTCTGTCAGAAAAATCTGATTGATTTTATTCAAACTTTCCCCGTTTGATTTCACCTTAGTGTGCGCCATGCTGTTACAATTGACCGACTTTGGCAAAGGTTTAGATATATGCGCCCAACACTGTATTTTGAAGGTCCCATCGATAAGCTCAATTGGCAGGTGCTTAAGTTACTCTGGCCCTATTTACTCGAGTACAAAGGACGGGTGGCATTGGCCATGTCTTGCCTTATCGTCGCTAAGCTTGCGAGTGTCGGTCTGCCTTTTATTCTTAAAGACTTGGTCGATACTTTGGATGCCAATAAAACCGCGCAGGCCTTGAGTGTGCCTATCGGACTAGTATTAGCCTACGGGGCTGTACGACTGTTAACTGTGATTACAGGTGAAATCCGTGACACGCTATTTGGCCGCGTGACTGAGCGAGCCATTCGCCGTTTAGGCCTTGCGGTATTCGATCACTTGCATCGACTCGATTTGGGTTTTCACTTAGAGCGCCGCACGGGGGGGTTATTGAGGGACATTGAACGCGGCACTAGTGGCGTGAGTTTCTTGATGCGCTTTATGGTGTTTAACATAGTGCCGACCCTGTTAGAAATTGCCATGGTCATTGGCATTTTCTTTTTTAATTATGGGCTTGCCTTCGCTGCCATCACTTTTACCTCTGTGTTGGCCTACATTTGGTTTTCGGTCATTGCCACAGAGTGGCGCACCGAATATGTCCGCGATGCGGCCAAGGCTGATTCCCTCTCCAATACCCGCGCCATCGACAGCCTACTGAACTATGAAACCGTAAAATATTTTAATAACGAGAAATATGAATCGGATCGATATGATCAAGCCTTAGACCAATGGGAAGTGGCCAAACGTAAGAATCGTTTGTCGTTGTTTGCCCTCAACGGCGGACAGGCGCTGATTATCGCCTTGGCGATGACGGCGATGATGGCATTAGCCGCCTATAAGGTTACAAACAATGAGATGACCTTAGGCGACTTTGTGCTGATCAATGCCTTTATGATGCAGCTCTTTATGCCGCTAAACTTCTTAGGGTTTGTCTATCGTGAAATCCGTGGCGCCTTAGCCAATATCGAGCGGATGTTTAGCCTGCTCGATAAGCACCCTAGTATTGTTGATAAGCCTGATGCCATGAACTTTCAGCCTAAGCGTGGCGAGCTCAGTTTTGAGCATGTGAGTTTTAGCTACGATGACAGACCGATACTGCGCAACGTCAGCTTTAAGGTGGCGGCGGGGAAAAAGGTTGCGGTGGTTGGGGATAGCGGCGCAGGTAAATCTACGCTCATCAAATTGCTGTTCCGTTTTTACGATGTGGAGCAAGGGCGCATTTTGATTGATGGGCAGGATATTCGCCAATTAACCCAAGATGCATTGCGCCGAGCCATTGCCATAGTGCCGCAGGATACAGTGTTATTTAATGATTCCTTAGTGGAAAACATTCGTTATGGCCGTCCCGATGCGACGGATGAAGAAGTGCGTCATGCCATCAAACTCGCGCATTTAGAGCACTTTATCGCGTCACTTTCCCAAGGTTGGGATACCAAAGTGGGCGAGCGAGGCTTAAAGCTATCTGGTGGTGAAAAACAGCGAGTGGCCATTGCGCGGGCGATTTTGAAAGGCTCTCCAGTGTTAGTGTTTGATGAAGCTACTTCATCCCTCGATAGTCGCTCGGAACAGGCGATTCTGTCGGCACTGCGCGAGGTCGCCAAAGGGCATACCAGTTTAGTGGTGGCGCATCGGTTATCGACCATAGTCGACGCCGATCAAATTGTGGTTTTAAGCCAAGGGGAAATTGTCGAGCAGGGGAATCACCAGTCTTTGCTCGAGCAGGATGGTCTTTACGCTAAGTTGTGGCGCATACAGAATGAGCAATAACAGCTTTTGGTGTAAATATCATAAGCTTTCGATGTAAGTGTAACAGCGTTGGGACAATTCAGTTTTTATTCAGCTTCGGCTCTCTATACTCGAATCCAAGCAAATAATCATAAGAGGTGCTTGGCATGGAAAATATGGCATTAAGAGTCAATATTGAAGGCAGAGAAGAAAAAGTAAGCACAGACTG
Organism: Shewanella sp.; assembly: GCF_047975355.1. Lineage (GTDB taxonomy): Bacteria > Pseudomonadota > Gammaproteobacteria > Enterobacterales > Shewanellaceae > Shewanella. The sequence goes on along the minus strand of NZ_JBKEDJ010000016.1, from coordinate 17,311 downwards.
GTTTGCGATTATAGCAACCCTTAAAAAGCGCGGTGTGGATTATGATTCGCTACAACGCATTCACGCAGAGTTAAACGCAGGTCTTAAAGTCACCACAAGACGTTTAACTCTGGCAAAATTGAATCAAGAACTTGAATTAGCTGGGATTATCCGTAGAACCAATGAATATAATGCAGATATTCGTGGTGGGTATTAGAGGGTATCACTGTTTAATCAAAACAAGGGAATATAAGTAACTATATTCCCTTTGGTTTATCTGCCTTCCAACCTTCACATAACAGACTGAATTTAGAGGTTGATTCGTCAATCCGCGTGAGCCTAATGACTTGGCCTTCACGAAAACACACTAACTCGCCCTCGATCTCGGTCAAGCGATTACAGCTTTTACAACTAGTGCTGGCAGTCTTACTGTCTGGCATATGGCTTACAAAGCTTGCTTTCACAGTGTTTCCTTAACTTAATATGCAGTTGTTTAATCTAATGCGTGCATCACGGATCTTACCTCTTTTGTGATACGCATTCAAATTGCCTATTGCTAAATTAACTGTAGACGAAAGTCGTACAAAATGCATACAGTGTTAAGTTACCTATTGATTGATATGGGAATAGTACTTATCCAATGAAACTGACAAACCACTCTCGAGCACAATCCTCACATGGGATGGCTTGAGTTGTCTCGGCTCTGTCACTCCACAGGAGTGTGCTATGAGGGCTAAGTCGTGGTGTAGATTATGATTATAGTTGGCGACCCGAGTCGATTTATCCCTTGGATTCAGGCCCTGCTGAAGCTTCTTATTATGGGTTGTGATCCCTGTCGGGCAGGTATCTTTGTTGCATTGCAGCGCTTGAATACACCCTAGGGCGAACATATTACCGCGGGCAGAGGCGATAAAGTCGGCACCGAGGGCCAGTGCCCAAGCCACCCTAGATGGCACTATAAGCTTGCCTGAGGCGACCACTTTAATACGTTTACGCAGCCCGCGCTGAATTAACATATTGACTAATATGGGTAAACTCTCTTTTAGTGGTAAGCCCACATAATCCATTAAGGGTTGAGGTGCCGCACCCGTGCCGCCATCGGCACTGTCTAAGGTAAAAAAGTCGGGTGCAGATGCTTCGCCGCGGCGCTCAATTTCATCGCAAAAATCTTCAAGCCATTGCACGTCCCCAAGTACGGCTTTGATCCCCGTAGGTTTACCCGTTACATCTCGCACTCTGGCAATCATATCCAGAATGTCACCTACATTTTTAAACTCGATATGACCATTGGGACTAATGGAATCATGACCCAGTGGGATCCCACGAATTTTGGCGATCTCCTCGGTGACTTTAATCCCAGGTAAGATACCGCCTTTGCCAGGTTTCGCTCCTTGGCTCATTTTGATTTCGAACATTTTGACTTCAGGATGTGTGGCTATCTCTTTGAGCTTGTCATCGTCTAAATGGCCATGTTCATTACGTACGCCATATTTAGCGGTACCAATTTGAAAGACCAAATCGCATCCGCCTTTTAAATGGTAAGGGCTTAAACCACCTTCACCCGTATTTAACCAACAACCCGCCAGTGCTGCGCCATGGGATAAGGCGGTGACTGCGGGGCGTGATAGAGCGCCAAAGCTCATGGCGGAGATATGACAAATCGCCTTAGTGGTATAGGGGTGTTTGCAGTTTGGGCCAATGGTGAGTGGATTAATAGGGGTAATATCTTCATCTTGGGTTGGAAAGGCGGTATTCATAAACATGATAGTACCAGTGCTATCTAGGGGGCGTGTCGACCCAAAGGCAATGGTCCTATCGACGTTTTTCGCGGCTCGATATACCCAACTCCGTTCGGCGCGGTTAAAGGGCAGTTCTTCCCTATCCTGAGCAAAAAAGTATTGCCTAAAAAACTCACCTTGTTTCTCAAATAAATACCTAAAGCGGCCAATAACAGGGTAGTTGTGACGTACTGCCTGTTTAGTTTGCATCTTGTCGGCGATATACATATAGACAATCGCAAGGGCACCTAAACCGATAATAATTAAAAAGAGTCCAGAGAAGAGGTCCAGTCCCCACATAAACCAATTGAGTTCTTGCATCTTGTTATCCTCTATTCATTTCCATAGCGGGTGGAGATAAGGCTTGCTGGCTGTCCATCATGGATGGAGAGTAAAAACAGCTGGCTGTAATCATCTTCTGCAATGGTGGGGATTTCAGGGCCGCCAAGGGCCTTGATGATCAGTGGGACGGTATTGGAATGCCCCGCGATTAAGCTGTTACCTTTGACGGCATGCACTTGCTCAACAATGTGCTGAATATGGGCTTCGAGAGGTTTTTGTGCTGCGACCACGGTAAGGGGTAAATGTCGCTCCGCGGACATAGGTAACAAGGTTTGCTGGGTTCTTTGATATTGGGTCGTGATCAGTTGCGAAATCTGCGCCCTTTGCAAGGCGCTAACCAGCGCGAGGGCGCGTGCACTGCCATCATTGGAAAGTGGCGGATCGCCAGCTGGAGTATCTGCTTTTTCGGCGTGTCTTACCAAAATAATCAATCGATTATCGGCAAAAGCTTGATTGATGGGGCTTAGTCCAATGCTGGTAAAGAGTAACAGGCCTAACAGCAGAGTGTGGAATAGCCGAAGTTTATTTAAGCGGATGGTTCGTAAGGAGTGAGTAACCACTGCTAGCCATTGGGGAGTTGCCATGCCATATATCCTTATCTGATGGGCGCATGCAAGTGCGACGCTGAGGCGAATAGATTCATCATGGGTATCATTGCCTTAGATTGTGATGGTACTGCAATTGAGAAAAATACTAAAGTTGCTCAAATTTTGGTCGATAATAGAGTCATCCCAAATTGAATGGATTTTGCATCATGGAAATCAACAACCCTGCACAGGTACATACGCCTTCAACGCCCCATAAGAAGTATGCTGACAATGCCGCTGCTAATAGTGAGAAAGCGAAAAATGTGGAAGCGCCCGGCAAACAAACTGCGCAGCAAACCAGTAAGCAGTTAATGAATCAGGCGATTCTATCGGCGCAGGAAGAAGTGAGTTTAAAGTCCGGTGATCAATCCATGGCGTTACTTTATCGCGCGGCAATTGAAGCGATAGATAAAGAATTAGCGCCTTCGATGGGGCCAAATTCGACTCAAGCTAACTATGACAATCAGGTTGATTATTCCCCCGAGGCGACGGCTGGTCGTATTGTGAGTTTTGCGACGCAATTCTTTAGCATTCACCAACAGCAGAATTCGAATATGAGTTTGGACGATCAGCTCGACAGTTTTATGAGCATCATAGGTGGCGCGATCGATAATGGTTTTAAGGAGGCGCGGGATATTTTGTCCGGTCTTAAAGTGCTGCAAGGGGATATCGCCGATGGCGTCGATAAAACCTATGGATTAGTGCAAGAGGGATTGCAGGCCTTCCGAGATAGCTTCAATAAGAAACCAGATGAGACACAAACGGCTAGCGCATAATAGCTCGCGCTTAGTGCCCAATGTTGTTGCCATTTCCCTTGTCTTAAGCCCCTTGCAATAAGGGGTTTTTGTTGCGCAGAGAACAGTCTATGCTAGGGGTCTATTTAACGTTTTGCTTGAGGGCGAGTTATGTGGACTAGGGGACGTGTTATTGAACGTATTGATTGGAGTGATAAATTATTTTCGCTGCGGATAGCGGCCGAACTGGCGCCCTTTATTCCGGGTCAATTTATTAAACTCAGTCAGTTGCAAGATGATAAGCGTGTCGCTAGAGCCTATTCCCTAGTTAATTCCCCCGATAAACCCTATGCCGAAATCTTGGCTGTCGCGGTAGAAGAGGGCCAGTTATCCCTACAATTACAAAATCTTGCCATCGGGGATGAAATCGAGATCACCCCCACAGCCACAGGCTTTATGACTTTAGATGAGATCTCTAAGGGAGCAGGGCAAGGCCGTCACTTATGGCTGTTAGCCACGGGCACGGCCGTGGGGCCATTTTTATCTATGCTCGATACGCCAGAGCCTTGGCAGCGTTTCGAAAAAGTTGTACTTGTCTATGGTGTCCGCGAAGCTAAAGATTTAGCTTACCTCGATAAATTAAAGGCTTATTCGGCGCAATATCCTGATCAGTTTAACCTGTGTTTAACCGTCACCCGTGAAAAGGTCGACAATGCATTGCAATGCCGTATTCCCGATGGTCTAGTCTCGGGTGAAATTGAGCGTAAAATGGGGTTAACTATCAGTGCAGCGGATTCGCAGGTGATGATTTGTGGTAATCCGGGGATGATCAGTGGTGCGCAGGCTGCGCTGCTCGACAAAGGACTTTCGAAAAATTTATGTCGTGCTCCAGGCCAAATTACTGTCGAAAAATATTGGTAATTTATTGAAATTAAAAGTAATGGTTTGTATTAATTGTTTAATATCAGTCATATAGAAGGATTTGTTTGATGAAGTTGCTCTGCTCCCTCGCTTCACCCTATGCTCGCTGTGTTCGCACATTAATCCGTTATTTAGGGATTAAGGATATTGAAGAAGTCTTAGTCAATCCGATGGAAAACGCCGCCGAGCTGCTCGATGTTAATCCGCTTGGGCAGATCCCTTGTCTTATCACCAATGATGGGGTGCCTATCTTCGATAGCGAAGTGATTATGCGCTATTTAGACGCCGAATTAGGTGAGCAGCAGATGTTCGGTGGCCAAGTGAATAATTGGGTATTACAGTGCCAATATTCGATGATCAAAGGTCTGATCGATAGCGCGGTAAAATTGCGTCAGGAACAAATGCGTGAAGAAGAAGGGGTGAGATCGGCCTTTTGGACATCGCGTTTCGAGCAAGCGTTGCTGCGTGGTTTGCTGCAAATGGAGCATCAGAGTGTGATTACCCAAGCAACGATTCAGGCACCACAATTAGCTTTAATCTGCTTATTGGATTATGTAGATTTCAGACATCCAGAACTTGATTGGCGTAAAGTGGCACCCGCGACCTCGCTCTGGTTTAGTGAGATGCGCGATCTCCCGGCGTTTGTGGAAACTCGCCCAGCGTAAAAGGCGTTTAATGGTCTGTCGAGCGGCGGCCTCTATGGGTCTCGCGGCGATTATGTTCACCAAACGCGCCGTAGAGATCCTTGGTAATGCCGTAATCGACTCTGCGATCGTTACCCGTTTGGCGTCTATCATCATAGTGTTGATAACGGCACTGGCAATTGGCTATAGTGCATTCTTCCATGGGGAGCTCTGGGGCTTCCTTTGACAGAAAACGTTTGCCTTTAAGCTCGTCTACCTGTTCACAGCAACTGCCTTCATTCTCGATGCTGACACAATGAAAGCGGCGATCCTGAGCTGCAAGCCGTTGATTTTTACTTTTCTCGTTTTCCATGAGTTTGATAAAGTGCTTGCGCTTTTTAGGACCACGTTTGAGAGTCATAAGCGCGAGCAGCGCTACCACAATGACAAGCAGTAGTAACACGCCTAACATAACGCCCCCTCATGTATTTTAAGCGAATTAAGGTTCAGTTTAGTTTGATTTGAGATAATAACCAATTTTAAGTTTTACTTTATTAAAAACAAAAAGTTAATCAATCTATTGCCCTAACTCATTTGATCTATTACTCTTGCGCAACTGATAACTATTATCATTAATAGTCTTAAGAATTGATTCACGCTTGATGTCATCATTTTGAGGAGAAATCGCTAATGAAATGGGTAACTTGTGCGGCTTTATTTGGATTAATGTCAGTTGCTAATTCGGCTAGCGCTGATGAGACATTAACCGTTTACTCCTACCGTCAGCCGTTTCTGGTTGAGCCTATTCTTAAGCGCTTTACGGAGGAAACTGGCATTGGGGTTAATTTTGTATTTGCTAAAGACGGTATTGCCGAGCGGATCGCCCGTGAAGGACGCTTATCTCCCGCAGATTTAGTCTTAACTTCTGATTTTTCTCGCTTGGTAGAATTAGTCGAAAAAGATCTGACTTCTCCCGTCAAAAGTGAGCAGCTCAATAGCAATATTCCCGCGCAATACCGCGATCCGGATGGGCAATGGTATGCCTTGACGATGCGTGTTCGTAACCTCTATACGGCAAAAGATCGCTTAAGCCCACAAGCGATTAGTTATGAAGAACTCGCCGATCCTAAATACAAAGGTAAGATTTGTACTCGCAGCGGTAAGCATCCTTATAACATCGCCTTAGTGGCATCTATGATTGCTCACCACGGTGAGGCGGACACTAAAACCTGGTTACAGGGCGTGAAAAGCAACTTGGCTCGCAAGCCTCAAGGTAACGATAGGGCACAGGTGAAGGCGGTCAAAGAAGGCTTGTGTGATATCGCCATCGGCAATAGTTATTACTACGGTAATATGCTGCAAGATCCAGAGCAAAAGAGCTGGGCTGAAGCCGTGGTGATTAATTTCCCGAATCAGGCTGACCGTGGTGCCCATGTCAACGTTTCTGGTATGGTATTAACTCGCCATGCGCCGAATAAAGACAATGCCATCAAATTGATGGAGTTCCTGTCTGCCGATGTTGCTCAACAAGCCTATGCCGAGGTGAATATGGAGTATCCTGTCAAAGTCGATGTAGCACCTTCAAAATTAGTGGCTTCTTGGGGCGAGTTTAAAGCCGACCAACTACCGATTTTTAAGTTGGCGGAATACCACCAAGCGGCGGTGAAATTGTTAGACGAAGTTCAGTTTGATCTTTAGTTTGGCGTTACAATCAATAGCTAGATAATAAAGATAGTTAGACTAATAAGTGCGCCTTGATTGGCGCACTTAGGTTAAAGGATCCACATGATTTTAGGATTAGCCAGAAGCTGGTCGCTTACTGGTTATGCCATAGCCGCGCTACTGGTGTTACCCCTCTTTGCGTTAATTCTTCAGGCGGCGCAGCCCGATGAGGCCGTGTTTGGTCATCTGCTCTCCACTGTATTACCTACTTATATTTCCAACAGTCTATGGTTGATCCTCTGGGTGAGTATTGGCTCACTCTTGCTGGCATTGCCCTGCGCTTGGTTAATGGCTCGCTGTGAGTTTATCGCTAGACGTTATCTGCAATGGGCCTTATTGCTGCCCTTGGCCATGCCGGCCTACATAGTTGCCTATGTGTATACGGATTTACTCGATTACGCAGGCCCAGTGCAAACTGGGCTGCGCTCTGTGTTTGGTTGGGATTCGCCCCAGGATTACTTTTTCCCCGATATCCGTACCTTAGGCGGTGCGGCGTGCGTCTTGTCGCTGGTGCTCTTTCCCTATATTTATCTGTTGGCGCGCACCGCGTTTATGGAGCAATCCCTAAGCTTAGCTCACGCCTCGAGGATTATGGGCTGCTCGCCGTGGCAGAGTTTTTGGCGCTTATCCTTACCTATGGCAAGGCCAGCCTTGGCCGTGGGTGTGGCCTTAGTGGCGATGGAGACGGCGGCGGATTTTGCCACGGTCAACTATTTTGCCGTGCCGACCCTAACTACAGCCGTGTACGACACTTGGCTTGGCTATGGCAATTTAACCGCGGCGGCTAAGCTTTCGGCCATTATCCTCTTGGTGGTTTTTAGCCTGATTGGAGTGGAGCGTTTTGCCCGCCGTAAGCAGCAGTTATTCCAAAAACAGTCCCGGATTCAAGCGAGCGATTTATATAGCCTATCGTCCATGCAAACCGTGCTTGCCCTCGGTTATTGTAGCCTGCTGTTATTGCTGGCCTTTGTGCTGCCAAGCGGAATTTTACTCTCCTACGCTATCGATTATTTTGAGCAGAGCTGGGATCCGGTTTTCTGGCAATTGAGTGTGAATAGCCTGAGCCTCGCACTTATTACTAGCCTAGTGTGCTGCGCGATTGCATTGATATTGATGTTTATTCGCCGCGTGAGTCCAAGGTCGAGTGATGTTCTGCCATCGCGCCTCGCGTCAACTGGCTATGCCTTGCCCGGCACTGTGCTGGCGATTGGCGTGCTGGTGCCGTTAACTCTGCTCGATTTTGCGATTAACGATTTAGCCGATTGGTTTGGAATAGCGGGGCCGGGGCTGTTACTCACCGGCAGTACGGTCGCGCTCGTTTTTGCCTTTTGTGTTCGCTTTGTGGCCATTGCGATTGGCAGTGTGGAGACTAGCTATAAACGCATCTCTCCGTCACTGGATATGGTGAGCCTGACCTTAGGACAGAGCCCTAGCCGACTGCTACAAAGAGTGCATCTGCCGCTGCTCACTAAGGGATTATTTGCCGGGGCGCTGCTGGTGTTTATTGAAAGCATGAAAGAATTACCGGCGGCATTGTTGCTGCGGCCCATAGGGTTTGAGAATCTCGCCACCTATGTTTTCCAGTTTGTCTCAGACGAAAAGCTTGAACATGGCGCCTTGCCCGCCATTGTGATTGTGCTCGTGGGTTTAGTCCCGCTGATTTATTTAAACAGTTCCTTGGAGCAAGATAGCCGATGACCAGTACCCTCAATCTTCATCAAGTTCATAGCGATTATCAGGGCCAACAGGTACTCAAAGGCTTAGATTTAACCCTGGCTCAAGGGGAAATCCTTGCGCTGTTAGGCCCAAGTGGCTGCGGCAAAACCACTTTGCTCAGGGCGGTTGCAGGATTGCAGGCCATCAGCCAAGGTGAAATTCAAATTAATGGCAAGATTGTCAGCGGCGCAGGGCAATTTGTGCCGAGTGAGCAGCGCGGCATAGGGATGATTTTCCAAGACTACGCCTTGTTCCCCCATTTGACCGTCGCCGAGAATATTCTCTTTGGTGTTGCTAAATTAACGGCCGCGCAGCGTAAGGCGCGTTTGGATGACATGCTTGCCTTAGTAAAACTTGAAGGCTTAGCCAAGCGTTATCCCCACGAGCTATCCGGTGGGCAGCAGCAGCGGGTATCGATTGCCCGTGCACTAGCCTATGAGCCGCAATTGCTGTTACTCGATGAGCCTTTTTCGAATATCGATGCCCAAGTGCGCCACAGCATGATGGCGGAGATCCGCAGCATTCTCAAACAGCGCAACGTCAGCGCCGTTTTTGTTACCCACAGTAAGGACGAGGCCTTCGTCTTTGCCGATACCTTGGCTATTTTCAACCAAGGCGTGATAGTGCAGCATGGCCGCGCCGAGGACTTATATGCCGCGCCCAATAGCCGCTATGTGGCGGATTTTCTCGGCAGTGGTAACTACTTACCCGCCGAAGTGCTCGATGGTCATAGTGTTGCCACACCGATTGGTGAGCTGCGCAGCCTGACGCCCTTGTCGCAATCCCATGCCTTTAATGGCCAAGTATTTTTGCGCCCACAGCAATTGGCACTCAGTGCCGATGATGCTGGTGTGGGGACTATTACCGAGCGGCGATTCCTCGGGGCATTTTGCCATTATTGGGTGAAAGTGGAGGCGGCGTCTCACGCCCATTATGTCGAAGTGCGTAGCCAAATTATGCAGTTGAATGTTGGTCAGCGAGTGGGGTTAAGTACAGAGCCACATTCTCTAGTACTATTTGAATCTTAATTTCGAGCTCTATGTGTCGCTGTGTCAACAGAAAGCATGACATTTTTGCTTACGTTTAACTTGGGTAAAAAACGCCTAGACTGCTGATATTTTCAACCTTCCTTGTTACCTTAATTCCTCCAGAGTGGGAGGAATTATGATAAAAACAATAAAATCAATTTGTACCTTAGTCACAGTGGCGACAGTAATGTCGTCACCAGGAGTGTTAGCCATGGATAGGATCACGGGTAAGGCTTTTGCGACGCGCTCAGAAGTCTATGCCACCCATGGGATGGCGGCGACCAGCCAACCGCTGGCGACACAGGTGGCGATTGATGTGTTAAAGCAGGGCGGCAGTGCCGTGGATGCGGCGATCGCAGCTAATGCCATGCTGGGTTTAGTCGAACCCACGGGTGCCGGTGTTGGCGGGGATTTATTTGCCATCGTCTGGAGCGCCAAAGATAAAAAGCTCTATGGCCTCAATGCTTCGGGCCGCAGTCCCAAATCCTTAACCTTAGAGAAGCTCAAATCCCTCGGATTAGATTACTTACCTCCCTTTGGGCCACTGCCCGTGTCGGTTCCCGGCGCAGTGGATGGATGGTTCGAACTGCACGATAAGTTCGGCAAACTGCCAATGGCCGATAATTTAGCGCCAGCGATTCGTTATGCCCGCGAAGGTTTCCCCGTTTCTGAGCTGATTGCTTATTACCTTAATGGCAGTGGTAAAAAACTCGGTCAATTCCCCGGTTTTAAAGAAACCTATATGCCCAATGGTAAAATGCCTGCGGTAGGGGAAATCTTCAAAAATCCTGCATTAGCAAACACCTACGAGAAAATTGCCAAGGGCGGTCGCGATGCATTCTATAAGGGCGATATCGCCAAGAGCATTGATAAATACATCAAGGCGCAAGGCGGTTACCTCAGTTATGAAGACCTCGCCAGCCATACTAGCGACTGGGTTGAACCCGTATCGGCCAACTACCGTGGCTACGATGTGTGGGAGTTGCCGCCCAATGGGCAGGGGATTGCTGCGTTACAGATCTTAAAAACCATGGAGCCCTTCGATGTCGCGGCCATGGGCTTTAACAGCCCCGAATACGTGCATTTATTTGTAGAGGCCAAAAAACTCGCCTTTGCCGACCGCGCGAAATTCTATGCCGATATGGCCTTTAACAAAGTGCCCGTTAAAGAGTTGATTTCGCAGCAATACAATTACAATCGCGCCAAGCTCATCGACTTAAACAAGGCGGCTAAGAGTGTTGATGCGGGTAATCCTGCGCTGCAACATGGGGATACTGTGTATCTGACTACGGCGGATAAGGACGGCAATATGGTGTCGCTTATCCAGAGTAACTACCGCGGCATGGGCTCAGGTATGACGCCACCGGATCTCGGTTTCGTGCTGCAGGATCGCGGGCAGATGTTCGATCTCACCGAAGGTCGTTTCAACACCTACGCGCCGGGTAAGCGTCCCTTCCATACCATTATTCCCGCCTTTGTGACTAAAGATGGTAAACCTTGGCTAAGTTTTGGGGTGATGGGCGGTGCAACGCAGCCGCAAATGCACGCGCAGATCATTGTTAATCTGATTGATTTTAAAATGAACTTGCAAGAAGCGGGCGATGCCCCCAGAATTTTGCACACAGGTTCGACCGAGCCTACGGGCGAGGTGATGAATGACGGCGGCTATGTGAGCCTGGAATCAGGCTTCCCCGTTGAAACGCGCCGTGAGCTGATTAAGAAAGGCCATGTGCTACGCGATGGGCTCGGTGATTTTGGTGGATATCAAGCCATTGGTTTTAATGCGGAAACGGGCGTTTACCGCGGCGCCTCCGAAAGCCGTAAAGACGGTTATGCCGCAGGTTACTAAGGCATAATTCGCTTGCGGCGTAATGAGCGCCGAAGCTTGCGTAAGACTGATTGACGAGGCGTAATGGCCTCGTCAATTTTTATATTCCAGTCTACAAACGTGTTTACATTACAAAGACGGACAAACTGTGCGTTACTTAATGTCATTTTCAGGTAAAGTTGCGGATAATATTGCCGAAAATGAATCGACAAAAGGGTGATAACCAGATGGATATTCAAAATATGCCGCGTGAACAGTTGGGTGTGTGTGCAGAGGGAAACTTACATAGCGTCTATTTGATGTTTAATGCGAGCGACAACGATAACGTTGAATCGCAATTGCGTCCCTGTATTGCCAACGTTGCGCAGTATATTTATGAGTTGACGGACCAATACTCCGACAGCGCATTCAATGGTTTTGTGGGCATAGGTGCCAACTATTGGGACAGTCTCTATCCCGATGCTCGCCCCGAAATGCTCAAACCATTCCCAGCAATGCAAGCGGGTAACCGTGAGGCGCCAGCGATCGAATACGATCTGTTTGTGCATATTCGCTGCGACCGCTACGACATTTTGCATTTAGTCGCCAACGAAATCAGCCAAATGTTCGAAGATTTAGTCGAGTTAGTCGAAGAGGAACGCGGCTTTAGATTTATGGATAGCCGCGACTTAACAGGCTTTGTCGATGGCACTGAAAATCCTAAGGGGCGTCATCGTCAAGAGGTTGCCTTGGTTGGGGATGAAGATCCTGAATTTAAAGGCGGCAGCTACATTCATGTGCAAAAGTACGCCCACAACTTGAGTAAGTGGCATAGATTACCGCTTAAGAAGCAAGAAGATATTATTGGTCGTACCAAGCAAGACAACATCGAATACGAGTCGGAAGATAAGCCATTAACCAGCCATATCAAACGGGTCAACCTCAAGGATGAAAACGGCAAGTCGATTGAGATTTTGCGCCAGAGCATGCCTTACGGCTCGCTCAAGGAGCAAGGGCTGATGTTTATTTCAACCTGTCGCACCCCAGAGCACTTCGAGAAGATGCTCCACAGCATGGTGTTTGGCGATGGTGCGGGTAACCACGATCACTTGATGCACTTCACCAGCGCATTGACGGGTTCTTCTTTCTTCGCCCCAAGCTTAGATTTTTTGATGCAATTCGATAATTAAGCCTTCGCAAACCTCGACTCAACGCACTGAGCCTTAAAGCCTCAGTGCGTTTTTGTTTGTGGGCTTAACTCGCCGTCGTCCACTTGCTGAGATCCTGCTGCCACTGCTGGGCGGTAAAATCGATAAAGGCGCGCACCAGCGCTTGTTGATAACTGCGGGAGAGATACACCGCCCAGAGTGTTTGCCCAGGCGCCGTGTATTCGGGGAGCACTTCTTGCAGTTGGCCGCTGGCCAGATAGGGATTGGCTAAGTCGCAGGGCAAGTAGGCAATGCCATGCCCGCGCAATGCGGCGCTGACAAGCACTCCCATTTCATTGGCCATCAGATTCCCCATAGGTTTAATCAGTTCACTCTGCTGTTCCTTGAGTAGCTGCCAATGTTGCTGCGAGCTATGGATAAGGCAATTATGGCTGAGCAGATCGTTAGGGGTGATTAACGGCTCGGCTTGAGCCAAGTAACTGGGCGCGGCGCACAGCACAGCATCTATGCTCATCAGTTTGCGGGCAATGAGATTCTCATCGGGCTGCTCGGTATAGCGCAGTGCCACGTCCACCCGCTCATCCACTAATTGAGCAAAACTGTCCGACATTAACAGCTGAATATTGACCTTAGGGTGTAATTTTATAAAGCGATCGACCACATCAAACAAGCTGTGTTGCCCAAGCCCGATGGGCGTAGCAATACGAATACTGCCAACTAATTCGGTGTTATGACTATGGGCGCGGCTTTCCATTGCGGCAACTTCGCTCAGCACCCGCTGACAATATTGCAGAGCTTCTTCCCCTTGCAGGGTAAGGCTGACACTGCGTGTCGTGCGGTGCAGCAAGCGTAAATTAAGCCACTGCTCAATTTCTTGGATATGACGTGAAACCTGTAGGCGACTGAGCTCGAGGTGTTCTGCGGCCTTAGTAAAGCTGCTACAGTTGGCCACTTCGATAAAGCTGCGCATGGCGGCAATTTTATCCATTAGTATCTCAATCTGAAACAATCATGCTCATTTATCGATATTTATCACGTGAAGTACCACAAGTAAACTGGTGATAATTTAAATCAGCAGTGAGACTTATCAAATGAAAATTGCAGTATTAGGTGCATCGGGTTGGATTGGCGGAACCATTTTTAACGAGGCGCTGAGCCGTGGTCATGAGGTAGTTGCTTTAGTGCGTGACCCAAGCAAGCTTGGCGAAACAAAGGCAGAAGTGCGTAGTGTTGACCTGACTCAGCCGTTGGTAGCCGAGACATTTGCGGGTGTCGATTTAGTGATCGCCTCAGTTGGTGCGCGCGCCGAGCAGAGCCATGGCATAGTCGCGAAGACGGTCAATAATCTGTTAGCCGTGTTACCACAAGCAAAAGTGCCACGTCTACTTTGGGTCGGTGGTGCGGGGAGTTTAGAAGTGGCGCCAGGAGTGACCTTGGTTTCAAGTCCAGATTTCCCACCGGCCTATAAGGACGAAGCCTTAGCTCAAGGTGAAGCATTAAAGGCATTTCGCGCCGCCAACACCATGGTTAACTGGACTTTTGTTAGCCCAGCAGCAGAAATTTACCCAGGCGCCAGCGAAGGTTCTTACCGTTTAGGTGGCGATAGCTTCTTTACCGATGCGAATGGTCAGAGCAAGATTTCAGTGGCCGACTACGCCAAAGCGATGCTCGATGAAGCGGAAAACGCGGCGCATCCTAATCAAAGGATAAGTGTGGCTTACTAAGGCCATAGACTCTGGTCAGCGACTAATGTCGATGAGTTAAGGTCGATAAGCTATGGTTTGTGAGCTCGGGGTGACGAGTCTTTGTTCTAGGTGTGCGTTATCCAAGCCAACAGATAGGTCTTATGCTGTAACGTAATCGGGACACCAGCCCAGAAACAAGGGCAATGTTGGACTGAAAAGCGTACAGATAAAAGAGAACAGGTCAGCAAGCTGACCTGTTTTTTTATTCTGCGTAGTTGAATAAAGATTTGATGGTTTCCAAGGTATCGGCGATATCTTGGATGCTGGATGGACAAATAAAGATAGTATCGTCTCCGGCAATGGTCCCCAAAATCCCTTCTGGCTTACCGATGGAATCCAATAAACGGGCAATTAATTGCGCGGCGCCAGGACTGGTGCGAACGACAATCATGGCTTGGTTATGGTCAACATCGAGCACTAAGTTTTTTAACGGGCTGCCTGCGGTAGGCACGCCTAGTTCGGCGGGTAAGCAATAAACCATCTCCTGCTTAGCGTTGCGGGTGCGTACTGCACCGAACTTGCTGAGCATCCGAGACACTTTCGATTGGTTAATATTGCTAAAGCCTTCTGCTTGTAAAGCGGCGACAATTTCACTCTGGGAGCCAAAGCGCTCCTCTTTTAAAATCGCCTTAAAAATTCTAACAAGGTCATCCTGATTCTTGGTCGTTTGCATAGTCTTATTCTTTATTCAAAAAAACAGGCGTATTTTGAATAGTTTTGGTCAAACTGTCAACAAATAACCATTATGAATGAATAAAAATGCAATTTACGGATGGCTAGATAGCCGTGTTGTCGCTATTGATATTGAACTAGAGTAAATATTCAGTATCGGAATTCTCAGTTTCGCTAAATCTTTGTCTCCACGACTAAGGGATAATTGAAATTAACGTGACATTCCAGTAATGTGACGCCAACGGAAATTAGATCCATGTCACACATATCCGAGAAATAACGGAGATAACTATGAAAGTTGCTGTACTTGGTGCTGCTGGTGGTATCGGCCAGGCTCTTGCCCTACTGTTAAAAACTCAATTACCTGCGGGTTCTCAACTGTCTCTATACGATATTGCACCGGTAACTCCGGGTGTTGCGGTTGACTTGAGCCATATCCCTACTGCGGTAGAAATCAAAGGTTTTGCTGGTGAAGATCCAACGCCTGCCCTAGTGGGTGCTGACGTTGTTCTAATTTCTGCTGGTGTTGCGCGTAAGCCTGGTATGGATCGTTCAGATCTGTTCAACATCAACGCAGGTATCGTTCGTAACCTGATCGAAAAAGTGGCAGTAACTTGCCCTAAAGCCTTAGTGGGTATCATCACTAACCCAGTAAACACCACTGTTGCTATCGCAGCAGAAGTGTTGAAGAAAGCCGGTGTTTACGACAAGAACCGTCTGTTCGGTGTGACGACTCTGGACGTTATCCGTTCTGAAACTTTCATCGCTGAATTAAAAGGCTTAAACGTTGCTGACGTTAAAGTGAACGTGATCGGCGGCCACAGTGGTGTGACTATTCTGCCATTACTGTCCCAAGTTGAAGGCGTGACTTTCTCTGATGAAGAAGTGGCTTCTCTGACTAAGCGTATCCAAAACGCCGGTACTGAAGTGGTTGAAGCTAAAGCCGGTGGCGGAAGCGCGACTCTGTCTATGGGTCAAGCGGCTTGCCGTTTCGGTATGTCTCTGGTTCGTGGTCTGCAAGGCGAAGCTAACATCGTTGAATGTGCTTACGTTGACGGCGGCAGCGAGCACGCTGAATTCTTCGCTCAACCAGTACTGTTAGGCAAAAACGGTATCGAAAAAGTACTGCCTTACGGTGAAGTGAGCGCATTCGAAGCTAACGCCCGTGACTCTATGTTAGATACGCTGAAAGGCGATATCAAACTAGGCGTTGATTTCGTTAAGTAATCCATCTGGATTATCAAAAAACGGAGCCTAATGGCTCCGTTTTTTTTATGGGCTAAATTTGAGTCTTTACTTGAGGCTAGTTACTTAGGCAGTTGGCATTGATTGTCGCAACGCGCCTTGCCCGTTAGTAGGTAAGAGATGCGATATCTGTGCTTGGCAAAGCGAAGATACAACCAGTCCGCTACGGGTTTGATAAGTGGCAGCCGCAATATTTGTATCAAAGGGCGCGTACCCGTTAATCCCCAAGCTTTGCAGGTTACATCGAGTCCGAGCAAAATCTCACCCGTCGCCGTCTCACCATGCAGAATGGTGTTGGCATACTTTTTATCGATATAGCCGAATCGAGAGCCAAAATGCTCGGCATTAAGATCCACAAGTTCGATGCGATCATCGGGATCGCGCGCTTTAAGCTGACGCATTTCGGCGCGACATAAAGGGCAATTGCCGTCGTAAAAAATCCGCAGTTCCATAGGGCTTCCTCAATTAAGCTCGCCTCGAGTATACGTAGGCAAAATCATTTTAGATCGAAATAGAATTGTTTTTAGTGTCTTAATGATTAGGCGCTAGGTAATAAAGACAGTAACATTTGGCGTATTACACTGTTTTACTGATGATTTAGCTAACTAGATTTGCCTTACATTTAACGCATAGCTTAGTGCTTGGCAAATAACAGGATGGATATGACAACTCCCATTATTATCACTGGCGTGGGTAAACGCATTGGCTACGCCCTCGCGAAACACTTGCTCGCCCAAGGGCACAAGGTGATTGGCACTTATCGCAGCCATTATCCCAGCATCGATGAGTTGCAAGCCCTAGGCGCGACCTTAATGCAATGCGACTTCTACGATAATGCGCAGCTCCAAACCCTGATTGAGCAATTGAGCCAATACCCCAAAATCCGCGCCATCATCCATAACGCCTCTGACTGGCTGCCAGACAACAGCCAAAGCCTTGCCGCCCATGAAGTCATGCAGCGTATGATGCAGGTGCATGTGAGCGTGCCCTATCAAATGAACTTGGCCTTAGCCTCACAGCTGCGAGCGGGAGCCGAGGGCGAGATTGGTGCCAGCGATATTATCCATTTCACCGATTATGTGGCCGAAAAGGGCAGTGCCAAGCACATGGCTTACGCGGCCAGTAAGGCGGCACTGGATAACTTAACCTTATCCTTCGCGGCGCAATTGGCACCCGAGGTCAAAGTCAATGCGATTGCTCCGGCGATGATCCTCTTTAATCCAAGCGATGATGAAGCCTATCG